>JBEEHG010000020.1:0-40164 GCA_041167265.1 Verrucomicrobiota bacterium | reverse complement strand
ACGCGGCGTCGCTCCTTCAGGGTTTCCCCCATTGAGAAAAATTCTCGACTGCTGCCACCCGTAGGTGTCTGGACCGTGTCTCAGTTCCAGTGTGACTGGTCGTCCTCTCAGACCAGCTACCCGTCATAGCCTTGGTGAGCCGTTACCTCACCAACTAGCTGATAGGCCGCGGGCTCCTCAAAAAGCGCCAGGTTGCCCCGGCTTTGGATTCAAAGGGATGTCCCCTCTCACCACATGCGGTATTAATTCGCCTTTCGGCGAGCTATCCCCCACTTCTCGGCAGATTGCCCACGTGTTACGCACCCGTTCGCCACTAAACTTTCCACTGTATTGCTACAGCGGAAAGTCCCGTTCGACTTGCATGTCTTATCCACGCCGCCAGCGTTCGTTCTGAGCCAGAATCAAACTCTCCGTAAAAATTTGGAGCCCCGATTGCTCGGGGACAAAGTTTGTCGATCCCACCGAAGCGGGACCGAAATTCTGACCATTCTTGCCTGGAAACGCACTCGTGAGAGTGGCCTCCAGGTTCGTCCGATCTTGTAAATTAAGATCATCCCGCAAATGCGGGACGAAATTTTTGATCAAAGAATTCTTAACGAATAACGCACAATTCAATTTTCGCTGACTTACTTCTACCTTTTGGATCCCGCGGAATTCCGTCGTGATGCGAAATCCAAAATTATACTGTCAAAGATCACCGCTCTTCTTGATCCGGTACATGACAAAATCCGATCCGATCAGCTGACTGATGAAACCGGCTCGCCCATGAGCCCGAAGAGAAGAACATCCTGTCACTGACAGGATCCGCGTTTCAGCGGGACAGCAACATATTGCGTGACGCGATTCCGTCAAACGCAAAAATGCACTATTTCGCATAATTTTTTGGTTCAGGCGCCGCCTGTCCGCCGAAGCCTCGGCGAAGGCGGATCAAACAGGATTTTGCACATTTTTGCAGAAATTTTCCGCCAGAGCCCGGGCTCGGATTTTTTGCGGCTCGCCTCCCGAATCAGGAACGGGCATTAACGGCGTATTCCGGCCAGGCCGGTTCCGCAAACGACGATGATCTCCGACCCAATTGAGCCGCCAAACAGAACCCTATTCCTGGGTGTCGCACTGGTGAGTTTCGCGGCGCTGTTGCTGGAATTGTCACTGACCCGGGTCTTCTCCGTGGTCTTGTTTTATCATTTCGCGTTCCTTGCCATTTCGATCGCTCTGCTTGGACTCGGCGCGGGAGGGGTTTTCGCTTTTGTTCGGCGGTCGTGGCTGAGCCGGCGGACCCTCGGGGTGATCGCAAGCGCCTCGTGTTTGCTCGGGTCGGGGCTGGTTCTGTTAGCGTTGTATGTCGTACTCCACAGCCGGATTACGCTTGAGCTTTCGCGCGAGAATTTCCTGAAGCTCACCCTGCTTTATCTGGCCTGCGCCGGCCCATTTTTCTGCTGCGGCGTTCTGCTCTCGGTCGCATTTGCCCGGACTTCCGGCTCCATTCCGCGCCTTTATGGAGCGGATTTGGCCGGCGGCGCACTGGCGTGCCTGCTCACCGTGCCAGCGTTGAATTGGCTCGGCGCGCCGAACGCCATTCTCTGCGCCGCTCTCTTGCTGGCCGTCACGGGCGGCCTTTGGAGCGACACCGCCGCGTGGCGAAATGTGGGCGCGGTCCTGAGCACCGTGTTCGTCGTCTTGTTGATTTACAACTGGCATGGCGACCGGTTCGACGTCGTTTACGCGAAGGGAACCTATCGCGACCAAGGCTCGATCGAGTTCGCGAAATGGAACGCGATCTCTCGCGTCGAAGTCGTCAATCCGGGCGGTACGGCCGACGGGATCCGGTCCATTGTCATCGACGCCGACGCGTCGACTTACATCCCCAGCGTCGAACCGCAGCATCTCCACGGCACGTTTTGGGAGCAGCACGTGACGTCCTCCGGTCCGTTGCTCGTCAACGCGCTCCGGCCGCGCGGTGACTTCGCCATCATCGGGCCGGGTGGGGGAGAAGACATTCTGCGCGCGATCGCGAACGGCAGCACCAATGTCAGCGCCGCCGAGATCAATCCAACCATCGTCAACGAAATCATGCGCGGCGACTACGCCGATCTTTCGAAACACCTTTACGACCGCCCTGAAGTCCACATCCACCTGAGCGACGGCCGGTCGTTCGTGCGCCAGAGCCGCGCCAGTTATGATGTCGTCCAGATGACGCTCGTGGACACCTGGGCGTCGACGGCGGCCGGCGCCTTTGCCCTCAGCGAAAACAACCTCTACACCGTCCAGGCTTTCCGCGAATACTTCGATCACCTCAAACCCGACGGCATTCTCGCCATCACGCGCTGGGAATTCAAAAGCCCGCGGGAAGCGTTGCGCGTCGTTTCAAATGCCATCGCGGTCCTGCAGCAGATCGGCGCGACTGACATCACGCGGCACTTCATCATCATCAGCGACGGGACCCTGGATGAAGATGGCCGGCCGGTGCTCGTCCTCGCCAAGAAGAGTCCGTTCACTCCGGACGAAGAAGAGACGACCCTCCGCCACTTGGAGCAGTTCAAGAATCTGTCGTTGATTTATTCGCCCTCAGATCGGACCCGGCCGGCCGGCGTCCATCCAACAGATCCCGCGCGCGTCTGGAATCCATTTACCGCGCTCATCGAAAGCCGGGACCCAGCCGGCTTTGCCAGTAGCTATGAATATAACGTCAGTCCGGTAACGGACGACGCGCCTTTCTTTTTCTACACCCTGAAACTGCATCACCTCATCTCGCACTCGCCCCACGACAACGCGATCGATTGGAAGGTGAACCTCGGCGTGCTCGTCTTGTTTATTCTCCTGGGAATCTCGATCGTCGCCGTGCTTGCGTTCCTGGTCCTGCCGCTCGCCCTCCATGCTCCGGCGCGCGGTGAAAGCCCGCAACGGCTGCTCTTTTTCGTCGCAATCGGTCTCGGCTACATCCTGGTCGAGATCACGCTCATCCAGCGCTTCGTGCTCTTCCTGGGGCATCCGGTTTACGCGCTCACGGTGGTGATCTTTCTCATGCTTCTTTCGTCCGGGCTCGGCAGCCTCGCTTCGCATAGATGGCTGCCCGACGCGCGCCGGCTCTGGTTCGCCGTCGTGATCATTGCCGCGATGGTGCTCGTTTACGTGGTCGCTCTGCCTGTTCTGCTTCCCCGCCTTGTCGGACTCACGTTCACGGCAAAGCTGCTGATCAGCGCGCTCCTCCTTATCCCCTTGGGCCTGATCATGGGAACGCCGTTCCCGACCGGGTTACGAGCGATGGCGGCCAACGTCGAATGGGCCTGGGCCCTGAACGCGGCGTCGAGCGTGCTCGGCTCGGTCATAGCGATGTTCATCGCCATTCAATGGGGCCTGCGCGCCACGCTGTTGTGCGCCGCAGCGGCCTACGTTCTTGCGGCGCTACTCAGTCGCTCCCTCGCGCGGCCGGCGAGTCGTTAGGCGCCGATTTAATAAATGCCAGGCACGAGTCGCTTCGTTCGCCGCATGTAGGCCGCGTATTGATCCCCTAACGCGCGCTGAAGCGCTTCCTCTTCGACGTTCATCCTGATGACGAACGCGACAAAGATCGGCACGAGCACGACGAGAATCGCGGCCCAATTTCCGAGCGTCAACGCCCATCCGACGAACGCCAGAAGCACGCCCGTGTACGACGGATGCCGCACCCACCGGAACGGCCCGCGCTCCACCAGTTCGTGATCCTTTTCGATCGTCACGTCCACCGTGAAAAATCGCCCCAGCGTCACGATCGCCCACCAGCGAAAGATCAATCCCACCACGAACAACCCCGCGCCCGCGATCGCCAGGACACGCGCGGATGGAAGCGCCGCCGCGCGGAAATTGCCGGCCACGAACAGAGCCGCTGCTACGCTCGCCATGATCACAATCCAAAGCACCCGAAGCGTGCTGCGATCCTGCTTCTCTCCAGTTTTGCTCCTGCCCCGCCGCGTGACCGACAGCAGCACTTCCGAGATCAGGTAAATCAGCCCGAGGATCCCCGAGAGTCGCATGGAAGTTTTATCGCCCGGGAAAGCGCGCCTCGCAATGACGGCAGATACCGATGGATTTATGGACAAAAAAAGCGCAGATCATGGGCATGCTCTCGATCGACACCATCAAGCGGCTAATTCCTTCCTCGGAATTAACTCCGGAGGATTGGGAGCGAAAATTCCCGCCGCGGCCATTGCCGGCCGGTGCCGAGGTGACGCGATTCGCGCCGAGCCCGACTGGTTACGTGCACATCGGCGGCATTTTGGTGTCGCTCATCTCCGAAAGTGTCGCGCATCAGTCCGGCGGAGTTTTCATTCTTCGAGTTGAAGACACCGATCGGGAGAGGTTCGTCGAGGACGCGGTCGATCAACTCGGGCGGGCCCTGGAATTTTTTGGGATCAAACCCGACGAGGCCGGATCAACCGGTCTCTACGGCCCCTACCAACAATCCGAACGGCAATCGATTTACGACTCCTACATTTTCGACCTGCTCAAACGCGATCGCGCCTACCCTTGTTTCTGCACGAAAGATGAGCTCGCCGAGATGAGCAAGGTCCAGTCTTCAAAAGGCGTCGATACCGGGTACTGGGGCGAATGGGCCCGCTGCCGGAATCTGCCGGAAGCGACTGTCACGCAGCGACTCGATGCCGGCGACCCTTACGTCATCCGATTTCGTTCGCCTGAATTCACCGGAAAGAGAATTCGCTACCACGATCTGATCCGCGGACCGCTCGAGAAGGAAGATAATCGCAACGACGCTGTTATTCGCAAAACGACTGGACTGCCAACCTATCACTTTGCCCATCCCGTCGACGACCACCTGATGCGGGTGACCATCATGATTCGAGCCGACGAGTGGTTGTCCTCGATCCCTTTGCACCTTCAGCTCTTTGAAGCGCTTGGCTTCCCGCTGCCGCGATATGCGCACATCGCGCCGCTTCTCAAGTCAGACGGACGCAGCAAGCGCAAGCTGAGCAAACGAAACGATCCGGAAGCAGCCGTCGATTTCTACGTTCGCGCCGGCTACCCCGCCGAAGGCGTACTGGTTTACCTTCGAGGCCTTGCCAACAGCCGGCTCCTTGACGGTGTTCCAAAGGAGGTGCTGAGCGCGCCCCTCCTGCTCGAGGATTGTTCGCGCGGCGGTCAGTTAGTCGATATCGCCAAGCTCGACCATGTTTGCCGCGAGGTCATCGCCGAAATGACCTCCGATGAAATTGCAGATCGAATCCTCACTTGGGCAGAACAATTCGATCCCCCTCTGGCACAACTCATCCGTGAAGATCGGCAGGCAATCATCAACGCCCTGGTGATCCACCAGCTTCCGCCAACAGGGCCGCGCAAGGAGATCGCGAAGTGGAGCGACTTTCGCGACAAAGCCGGCTTCCTGGTCGCGCCACTATTCGAGCCCGTCACCGACCCTGCCGATCCCCGCTTCGCCCCCGTCGCCGCCGAGCTCGTCAGCAAATTGGCGAAGCGACTCGCAGACTCCTACCGACACGACGCCCCCCCCCCCGACGAATGGTTCGCGCAAATCCGCGAGTCAGGCGTCGCCCTGGGATTTGCCGCGACCGCCCGCGAGTACAAGAACAACCCTCAACTCCCCGGCTCAATCAAAGAAGCCGCCAACATAATCAGAGTGCTCCTCACTGGGCGAACGACCAGCCCCGAACTCTACCCTGTCACCCGAACCCTCGGCGAATCCGAAGTCCTGCGCCGACTCCGGGCGGTTCGCTGACAGGGTCACCGCGGAAAATGCTCAGTCTGAAATCGCTCGCCCTTTCATCCCTCATCCTTCATCCTTTCGGCACTCCCGATCCTGCTTCGTCCCGGTTCGGCTTCGCGATCGTCTTGTGATGGTCAACAGGACCTCCGATGCGAAATACACGGGACCGAGATAGAGTGACAGACGCATAGATTACGGCTCAGCCTGCAGCGCCGTAGCGCTTTGGCGGAGGCGGGAGAGCAGCAGTTCCGAGATCAGATAAATCAGTCCGCGAATCAGGGAGAGTCGCATCCTCTCGGTTATCGCCCTTGGGCGGAGCGCTCGCAATCCTGCATTTCACTTCCGCCCGCTATTCTCAATGCTCAATTCGCCATCCTCGCCTCTTCACCCCTGTCACGCCGTAGTCCCGCGACTGCGGGACGAAGGCGGATCACTTCCGCGCATCAACGATGCTGTCATGTCCTCCGGAAATTTCAGCGTCTCGACAAAACCAGAGTTCGCGATTGAAACCGCGAGCAGCAGGTAAGCGACCGAATTCATGACAAAGATGTCGGACCGGCCCGTCGGAAAATTGCAATAAGATTTCCCGCGCTCTTAGAACCTTTGCGATAAATTGCGCCACGGATTATAGATGGACGTGGGATTTGACATGGCAGAAGCGCGGCAAAACAAAATCGATCGGACGTTGAAGCCTCACGGCCTGACGCCGACGCAAGGTGCAGCAAATGCGAATGTTGCTTTGCTGGAATCGTTCGAAATAGGCCAAAGCGGCATTGAGGAAACTCGCACGGTTTGGGGTCTGACGGAGTCGAACGGCGACGGCGCCTACAAAACTAGCATGATGAATTACTCATTCATCTGTTTCAACGGTCTGCGTCCTAAGAGTTACGATCAAACTATCGTGCTAATCGAACGGCGCGATTTTGCGCTGCCGCATTTCTTGCTGACAAGGAGAGAGATTTTTCACTGGCTAGAAAAGATTTTTAAAATACCAACCATCACTTTTCTTGAATCGGAGACCTTTAACAAGATGTATCAATTGAAGGCTGAAGACGAAATTGCAGTCCGTGCCCTGTTCAGACCGACAGTATGCATCGTACTTGAGCAGCATCCGGGGCTAACAATCGAAGGGCATGACCAGCAACTTATCATTTTCCGTGAGAGGATACTTCTCGATTCTTCCGACTGGCCCGCGTTCTTGAAGGAAGCGCGTGAACTGGCCGATCTTTTAGCCTCCTGAAGTTTTCTTACTTGCTTGTCGCCACTAAATGCGATTTGCAAAAAGAGTTGTGTCAGGCAGGTCGTGCGTTACGAACATGACGGAGCAGCGGTTTTTCGCCCAGGCTTGGCCGAGCTTATGATGGATGCCGATGTGCCATTGGATCCAGGAGGATTCGTTTGAGGAAACACGCGGGACAACAACGGCGGTCCACGCCGCCCTAAACAAGCAATGCGAAACGTGGCTTTGTTCGATCTTGAGTTAGCGATTGTGGAGATTACGCGTCTCTAAGCGGTAGAATGAACGCCTTCGTGGACAACACCAGTATCCACCGAATATTTACGATGATTCGGCCGCAGAGTCGCGCAAAGCCAATTCGCAAAATTGATGCACTGGCTCTACTGCAATTCGCAGAACATCTGCTTTTCTCAGAGGGAATGACGGTTTCGACATTCGAATGGCCACAGACCTGTGACATTACAAATCGGGCCATCGAAGTTTTGACGTCGGCGGGCTGCGTAAATGCGGGAATGGGAATATCGTTGCGGCCGGTGGATTTCACGGACGCGGAGTACGCAGAAGCATGTAAGGCAGCAGCACCAAGAATTCAGGAAGTTTTGCAAACGAGCAAACTTTCTGCACTGAAGCGGGCGAGTAAACTCGCCGGTGAAACAACGAGGCCGATCAACATCGCTTCTCCCAGGCTGGACATGTGGCTGGGGGAAAACGTGGGGGAAAAACGACGCGAAATCATGTTGGCGAGCTCGTTGAGCAAGAAGGCAGCCGGGGCATTCGACTTCACTATTTGTGCAGATCCCAATCTGTATATGCAGCTACGCGTCACGGCGACCAAAATTAAGGAGGCTCGCCAGCGCCACGACATCGCGTCGTTTCTCGAAGTGATGTTCCGCGTCGCAATCAACGAACAGTTGGCTCGAATCAAACAATCCTCCTACAGTCCGGCGCCGCAACGAGCGAAGGTTGTGCATGTGGCCGAGCAATTAAGCGAGCAGTCTTTTCGCAACGCCCTCGCCAGAACGATCGACGATGAAATCAGAGGCCGAGGAGCTCAATTCGCTTCGAAGTTGATGGAGAAGTTGCACGAGCTAAAGACTCTTCCATTTCCCATGTTTGTACTTCATTACCTGAGGGAGGCTCGCCCACGCCCCAAAACACCGCTAGGACTCTTGGAAACAGCGCGTAACCTCCGCGAGGATTCCGAAGTTAAGGAAATACGTCGATGGTTGAACAAATGGGAGATCATCTATGGGGCTGGCAACGACAACCAGCGAGAAAAGGCGGAAAAACAGCTCGATAGCATCGCAAATGAGCTAAAGATTGATCGGATGAAAGCCCCTCTTTTTAGCATGTGGCGGCCTAAGATGAGTTCAAATCCGACGGGCTTCGATACGGACCCGGATGTCAGTGGAGGTTTATTGATACTTGGACATCTACTCCGGCGCGTGTCCTTTCTCGATAATCACAGTATCTTCCTCGCAACTTTGAGTAAAGAATTTGAATTTGACCGGCAAATTGGCGTGGACCTCAATGGTATGCTTGGGCGCGCCCTAGTGGATTGAGTACCGTGGAACGGACGCCGCTTGGTCAATAAGAAAACTGGCGGAGGGCACTACGAACTACAAGGTATCAATCTCATATTCTAAAGTTTGGAAGTAAAACAACCGTCCCCGCCACAACCAGTCAAGCGCGCAACCAAATAGCAGGAAGCAGCCGAATACTGTCTCCCATGCGTCAATTCCCATCTTAAAAAGGTTTGGCCATAATAGCCAGGCAAAGGCAAGAGCAATAAAGAACAGATCTGCAAGCATCCACCCAGTTAAGACCTTCTTGATTATAATCTGGCGATGCATTATCGAGCCAAGTAGAACCGCATCCTTCACATCAGGTTTTGAAATCGCACTCTTGTTGAGATCCTGTACTCTGGACTTCAGGTAGGCTTCAAATCGCAGCCAAGGAAAGAAATCCCAGAAAAAGAGAAGAAGCGCACATATGCCAGTGTAACTTAGGATTATAGCAGCCTGATCGTGCTCAAAGCTCTCTCTCAAGAACAGCATAATTACGCCTAATGCAACGATCAAGAGCGGCCATATTTGCGCCGATAGACCGCCGATACTCGGAAAAATACGCAGTAGTCGGTTCACAAAGTACCCTCGCAGCACGTTTACATGTTTTTTCGCCTCCGAAGTAATACGTTCGTCGTGAAACACCCGGTCCTCGGCAAGAACAAATGCCGAATGTGCAACACGCAAGAGGTTAAGGCTTAGTCCGATGAGAAGAAGTGTCTGCGGAGCTTGGTGCAATCGGTTGCTGCCCAGGTTCTCAATGGCGGTTTCCACTAAGAGGCCAAATAATAAAGCGAGCAGCATAGCCGAGAGGTAATCGAGACCTTTTCGGTCAAGTGGACGCGGGGCAGGGTGTTGACGAGGGGAGACAGAAGGACCGTTCATTAAATATCTTTGATCAAACCGATCGATTACTCGGCCGTTCCGTGATACTCTGCCTCGCCATCGGTAGGTATAGCTTTCCAATGGCGGGAGCGATTGTTCCCTGCTAAAAACGAGATCAATCACATCGCCGGGGATGGTTAGAATCGGGTTATCGATAGGAGCAAAGCGATGTTTCCAGCAGTCTAATGAGGTTCGATTGGCGCCAACGGTGTCTGCGCCGGCGCTGCTCAGAATGACGTTATCAAATAAAGTGGCGACAAACCAACCTTTGAAGCCTAGAAGGTGATCTCCGATTGCGTTGTAGGAAGAGCCCGCTCTCGGATCGACGTCAAAAGTACCCGCCTCAGCGTAGGTGGTAGTGAGGTTGCTTGTTCCGTAGCCATACAGATCAGGTTGGAAATGCCAATCGCCTATCTTTAAGGCTGAGCCACAATAATGGTCGGGAATAATCGTATCCCAAATAATGTTGCGAGGATCTAGGAGTCGGTTTGGGTCGTATATTTCAGAGTTTATCGATTGGACCGCCGAGCGCCAGCCAGCTCGCCATAGGACATGCAGGGCCCCATTCGGATTTGGTGGCCCAAGTACCGGCGCAATATATGTTTGAATCCTTTGGGGAATAAAAAGACAGTTGTCAGCAGCAAGCGTGCGGCCAGCATGCTCCAAAATGCGAACAATATCCTCATCATCCCCCAAGCCACCAATTGTCTCGGTAACGATAATATCAAAAATGGGTGCTAATTGTGATTCAATCGGCAATGACGGGTTATCAAAGGGGCCCAGGATTGACTGAAGTTCGCGGAGTTTCTGGGGCAGCGCGTCAGATCGGCAGGTTAAAACCACGGCGCAATGGGTGGATTGAAGGGGCGGTTTGATATCGGGGCGCCATAAGATGCTGCCGTAGGGATTGCGCGCATCGCTTAGGAGTTCACACGCGGACATAGCTATCTGTGGATCTCGCTCAACGCCGTAGATGCGAATGCCAGCCCAATTAGACTTGTCATCCTCTGACAGCCTCGCCCAGGCATCAGCGACAAATCTCATTAAAATACCAGTCCCGCAGCCGATATCTAACACCCGTAAAGGTTGTTTTCCAGACCCGGCGTGCACAGAGGAACTTACGCATCGCTTAACAACTGCTTCTATTGAAGCCTTGTACGCCCTCATGCGGCCACGATCAGCGAGCATAAGTTTGTGAAACTCGCAATTCCACTCATTGATACTCGTAGAAAGGGGCCACCACAACTGTTCCGGTTGATAGCTAATAAAGGGCAAGTCGGCTCCGACCTGAGTTGCCCATTTATTCCACTCCGTAAAGGAAATTGTGTCCGTCACCGGTGCATGTCGGGGTTGACCAAATCGGATTTGGGTGTAATAGCGGTTTCGATTTGCGCTCTCAGGTCCTCGAAGGACACCTCGTTTGGAGTTATTTCGGCCGAGATACGCGCGGGCCTGCCCCGCAGACATATCGCCCGAGTAGCAAAGGCGGCAATGTCCTCTATGTTATGCAGTGTTACGACGACGGCACACTTTATATCATCTTGTAACTCCATTACCATTTCGCCCAGTCGGCGTTTGGTGATAAGATCCAAAGCGGAGAACGGCTCATCCAAAATCAGCACTCGGGGGCGAACTGCCAAAGCACGTGCGATAGCAACCCGTTGGCGCATCCCACCCGATAAATCGGCTGGATACGTTAGCGCCACTTCCGATAATCCTACCCTCTCCAAAAGCGTTTCGGCCTCTGTTTCCGTGATGCGCGTTCCGTTGATGGGGTTCTTGGAACCAAACCGCACATTGCCAATCACGGTGAGCCACTCGAAACAGGTGTACTGTTGAAAAACCATGGTAACGGCGGAGCTGGGCCCTTCGAACGGAATGTCGTCGAGCGTCACTCGCCCCGCGGTAGGTTTCAGCAGAGCGCACATTAAACGACATAGCGTAGTCTTGCCGATGCCTGACATTCCGGTGATTGCCACGCGTTCGCCGTCGGCGACATTAATGGAAATATCGGTAAAAACAGGCGTCCTACTGGAATCCCACCACTTAAAGCTAACAGATGCTAAGTCCAACATGCAATCATTCGTTATCTCGGTGCAGCCGTCCAAGTAAATCCCATGGCACTACATAATTCCTGAGCTTTAGCAATGCCCGATCGTAACAGAAACCTATCAGTCCGAGGACGCCGATTATAAAAAAGATTTGATCTGTCTTAAGAAAACGTTGAGCGCGAATAATTTGATATCCGAGTCCCAACTCCGCCGCGACAAGTTCGGCGACTAACAGATAACTCCATGTTAAACCGGCACAAACACGACAAGCATCGAAAATAGCCGGCCAAGCCGCCGGAAATAATACTCTCCCGGCCAGCCTGTTCCCAGATACACCAAGCGTTAAACCGACCTCAAGGTAAGGAGTCGGAACACGTTTGATGGCATCGACTACAAGCACAAGTGCTTGGAAAAACGTCCCGGCGGTCAGGATGACGATCTTTTGGCGCTCCTCCACGCCTAACCACAAAATAGAAAGCGGTACAAGCGCAGCAACGGGAATGTAACGGCAAAAATCTAGGACGGGAAGAACTATACGGCCGGATAGTTGGTTCCGCGCCAGCAGAACTCCCATAGGAATTGCGAGTGTACATGCGAGGAGCCATCCGACAAGAACTCGGAGATTGGAAAGGAAAAACGATCCCCAAAACTGGGTCGTCGTGATGAGATAGTAGCCCGCTTCGGCGACCTCGAATGGTGTCGGAACGAATATTCCGAAACGAGGCAACCATAATCGCACAACTCCAGAAAGTGTTTGCCAGGAAGCGAGTAGTATCGCGAAGCCAAAGGCCGCAGCGACTCGGCCTGGGAGACGCCTGAGCGGCCGGCTGGTCATGGTTCGCGGGGGTTGATAGCGTTAACAAAGTGGGGGTCTACCAAGTCGCTTGAAGGGATTTGCCGAGAGACAATACGGTTCTGAAACCAAAGCGCCGAGCAGTCCTCTACATGCTGGAAGAGTTCTCCCTTCTTTCCAGGTTCACCAAATTGACGACGTTGATCTTCTGTTGAATAGAGCTCGTCCGTCAACATGGTGGCTTCCACTTCTTTTAGGGATAAACTCCACCGCCTGGCAACGAGTTGATTGCACTCATCTCGATGAGCTATCCAGTAATTATTAGCCTCTTGCAGGGCGTCAACCATCGCTTGAACCTTGGCGAAATGGCCACGTAGGAAAGCTTGAGACACATACAACGTATCGGCTAAAATTGCCGACATAGTCTTGCTTGATAGTAGAACCTTCGAGCCGGCTCTCTCCTTGGCGCGACTTAGGTACGGCTCCCACGTGACAGCTGCATCGACCTGACCTGCTAAGAATGCAACGCCGGCATCATCGGTTTTCATTGGCACCAAATGAATCGACTTGGGCGAAATGCCATTTTGACGCAGAGCATAAAGTAAGAAGAAATGGCCAACGAACCCTTCTTCGACCGCGATTCTCTTTCCAATGAGGTCGTTCATGTTATTGATTCCTTCGGCAACTAGAATTCCATCGGTGCCGTTGGAACGGTCAAACATCCAAACAATTCGCCCATCGGCCTTACCGTCCGCGGAGATGACCGCCGAATCGATCGTTCCTCCCATCGCGTCCAAGTCGCCGCGAACGAGTGCGACATTCTTTTCAGCGAGTGGATCAATCACCTTTGTGATTACGCGAATGCCTCTTCTCGAGAACATTCCTTTTTCTTCGGCGATGTAGAAGGATGAATATCCAATCCAAGTATTGAAAGCCACTTTGATTGGCCGGTCTTTTTCGCTTTTTAGATGCATGGCGAACCAACCGAGCGCTATGATGACGAGGCAAACTAGAAAGAAGATGATTTTTCGCATATGAGCTTTTTTGGGGTGTGTTCGTAAATAGAGGGACCTGCAATTAGATGAAAACACGAAATGCCAAACTGCTGAAAGACAAAAATGCAGCTGCGGCGTCGCGGCAGGCGCGCTGGTTCGCCACTAGCGGCTTGGCCGAGGTTCTGATCCAGCATGTTACTGAGCATTGCCTGTCAGCGAGGTCGGGCGTAGGTAACGTGTTGTAGTGTGCGCTGTCACAGCGCAAATTCCCTTTGGGAGCGGCGGCAGTGAATCGGATTCCGCTGAGACAGCGGACGCTACAACCGCCGCGCTACGACGCGGGGTTGCCTTGGCGCGTCGGTTTGGGCATAACCGGGGCCGATGGAATCCGAGTCACTGCTGAACATCGCGGATTACGCGACAGCTGCGCGCGGGAAACTCCCGGCGGACGTGCTCGGATATTTCGAGGGTGGGGCCTTGGATGAGATCACGCTGAAGGAGAACACGGCGGGGTGGGAAAGGCTCAAACTTCACTACCGGGTGCTCGCCGGCGTAGGGGATCGTGACATGGGCACGACGGTGCTCGCGCAGAAAATTTCGATGCCGATCTGCGTGGCGCCGACAGCGTTTCACAGACTCGCTTGCGAAGCCGGAGAGATTGCGTCGGCGCGGGCGGCGAAGAAGGCCGGGACGCTGTTCATTCTCAGTTCGCTGTCGAATACGGCGATGGAGAAGGTCTTTTCGCCTTCGCAGGGCTACGGCGTAACAGGCGCGGAAGCAACGAGTCCGCGATGGTTTCAGCTTTACGTTTACAAGGATCGCGAGATCACGCGCGCGCTGGTGCAACGGGCGGAGGCGGCGGGAGCGGAGGCGATTGTCTTGACGGTGGATGCGCCGGGATTGGGGACGCGGGAGCGCGATATGCGGAACCGGTTTCGGTTGCCGGAAGGGTTGCGCGTGGAAAATTTGGCGCCGCTGGGCAAGGGGACGATGCCGATAGTGGAAGGCTCGGGGCTCGCCGCTTATGTGCGGGAGAATTTCAAAGCCGATCTCGGGTTCGATGACCTGGATTGGTTATGCGGCACGACTCGTTTACCGGTCGTGGTGAAAGGTGTGTGTCGCGGCGATGATGCGCGGCGCGCGGCGGACCATGGGGCGAAAGCGGTGGTAGTGTCGAACCACGGCGGGCGTCAGCTCGATACTGCGCCGGCGACTTGTGAGGTCTTGCCGCACGTGACCGAGGCGGTAGGCGACGCGTGCGAGGTTTATGTCGATGGCGGCGTCAGGCGTGGAAGCGATGTGCTGAAGGCGATCGCGCTCGGTGCGCGAGCGGTCCTAATCGGGCGGCCGATTCTGTGGGGATTGACGGTGAACGGCGAGGGAGGCGCGACCGATGTCCTGGAGATTCTCCGTCGTGAACTCGATGAAGCGATGCTCCTTTGCGGTTGCACCACGCTCGAGGACATCGATGGGTCGCTCTTGCGCCCGTAGAATTAAGCGGCTCGCGATTAGATGAGCGACGGTTCCGGTTCGACCGGGTGGCTGTGGAAAGGGAGCATCTCCGCAGCGTCGTCCAGCACCTTCTGGAGCCGGTCGAGGTCGACAGGCTTGGAAAGTACGGCCATGGCGCCGGATTCCCGGAGGTCGTACCCGGGCGACCAGGCTGAAACGAGGATCACGCGGGCGGCCGGATCTTTGGAAACGATATTGCGGCAGGCCGTCGCGCCGTTCAGTTTCGCCATCCAGTAATCCATCAGGACGACGTCGGGTTTGTACCGATCGTATGCTTGGATCGCTTCGAGCCCGGACCCAACCACTTCGACGACTTCGTGTTGGCAATGGGAAACTAACGCCGCCAGAGTGGTTCCAACGCTTCTTTGGTCGTCGGCGATTAATATGCGCATGAAATAATTGCAGAAGTTTTCATGCCAAAAACGGATCGCGAATTCAGGAGGCTCTGGTCGAAAAATTCATGCGGCTGGCGCGTCGGTCGCACGCGAAGACGAAACAAAGATTCATGGGCGCGCTTGGAAGATCCATTCTGGTCATCACCGCACTGGGAATGGTTGGTTGCACGACCTCTTCAACTGAAACAACAACGCGATCCCGGTCTGCGCCCAAGACCATTCGGTCATCAACCCAGCCGATCGACAAAGTCATGAACGAGCCGATGCGGGGCGTGGTCCCCGCGAGATAGTCCTTCGCGCAGCCGCCGCGCGTGACATTTACCGGGCATTCTGGTACACCCGCGACATGAAGAAATTAATTCCACTGGTTTTAGGCGTGTGGATGGCGGCAATCGTGGGTTGCACGACGACAACGACGCCCACGACTCCATCGACGACCACGAGAACAACGACGACGAAGCAGACAAACGCGAGCCTCGATCCGACAGTTGACGCCAATCGCACGGAACGCATGCCGAACGTGGGGCCGAGGTGAAGAGGAAGCGGGGCGAGGATGGAGGAGTGAGGGTAGATGGTGGGCAGGCTCGCTGCGCTCGCGAAAGTTAGAGATCCTTCGACTGCGCTCAGGATGACAGTTTAGGAGGGCGGAAGATGTGTGATCACTTCCTTGGCGCGATGCCGAGGGCTTTCTCGATGGCGGAGGGGTCGCAGATGTTTCCGCCCTTAATTACCGTCGTGAGTTTGTCGAGGTCGCGCATGTTTTTCGTGGGATCGCCGTCGATGAGGATGAGATCGGCGAGTTTGCCGGGCGCGATGACACCGCGGTCTTTGTTCGCGCCCATGACTTCGGCGGAAGTGAGCGTAGCCATGCGTAGAACCTCGGGCGCTGGAATCCCGGCGCGCACGTAAACCTCCAGCTCGTGGTGAAGCATGTAGCCGGCGAGAGAATCGGTCCCGGGAATAATGGTGACCCCGGCCTCATGCAAACCTTTTACCAGCCGCAGGATTGCGGGAAATGATTCGCGATAAGCGGCCTCCTTGTCCTTCGGCGGTTCCAGAGCGCCGCTCCGCATATTCCGTCGAACCTGCGGCGGAAAGCGGGGGGCAAGATCTTCCAAACCAGGGGTGACCGCGGTCGGATCGCCGCAGAATAGACCTTCGAAAACGCCCAGGGTCGGATCGAGCACGGTGTGGTGTTGCTTGAGAAACCCGATGAAGTCGCGCACCTCAGGTTTGTCCGGAGTAAAATCCCGGGCGCGTTCTGCGACTTTGATAAAGCGATCGCGGTTCCGCGTTTCCTTCACCTCCGGAAACAGGAAATTGAGCACGATGAAATTGATGTGCTGAATTTCGTCCGCGCCATTCTCGACGAACTGCTTTGCCGACATGAAGGCCGGGACGTGGCCGCTGACTCGCATCCCGCGGGCGTGAGCGCGATCGGCCATGATCGGCACGAGCTCGGGCTTGATCGACGAGTAGATCTTGATCTGGGCATAACCGTGGTCGGCATACCAATCGATGTCCTTGATTGCCTGTTCGGCGTTATCGACCCGCATCGTCGTCGGTCCAGCCAGTTCGCCGGTGCCGTCGATAATCCCGGCCTTCAGGACGCGCGGTCCCAGTTCTGTTCCCTCGTCAAAGCGGCCGACGCGTTTAAGAAAACTGTCGAGATCGTTCGCCATATCCCGGGCGCTGGTAATTCCGTTGGCCAGATCGAGCGGACCATCGACGTCGCCAAAGTGCTGATGATTGTCCCACAGGCCTGGCATGAGGAACTTGCCGTTGGCGTCGATGACCTCGGCCGTGGCGGCGGGCTTAACGTCGGCGTCAGGACCTACCCGAACAATGCGATCGCCGGTGATGACGACGCTCATTCCTGCGGTAACGCTCAGGTCGCGCGGATCGAACAGGCGCGCGTTGCGAATGACGAGATCACCCGGCGGTTTCCGCGCGAGGCTCCGCGCCATTTTCTCGGACCAGGCCGCATCTGTTTTTTCCTGCGCTGCCTGCAATTCCTTGATCGCGCTCTCGGTTCCATCCGGCACGATCGAAAACCAGCCGGAGACGGCGGACGCTACGCCGTTACGATCGAGCCAGATCGTTTGCGGGGAAAAGCCCAGGCCGACGATCCGATACTCGGTCATCTCGCCTTTCGCGGTCGTAACTTTACCTGCGGCTTCGATGCTCGCTTCGCCGGCCGGCAATAGGGGCAGCTTGTGACTGGGCGACTTCAACAGGGCCCGCGCCACCACCGCGAATATTTCCGGAGGCGCACTCATCGGGAGATAGAAAGCTGCGCCGGTAACTGCCGCGTCGCCCTGTTCGCTGCGATTCTTCCAGCTCGCTTTGCCGTTCTTGATTTCGAAGCGCTCCTCGACGGGCGCCTTCATGTAATCGTTCCCTTTCGCGTCGTACTCGATCAGCACGCCCGCAGCGTCGAGATTCCAAGTCGCCACGATATTATCGCCGCGCCCGCGATCGTTGTAGGAATACTCGACGCGGACGAGACCGCCGGCTTCCTCCTTTACCGTTTGTTGTCCGGCCGGATTTCCCTGGATGAAAATCTTGTCGGTGCGCTCGGTTGCCAACGCCGGTGCGATGCCTGCAAAGAACAGGATTAGGATGATGGATCTGCGCATTTTGCTTCCGGTCTCAGGTTTGTTTGTCGCACGGTACATAGGGGTTTCACGGAAAGATCTTCGCCACCAGTTGCTGAAAGCGCGGCTCATTCCGCAAGGGATCGAAGAGCGGGTCGACCTTCAGCCAGGTGGTATCGGGGGTTTCGCCCCCCTCTCGAGCTTTCTCCAGATAATCGATCGCACTGGCCTTATCACCGAGCCCTGTGTAGATAATTGTGTAGAGATAATTGCGAACGAAACGCTGCTGTTCCGCGGCTTTTAGTTTTTCGAGAATTTTCAGCGCCTTCTCCTTCTGGCCCGATTCCGCATAGGCCCGGCCGAGGAGAGCGAGAATCTCCGGATCGTCATCGAGCGCGGCTGCTTTTTCGTATTCGGCGATGGCGGCGCCCAAATCTCCTTTGAAGTAGAGAGCTTCACCCAGGTTCCAGCGGGCGTAGGCAAAGTTACCATCGAGCACCAGGGTTTTACGGAGCTGAGCAATCGCTTCGTCATAGCGGCGCGCAATCATAAGCGTGCTGCCCAGGTCCGCGTTGATAATGAGAGACAGCGGGTCGAGCTCGACGGCGCGCTGACCTTCTTTGATGGCTTCGTCAAACCAGCCCAGCGTTACCAGCAAACTGTTCCCGAACCAATGATGCGCGGTGGCGTAGTTTGGATTGAGTTCAATCGCGCGGCGAAACTCCTGTTCTGACGGCGCGAACTTGAAATTAAAAAGAGTCAACATGGCCAGCGCGGTGTGGCCTTCCGACGAAGTCTCGTCCAGGTCGATTGCGCGGTGCGCCGCGATCGTTGCCTTTGGAAAAAAATCGAGCGGCCTCCCGGCGCCGAAGACCGGGATGAGAAGATAAGTCTGGGCCAGACCGGCGTAGGCGCCGGCGTAAGTCGGATCGGCCGCGACCGCGCGCTCGAAAAATTCACCGGCCGTCTTCAGATCGGCGCCGGTTCGTTTGTTCCAGAAGAACCGGCCCTTGAGGTAGAGCTGATACGCTTCCGTGTTTTCAGTAGGGCGAGCGGCGATGGCCTGTTTTTCCGCGCCGCTCAATTTGGCGGCCAGCGATGCGGCGATTCTCTGCGCGACATCGGTCTCGACCGCGAAGGTGTCGATCAAACTGCGGTCGTAAGTCTCCGCCCAAAGATGCGCGTCGTTGAGGGCGTTGATGAGCTGAACGGTGATTCGGACCTGGTCCCGCGATTTCTGGACGCTGCCTTCGAGAATGGTGGCCACCCCGAGTTGCTGCGCGATCTCACGCAAATTGCTCGGCGCGCTCTTGTACTTCTCCGTCGATGTTCGCGAGATAACCTTCAGGTCACCGATCTTCGCGAGTCTGGTCAAAATTTCGTCCTGAATCCCGTCGGCGAAATAAGCGTTCTCCTTGTCGCTGCTTAAATTTTCGAAAGGGAGAACGGCAATGCTTTTCGCCGGGATCGAAACTGTAGGCGCCTCGCTCTGTCGAGGCGTGAACAGCGATTTCGAACGCACGAGTTGATACACGAACAGACCGGCCGCGACGACCGCCAGCGCGATCGTGATCGCAATAATCCTTCGACCGGTGTGTTGCGTGATTGATTCGTCAGCCTCGATCTCCGATTCGCGCTTGATTCCTTCCGGCGTAATCTCAAACGCCCACGCCAGAATGAGCGCCACCGGAAAACCGAGGGCGAGCAACACGACAACGAGGCGCACCGCCCAATTCGGAATCTCAAAGAAGGGAAAGACCTGCGTCGCGACCTGAATCAGCAGCCAGGCCGCGACCGCATAGGCGACCGCGACCTTGTAAACGTTGCGTCGCTTCAGCTCGGCGAAGAAATTTCCAGGGTTCATTTTCCGATGCACTCGAAATCGTTGTCGCCTTTTGGCCCGCAAAAGTCGCTCCAACCGGCGGCGCGCCAGTATTCCGGCAGCTTTAGGGCGCGCACTAGGTCGTGAAACCTTGGTTCGTTCCAGAGCGGACGGAAGACCGGTGTCCAAACCAAAGGCGAATCAAGACCGGCAGGTGAGCGGAAATCGAACCACAACGCGTCGAGCGCGACTTCCTTTTGTTTCGCAAAAACTGCGACCGCCGCGAAGGCAAGGCCGATGTGGCCGCTGAGCTCTCCGCTCGAGGTTTGCGCTTCGGCGAATGCGCTTTGCAATTGCGACCGCGCATCGGGACCGCCCGCGACCGAAGCCAAAATGTTATCCATCGTGGCCAGCAATTTCTTATCGCCGGGAAGTGGCCATTCGATCGGCGCTGCGGCGAGGACGCTCCGGGCGCGGTCAGCCTCGCCGCTGGAGAGAGCATGCAGTAATTCCACACGCAGTTGGAAGTTTTGAACGCTTCGGCTGATTTTTTTTGACTGCTCGATTCGATCCCGGCTTTGAGTCATGTCACCACGGGACAAATGATTAAGACCTTCGAACAAAGGGGTAATCCAGGCGAGCGGTTCCAGCTCAGAGGCGCGCCTGGCGTGCGCGAGGGCCGCGTCCAGATGCCCGACCGTCTTTAGCATTGCGGCATAATGGGCGTGGATGTCGGCGTCGCCAGGGCTGAGTTCAACGGCACGGCGGTTTTCCGCTTCCGCCGCCAGCCACTGGAACCGGCCACGCATAACCTCTGCCAGGGCGGCATGTGCAGGCGCGATTGAATCGTCTAGCGCCAGGGCCTTTCGTGCTTCCTTCTCAGCTTCATCCAGCGATTCCTTCGCGGTGCCCAGCCCATAAAACCGGTTGGATGCGTGAACATCGGCCAGGTATGCCCACGCCTTCGCGAAACCTGGATCTCGTTGCACGGCGTGCTGGAGCAATAACGTCGCACGTCGAAGGCTGTCGGGGGTGCGCAATGCGATCAGGGTGCGGGCCTGGAGATAATTATCGTACGCCTCCATATCCTGGGTCGGCCGCTCGGCCTCTCCTTCGATGCCCAGTTTTAGTTGCACCGAGAGCGCTCCCGCAATGGCGCGCGCGATTTCTTCCTGAATCGCGAAGACATCGTCGAGCTTGCGATCGTAATTTTGCGACCAGAGATGGAAGCCATCGGCCGTGCGGACCAACTGCGTGGTGATGCGCAGGCGATTCCCGGATTTGCGCACACTCCCTTCCAGCACGTGTGCCACCCCGAGCGCGCTGCCGATCAGCCGCAGATCGCTGTTCTTTTCCTTGAAGGCAAACGATGAGGTGCGGCCCGGCACTTTCAATTCGGTGATCTGAGCTAGGCGATTGAGAATCTCTTCGGTCAGGCCATCGACGAAATATTCATTTTCCTTGTCGCTGCTCATGTTCACGAAAGGCAGGACGGCGATCGATTTCGACGGGGCGTTGGCCGGCTGTACGGCTGAGGGCGCAGCCGATGGCGCTTTCGGCCGCAACAATTGGTAGGTGAGCAGGGCAGCAGCGCCAATGGCCATGACGATGATGAGCGCGGCGAACTTGCGTCCGCTCCATTGCGGAATCACTTCGTTAGGTCCGACGTCCTCCGTCCGTTTCATCCCTTCCGGCGTCATCTCGAACGCCCAGGCAATGACCAGCGCAACCGGAAACCCTATGAGCACCAACACTACTGCCGCGGTCGTTATTCCATCCGGTAGATGAAGGGCCGGGACAATCGTCGCGGAGACTTGCATCACCAGCCAGCCGATAACGGCATAGGCGACCGCAACCTTGTAAACGTTGCGCCGCTTCAGCTCGGCGAAAAAATTCTGAGACTTCATTTCGACGCCAGTGTCCGAATGGCGTCGGCATTTTTTAGCGAACGCCGGACGCCCTAAACAGGAAAATCACCGCGTGGCGTCGGCCCCGCCTTCCCTGCCTGCCCGCCGAAGCTTTTGGGAAGGCAGGTACGAAGGCCGTCTCTGCTGCCAGCGCGAAACCAAGAACGGGCATGCGCTGGTGACAGCGCATCTACAACGCGTTGCTTGGAATCCGCGCGCTTGAGCGATGCCTGGGGTTGTAGCGTCCGCTGTCGCCAGCGGACTTTGCGGCGTTTGTCCAAGCCGGATCGAAGAGCTGAAGAAGCCAGTCGTGGCGCGTGAAGGGTGAAGCGTGATAAGATGGGAACGGGACAACATGGCGACAATCATCGAGCGTCGAGAACAGTTTCGACAGCTGCACGAGAGCGGATGTTTCGTTTTGCCGAATCCCTGGGACATCGGGAGCGCGAAATATTTGGAGTCGCTCGGGTTCAAAGCGCTCGCGACCACTTCGGCGGGATTTGCGTTCTCGCGCGGTTTGCCGGATGGCGCAGTCGGACGCGACCTGATGCTGGGGCACGTTCGCGAAATGGTGGAAGCGACGGACCTGCCGGTGAACGCTGATTTTGAAAACGCGTATGCGGACGACCCTAATACCGCAGCGGAAAATGTGCGGCTCTGTGTCGAGGCGGGCGTCGCCGGCGTTTCCATCGAAGACAACAGCGGCCGAAAGGACAAGCCACTCTACGAGATCGAGCATGCCGCCGATCGGATTCGCGCTGCGCACGAAGCGATCCACGGCAGCGGAGTTGTCCTGGTCGGACGCGCGGAATGTTTTCTGGTCGGCGTAGACGACATCGATGAGGTGATCCGGCGCCTGGTTGCGTACGCGGAGGCCGGTGCTGATTGCCTGTATGCACCCGGGATGTGCGAGCGCGATCAGATCGCGGCGATTGTCGCGGCCGTCGCGCCGAAACCGGTGAACCTGCTGATCAGCGCGTCCGGCGGTTTGACGATTCGCGATGCCGAGGAGCTCGGTGTCAGGCGGGTAAGTGTCGGTGGCGCGTTGGCGCGGGCGGCCTGGGGCGGCTTTATTCGCGCCGCGAAAGCGCTCGCTGAGCGTGGGGTCTTTGACGGTTTCGCGGACGCCGCGCCCCACGGCGACCTGCAGGCATTTTTTTCGTCCGAAAAAATTTTAGGTGCCAACCCGGGCAATCTGGGGTTTCATTCCCCATCATGAAGCGCGCTTTCCTCGTTCTCGCTGGTTTGCTCTGCCTCCATCAGCCGGCATCGGCGCAAACGCTCTTTGGTAGCGGCCTTTTCGATCAGCCTTCAATCAATTCGCCCTGGGCCCTGCTCGACAGCCAGCAGCGGTTCTCCTTTTCGACCGCATTCGGCTCCATGCGCTCGTCGCCGGAATATCTCCCGGCATTCAATCCCTCGGAACCGTTGAGCACGGCTTACGCGGCGGACAATAAAAGCTCGGTCGAGCGGATCGTTGAGTTGCACAAGTCGAGCGACATCCGGTTCGGCGGCGAGATCGGGTTTCTTTACGGAACTTCGACAGGCAGCGGGTTTGGCCGCGAGGACAAAGCCGGGTACATCATCGGCACCGTGGGCAACGACAAGTTCTCGATCACCGCCGGATATTATCGGCAGGAGACGAGTTTCAGCGGCCCGCGCTTTCGGCGGTAACGGACGAGTTATTTCGAGGGCGTCGGCGATTCCTTCGGCAACGCCGTCGCCTGCCAGGCGATGACCTGCCACTTGCCGTTTCGTTTCAGGAACGTGCCGGTGTTGAAATAATTCGCGACCGTTTTGGTGCCAGCCTTGTCGGTTGTTGCAACCAAACGAAACGCGACCACGGCCGTGTCTCCGTACTGCTGGATGCGAATATCTTCCGCGGTGTAAACAGCGGTTCCTTCTTCCGGTTTCGGCGTCGCATTCGTCTCCTCGCGCAGCTCCCGCATAATGTCGGCTTTGCTTTTCCGGCGTCCGAGCGCGGAGGTGTAAACCAGTTCGTCGGCCCAAAAGCGGTCGTGCATGGCGACGTCGTTCTTGCTCGCCCCAGCGAGAAAATCGTGGAGCAATTTCGTTAGCTCGGCGGCGTCGGGCGCGGTCTGGGCCTGAGCTGCGCAAGCAAGTGACATCAGCACGAGGGAGACAACGAAGCGTTTCATGGCATCAACTGACCAGCGATCGATGACCTATGACAAGCTAAAACCAGCTTCGCCAACGACCTTGTCATCCTGAGCGGAGCAAAGGATCTCGTGAACATTTCTGGCTTCCTACCGCGCCGAAATAGTCAGCGATGTTTCGCTCCGCTCAACATGACAGAGGGAGGGAAGTCCAGGCTCAAGCGTCGGACGTCACCGGCTGGCGCCGCGGAATTCCGAGACTGTCGAAGATCGTCCGGGTCGCATCCGATTTATTGAGGGTGTAGAAATGGATGCCGGCCACACGGTTGTCGAGCAGGTCGTGGCATTGTTCGAGCGCGAAGTGGACTCCCACGCGCGTGACCATTTTCGGGTCTTCCTCGCAACGTTGCAGCGCGCGGAGCAGCTTCGCCGGAAAACGGGCGCCGCCCGCAAGCTCCGCGATCCGTTTGCAGCCGCTCATCGACGTGATCGGCATGATGCCGGCGATGATCGGGATGCGGATCCCAGCCAGCTCGCAGCGTTCCCGGAAATCGTAGAAGTCGCGATTATCAAAGAAGAGCTGGGTGACGATGTAGTTGGCGCCGGCGTCGACCTTGGCCTTGAGGTGGTCCATTTCCACGAGGCGATTGGGAGTAGCCGGATGACCCTCGGGAAAACCGGCCACGCCGATACCGAAGCCGCGCGGATCCGGATGAATGCCGCTTTCATTGAAGCGCCGAATGAATCTCACCAAGTCGGCCGCATTCTGGAAGGCGTCCTTTGATTTGTCGTAAGACAGGCCGCGCGGCGGATCGCCCCCGAGCGCGAGAATATTTCCGATGCACGACTTGGCGTAGCGACGCAGGATCGAGTCGATCTCTTGTTCGGTGTGACAAACGCAGGTGAGATGCGGGATCGGATCGAGCTTGGTGGTATTTTGGATTCGCTCGACCAGGTCGTGGGTGAGGTCGCGGGTCGAACCGCCGGCGCCATAAGTCACACTCACGAAGTGCGGCATGTAATCCTCGAGCTCGCGGATAGTCTGGTAAAGGCTCTCCGCCGCCGCCGGCGTCTTGGGCGGAAAGAACTCGAAGGAAAACGTCGGCGAATCGCCGCGGATGATGTCGGTGATGTGCACAGTGCGGAAAGGCTAAAGTAGAAAGTAGAAAGTAGAAAGAGAGACCTCGGGGGAACCGGGGCACTGGCGTATCTCCTGCTCACCAGGAGCGATGCGCCTTTCGCTCGTAACCGCCCTCGTGGCTGCGGTCGTTTCCTTCGGCTTCGCCGGCAATCTGCCGCCGCTGACCCACAAGGACATCAGCCTGATGTTGCGCAGCGGTTACTCCAGTGACGCGGTGGAGCGCGAGATCGCGGCTCGTCATTTCATTGGAACCCTCGATGCGAATGCGGAGAAAAACCTGATCCAGGCTGGCGGCTCGCCGGCCCTGATCAGCAAATTGAAATCAGGGGCGTTCGCGGTTCCCGCCGCTGAGGCCGCGGCCGTGCAAGCCGACCTGGCGACGAAAGCGCAGCGGCGGACGGCGCAGCTGGAAGAGTCCCGCAAACTCGACACCCTGTATCAGGCGCGCCTCGCCCAAACCCGCAACGCTCCGCCGCCGAATTCCCCCGCCCCGGGCGCGATCGCAGCCCTGGTCAAAGGCGAGCTGGTCACGTCGCGCAACGGGGTGCTGCATCCGTACCTCGATGCGGACTTCGAAAAGAAGAAGCTGATCGGGCTCTATTTTTCGGCCCATTGGTGCGCGCGCTGCCGGAAATTCACTCCGGCTCTGGTCGCGTTTTACAACAAACACGCTGCCGCCCATCCGGAGTTCGAAATCCTTTTCGTGAGCAACGACAAAACAGCGCCGGCGATGGAAGGTTATATGCGGGAGGTCCAAATGCCGTGGCCGGCCCTGAGCTTCGACAAGGTTTCGGGGAATGCGGCGCTCAACAAATATGCCGGCTCCGGGATCCCGTCCCTCGTCGTGGTGGACGAAAACGGGAAAGTGGTTTTCGACACCAATGCCGGCCAGAATTACCGCGGTCCCGAGGCTGTCCTGGCCGACCTCGAGCAGTTGTTCGCCGGGAAATCTTCTCCGGCGCAAGTCGCGCAAGCGCGCTAACCAACCGCTTTACAAAAGCCGCACTGCCCGTTACCGCCAGCACGGCATCGCAAAGAGTCGCGCTTACAGCCCTCAATCCCTCGGTTAGGAGTTCCTGGGCGTTGCTCACGGCGGTCGCGCGGCAAATCGCATCGCCCGTTTGGTCGAGCTGACACCGTGGCGATTCCGATGTTGAGAATCCAACTCGCCCGGACCGGCTTGCGTCTTCAGGCTTCTGCGCGAACCTGCCAAAAAGGAACCCTTAAACATGTCGTCAAATTGTGCACCGGTATATAACTTTTATAATTGCTGCTGTGACGGAGGGCCGGCATCCCCTGGCAAGGGACTGATCTCTGGCTTTTTTGTTTGGCCAGTCGATAACGCCCTTCAACCAGTGCCCCGATCCGGTCTAGATCCCATCTACTCGGGGGGCTTGCCCATCCTGATCGATGCTGACAAAAAAGGTTACGTCGGGCTGCAGCCGCTTCATCGAAAAGCCCGTTTGGTGGAAATATCCATTTTGCGGGTGTTCTTGATCAACCGGATAGATATTCCTGCCTCGTACTCCGGCACGGTTTTCCTCGACCTTTTAGTCATGGATCTGTTCGGGAATACGTTGAGAAGCGTTTCATCGGCGCCGGTCGATTATAAATCGCTAAGTGAAAAGGTCTGGGCGCCGATAACTTTGACAGGTGTGGCCCCAGATCTCGAGATTCAAGGCGGCGAAGTTGTTCTCGCACGGGTGAGCTTCAGTGCACCTGATCTTGCTTCGCCGAACAACCTCAGGTTGCAACCCGCTCTCAGCGCCATTGGCGAATTCATCTAAGACAATTTTATAGCAGCCGGACCGAGGTGACCGCGATTCGCCCGCCGAAACAAACATCGACATCACAAGCCGGCTTTCGATGGCGAAGCTGGTAGTCACCGGCGAAGTACAAATCGCTTTCTTCCTCGTGCCGATAATTGAGGGGCAGGGGATTGGGATCGAGCTCGCACCAGACGATCTCCGGCGTTGCGGCATCGGAGGGCAGGTTCGGCAGATTGATGTTGTAAAACAAACCGGGCTCGATCGGTTTCGCCAGGATGTCGGTGAGGATGGGAGTGACCCATCTGGCGGCGCGGGCCCAGTCGAACTCGACTTTGGATTTGCGGTAATGAGAGACGGCGATCCCGGGCCAGCCATGCAGGATTGCCTCGCGCACGGCCGCGACTGTCCCGGAATAATGAACATCCGCGCCGAGATTCGCGCCGTGGTTGATCCCGCTCAGGATCCATTTTGCGTCCGGGACCAGTTTGAGTAACCCGAGCCGCACGCAGTCTGCCGGAGTGCCATGGATCGCGTAGCGGTTCTCGCCGCGCGGTTCGATCCGCACTCCTTCCTGCCAGGTCACCCGGTGGCTCACTCCCGACTGCGGACCGGCCGGCGCAACGATGACCGAGTCGCCGAGTTTTTGCGCGGCGATGCGCAACGCCTCAAGGCCACCGGCGTCGATGCCGTCGTCGTTGGTCAGGAGAAACTTCATTGGACGTGAATAGGTAACGTCGGAAGCTCGGAATTCGAAGCACGAAATCCGAAACAAATTCGAAGGTCCAAAGGGAAAAAATTCCCAAACGGTTCGCGGTTGTTTTGACCATTAGCTAATTCGCCATTTGGTCGTTGCTTCGGATTTCGCGCTTCGGATTTCGCAATTCGGAATGGCACGATGTGTCGTATCTTCGTCATTCTGCCATCCCGTATTTCCGGCTATGGTCGCGTCATGACACCGCTTCGCGTCGGCTTGGTCGGTTACGAACAGGCGAATGCGCTCGATCTCGCCGGGCCGGCGGAGGCATTCGCTTCTGCCATGCGCGACGCGGCAAAAGGCAAGCCGGAGCGCTGTTATGAAGTCGTCATTATCGGCCTAACGAAACGAGCGTTTGCGACCGAGTCGGGCCTCGTGTTCCAGCCGGCTACGACCCTGGCCGCCGCGCCGAGGCTCGATACCCTGATCGTTCCCGGCGGTTCCGGACTGCGGCGGCCGGAAGTGAACCGCAAAGTCGCCCAGTGGATTATCGCCCGCGCCAGAACCACGCGACGGGTCGCTTCGGTTTGCACCGGCATCTACGGTCTGGCCGCCACCGGGTTACTCGATGGACGCAACGCGACGACTCACTGGCGCTTCGCGGCCGACGTAGCGCGGCGGTTTCCCGCGCTGAAGATGAATCCGAACGCGCTCTTTATTAAAGACGGACAGTTCTATACTTCCGCAGGAGTGACGGCGGGAATCGATCTCGCGCTGGCGATGATCGAAGAGGATTTCGGATCGAAGGTCGCGCTGACCGCGGCCCGCGAAATGGTCGTCTACCTGAAACGCTCAGGTGGTCAGGAGCAGTACTCGGAGCCGTTACAGTTCCAGACCGAGTCCAGCGATCGGTTCGCGGAGTTGGTGGCGTGGATGACGAACAACCCGACCGCGGAGATGTCGGTCGAGACTCTGGCCCGGCGCGCATCGCTTTCGCCGCGCCAATTCTTCCGGCGTTTCAAGGAACATTTCGGTTCGTCGCCAGCGATGTTTGTCGAAACGCTCCGGCTTAACGAAGCGCGTCGCCGGCTTTCCGCGGGCGGACCGTCCATCGACAGCGTGGCGGAATCTGTCGGCTTCAATGGGGCCGATTCATTCCGGCGCGCTTTTACCCGGCGCTTCCGGGTAACGCCGAGCAAGTTTCGACGAAACTTCGCACTGCCGCAGTCGCGGTCCCGCCGGAGGAAAACGAACTGAGACAAGGTTTTTAGCAACCAATCCGCAAACAGAAATAAACATATGAATAGACGAAGATTCCTGACCGCGACCGCTGCCCTCGGCGCCGCTGCCGCTCTCCCGGCCACCCGCGCATTTTCGGCGCCTAACGAGTCGAATGCCGCCGACGTAAAAGGGCTGCCAACTGAAAAATACAAACTCACCCCTCCGGCAAACGGCACCATCCAGGTCGCGCTCGTGATTTCGGAAGGGGTTAACGTTATCGACTTCTCCGGCCCCTGGGGCGTGTTCTCGAGCGTCATGCTCGGCGGCGGCAGCGACCATTCGATGCATATGACGCCGTTCGATTTGATCACGGTTTCAGACAAGACTGAGATCGTCACCTCAGGCGGGTTGAAAATCGTGCCGAACTACACGTTCGCGAATGTGCCGCCAGCGAGAGTAGTCGTGATCCCGGCGCAACAGGGATCTGACGCGATGATCGAGTGGCTCCGCAAAGTCACCCCGACCACCGACGTCACCATGTCCGTCTGCACGGGCGCCTTCAAGTTGGCGAAGGCCGGTCTGCTTTCCGGCAAAGCCGCGACCACGCACCACGACTACCTCGATAAACTTGAAAAGGAATATCCCGACATTCAGGTGAAACGCGGAGTGCGCTTTGTCGAAGGCGAGAAAATTTCCACCGCGGGCGGGCTGACTTCCGGAACCGATCTCGCGTTGCGGGTGGTGGAGCGCTACTTCGGACGCGAAGCCGCGCAAACGACCGCGACTTACATGGAATACCAGGGAACCGGCTGGATTGTGTGACGCCCCCAAGGAACGGCGATTTGCAATCGCCGACGAATTAAGTCGGCGGTTTCAAACCGCCGCTCCTTGAAGCTGGGGATGTTGCCACCATAAGATCGGCCATGAACAACGATGATGTGTCTTCGATCGATGCCATTATTCGAGCGTCCTACGACGTGATTTCAGGCCCGGCAGGACGTCCGCGCGATTGGGAACGCGAGCGGACGTTGTTTTTCCCCGGAGCCCGTTTGATTCCAACCGCAACCGTCCCGGGGCGCAATGACGTCGCGCTCGCTCCTCTTATTCTCGACGTCGAACAATATATCGAGCGCGTTGAGCCGCTCTTCCAAGGCAAGGGGTTTTACGAAACCGAACTGGTGCGGCGCACGGAGCAGTTCGGGCAAATCGCCCACGTCTGGAGCACGTATGAATCACGCTACCGCAAAGAGGATCCGGAGCCGTTTATGCGCGGGATAAACAGCTTCCAGCTTTTCCACGACGGAGCGCGCTGGTGGATCGTAAATATTTACTGGCAGCACGAAAACGCCGCCGATCCAATCCCGGAGAAATATCTGTAGCGATCACACCGTCGGGCGCGGCTGAGTGGCGTCGTAAAGCGCGGCGTAAAGCCGGTCGAGTTGGATTGGCTTTAGCAAAAGCGACAACGCGCCCGACCCGGCGATCTCCTTGGCCGATCCGGAAACCAGAATCACCCGCGCATCGGGGTATTTCGCGACAATGTTACGGCAAGCAGTGGCGCCGTTGAGTTTCGGCATTTGGTAATCCATCAGCACCACGTCGGGATGATGTTTCCCATAAGCCTGAATGGCTTCGAGGCCGGACGTGACAACTTCCACGACTTCGTGCTGGCACCGGCGAACCAGCTCGGCAAGGGACATGCCGACACTTCGCTGGTCGTCCGCGATCAAAACCCGCATGGCAGACAAGATGGCAGAAGGAGCGGTGAGCGCCGAGCGAATTTCCGCGCGCGCCCGCTGGCATTGTGGCGGACGATGGGCACAGTGGAGGCGCGCATGAAGAAAGGGGTCATCCTTTGGTTGCTCGCGGCCGGGATCGCATTGGGAAGTCCGGCGGGTCCTGTCAATCCGAGCGCGCTCCAGGCCGCCGCCGCCTACTCGAGGAGCGCGGGCGGGACTTCTTTCTTCGCGTCGCAAAATGGGCAGTCATTGCTGGAACAGAACGCCGGTGAGCCGCACAAAATTTACAGCGGAACGAAAGCATTCTGGGGTTTGGCCGCGTTGGCCGCGGCGGAGGACGGCTTGCTCAGTCTCGACGAGCATGTCGCAGACACGATCCCGTCGTGGAAGAACGACAGCCGCAAGGCCCGCGTCACCATCCGGCAGTTACTCGATTTTTCATGCGGGCTCGAGCCGGTGTTTGGCCTGCATAACGACAACCCGGGGGATCGGGACGCGATCGCGATCCGGGCGCCGTTGGTAGCCAGTCCGGGGAGCGCCTTCATTTATGGGCCGAGCGCGCTCCAGGTTTTTCACGCGGTGCTGAAAGCGAAGCTGCAGGGCGAATCGCCGACGCATTATCTGGAGCGGCGGGTTTTGCGTCGGCTCGGTTTGGGATCGCAGCGCTACCTCACCGATAGCGCGGGGAATCCCTTGCTCGCCGCCGGCTGGCTCTTGAGCGCGCGGCTGTGGGCGAAGCTGGGCGAGGTCGCGCTCAATGGCGGCGCGCCCGTCGTCAGCGCTGGATCGATGGGGCAATGTTGGCGGGGCTCGGGTGCAAACCGCGCCTTTTCGTTAGGCTGGTGGAACAATCGGCAGGCGCCAGGCGGGCGCGAGTTCGATATCGAGGCGAATTTGGTTCCGAAGTGGCAGCGCCAAAGCTGGGGCGGCACCGTCCTCTGCCGGAACGCACCGAGCGACGTCGTCGCGTGCATTGGGTCCGGGTATCAGCGGCTCTATGTGATTCCGTCGATGAACCTCGTTGTTGTCCGGCACGGATCGGGCCACAAATTTTCCGACGCGCAGTTTCTGAGATTGCTCGTCGGGAAATAATTATTTCGGTGTCGCGATAATCAGGGACGACCGGCTCGGCTGCCATTGATAGCCGAAGCTGAACGGTAAGGGCGGAGGCGTGCTGGCGGCATTATCCTTCGCCAAATCCGGCTGCGCGTTTTTCAAAAAACGTCTTATCGGTCCGGCATAATGTCCCACGAAACGAACGTCCCATTTGTCTTTCGTGAAAAAGCGATAGGGAATCCCGGAATCGTCCTGAACGATGAGCTTGCTGTGCGCGAGAAGATAGCCGCGCACCTTCGAGAAATTATCGGAGTGCATCAGGTAGGAGGCGGCTTTCAGCAGGGTGAGCCCCTGGCCTTGTTGCTCGCAGAATTTCCCGAAATTCGGATTCACCTTGATCGCCCAATCCGCCAGGTCCGTCGTGAAATAGTAAAGCGTTTGCGATTGTCCGGCGGGACCCTTGAAAGCGATCCGGACTCCGGGCGTGGTTCCCTTGCCCTCCGGAACGAACGCGCCTTCCTTGTCGAGGGCGACGAGCTCGACGGAATCGATGGTGCAGCCGGCCCGCGCGAGAAAGACATAGAGCACCGGCAGGGTGCCGCTGAGTTGCTGCTGGCGCAGATCGACCTTCATGTTTTTGGTGATGAAGAAGCTCAGGCTCAGAATCGAATTGAGCGACTTGCGCAGGTTCGCGAGCGCGGAGGGCAAGGCATGGGCGGGAACCTTGGGAATGTCGGGAATCGCGCCGACTGGTTCGGTGCCGCAAAGGATGTAGGTGCTGGCGTTCGGAAAAAACGCGTTCGCGTAGATAAAATCGGGACCGCTAAACATGTAGTACATCGGCGCGGTATCCTGGTAGGCCGCTCCCAAAGCCTGCGGCGCCCACTCGCGAATTCGAGCGAGCTGCCGTTGCTCGAACTGCTTCCAGGCGCGATCCAGATCGGTCGCGTGCGATTTCGAGCCGCTGGCGTTGGCGTAGTTTTCCAGCGGCGTTCCGCTGACCGGCAAGCCGGCCAGAAATTTCGCGGTCGCATCAGCGTTTTGATCGCCGGCCAGGGCACGGCTGCAGGCGATAAAAACCGCAAGAAAAAGAAATCGTCGGACGCGCAAGAAAAAGAGTTCCTACTTTCGGGTCGCGAGCATAAGAAGCCCGCGATCTTTTTGCCAATGATAACCAAAGGCAAAACCAAGTTGCGGCGGCGGCGGCGGCCGGTTGTAGATCGCGGCCAGGTCGGGCTGATCGTATTTCGCGAACATCTCCTCGTGCGGCACATAACGTCCGTAGAAATCGACTTTCCACGGCTTCGGGAACGCGCGCAGCGGAATGCCGGAGTCGTCCTGGATAATGACCTTGCTGTTGTTGAGGAGAAAATTGCGCACGCCCGCGAAACCTTCCGTGTGCATCAGGTACGATGCCGCTTTTAACAGGCTCACTCCCGGGCCCTGTCCCGCGCACCATTTCAGAAACGGACTCGGACCGCCGGAAAGATCGGTTTTAAAGTAATAGAGAGTCTGCTGGCTGCCGTCGCGCGTGAAATTGATCTTCACGCCTTCCGCCGGGCTTTTGATGTAAGTTGTGTCGAGAACCGTGCAATTCAGTCGCGCCAGGAAAACGTAAAGGATAGGCAGGGTGCCCCCGAGATTTGCGTTGGTAAGATCCGTCCGCATGTCCTTGGTAATAAAGTAGTGGGTCTGCAGGACGGTGTGCATCGACTGGCGCAAGGCGTTCAGATCGGTCCGGAGCAGCGCCGGATCCATCCGGGTCAGGTCCGGCACCTGCCCGACCGGTTCCAGCCCGGCGAGGATGTAGGTTTTCGCCTGCGGAAAAAAGAGGTTGGCGTAAAGAAAATCCGGCCCGCCGAACATGTAGTAGCAGGTGTTGCTGCTGGCGTAGAATTCCGGGGCGTTCGCCAGCATCCAGGCGCGAATGGGACGGATCTGGTGGTAATCTTTCTTCATCCAGGCGCTGTCGAGATTCCGGGCATGATCGAGCCAGGCCGGATCCTTGGTCAGCGGAGCGAGCGGTCCGGTCACCGGAATACCGGCCAGGAAGCGCGCGGTTTCATCGAGGGTGCCCCCGCGGGCCCAGACCGGGAGCGCCAGAAGAATGACCGCCAGAAAAAGCAAAAGTCGTTTCATGAGTGCGCTTAAGACGGGCGTGCCACTTTGGTTTTCGGAGAAAGAAAATAGACGATCAATCCCAGCGCCATGGTGGCAAGTCCCCAGAGCGACGGCGCCCTGGTGGAACTGTCCGCCAGCATATGTTCGAGCATCCAGATGCTGATGGCGAGGAAGACCAGCGGCGTGATGGGATAGCCCCAGGTGCGATACGGGCGCGGCAGCTCCGGGCGTTTCCAGCGCAGGACGAATACGCCAAGCACGGTCAGGGTCGAACAAAGAGTGAGGCTAAACTGAACGTAGTTGACGGCGGTGGCGAAAGTCGCCGTCAACAGGAGCACAATCACGATCGCGAACTGGGTGAGGATCGCATTCACCGGCACCCCGTGCGGATTGCGCCGGCCGAGCCAGCTCAACGCCCGCAGGTCTTCGCCCATCGCCGCCGTGATTCGCGGGCCGATCCACATCATTCCGCTCACACTCGAAATCAGGCCGAGACAAATGAAAAGCCCGGTGATCCTCGCACCCGACCCGCCGAAAATGTGGGAGCCGGCGATGATCGCGATCTGTTGTTTGCCCGCCATCTCTCCCATTGGAGTGGTGCGGAGGAACGCGGCATTGGTGGCGACGTAAAGGAGAACGACGAGAACCGTTCCGATTCCTACCGACAAGGGAACGGTGCGCCCGGGATTGCGCAATTCGCCGACGATGTAAGTCGACGCGTTCCACCCGGAGTAGGCGTACATGACCCAGTAAAGACTCACCGCGAAAGGCGCGCTCATGACCAACGCGCCATCGCCCTTGGCGGGGAGAAATGAAATCGGCTGCGATGATCTGACGCAAAATCCGGCAACAACAATGATCAGGATGAGCGCGATCTTCAAAATCGTGGACCCGTTTTGGAAAGCGCTCCCCAGCTGGAGGTCGCGCAGGAGAACGACCGTGCAAATCGTCACGATGGCCAGAGAAAGCACGATTGGATTCAGGCCCGGAAAAACATCGGCAAAGTAAGTCCCAAACGCGATGGCCGCGATCGCCACCGGCGCCGCGAACCCGATCGTCGCTGAAATCCAGCCCGCCAAAAATCCGAGTGATGGATGGTAAATGACGCTGAGGAAATTATATTCGCCGCCTGACCGCGGCAGCGCCGCGCCCAGCTCCGCGTACGACAACGCCCCGCAGAGCGCGCAAATTCCGCCCGCGATCCACAAGGCGAGGATCGAAAATCCAGTGGGCAACCCGGTCACCTGAAACCCGAGGCTCGTGAAAATGCCGGTGCCCACCATGTTGGCGACGACGATGCAGGTCGCGGTCAGCGGCGAAATGGTGTGTTTACCTTCGATGACAGCAGCCATGCGGCGACTGATCTAGAGGCTGGGAGCGATCCAGTCAATGGCCGCGGAGGGTCCGACAGCTCAGCCAATGGACCTTCGAATTTTATCTTCAATCTTTTCCGAGAATGCAGAATGTTCGGGCCGATGCCGCCAAGTTCTTCGGAGACGATCGAGGCATTAGCCGTCCATCCAGGAGCGGACGGGTTGCCGCCGGGCGTGCGGTATTGGGCTTTCGTCAGTTACAGCCACCGCGACGAGGCGTGGGCGAAATGGGTTCATGAAGGAATTGAGACCTACCGGATCCCACGCTCCCTGGTTGGCCAACCGTTGCACGGCGGCCGCACGCCGCGCCGCCTGTTTCCGCTTTTCCGGGATCGCGAGGAGTTGCCCGGCGCGGCCGAACTCAAAACGCAAATCCAGCAGGCGCTGGAAAGTTCGCTTTATCTGATCGTGATCTGTTCCCCGCGCGCGGCGGTCTCGCGTTGGGTGAACCGCGAAATCGAGGTTTTCAAATTGCTCGGCGGCGAAGGGCGCGTTCTTTGTCTCATTGTCGACGGCGAACCCAACGCCGACTCGAACCTCGGCGAACTTGAATGCTTCCCGCCGGCCGTCCGCTTCAAGGTCGCCCCCAATGGCGACCTAACGAGTGAGGCGACTGAACCGATCGCGGCCGACGCGCGCCCCGGAAAAGACGGAAAGCCGAACGCCCTTCTGAAGCTGCTCTCGGGTATGCTGAATGTCGGCTTCGACCAGCTTCATCAACGGGAACGGCAGCGCGCCGTTCGCCGCAGAATTCGGTGGTCGGTTGCGGCGGTCGTCGCTGGGTTCTTGCTTTTCGCGGGTTACATCGCGCTCGCCGATGTGGGAATTGGCATTCCGGGTGGCCCGGCGCTTCGGACGGTCCTGGACCGTTTTGATGTGTCCTTTTTCCGGCGCATCCCGAGTGATGCAGTCACGCGCGCTGCCGCCGCGGAGACGCGCCGTGCAGCGTCGAACGTTCTGTGGGAGGTGTGGACTACAGGAACTCGGTTTATAACCGACACCCCCAGTCGCCCTGGCCACGAGAAATCTTTAGCGATCTGGGACCAATGCCAGGCCATCAGCGGGTTGCTCCGCTCCCCGGACCTGACATCCGACCAACTGCAAGCGCTCGTGACCGAGCTGGAGGCGACTTTCGCGCCCGACCTTCTGATTGAAGCCGGTGGGAAAAAATATGGGTTTCTTACCACGAACGGGGCCTACACGCAGGCGGAGCCAGCGATATGGAACGTAACGGCGCTGGCAATGGCCTTGAACCGCCCTGGATTGTTAATGGGCGAGAAACGGGGCCGATTCGAACGGCGCCTGGCTGAAGTTCAGGCGCACCTCGAATTATATTGGGACCCGGTGAGCGGCGGCTGGAACACTTATCCGGATCAATTGCAGCCGGGCTATCACGCGACCTATACCGGCGCGCTCGCGCTCCTTATGCTGCTCGAATTGCACGAAGCCGATCTTCCGTGGAAAGGCGACGCGGAAGCGCGCGACCGGATGCTTGCGAAAACAGCGGAATGGCTGGTCAGCCAATGGAACGCCGCGGGTGACGTGCCCGGCTGGCGTGGGACCATCGATGACGAAGCGCCAGTGTCTGATGGCCTCACGCTGCAGATTTACGGCGAATTATTGCGAGCCGAAGACCAGCGCGGCATCACGATTCCGGCCCCGATCCTCGCCGCGATTCCACGTCACTTCGAACGGCTCAGCGGGCGCTCGCTTGATTCCGCGCCGAGCGTCAGCCGTTTCCGGCGCGTTTTTGTGACTCATGAAGGCCAAAAGTTGGACGAGAATCCGTCGGTCCATTTTCTCTGGCACCCCTGGGCCGTGGAGGCAGTCCGCCGTTGGTTGAAACGGCTCGATGCTCATCCCGTCTCGCCCGAGCTTCGCACGCAGATGCGCCGAATATTCGCCTATCTCGTCGTGAACCTCGGCCCCGAAATCAAAGCGAAGATTCAGACGAAGTCCTTCCCGCCGTTCATGGCTGGCGAAACGATGTATGCGTATTCGCGCATTCTGGTTCCCTGACCCGGCGCAGTTTTTCTGGGGTGGATCGAGGAGGTAGGATTCGCCCGTTGTTTGTGGGCGGCACGCCGCAGGCGCGTCGAAGGGCTCCAGAGGTAGGATTCGAACCTACGACCAATCGGTTAACAGCCGACCGCTCTACCACTGAGCTACTCTGGATCGGAAATGTCCGTCGATTGACGGAGGGTATATGTGGCGCAACCGAGTTTCTACAGCAAGCGGTGATTTCGCTGCGGCGGCTCGACAGAGTCTCGCCCTACCAACAAGTAATTTGGTTGCGGGGGCGGGATTTGAACCCGCGGCCTTCAGGTTATGAGCCTGACGAGCTACCAGGCTGCTCCACCCCGCGTCTTGAAGTCCGAAGTATGGCGCATCGAACGGCGAGCGCAACCGCAAAATCGCGGTCAGCGATTTACTTTGTGACAAAAAACGAATCGAATCGGCAGGTGGCCAAGAGCAAACCGCAATCGCGAATCCTGGTGGGGACGGCGAGCTGGTCGGACCCGGGGTTCGTGGAGCATTGGTATCCGAAGAAAATGCCGGCGGGCGACCGGCTGTCTTGGTACGCGCAGCATTTCGAAATGGTGGAGGTAAACTCGAGCTTTTATTCTGCGCCGGATCCGCGGCTCGCCCAGCGCTGGTGCCAAAGCACGCCGGACGATTTCGTGTTCGATGTGAAGCTGCACCAGTTGCTTTCGCGTCACTCTACCAACCTGAAACTGCTGCCGCCGGCCCTGCAGAAAAAAGCCGAGAGCGACGTAAAGGGGCGGGTCAAGCTCACGCCGGCCCTGGAGCGGGCCATGATCGATGAGTTTCTTCGATCCCTGGAAATCCTGCGAGGAAACCACAAGCTGGGCGCGTTGCTGCTCCAGCTTTCGCCCGGCTTTTCTCCGAAGAAACATCAGCTAGCCGAACTCGACGATTTGTTAGGCGCGTTCGCGGATTACCGGATGGCGGTCGAACTGCGGAACCGCAACTGGGTGGAAGGGGACCAGCGCGAGGCGACCCTCGAGTTCTTTCGTGAGCATTCCGCCACCCTGGTCGCGGTCGATACGCCAGCGGAAAAGCATTTCACCATCATGCCACCGGAGCTGAACACGATCACGAACCCGGAACTGGCTTATCTGCGGCTGCACGGCCGCGACGCGCACGCTTACACAACGGGAAAAACTGTCGCCGCCCGGTTCAATTACGATTACAGCGATGAGGAGATCAGCGAGGTGGCCGGGCGCGCCCGGGAGTTGGCAAAGGAAGCAAAGGAGGTGCACGTCGTTTTCAATAACAACGCCCTCGATTACGCGCCGCACGCCGCCCTCCGAATGCGAAAGGCGCTCGGTCAAATAGTTGCGCCGATTCCGCGGCAAACGGAGCTATTCCAGGCATGACCGATCCGAACGAGGGCCCGAGGGCAGGCGAGGGGAAGGAGCCGCAGCCCCGTGTCGGGCTTTGGCGGCGTCTGAACCGCTGGATGCGTGCGCATCACATGACGTTGATGACGCTGCCGGACACGCCGCATAACATCGCGCTCGGCGCGGCCATTGGAATGTTCTTCGGCTTCACCCCGCTCTTTACCCTGAAAACGCTGCTCGCGTTTCTGATCGCGTGGCTGTGCCGGGCGAACAAGACGGCGGCGGTGATCACGGTCACTTTGCACGATGTGCTTCTGCCGCTCGTGCCGGCGATGTTCTTCTGGCAATACAAACTGGGAATGTGGACGCTTTACCATCGCATTCCGCAACGCCCCGGATTCAAACGCGTCTCGCTTTCGGAATGGATGGAATGGACGACTTTTCTGACCGTCGGCCGGCCGATTTTGGTCGGGTCCCTTTTCTTCGCCGTCCCCGCGGGACTCCTAATTTACTTCGGGCTTCGCGCGGTGCTCATCCGATCCCGCGCCCGAACCGACACTCCAGCAAATCTCCTTCCGTAACCGGCACCGCGCCGTTACTCTGGGCCCATGAAATTCAAAGCGATTGCGCTCGTGGTGCTGCTTACCATTTTTGGTCCGGGAATCCTCTCCGCCAAGACGCTGAAGTTCCCGCAGAAGCATCCGGAGTTCAGCGTGACGTTTCCGAACGACTGGAAAGCCGAGATCACCAGCGCCGGCATCATCAGTGCGCAACCCAAAGGGGCCGCTTACGCCATCAGCATTTTCCCCGTGCAAGCCAGCACCGCTCAGGGGGCGATTGAAGAAACGATGAAGGAAGTCGACAAACGCTTTTCCAACATCAAGGCGAACGACCCGGTGGAATTCAAGAGCGAGAGCGGCGTGAAAATGCTCGAGAGCGACATTATGGCGAAGGACAAGGGATCGCCCCGGTCCCTGGCGATCGTGGCTTTCAGTTTCGACAAGGAGAATTACTTCGCCCTCTTCCAAGCCGGGACACCGGAGGCCGACAAGCAGTACACCGACGCCGTAATTACAATTGTGAATTCGATCGTCTCGCTGAAGAACCAACGGAGCGACGACGATTAGGCGCTAGACTCCACATGCGCTGCGGGCACTCCCGCCTGAAACTTTGCGCATGCGGCCGGCCAGCGCACATGGTAAGCGTGGTCAACGCGGGGTGTAGCTTAGCTTGGTAGAGCGCCTGGTTTGGGACCAGGAGGTCGCAGGTTCGAATCCTGTCACCCCGACATCGCAACCGATTACCCTCTGCCATTGCCAGAGCCCGACGCTGCCGAGCGGCATCCCGTTTTTTGTGATATTTAATTCCGCGTTTCGATGAGAGCTCCACTACTTCTGGTAACGGCGACCGCTTTCCTGGCGCGACTGGTTTTCGCGCAGGAACCACCCTTGCCATCATCGTCGGCGACCGCCGCCCCGAGCCCCAGCGTCCGGCCGGAGCTGAACATTCCCGAGATCCCCATTGAAGTGGAGCCTTCGCCGCTGGTCCCGAACACGTCCGCCCCGCCGAAGAAGACTCTTCCGTCCATCACAGAGCTCGACTCGGCGTTTCAACATTCCCCGTTGATCCAGGCGGTCGAGGAGCAACGATTGCATCTTGAATGGCGCAAACTTCAGAACCGGGTGAGCCAGGAAGCGGAAGTCATCGCGGCGAAAAAAGCGATCGCTTCCGCCCGGACCGACCAGGAGAGACGGGAACTGAGGCGCGCGTATTACAAAATCTTTTACGGGCGCATGGGGGTGCTCGCGGAAGCGGCCGACGTGAAGGCTTACATCGAGCAACGAAAGAAAGCAGCGATCGACGCTCTGGCCCAGCCGCACGTTCGGCCCGAGCCAACGCCGCGCGCGAAAGCCACTCCTTGATCGGCGCCTAACGAGTTCCCTCGGGGAACGCGGCTTGCCGAAGCTGGATTTGCCCGCTAGGATTGCCGCCGCTAAACGGCGCGTTCGTCTATCGGTTAGGACATGGCCCTCTCAAGGCCGAAAGACGGGTTCGATTCCCGTACGCGCTACCAGCTTCAGCGATCCAGATTCGGC
>JBEEHG010000019.1:0-38609 GCA_041167265.1 Verrucomicrobiota bacterium | reverse complement strand
CGCTCAGGAGCAGCAAGCCCGCGCACGCGATGGCCAGCCCCAGCGGCGCGAGCCACCGGGAACCGACCCTATCCGCGAACGCCCCGCTGATGGGTGCCACCACCGCGAGCGTCAGCGGGAGAGGCGTAAGCAGCAGCCCCGACCGAAGCGTGTCGAACCCCTGCAACTCCTCGGGGTAGAACGGCAACAGAAAGCTCACCGCGAATAGAGCCAGCATGCAGATGACGAAGCTTACGTTCGCGAATGCGAAGACCCGGTTGCGGAGCAGCGCCGGATCCAGGACGGGAGCGGGCACCCGCCGCTCGACCCGCGCCGCTCCGGCTAGGGCGACCATCGCAATTCCCATCGTGCTTAGGAACCGGAGCGAGCCCCAGCCCCATTCCTGCCCGAAGGAGAGACCAAGAGTTAGCGCGGCCAAACCGGTGGCGAGAAGCGCGGCGCCTCGCAGGTCGAAGCGGCGCGGTTCCAAGTGGTAGCGCTCGGTCAGCAGACGCCAGGCGGCGAGCAGGGCCAGTGCGCCGATCGGCAGATTGACATAGAAGATCCATCGCCAGTTCAACGCCTGGGTCAGGATGCCGCCAATGGTTGGGCCCGCGCTCACGCCCAGCGCCAGGAGGATCATGTTGAGGCCGAGCGCACGACCGCGTTCGGCGCCGGGGAATGAGCGCGTGATCATGGCGACGTTTACGCAGAGAATCGCGGCCGCACCCAGGCCCTGGAAGCAGCGCGCGGCGATGAGCATCTCCAGGGAGGGCGCAGCGCCGCAGAGCGCCGAGCCGATTGTGAAGACCGCGAGACCGGCCAGGAAGAGCGGCTTGCGTCCCAGCATGTCGGCCAGTCGGCCAAGCGTGAGCAAGACGGCCGCGATGACGACGAGATAGCTGATCAGGACCCATTCGATATTACCCGATAGCGGTACGCCAAAAGCGTGGGCGATGGACGGCAGGCCGATGTTGACGATAGAAGAGTCCAGGGTCGTCATGAAAGTCGCAGTCCCCGAAAGGGCGAGCACCACCCACTTGTTCGCACGCTCCGCGGAATCGACAGGCGTCGGCGTGGCAACGTCGGCGTGCGCCTGGCGCGATGCGGCATGGCCGCCAAGGGCCGAGGACACGACAAGGGCAATAGGGCCCGAGCGCGATGGACTCGACTCTGCGTCAAACATTCCCGCGTCGGCATCCGCTAACCGGTGTGGCTGCTTCTGCTTGCTCATGGATGCCTGGGCCGTCGAGTCAGCGGCGTAACGCTGTGATCAGCTGTTCGTCGCCGCTTTCGATATCGCGCTGAGCGCGGCGGCGATCTTACTTACGACTGGTCTTGCGCCGTCTATGCTATGTCGCTGCGCGATCCAACTGGGTTCGTTATACGAAAGCCATGTCTTGCCCTCTGCATCTTCCCAGACAAGTGCCTTCAGTGGAAGGTCGATTCCAACTGTCTGCACGGCTTGCATCAGCGGTGTGCCACCGCGAGCGTTACCGAAGATGATGAGCTCGGTGGGCCGCAATGACAAACCCGCAGCGGTTGCGCCCGCGGCATGATCGATCCGGGCAAAGATAACCATCCCATGCGCGCGGATCTCTTTCTCCAGCCGCTCCGCCGTTTCTTTCGGACCGAAGCTGCTTTCGATGCTGCTTAGCCCCTCCAGATGCTGCTGGAAACTCCACCTGTTAGCCGGGGAAGGAATCATAGCGAAGAGGTTTGGGCGGGGGTCGGCCCGGGCGTTGGATTGATTTCTACTTGAGCTGGCTGTTCTTTCAGCCAATGCCGCATCAGGTTAATTTCTGATTGCTGGGCGGTGATGATTTCCTGCGCCAATTTTCGCATTTCCGGATCCTTGCCATACATGAGTTGCGCCTTAGCCATGTCGACCGCCGCCCGGTGATGCGGAAGCATTAATCTGACAAAGTCCACATCGTCATTGCCGGACCGTTGGATTGCAGCCACGGACATGTGCATTTTCTCCATACTCCCGATTAGCTGCGACCAATCAGTGTCTGCCCCGGGTTGGCTCCCATGGCCCTTACTTTGTGCCTGAACTATGGCACTCGCGACAACGCTGCACGCCAGGAGGGGTATTAGTAAGTTAGTCGGTAGTTTCATCTTTTAAGGTCCTTTGCCATTCTTGTTCATCTGTTCCCCCTCTGAGTTTCGGGTCACTGCTCCGAAACCTCCACCGCGCCTACGGAGGATTTGTGAATGCCGCCAGCGGGAGGATTCGCGCTCCCTCATTCGAGATAGCGGGGCCGCGTCCAGACCTAGCGAAAGAGGATCTTCGCCATCATGCCCTTATCTTCGTGCTTGAGCAGGTGACAATGAAAGAGCGACATCCCGCGAATGATGGGATCAGTAAAATCCATGACGAGATCGACTGAACTGCCGTAGGGGACATTGACCGTATCGAGCCACACCGGATCTTTTACCGGCTTTCCATCGACGGCATAAACGAGAAAGTGGACTTGATGAATGTGAAACGGATGGACCTCCCTGGTTGAATTCACCACTCGCCAGTGTTGCAGCGAACCGACATCCACGGTCAGCATTGGGCCGTTATTCATTTCGAATTTCCGGCCATTTATGTAGAACCCCTGTTTGTCTTCCGTGAACTCGACCACAAACTGCGGTTCATCGGCTTCGACGCGTTTGAGAATTCCCGGCGCGAAGGTCGCGTAAACGGGCGCCCCGTCAGGCCGCGGGCGAGCCTGTTGATTTGATGGTTGCGCCGAAACAATATCGGCCAGGACCATGGCGGGATTGGAATCTCCATCCGGGCCTGTATCGAAGCACCGCGAGCGCAGGGCCGCGCGCGAATCCGCGGGTGGCCCGGTAACAATGGCTTCCACTCTTCCCGCCGGGGGAAGCAAAACGTGGCTCATTGCTCGCTTCCGGGTCGCCGGGTCATGGTAGGCCAGGGGCATACCGTCGAGAGCTACCACTTCAAGCGATTCAGAGTTCAGTTCCAAGTCGGCGTAGAGATCGGGACTCGCGTTGACGATCCGCCAAAACTGACGCTCGCCGGGTGCAATGTCGATTTGGGGCCGAAGAATTCCATTCACGGTAAAGGCACGTTCCGGAGGTTCGGCCGCCCTCCCGCACTGGGTGGTTTGCATCGCGACCGACTCCATCACTTTGTTCCGTTCCACCTTATCCTTGGGTAGAACAAGATCTCGCAGAATCAAAATCCGCTCACGCATGTTTGAGACTTCGGGGATGTAACGGTCGATGCCTTCGACAACAATAACTCCTGACATCCCATCCAGGTCCTGGACGTAGCTCTCACCGTGCGAATGGGTGTGGTACCAATACAATCCCGGCGGTTGTTGGCGTGGCACCTGCACGGAATAATGCAACGTTTCTCCGGGAGAAGCCATCATGTCCAGGACATCGTCCTGTGGGGCGTTGGGCGAGACGTGCAGTCCATGAAAATGAAGATTGGTCATGTTCATGCATGGATGACCGAAGCAATCTTCTCTCGATTGGACATCGAGCTCGTTCTTATATTCCACGTTGAGAGTGCTCCCCGGCAGCACCCGCATCACGGGCGGAACGTTCTTGTCCCGATAGCGGAACTCGGACCTGCCGGTGACGGGATCGGATGCCGCTGCCAGCGTTACCGGAGTAGTGGTTTGCGGCAGTTCGGGAAGTGCCCGGTCTTGTCCGAGCGCCGCGACGGCGAACAACGCCATGCTTAAGATTATCCTGGTCATGGCTGCAGGGATCGAAGATGGTTTCGCTTCGCCAGAGCACCGAGCGACGCGACTGGCGTTGTAATGTTCCTATCGCGGGCCCTGGTCTCCGATAGGCGGCCAGTTGTAGTAAGTGTTGACTGGTATTCTCACTCCGCCATCAATGATATCGGGATCCTGGACGGGACCCGAGCTATCCCGGGACGCGGTAAGCGGACGCCGGCTCGCGTAGGACGACGTGGTTTCGGCACACGCGCCCAGAAGGGCGAACAGTAAGACGACCGCGAGGTTGATAGTTGTTTGTTTGAGTATGCTTTGTTTCATGGAGGAATGTACGCCGCCGTCCCGGCTTCCTGCCATCACGCGCTCTGGGGATTTTTCGGTCCCTCGTTCGAGGGAACCACCTATAGCTGATTCAACCCACGCCGCGTCGCGGTAACGATCGCATTGGTATGGCTCATTCTATTTCCTACGCAGCTTTCTTTAAGCTGCCGTGAGGATCGATGACAAACTTCTTCGGCACGCCTTGATCGAATTCAGCATAACCCCGCGGCGCATCATCGAGGATAATGACAGTGACGTTGACCGCTTTGGCTATCTGGATCTTGTCGTGCAGGATCGCCATCATTAGTTGCCGGTTATACTTCATGACGGGTGTCTGGCCGGTGAAGAATGAATGGCTCTTCGCCCAACCGAGACCAAAGCGGATGGAGATTGCTCCTCTTCTGGCGGCCTCGTCTTTTGCGCCGGGATCATCAGTGACATAGAGGCCTGGGATGCCGATCGCTCCGCCGGCGCGTGTAATTTCCATCGCAGAATTGAGGACTACCGCTGGCTGTTCGGTGTGAACGTCCGCGCCATGTCCCTTTGCCTCGAAGCCCACGCAGTCAATCGCGCTGTCCACTTCGGGGACGCCGAGAATCTGTTCGATCTTCTCCGCGAGGGCGCCGTTTTCCTTGAGGTCGATCGTTTCACAACCGAAGGAACGCGCGTGCGCGAGTCGCGCTTCGTTCATGTCGGCCACGATCACGACCGCTGCGCCAAGCAATTGCGCGGAAGCGGCCGCGGCCAGCCCGACCGGCCCTGCCCCCGCGACGTAGACCGTGGAGCCCGGTCCCACGCCTGCGTTGACGGCGCCGTGATATCCGGTTGGAAGGATGTCCGTCAGACAGGTCAGGTCTCGGATTTTCTCCATCGCCCGCGCTTTATCCGGGAACTTGAGCAGATTAAAATCGGCATACGGCACCATCACGTATTCTGCCTGGCCGCCGATCCAGCCGCCCATGTCCACGTAGCCGTACGCCCCACCGGCGCGACCCGGATTAACGTTCAGACAAATGCCGGTCTTTTGTTCCTTGCAGGTGCGACAGCGGCCGCAGGCTACGTTGAAAGGCACCGAAACTAAATCTCCGACCCTGATGAACTCCACATCCCGCCCGGCCTCGATCACTTCGCCGGTAATCTCATGACCAAGGATCATTCCCACCGGCGCCGTCGTGCGGCCCCGGACCATGTGTTGATCGCTTCCGCAGATATTCGTCGAAACGATTTTCAGAATGACGCCGTGCTGGCAGGTCCTGCCATCAGGGCTAATCAATTTTGGATAGTCGATACTTTGGACCTCGACCTTTCCAGTCCCCATATATGCTACTCCGCGATTGCTGGCCATGGTTTGGTCTCCTTGTTTTGGTTTGATCTACCTGCCGCGTTTTAGTTCCGATAAGAACCAGGTGCGGCGCTCGGTCTCATCGATCCAAACTTCGATCAGACTCGCGGTGGCGACGTCGCGATGCTCGTCGCAGACGTTGTGCGTCTCGCGCAGTCGCGCGGCCAGCGTTTTGTTGTCTTCGGCCAACTCGCCGATCATGCCCGGCGGATCGACATATTCTGCGTCATTATCGAGGACGCGTTGAAGCCGTGAGATCTGACCGATCGACTTGATCGTAACTCCGCCAATCTTTCGAATCCGCTCTGCGATAGGGTCCGTCATGGCGAAGAGCTGGTCGCCATGCTCGTCGAGAAGCAAATGGTAATCGCGGAAATGCGGGCCGCTCATGTGCCAGTGGAAATTCTTCGTTTTCAGGTAGAGCGCGAACACGTCCGCCAGGATTGCGTTCATCGCGCCGGCGATGTCTTTGGTCGCCGAACGTGTAAGGTCCGTCGGTGTTGCCAGCGGCGCCGCGCGTCGGCGTAAAAGCTCGGCAGTTTTTATCGAACCATTTCTAGGCATACCTCAAAGATGGCGGTGCGTCAGACGGTGAGCCACGGCGCGTCTGCGGGATTTTATAGTGCTACCTAGGAGGTGATGTTGGTTCCCTCCTTCGAGATAGCGCCGCAACCGCGCAGGGGGCATCCTGCAAACGCTATTCGAATGTAGGCGTGCGGACCAAACGCCCACAATCGACCAAAACGCGCCTACAACTGAATCAAGCCGCGCCGAGTCGCGTTGGCGACTGCTTCGGTCCGGCTGATCACGTTCATCTTGGCGAAGATGCCTTTGACGTGCGACTTCACCGTGCCTTCGCTGATAAAGAGAGCGGAGCCGATCTCCTTGTTACTTTTTCCCTGAGCCATCAGCCTAAGCACCTGGATTTCACGTTGGCTCAGAGTTTCCCCGCTGACACGTTCCGCGAGTTTCGCCGCCAAGTGCACAGGTACACAAGTTTCACCCGCATGAACGCGGCGAATGCAATCCATCAGGGCCTCGCGAGGCACATCTTTTAGGAGGTAACCTTTGGCGCCCGCTTGGATCGCGCGGTAAATGTCTTCATCGCCGTCAAACGTCGTGAGGACAATGATCCGCGCCTTCTCGTCGTTGCCACGAATTTCCTTGAGGGCGCCGACGCCGTCGAGCTCAGGCATACGCAAATCGAGCAGCACCACATCCGGATGATGTTTCTTCCAAAGATCGACCGCTTCCCGGCCATTGGCTGCTTCGCCGACAACGGTCATGTCCGCTTTCCGGGTTATGAGTGAAACCAACCCTTCGCGAACAACGCTATGATCATCGGCGATGACGACAGTGATCCGGGATTCTTTTGTATCGGGACCTTTCAGCGCTTTCTTCGGAGCAGCCGTTGGTTTCTTTGCAGGTTGGTTAGACTTGGTTGCAATTTTCTTTTTGGCTTTCATGAGATTGATTCTCCGTTGCCAGGCAATACCACGGTGATCCTGGTGCCCTTACCACGTGCGCTGGTGATTTCCAATTCCCCGCCCATTTGTTCGACCCGTTCGCGCATTCCGCGAAGGCCCACCCCGTCATGCGGATCCTTGGCTTTGAAGCCCCGGCCATCATCACGAAGTTCCAGGCGAAGTTGTTTTGCCTTGTAGGTTAGTCGCGTCTTAAAGTTACGGGCGTGCGCGTACTTAAGCGCGTTGCTCAACGCTTCCTGTCCGATATGGAGAAGATTTTCCTGCCAGCGTTGCGGTAGGTCCGGCAGTTTGCCTTGCGCTTCAAAGGTGGCGTGAAGCGCTGTTCCAACGGTCGTGTTCTTAATAGAACCTTTGAGCGCCTCCCAGAAATTGTGTTCCTGCAATGCCCGCGGACGCAGCGCATGGACCGAGCGGCGCGCTTCGCTCAGGCTGCTCCGCGCCAGTTCTCCGGCGCGATGCAAATGAGCGTCCGCTTCCTTGCGAGAGCCGCAGGAGATCGCATCCTCGGCGGCTTCCAATTGCACGATGACGCCGGTGAATCCTTGCGCGAGCGTGTCGTGGATGTCGCGCGCCATTCTATTCCGCTCTTCCAGGACCGCCGCGCGCTGGCCTTGCTCGGCAAATTCGTTGAGTTGGATCGCGAGCATGACCTGGTGGGCGAGCGCCTGAGTTAGTTCGACCTGCTCCGGCCGGTAGGGTGCGCGGTCGGCATGCCGAATCCCAATGAAACCTCTTACCTCTCCACCGATCAACAGAGGAACCGCCAGAAACCTCTTTGTCCCGCTCTGTTTGAAGTAGTCGCGCCATTCCGCGTGCAGGCGCGGATCAGTTTCCACCTCTTCGCAGATAACGGGGCCGCCGGTAAAGAGCAGCTCCTGGATCATCGCACTCTGCTTCCAGGAGAAGGGGTCTTTCATGAAAGGATGCTCAAGATCAGGTGCGACCGCTTTGTCGCCTTTTGCCATGAACCGCAGAATGATCGCGTCCGTTAGTTGGTCGAACAGCCATACCATCGAGCTGTGCGCGTTCACGAGGCGACCGATCGTACCGAGCATTTGCCCAATGAATTTCTCCGGCTCCGGCGCGGTCGCCAAAACATCCAGGCTCTGCGCCAGCGTCTCCACCTGTCCCCGCGCCACCTGCTCGGAAGCGCGCAGCGCTTCTTCGGCGCGCTTGCTTTCGGTGATATCGATAACGGTGCCGACGAATTCCACAAAATGACCGGCCTCATCGCAAATCGGATGCCCGACCGCATGGATGTGCTTGACGTCGCCGTTCGCGTGAACAACTCGATAGTCGGTTTCGAAGTCCGCTTTCTCAGCTATCGCTTTTCCGAATAGTTCTCTCACTCTGCCCTGGTCCTCGGGGCAGAGGCGTCCAAAAAATGTTTCGAAGCGCGGCGGCCCGGCTTCCGGATTGAAACCATGGAGGCGATAAGTTTCCTCCGACCAGTACCTGATCTCGCCGGTGGCGGGCGTCCATGCCCAACTTCCGGTGTGGCTGAGCCGCTGGGCTTCGGCCAGATACGCCGCGTTCTCGCGCCGGGCCGCTTCCGCCAGTTTCCGCTGGATGGCAACGCCGGCGAGATGAGTAATGTGTTTAATGGTGTCCTGCTCCAGCGGAGTCGGGCTCCGCGGCTGGCGATAGTACATGGCGAACGTTGCGATCACTTTGCCTTCGGAGGAAAAGATCGGCGTGGACCAACAAGCGCGGAGCGAATGTGCCAAAGCGAGTTCCCGAAAATCGGCCCACAGCGGATCGACAACAATGTCGGAGACGATCACCTGTTCGCCGCGGTAAGCGGCCGTTCCACAGGAACCGACCGCTGGCCCGATGAAAGCTCCGTCGATCGCTTCTGTGTACGCTTTGGGAAGATGCGGGGCCGCGCCGTGCCGCAACCGTTTGCCATTCGGATCCATTAACAAAATGGAGGCGAGGACACCGGGCGATTGCTCTTCTACGAGGAGACATAATCTGTCGAGGATGTCGGCCAGCGAATCGCCTTTGGCCACCATCTCAAGAACGCGGTTCTCTCCGGCCAGGAGCGCTTCGCGTCGCTTCCGCTGACTGATGTCCCGGATGATCGACTGGTAATAGCGGCCGCGCAGAGCCGTTAAAGTAACCTCTACCGGAATTACTTCGCCGTTCGCCCGCACGAATTTTCGTTCGAACCGAAAAGATCCCTCCGCTTTCAATTTCTCGATCCGATGCTCCAAAAGATGGCGCTCGTCCGGGAGATAGGTGTCAGCGAGTGAACTGCCAATCAGTTCGTCTTCCGGACGCCCCGCCAGCCTGACCCCTGCAGGGTTCACCAAAACAAACATGCCGTCGGCATCGATAACACAAATTGCGTCTGGCGAGGCATTGATGAGATCCCGGTACTTCTCCTCGGTTTGCCGCCGTGCCGCTTCCGCTTGTTTGCGCTCAGTGATATCGTTGTTGGTCTCTAGAATTGCGACCGGATTGCCGGATTCATTCCGTTGGAGCGCCCATCGACTCGCCACGGTTAGCGTTCTGCCATCGCGGTGAGTGTGGGTCAATTCTCCCTCCCACCTGCCTGTCTTAAGTAACTCCGCGTTTATTTCCTCGAGCGGAGCGGGAAATGACGTCTGGGTGAGTTCGTGGGTGACGCGGCCGACCGCTTCCTCGCTCAGCCAGCCGTAACGCTCCTCGGCGCCGCGATTCCAGTAGGTGATGACGTCGTCCATGTTGCGGACGAAGACGGTGTCGTGCGTGAGATCGAGAAGGTTCGCTTGCTCGCGCAACGCTTCCTCGGCGCGGCTGAGTCCCCTTCTTTCCTGCGCTTCTCGTAAGGCCCGTTTCACCGAAGAGACAAGCCTCGATAGCCCTGTCTTGGAAACGTAGTCAGTCGCGCCAATCTTCAGCGCTTCAATCGCCACGTCTTCGCCTAAGGTTCCGGCGACAAAAATAAATGGCACATCCGGACACTTTTCCTGGGCAAGCGTCAATGCCGACAGGCCGTCGAAAGAGGGAAGGGAGTAATCTGCGAGAATCAGGTCAAAGCCGCCCAGTTCGAGTGACGCGATGAAATCGGTCTTAGTTTCAACACGCGTCGCCTGGCAGGCGAAACCATCGGTCGCGAGCGTTTCTTGAACTAACTCTGCATCCTTCGGGTCGTCCTCAAGCTGCAGAATACGCAGAGGAGATTTCAATTTCCCACTAGCTTTTCTTTACGCTTCCAGGTGGCGGCTCGTTCACGAGCGCCCAAAAAATCCCGAGCTCCTTAACGGCGTTGACAAACTCGTGAAAATCCACCGGTTTTACGACGTAAGCGTTCACGCCCAGTTTGTAACTGGCCACCATGTCCTTTTCCTCGTGTGAAGACGTGAGCACAACCACGGGAATCAACTTGAGGTTTGCCTCGGCCCTGATCTGCTGCAGCACCTCTAAGCCATCAACTTTTGGCAGTTTCAAATCGAGCAGCAGAACGGCGGGGTTCTCGGTCGAGCGCGTCGTGAAATTTCCCCGACGGTAAAGATAATCGAGAGCTTCCTCGCCATCACGAGCAACCACGACCTCGTTGGCTAGATTGTATTCCTCCAGAGCTGTCAGGGTGAGTTCGATGTCTTTTGGATCGTCTTCAACCAGTAAAATCCGTCCTAAGTTGCTCATAAGTTAAACTCCGGTGATCCGGGGAAGTGAGAAGTAAAAGGTGGCGCCTGCATCCACCAGACCCTCCGCCCAGACTCTGCCTCCATGTCGATGGACGATACGCTGAACGGTGGCGAGCCCGATCCCGGTCCCTTCAAATGCCTCAGGGCCGTGCAAACGCTGGAACACCCCGAATAGTTTGTTTACATACTTCATATCGAATCCAACGCCATTGTCCCGGATAAACACAACTATCTCATCCGGGTTGTGGTTCGTGGAAGCTATTTCGATTTCGGCTTCCGGACGCGTGCGCGTGAACTTAACGGCATTCGAAACCAAATTAACGAGCGCAAGTCTTAACATGGAACGGTCTCCGTGACACGCGGGCAACTTACCGACCTTCCAACTGATCGTGCGCCCGTCGGTCTCCTGCGCGACTTCGTTTTGAGCTTCCTGCACGAGTTGCTGCAAGCTAACCATTGTTGCGTGCGCGTCCTTGCGCCCGATCCTGGAGAAAGCCAGGAGATCGTCGATCAGGTTACCCATCCGTTTTGCCGATTCCAGGATCAAGGCCACGTGGCGCCGACTCTTATCGTCGAGATCTGATCCAGCATTTTTTTGCAAAAGCTCCGTGAACCCGGAGATATGACGAATAGGAGCGCGCAGATCGTGCGATACGGAATAAGCGAATGCTTCCAATTCCTTATTGCTGGCCTCGAGCTCGCTACGGGACTGAAGAAGATCTCGCTCGACGCGGCGCCGAACGGCGGCAAAGAAGGCAACAAGCGAGGCAAAAAGCAGGAAAACAAGATAGTACGGGAGTTCCGCGCGTGTGACGTAGAAACTGTGCAGGGGTTCTGTGAAGAAATAGTTGAAGGCCAGGCTGGAGATTACAACTGACAGAATCCCCGGACTGAGGTCCGCATACCAGACGGTCAAGGCAACGGCAAAGAGCAAAAGCGGAAACTCCACGCCACGGAAATCGTAGCGTTCCATAAGAAGCGCCGCACCAAGCGCGACCGCGACGGAAAGAACAGCCAGCGCGTAGCCGAACGCTGCGCGTTGGAAGGCGGGAGGCGACTTTGCCAACTCGAAAGTACGTCTACCGAAGTCCGCAAACCACTGGCTGAGCGGTCTCGATTGCGAACTGGATTTCATGAAAGCTGTCGTTGTAAGGCCACCGCCGATTTAACGCCGATAGATTGGCGACACAGACTTTGACTGCTTAGTCTCATTGGCCGTCTGTTCCCCTTCGCGCCCATCGTTAGTTCCGACCGCTACGTCAGACCGGGGCCCGCGCCGTTCGCGTAATTCCCGCAAAAATTCATCCGGGGGCACAAAGAACGGGTTCTCCTGGACGATGCCGCCGATGAGAATCATCGGATGGGTTCGCATGACGTCGATGATAAGGTTGCCGCCACACTTGCTCAGATTATAGAGGCAGATTACGGCATCCTTATGCTGCGGTATGATGTGGTTCAGCCGGCACTCGTATTCCAGGAAATCGTCCACCCCGGGCCAGTCGCCTGAGGCCCATTCGGCGTGGCCCATGACGCGGGCGAGCGGGAAACCGTCGCGCTGGCTCTGCTCCAATACGTCCTGCATGCAGCCAAGCATTCGGTTCACGTCGAAATGACCGTCGCGCAGATACACTTCGTGCCAATGGTGCAGCTCGAATTGTCCACTCTTTTCGACCGAAGCGAGATCGACGCCGTCCGAGGAAAGTCGTTCCAAGTGCTCGTCGCGGAGTGTTGGATCAACAATGTGAAACGCCTTCTCGCCGCGCGCGAGTCCCTCCTTAACGAACGGCAGTAGGACACGATACTCTTCGTCCGCGCCGTGAAAAAACGCGCAGACATGGCGATATTGGCCGAGCGTCGCGTTCGCAAACCGCATTGGTGGGTTGTGTTCTTCGCGAGACCTGGTGTTGCCGTTGGTGGTATTCATAGGGGTTTTCTTTCTCCAATTTGTCCAGGTGGCTCCGAGTCGATGAACCGTTGGCTGGGCGCTCTCGAGCTGGATTTCATGACAGGATGTCGTTGTTAGGCCGCCGCTGACTTGAACCAACCGAGAACTCTATCAGCCGGCCGGGCTCTCCGCCACATTTCCGTTCTCCCTCGAAAGAGGTACCGAAAAACCCCGCGAGCGCTTCATGGTGACGGACAAAAGCGCGCCTAAATTTCCATACATATGAAAACCAAACAGGACGAGATCGATTTCTGGGACAGGCTGCGCAAGAGGTTTCGGCGATCCGCAAAGAGGCACGATCCGATGCTGGTGCTCAACATGGCGAGCTTCAATTTCACCGACGGATGGCGCCGCACATTTTTCAATCACGAATACGCGCGCTCCAGCGCCTAACGAAACGATGACAAATAACGGGAGCAGGCCGCGGACGGTGGACGCCGCGGAGGGATCAATCGTCGTCAACGCGCCGGTCGCCGCTGTCTATAAGGGCTGGCTGGCGTTTGAGGACTATCCAAAATTCATCACCGCGATCAAATGCGTCCGACACTTGGACGCGAGCCACTTTGTCGCCTCGCTTCGTTTTAACGGAAAGGAATATGACGCGACCTTGGAGATGATGCTGCGTGTTCCAGAGCGGCGACTCGCCTGGCGAACTCTGGCCGACGCGCGCGCTCCCGATCACTTCGCTGCCGGAGTCGTTTGTTTCGTGTCCCTTGGTGACCAGAGCACAGCCATTACCTTCAAATTAACTTCGAGCTTCGGCGGCGCCGTCTCAAATCGCGTCGATAAATACCTGCACAACTTCAAGCGGCTAATTGAGAACTCCTCGTATCGAAGAAGCGAAGCATGGTCGCCCACCCCCACAGTAAAACTGCCTCCAGGCAGTGACCGTCTCATTGCCTGAATAAATCGCGGTTAAAAGGATACCTATGATAAAGACAATCACTTATCTCGGTCTGGGGACGATGGGCCAGGGCATGGCCGCTAATCTTCTAAAGGCCGGTTATAAACTTACCGTTTGGAATCGGAGCATTGAGAAATGCAAACCGTTCTCCCGGAAAGGAGCGCGCGTCGCCGAAACTCCCGCGGACGCTGTCCGCGACGCCGAGCTCATCATGTACAGCCTGAGTAACGACCAGGCCATCGAGGATGTCGTGTTCGGCGCGAAGGGAATTCTACGTGGATGCCAGGAAGGCCAGATTGCGGTCGACATGAGCACGGTCTTACCGGCGACCAGTTTGCGACAGCTGGAAGCTTATGCAAAACGCGGCCTGGATTTTCTCGATGCGCCGGTGTTCGGAAGCAAAGCCGAGTCGGCGAAGGCGAAGCTCTGGATTATGGCTGCCGGCAATAAGGCCATCTTTGAAAAAGTGAGACCGGTGTTGGAGCGACTGGGACAAACCGTGCACTACTTTGGCAAGAACGGAAACGCCGCCGCGATGAAACTGGTGGGAAACCTCATCGTAGCGCTGGAATTGGAAGCGCTCGCCGAAGGCCTGGTCCTCGCGCAAAAAGCCGGCCTCGATCTGGAGACCGTGATGGAAGTGGTGAAGGTCGCCGATTTCCGTTCGCCGCTCCTCGTGAGCAACGGCCAGAACATTTTGAAACGCGATTTCTCTCCCAGCTTCGCCCTCAAGCTCATGCTCAAGGATGCAGGGCTGATTGAACAGTTTGGTGAAAGTTTGCTCGCGCCCATTCCGGCGCTGCGCGTCGTCAAAAGACATCTGGAATCCGCGGTCGCACTCGGTTTCGAAAAGGAAAATGCATCGGCCCTTATCAAAGCGCTGGAAAAAAAGGCAGGAGTCGAAGTGAAAGGATAAACGCCGATCCAAGAAGATTTCTGCTCGGCGGAGATCTCGCTTAATTGCAGGCTTTACTCTTCTATCGTGGCCCGCATATAACCGATCAGCCAGGGGAGCGAAACATCGCGGGGTCGCTTACCGTTATGTCCAACGAACATGGAACTTCCAGCGAGGACGAGCCGTCCAAGTTTGGGCAGTCTACGCGGCGCCGCTTCATTTCCCGCCTGGGCATGGCCGGCTTGATGGCTTCGGCGGGTCCGGTTGGCACTGCGGCCGAACCACGTCCCGTGACAGCGCGAGAGTCAGCGGCAGCTGAATCGAAAGACGCGATCCCCGTTTCGCTCAGCGTTAACGGCAAGAAGCACGATCTGCGAATCGATCCGCGCACTTCTCTCCTCGATTGCCTGCGCGAGCATCTCCATCTGACCGGCTCGAAGAAGGGATGCGATCATGGCCAGTGCGGGGCCTGCACGGTGCACATCAATGGCCGGCGCGTGCTTTCGTGTCTCTCGTTGGCCGCTTTGCATGAGGGCGATGAGATCACCACGCTGGAGGGGATTGGTCAGCTGGACAATCTTCACCCGGTCCAGGCGGCGTTCGTTACCTGCGATGCTTACCAATGCGGTTATTGCACCTCGGGGCAAATCATGTCGGCGGTGGCGCTGTTAAAAGAGCCCTGCGGGCCGGAGGACGCGGACGTGAAGGAATTGATGAGCGGCAACATCTGTCGCTGCGGCGCGTATCAGAACATCGTGGCCGCGATTCAGAGCGTGCGGAAAAACACAAAGCCGGCATGAAGCCTTTCGCAATCGCGCGCCCGAAGGACAACGGCCAGGCCATCGCCACGGCGGCAAAATCAAAAACGGCGCAGCAAGGCGCGGAGATTCGGTTCATCGGCGGCGGCACCACGCTCCTCGACTTGATGAAGCTGAACGTCGAGCAGCCGCAGACGCTGGTCGACGTCAATCGGCTGCCGCTCAATAAGATTGAAGCGCTTCCTGACGGCGGCCTGACAATCGGCGCGGAAGTCCGCAACGCGGATCTCGCCTACCACCCGCTCGTTAAGAAGAATTACGCGGTCCTTTCCGAAGCAATCCTGAGCGGCGCGACCGCGCAGATTCGCAACATGGCCACGACCGCGGGAAACCTGCTGCAACGGACGCGCTGCATGTATTTCCGGGATACCGCAATGCCCTGCAACAAGCGCGACCCGGGGACAGGCTGCGCGGCCATCGGCGGCGCCAACCGCGGGCTGGCGATTCTCGGCACGAGCGAACACTGCATCGCGACGAATCCATCCGACATGAACGTGGCCATGGCGGCGCTCGAAGCGACCGTTCACGTCCGCGGACCCAAAGGCGAACGTGCTATCCCAATCGCGGACTTCCATCTGCTGCCCGGAAACACGCCGCATCGCGAGACAGTGCTGGAGCCGGGCGACTTGATCACGCATGTGACGCTCCCGGCCCCCGCGGCGGGAAGCCGCTCTCTTTATATAAAATTGCGCGATCGGGCTTCCTACGAATTCGCGCTCGCCTCCGCTGCGGTGGTCCTCACGGTGGCCGATGGCAAAGTGACGCGGGCGCGCGTCGCGCTTGGTGGAGTAGGCACGAAGCCTTGGAGGTCGACCGAGGCTGAAGGTGAATTAACAGGTCAACCCGCAACGGAAGCCGCGTTTCGAAAGGCGGCGGAAGCGGCCTTGCGTGGCGCGAGGCCGCAAAGCCAGAACGGCTTCAAAGTCGAGCTGGCGAAGCGTTGCCTGGTGCATGCGCTCAAGCTCGCCACCCAGCCTGCCTAACGAGTATCCGATCATGCCTCAGGAAGCTCCAGCCTCACCCATCGGTCGTGACACACCGCGCATCGACGGCCCGGTGAAGGTCACCGGCATTGCCCAATACACTTCCGACTTCCATTTTCCCGGGTTGTTGTATGCGGTGCCCGTCGAAGCCACGATCGCCCACGGCAAGATCACGAAGCTCGACACTGCCGCGGCGGAAAAGATGCCCGGCGTGCGTGGGATTCTTAATCGCCAGAACATCGGCAAGATCTTCCGTTCAACCATGGGCCAGGGAATGGACGGCATTTGTATCGAGCGGCGGCCGCCGTTCGAAGACGACGTCGTTCGCTATTACGGCCAGTACGTCGCCCTCGCGGTAGCCGACACTTTCGAGAGCGCAAAGGCCGCGGCGGACGCGGTTGTAGTTTCCTACGCGAAAGAGAAACCGAACGTCGAAGACAAGCTCACGGCTGAGGATGATCCGGATGAGGTTGAGACCAGCTACGGGCCCGAGAAGCGCGTGCAAAGCGAGCGCGGCGATGCGGCCGCGGCGTTCGCCAGCGCACCGGTGAAGCTCGACCAGACCTACATCACGCCGGCCGAGACCCACGTTCCGATCGAGTTGCAGGGCACAACCGCGATGTGGGACGGCGATCACCTGACCATCTACGAGGAGTCGCAGGCCGTCTTCAACATGCGCACCGTGCTCGCGCAGATGTTCGGTTTGCCGAAAGAGAACGTGCGCGTCATCACCAAGTTCGTCGGCTCCGGGTTCGGGAGTAAGCTCTGGCCATGGACGCATTGCGCGCTCGCGGTGGCGGCGGCGCGGAAGTTAGGCAAGCCGGTCAAGCTCGTGCTCAGTCGCAAGATGACGTTCCAGGCGGCCGGTCATCGCGCCCACACCCAGCAGCGTGTCCGGCTCGGCGCCACAAGCGACGGCAAGCTCGTCTCGCTCGACCACGACTACGTCTATCACCGCGCGCTCCTCGAGGAGTATCACGAGAATTGCGGCGAATCGACTGCGTTCCACTACAGCGTACCGAACCTGCGGGTCCATTTCGGACGGGCCAAGCGCAACATCGGCACGCCCTCCGACATGCGCGGCCCGGGTGCGGTGCCCGGACTTTACGCGACCGAGTCGGCCATGAACGAACTGGCCGATCAGCTCAAGATCGATCCTGTTCAGCTCCGCATTTTGAACGAGCCGAAGATCGATGAGGGCAAGGATCTTCCGTTTTCATCGCGCCATTATGTCGAGTGTCTCCAGGTCGGCGCGGAGAAGTTCGGCTGGTCGAAACGCAATCCCGAAGTCGGCGCGATGAAGCACGACGGCCTTACGCTCGGCTGGGGAGTGGCCGGGGCGGCATGGGTCGCGACCCGGGATTCAGCCGCGGCGAATATGGAACTGCGCGACGACGGCACCGTCCGGGTCGCCTGTGGCGCACAGGATATCGGGACCGGCACCTACACGGTTCTTGCCCTGCTCGCGGCGGAGAAGGCCGGCGTGCCAGTCGAGAAAGTGGAAGTGGCGCTCGGCGATACAGAGCTTCCGCCCGGCCCGATCTCCGGCGGTTCGTGGGCGACCGCATCCGTGGTGCCGGCTGTCTTTGCCGCCGCCGACAGTGCAATCAACTCGTTATTGCAGGTCGCGACCGGGACGCCCGGATCGCCATTCGCGAAGCGCAAACCAGATGAGTTGGCTTTCGAAGGCGGGCGTGTCTTTGTCAAAGCTGATGGATCTGCCGCAGGCGTTCCGTTCGCCGAGGTTCTGAAACGCGCCAACCTTCGTCTCGTTAGCGGCAGCGGCAGATCAGAAGGACTTTTTGGCAGCAAAGAGAAACCGAAATTCTCGATGCACTCATTCGGGTGTCACTTCGTCGAAGTAACCTGGCAGCCCGAGATCGCGCGGTTGCGCGTCAATCGCGTTGTGAGCGTCATCGACGCCGGCCGAATCATCAATCCGCTCGCCGGCCGCAACCAAATCGAAGGGGCAGTCGTGATGGGAATCGGCATGGCGCTGTTGGAACACACGATCTACGACAAGGAGAGCGGCGCGCCCATCAACAGTAACCTGGCCGACTACATGGTGGCAGTGAACGCGGACGTGCCCAGGCTCGAGGTGCATTTCCTCGATTACCCCGACAAGGAACTCAATGCAGTCGGCGCGCGCGGCATCGGCGAGATCGGCCTGGCCGGCATCGCCGCCGCGATCACGGCGGCGACCCATCACGCCACCGGCGTGCGCGTGCGCGAATTGCCGGTCAAGATCGAAGACCTGCTCACATCTACCGTCCTGGCATAAGCCGGCAAAGCGCTGGAGCGAATCGCGCTGAGGACAAAAGCCATCCCGGAGATTCGGCTGCCTCGAATGAGGGAGCGCAAATTCCCTCGCCTCGCCAATTGGCTGGAATTTGCGGCGAGAAATATCGTGATCGAATGAAACTGCTCGGTTACGTCCTGTTCTTGAGTTCGATCGTAGCTCCGATGGCTTATTCTCAGGACACGAGAGCCGAATATGTGGCGCCGCCGGACGCCGGTCCGAAGGGAAAAGCTCCCAGGATGAAGGTTCAATTGCTTAATCCGGGCGAACCGACGAAGCAATACGCGGTCATCTTCTATAAGGGAGACGAGGCGTTGTCCGGCCTTCTCGAATTTGCGGAAAAGTATCAGATTACCAGCGCCCATTTCACTGCCATCGGCGCGGTTAATGGAGCGATGCTGGGATGGTTCGATCCTCAGCGCAAAATGTACAAGAAGATTCCCATCGAGGGTCAGCATGAAGTGATTGGCATGAGCGGAGACATCGCGCTGTATCAGGGAAAGCCCGTTGTCCACACTCACATGCTGGTGGGCGATTCAGACGGAACGACGCGCGGAGGTCATGTCCTCGCCGCCTATGTCTTCCCCACGCTCGAAGTCATGATCGCGGCAGATCCGGTCACGATGCAAAAGCGTTTCGATCCGGACACGGACTTAACGCTGATTGAGTAGGAGGAGCATGACGGCATCGCGGTTAGCGGCCGTCACGCCGAGCGCGTTCGTTGAACCCATCACCGCGCTGCTAATACCTCGAACGAGGGATCATCGATCACCCCGGTAGCGGGTATAGAAAATCCCACCCACGCGTCGTAGCGGGTCCCTCATCGCCCGGCGTAACCTTGGTTATGAAAACAAAAGGCTCTCGCATCGCAGCCATATCGCTGGGCCTCGCCGTGGGTTGCTCCATCCTCGGCGTGGTAATCGCGTTTGTTAGTGATCTGCTCTCTCAGTGGGCTCTCTGAAAGGACCGACCAATAAACCGGCATCTCGTTAGCCGAATAGGGACAACATCATGTGGATCATTCGCCTGGCTTTAAATCGCCCCTACACTTTTGTAGTAGCAGCCCTGCTCCTGCTCCTGGTCACGCCGTTTGTCCTGATCAAGACGCCCACCGATATTTTTCCGTCGATCAACATCCCGGTGGTCAGCATTATTTGGAGCTACAACGGGCTGAGCGCGCGCGAGATTGAGCAGCGCATCATTTACACCCAGGAACGGGCGCTCACCACAACGGTCAACAACATCGAGCATATCGAGTCGACCTCCTACGATGGAATTGGGATCATTAAGCTCTACTTTCAGCCGGGCGTTACCATTTCCACCGCTGTCGCCCAGGTAACCGCCGTTTCCCAGACCATCCTAAGACAGCTTCCAGCCGGCGCGACCCCGCCGCTGATCATTCAGTACGACGCCGCCACTGTCCCGGTCCTGCAATACGGCATCGGCAGCACGACTCTTTCAGAACAACAGACCTTCGATGTTGCGTTGAACCAGATTCGCGTCGGTTTGGTCAGCGTTCCGGGCATCGCGATTCCTTTCCCCTTCGGGGGCAAGCAACGCCTCGTCTCAGTGGACCTGGACGCCAGGAAACTTCAGGAAAAGAACCTGACGCAATCGGATGTAACGACCGCGATCAACAATCAGGCGCTGGTCTTTCCCAGCGGCACCACCAAATTTGGCGCGATCCAATACCCGATCGACGTCAATACGTTCCCGGGGAAAATCGACCTCCTGAACGAGCTGCCGATCAAGGTAGTGGACGGCACCCAGATTCGGGTGGGTGACGTGGCCCAGGTTCGTGATGGCTACGATCCCCAACAAAACATCGTTCGGCAGGATGGGGTTCGCAGCACTTTGATGAGCGTTTTCAAGAGCGGCAGCGCTTCGACGCTAAGCGTGGTCTCAGGAGCGAAACAGGCAATGGCCAATGTTCTGAAAACCGTCACGAACGCGGTGCAGGTAAAAGAGTTCGGAGATCAAAGCCTCTTCGTGCGCGCAGCGGTTAGCGGCGTGGCGCGAGAAGGTATCATCGCGGCCGCATTAACTGCGCTGATGATCCTGTTGTTTCTCGGTTCCTGGCGCAGCACGCTCATCATTGCGATATCGATCCCGCTCGCGGTCCTGTCATCGATTGCCGTCCTGAGCCTGATCGGCGAAACGATTAATCTGATGACCCTCGGCGGCCTTGCTCTCGCCGTCGGGATCCTGGTCGATGACGCCACGGTGACGATCGAGAACGTCGAGCGTCACATGAGTCTGGGCGAGAAGCTGGAAGACGCGATCATGAAGGGAGCGGGGGAAATCGCTCTGCCCGCCTTCGTCTCGACGCTCTGCATCTGCATTGTCTTTGTGCCGATGTTCCTGCTTTCCGGCGTGGCCCGTTATCTATTCGTCCCGCTGGCCGAGGCCGTTATCTTTGCCGTCGCCGCTTCCTACCTTCTGTCGCGCACCCTGGTGCCAACACTCATCATGTGGTTCGAGCGCAACCATCACAAAGCGGAGACGAAAGGTGGAGGTAGCGACGAACATAAGGCGCCACTTTGGATCCGGCCATTCGCCTTTCTCCAGCAGCTTTTTGAACGCAGCTTCGATCGCTTGCGCACAGGTTATCACAACTTGCTAGGTACGATCCTGAACCACCGTGCGGTTTTTGCCGCCGTCTTTCTCGCACTTTGCGTGGGCTCGTGGATCCTCGTCCCCTTTCTTGGCCAGGATTTTTTTCCCGCGGTGGACTCAGGGTCATTTCAATTACACGTCCGCGCCGTTGCTGGAACGCGCGTCGAAGAAACGGCCAAACTCGTCGATCAAGTGGAAGCCGTGATCAGAGAGCGGGTCCCACCCCAGGAACTAAAGGGCATCATCGATAACATAGGTCTGCCCACGTCCGGAATTAATTTGAGCTACAACAACAGCGGGGTAGCGGGATCAGCCGACGCTGACGTTATGGTCGCGCTACAAACAAACCATAAGCCTACCGCTGAATACGTGAGGCAATTGCGGCTCGACCTGCACCAACGATTTACCGGCGCCGAGTTCTATTTCCTGCCGGCGGACATCGTAACCCAGACGATCAACTTTGGATTACCCGCCCCTTTCGATGTTCAAGTTCTCGGACGCGACCTGGCGATGAATCACAAGATCGCCGGCGAACTCGCGCAGAAAATTCGGCAGGTTACCGGAGCAGTCGATGTTCGTGTCCAACAGCCCGCGCATTTGCAGCGGCTCCAGTTCACCGTCGACCGGACGAAAGCCGCCGGCGTCGGACTTACGGAGAGGGATGTCGCGAGTTCAGTGTTGTTAAGCCTGAGCGGGAGCGGTCAAACGGCGCCGAGCTACTGGCTTGATCCCACCACGGGCGTTCAATACCTGGTCAATGTCCGCATGCCGGAGTACCGGCTAACGTCGCTCGACTCACTCCAGGCGCTGCCGGTAAGCGCTTCGCAGCCCGGCGCCGCCAACGGTCAGCTCCTGACGAACCTGGCTTCATTTACCCGGACGAACAGCCAGCCGATTTACACCCACTATAACATCCTGCCAGTAGTGGATGTCTTCGGCGGAATCTCGAACCGCGATCTCGGCAGCGTCCTGGGCGACATCAGGAAGATCATTGCCGAGGCGGAAAAGAACCTGCCCCGCGGCACTTCGATCATGCTCCGCGGCCAGGCTTTGACGATGAACTCCAGCTTCATCGGGCTAAGTATTGGCCTGATAGCGGCCATCGCTCTCATCTACCTGTTGCTGGTGGTGAACTTCCAGAGCTGGCTCGATCCTTTCATCATTCTAACTGCGCTGACCGGTGCGTTAGCCGGCGTGATCTGGGGACTCTACGTCACGGGAACAACGATGAGTGTGCCCGCCATGATGGGCGCCATCATGTGCATGGGCGTCGCCACGGCTAACTCGGTCCTGATTGTTACGTTTGCGCGCCAGCAGCTCGACGAAGGATTGGATCCGTTGCACGCCGCGTGGGAGGCAGGAACCACGCGCCTGCGACCGGTGTTGATGACGGCCCTGGCCATGATCATCGGGATGTTGCCGATGGCACTCGGTCTTGGCGAAGGCGGCGAACAAAATGCGCCTCTCGGCCGCGGTGTTATCGGGGGCCTCGCCGTCGCCACGATCGCCACCCTGTTTTTCGTGCCGGTGGTATTCAGTCTTTTGCACCGTTCCTCCCATGCTCGGGGCAAATCCAAAACAGAAGAAGAAAATGCAGCGGGCGGCCCGATTGCGGCCATCCCCGCAACCTAACGAGGTATCTTATGAACGGAACAACTCTCACTGGCATTCATTTACCCGGCACCAAGATCGGCTCCACGAAACCCGCGATGGGAAAAGGCAAGCTCCGCCTCCTCATCATCATCGGGGTAGTCCTATTGGTCCTGGCCATCGTCGCCGGCATCCTGCCTCGCCTGGCACAGCAACGAGTAGCGACAGCCGACGTCAAGCAGCTAGCCATCCAAACTGTGTCGGTTGTCTCGCCAACGGTTGGTGCGCCTGCGGACGGACTGATGCTGCCGGCAGAGGTCAGGCCCTGGCAGGAAGCGAGTATCTTCTCCCGGGTCAATGGCTACCTCAAAAGCTGGGCGGTGGACATTGGCGCACATGTTAATCAGGACCAAGCGCTCGCCGACATCGATACCCCCGATCTGGATCATCAGCTAGAGCAGGCCCGTTCCCAGGCCGCGCTCGCCCAAAGAAGTTACGACCTTGCCAAAGTGACCAACCAAAAATGGCAGACCCTGTTCAAACAGGGTGTGGTCTCCGAGCTCGACGCCCAAAATACAGCTACAGCAGAGGCGACTACCAAGGCGAATGCCGAGGCCTTCGCCGCGAATGTTCGCGTGCTCGAACAACAGGTCGCATTCAAGAACGTGACGGCCCCGTTCCCCGGGACGATCACGGTGCGCAATCTGAATGTCGGCGACCTGATCGTCGCGAACAACACCAGCATCGAGATGTTCCATATCCAGCAAACCAACACCCTGCGGATTTATTTCCGGGTCCCGCAAGCGAACGCTCCAGACATTCATGTCGATCAGATGATCGATGTCGTCTTCCCCGATCAGGGAGGCAAGACCGTGCAGGCGAAAGTGGCGACGACGTCCGAATCGATCGCCGCGAACTCGCGGACACTGCTGGTCGAGCTTCACCTGGATAACCCGGGCAATCAGATTCAACCAGGCAGCTACGCACAGGTGCGCCTGGCCAAGGGCGACCTGGCCCAACTCGTTACCTTGCCGAACAACACGCTTCTGTTTCGCGCCCAGGGCCTGCAGGTGGGCGTGGTCAGGCCTGACGATACGGTAGAGCTTCGAGACATTAAAGTAGGCCGCGACTTCGGCACCACCATTCAAATCGTCCAGGGAGTCACGCCGTCGGATAAGGTCATCCTCAATCCCGCGGACTCACTCGTGACGGGCGACAGTGTTCACGTCGCGACGATGGCCGCTCCTTCGCCTGTTCCCGCCGTCGCGAAGAAATAGGACTCTCTCCCCTCGCGGGTTTGCGAGCCGGCCATCCCGTAATCCTCGATCAGCAGATGAAGCCCAACCGTTATCTGGAAGAAGATATCTGCATTCACATCTTTACCGTTTCGGCGGCAATGGTCGGGGTATGCCTGACCGTTATTGGACTTATCCGGGTAGTCATCACGCTCGGTACTATCGATACCCTGGCGGATGACCTATTGGCCGCGGACGCGTTTCTGTTCCTTATCGCGTGTTTGCTCTCCTACTCCTCGCTGCGAACGCGTAACATGAACAGGATGCACCGAGTCGAGCGCATCGCCGATGGGATTTTCATCCTTGCCATGATCCTGATGGCTGCGATCTGCGGCGTCATCACTTACGCGATGTCGACCGGCGGAAGTTAGATTTTTAATACGACCGCTGGAGGCGTGGCAGAAAAGTGGTGATTCGCGTAGGTGAAATCTGGGCGAAGCCCCGATATCTTGCGGGATTCATTTCAATCGGCGCGCCCAGATTGCATTCCGCGCACCAATGCCGTTCCGCACTGGCTAACCGGCTCTTGATTCCGCAGCTTTCGCAAACGAAGACCTCCTTTTTCATATGTCGCATTTTCATAGCCTGGAAACCTCGAGCTGCGCAAAATCGCTGTCGGCAATCATGCCGCCTGGAAGGCATGCGACTGGGTTTTGCTGAATTTTGGGGGACTGCGTACCCATCGGGAGCCGAATGCGGACGGTCGTGCCTTTACCGGGTTCGCTCTCTATTTCGAGCGTTCCCTGGTGACGCTTGATAATGCCGAAGACCATCGCCAGACCGAGGCCTGTTCCCTGGTCCCCCTTGGTTGAAAAGAACGGCTCGAGACAGCGCTCCCGCACCTCCGCGGTCATGCCGGCGCCGGTGTCGCTCACTTCGGCAATCACATCGCTACCTTGCCGGCGCGTTCGGAGGGTAATGACACCGGCGACGGGCATCGCATCGACGGCATTGAAAATTAAATTCGTCAGGACTTCGCGCAGCTCGGCTCCGATTCCAGAGACGTTGGCCGAATCGCAGAGATCTGTTTCGAAGCGGATCTCCCGGGCATTTTCCCGCGTGGCGCAACGAGGCTTCGCCTGGGCGATTGATTGCACGACAATCTCTTTCAGGTCCAACGGCTCGAAGAGATCGGCCGCGCCGCGCGGGCGATAAAAATCCCGTAACCGGCTTACGACGTGAGCGCCATCGCGCCCCGCTGTGTTAATGATGCGCAGATAATCGAGCGCCGTCGCCTCATCCGCTCGGGCTGCTGCGTTAGTGATCAACATTTCGCTGTAACCGATGATGGACATGAGGGCATTGCTGAAATCGTGCACGACGCCGCCGGCCATTTCGCCGAAAGCGCTCAGGCGCTCGTGTTGCACGAGCTTCCGTTGCGCCGCGTTCAAATCCGCGATTGCCGATTCGAGCTCGGAGGTGCGCTCGCGCACCCGCTCCTCGAGCATTTGATTCTGGTCCTGGATTTCGAGCCGAAGAAAATGCGCCTGCAGTAGATTCCTGATCCGCATGCTCACTTCCGAGGGATCGAACGGCTTAGCCAGCAAATCCGTGGCACCAGCCGCGAGGGCGCGTCGTTTCGCCTGCGCGGTTGGATCGCCTGTCAGGACGAGGACCGGAATCTGTTCGTTCTTCCGATCGGCTCGTAAGGCATTGAGAATTTCGAAGCCATCCAGTCCTGGCATCGAGAGATCGAGCAGAATCAAATCTGGCGCGAAGTCTTCGATCGTTTCGAAGACGCGAGTCGAATCGTTAATGCTGTGGAGCTGCATGTAGCCGATGCGGTGGAGAAAATTCGTCATCAGGCAGGTGCTCGAGACCTCGTCATCCACCATGAGGATGTGAGCTTCACGCAGGGTCGCTTCGTTCATTGGGGTCAGGCTTAGGCGCTACGTCGACCTATTGGGCTGCGATCGGGGAAAGAAGTCCGGCGATCGCGGCCAGGAGTTGGGTGGAATCGACCGGTTTAGCCAGGAACTGCATTCCACCGCTTTCGATCGGGCCATCGCTCGTTTCCTCATGCCGAACGAGGCCAGTCAGGAAAAGAACCGGAATGCTGGAGAGCTGTGAATCCATGGCGGCTTCTCGCGCGAGATCGCCACCGCCCAGTCCCGGCATGTCGACATCCAGCAACATAACCTCCGCCTGGAACTGCTTCGCCGCCGCGAGCGCGCGGGACGATTGGTTCACGATCATCACCTCGTATTTGCCGGAGCCCTCGAGAATCATCCCGGCAAGCCGCGACAGGTTCACGTCATCATCCACCACCAAGACACGTCGCTTGCTCATGGCTGTCATGGAAGCAGAGCATGTGCGGCTGTATTCGCGGAAACTACTTACGCGTCCGCCGGTGCGTTGCGCTTCGGGCGCGCGCCGCCGTTCTGGCGGTCGCGTTGTTCGCGGTGGAACTAACGATCCCTGCGCACGGGAGGAAAATTATGGCATGGGCGCTTCTGTTCTGGCTTTGCGAGGTTATCCCTATATTTTCATCTGCCAGGCGAGGCGCGATGAGCTCTCTCGTTGCCCGCCGCGGCGCGAATGAAAAATCCGGCCAAGGAAGCGGCTGCGAGTGAGCTGAGGCAAACCGGCATCAGCGTCATCGGGGACGTGGAATGGGGGACGCACTTCTGTTGCTTCTACGAGACGAAGGAAGATCTTCTCGAAACGCTCGTCGCGTATTTCAAGACGGGCCTGGAGAACAACGACTTTTGCGTGTGGGTGGTTTCGCCATGCCTGACCAGGGAAGAAGCGCGGCACGCCCTGGCACAGGCGGTACCTGACCTCGACCGGTACCTGGCGAAGGGAGGCCTCGAAATCCATAGCCACCAGGAATGGTACCTTCGGGACGGACGCTGGGATTCTCTGCGGGTTCTTCAGTCCTGGCGCGAAAAACTGAACCAATGCTCCGTGCAGGGCTATGCCGGATTCAGAGCGGCGGGAGATGGCGGATGGATCCAGGACGATGATCGGATGGCGTTTTGCGAATACGAAAAACAGGTCACGGCGATGCTGGTGGACCAACGGAGCGTCATCTTGTGCACCTACCCGCTCAGCACCAGTTCGGGCGATCAGGTTTTCGATGTGGCGCATATCCATCACCAGGCAGTGGCCAGGCGGAACGGAACCTGGGAAACCGTCGAGACTTCCGAACTGAAGCAGGCCAAGGCAGAGATAAAAAGGCTTAACCAGGAACTCGAACAGAAGGTCGAGGAGCGAACCCGGGCGTTAGCCGCGGCCAACGCGGAGCTGAGAGTGGAAATCGCGGAACGCAAGCTGGCGGTGGAATCCCTGAAACGCGCCGAGGACCGCATTCGGCTCGTCATTGACACCATTCCCACAATGGTCTGGAGCCTCGGGCCTGATGGGATCGTGGATTTCGTTAATCAGCCCTGGATCGAATATACCGGTCTTTCCTTCGAGGACGCGATGCGTGATCCGAATGGGATAGTTCATCCTCAAGATCTTCCCAGGGTGCGGCAGAAATGGCTCCGTGACAGGGCCGCCGGAAAGCCGTCCCAGGATGAAATGCGGCTGCGGCGAGCGGACGGCGAATATCGTTGGTTCCAGGTTCGCACCGTTCCGCAGCGGAACGAACACGGAGACGTCATTAAATGGTATGGGATTGGTAACGACATCGAAGATCGCAAGCAGGCGGAAATGCAGACGCAGATGCTGATCGACGCGATCCCGCATCAGATCTGGAGCGGCCCGACTGACGGCACCCTCGATTATTGCAACGCCCGATGGCGCGCATACATGGGACTAGAGCTGGAAGACCTGCGCGGGGATGGCTGGCAAAGCATGCTCCATCCCGACGACCGGGATCGCGTTCTGAAAGCCTGGCGAGATTCGGTGGCAAATGGAGAACCCTACGAAGAGGAAGAACGCCACCGGGGAGCGGATGGGACCTACCGTTGGTTCCTGGCTCGTGGCGTACCTCTACGCGATGGGGAAGGACGCATCGTAAGATGGTACGGGACGAACACCGATATCGAAGATCGGAAGCGGGCGGAAGAAGCGTTGCGTAAAAGTGAAAAGCTTTTCGCCGCGTTCATGGACCACCTGCCGGGCTTCGCCTGGATGAAGGACATCGAAGGCCGGTATGTCTACGTAAACAAAAAGGAAGCGGAACTGGACGTGTATCGCGATGGCGCGATCGGGAAAACCGATGCGGATCTTTGGCCGGAGGAGATTACCTCCGCTTACCGGGCCAACGATCAGCAGGTGATTACGACGAAACAGCCACTGCAAGCGGTAGAACCATCTCTGGCGAATGGCGAGCCAAGCTACATGGCCATCACCAAGTTTCCGATCTTTGATGAGGATGGCTCGGTGGTGATGGTGGCCGGGGCGGGCGTGGATATTACCGACCTGACCCAGGCCAGGGATGCCTTGAACGCGCAGGCGCTCCGTTACAAAACGCTGATGGAGACCTCGACGGACGCGATTTGCGTTATGGACGAAAACGGTGATCTGCAGGAAGCGAACGCGGAATTTCTTCGGCGGCTCGGTTACACCGCGGCGGAGGCGAAAGGCTTGAGCGTGGCGGAATGGGACGCGCGGTGGAGCCACGAAGAACTGCAGGAAAGAATGCGCGAGCTGGCTGGCGGCAGCGCCGTATTTGAAACGCGGCATCGGCGCAAAGACGGCTCCGTGTTCGAGGTCGAAGTTAGCGCGACGAGCGTCAGGATCGGCGCAGAACAACTGTTCTTTTGTGTGACGCGCGACATCAGCGAACGCAAGCAAGCGGAGCGGGCACTGCGGGAAAGCGAAGCCAAGTTCCGCGGCTTGCTTGCTTCGAACATCATCGGCGTGGTTTTCTGGACTCTCCAAGGCGATATTTTCGACGCCAACGACTTGTTTCTGAACATGGTCGGCTACACGCGCGAGGATCTTCGCCAGGGCCGACTAAGTTGGAAGAACCTCACTCCCCAGGAATACGCCGCGGTCGACGAGAAAGCGGTGGCAGAGCTCATGGCTACCGGCACGTGTTTCCCCTTTGAGAAAGAGTACGTGCGCAAGGATGGCAGCCGGTTTTTCGTCTTGATTGGGTCGGCGTTACTGGAGGATCAGAAGCAGACCGGCAGCAGTTTTGTCATGGACATCAGCGAGCGCAAGCAAGCGGAGGACCGGCTGCGGCGGAGCGAGGAAAAATTCAAAACCCTTTTCGGAATCGCGCCGGTCGGCATCTCTGTCCTGGATCGGGAACACAACCTCATCGACGCGAATCCGGCTCTCGAACAAATGACGCGTTTGCGGAAGGACGAAATGCTAAACGGAATCCATCGCCGTCGCACCATTCTTAACGCGGATGGCACGCCTAAGCTTCGTCATGACTGGCCGAGCGAACGGGCTATCAGAGAGAACCGCCCCATCACTAATGTTGAAACGGGCATTGTCATGGAAAGCGGCGAGACCGTCTGGCTCCAGGTAAGCGTCGCCCCGCTTGCCCTGCCGGATACCAGCGCGGTCGTGATCACGCAGGACATCACGGAGCGCAAGCGGGCCGCCGAACAATTAGAAGAGGCGAATCGTCAGCTCCGGATTCTTTCCCGGCGGCTTTTTCATATTCAGGAAGAGGAACGCCGTCACCTCGCGCGGGAGTTGCATGACGAGATCGGCCAGACTCTCACCGCGGCCAAAATCAATTTGAAAATCGTCGCGCCGGAAGTGCCAGCCCAGATCGCAGGCCGGCTCAATGACAGCGTTGAGCTTCTCGACCGGCTTCTTTCGCAGGTGCGGCGGCTATCGCTCGACCTGCATCCTTCCCTGCTCGACGACCTGGGTCTCGTGCCGGCCCTGCGCTCGTTACTCGACCAGCAAGCGCAGCGGGCCGGACTTCGGACGCAGTTCTTTACCGCGGAACCTTTCGAGAACCTCGGCGCGGAAACACAAATCGTCGGATTCCGCATTGCCCAGGAGGCGATCACGAACGTCCTCCGCCATGCCGGGGCGCAACAGATCAGCGTCCACCTGCACACCAGGGCAGGCCGGCTGGAGATGAAAATTAGCGATGACGGAACCGGGTTCGACCTGGCGGAGAGCGAACGCCGCGCCCATGAAGGACGGGGCTTCGGCCTGATGGGAATGAGAGAACGCGCCGCTTTAGTGGGAGGACGTGTGGAAATCATCTCTTCGGCGAGCGCGGGCACGACGGTAGAGGTTTCTCTGCCGCTGAACGGTGCCGGCAAAGACCAAATGAGGTAGGAACTACGATCCACGATAGAGTTATGCTCCCCCAAGCGAGAGGCGGTGGGGCGCCAGGCCGAAGAGCGAGACGGCAGCAGGGGGCTTTTGGTTCGGAGCGGAAGCGCACGCTTCGCAGAAAAAGGAGCCCACGATGACCTCGGGCGCAGCGATCGCAGGCCATTACGTCTTCTGGATCGTAGTTCTCTCAGTCGTCATCGGCGTGATGGGCGGATACTGCACGGTTGAGCTGGCGGAACGAGTCACCGCCACGCGCAACCGGACGCGACTCTATTGGTGGATCGGCGGCGCCGTCGCCATGGCAATCGGCACCTGGTCGATGCACTACACCGGAATGCTGGCGCTGCGTTTGCCGATTCCGGTGCTGTATGACTGGCCCGCATCTTTTTTGTCTTACCTGGCCAGCCTCGGCGCCTCCCTCGTAAGCCTTCTTGTGGTGAGCCGGCGGAAGATGGGTTTGGGGGGCGCCTTTGCGGGTAGCATTTTCATGGGCGGCGGCATCGTAGGGTTGCACTACATCGCAATGGCTTCGATGCGGCTCGAGGCGATGCACCATTACTCGTCCCCGATCGTCGGTCTTTCTATGCTGTTCGCGGTCGGCTTTTCCTTTCTGGCGCTCTGGCTAATGTTCTTATTCAGAGGTGACGCCGCCGGTCGCAGGGGGCGCAAGTTGGGGAGCGCGCTCCTGCTGGGCGCGGCCATTTCGATCATGCATTACACCGGCATGGCTGCCGTGACTTTTGTGCGATCCGGTGTCGCCCCGGATTTTTCCCATGCGGTCCCCATCACCGATCTCGGCATTATAGGAATTGGCGCCGTTAACGTGATGGTTCTCGTAGTCGTGTTATTGACTTCGCTGGCCGATCGACTCCAGGACCAAACAACGATGATTCGGAGTTTTTCCCGGCGCCTTGAGGAAGCCCATGAAATCGAGCGGCGGCATCTGTCGCGCGAGCTCCACGATCAGATCGGCCAGGCCCTGACCGCGGCCAAGATTAATATCGACATCCTGCGATCGAGCGCTTCGCCTGAGCTTGCCCCGCGATTGATTGAGAACGCCACGATCCTGGACCGCGTTCTTCAACAGACGCGCCAGATCTCGCTCGATTTGCGGCCGCCAATTCTGGACGACCTCGGGCTCGCGCCGGCCCTGCGCTGGTACGTCGATCAACAAGCTGAGCGGGCCGGGTTGCACGCCAGGTTTTCCGCGGACCCTCTTACCGATGATCTTTCGCCGCATCTGCAAGTTGCCTGCTTTCGAATCGCCCAGGAAGCGATCACCAACGTGGTGCGCCATGCTCGGGCCAAAAATCTGACGGTGGAACTTCGGCGAGCTGGTTCCGACTTGCTTCTGGTGGTGCGTGACGACGGAATCGGATTCGATCCGGCCAGCCTCGAGGACCGCGCCGGGCCGGAAGCGACCCTTGGCCTGATGGGCATTAAAGAGCGGGCCTTCCTCGCGGGCGGGCGCGCGCGAATCATCTCGTCTCCGGGCAAAGGGACGACAGTCGAAGTCTATTTACCTTTGCATCTCGCCCAAGGCCCGCCGCCGGCCGTTGCGATGTAATTACGATGCGCATTTTGCTGGCAGACGATCATGCTCTAGTGCGGGCAGGCATTCGTTCGTTGCTCGAGAAAATCCCCGGGGTCGAAGTAGTGGGCGAAGCGAGCAATGGCCGTGAGGCGCTCGAGTTGGTCGGAACGCAATTGCCCGACCTCGTCCTGATGGACATCGCCATGAAAGAGTTGGGCGGCCTCGAGGCTTTGCCGCGGATCACAAAGACCTTCCCGAGCGTGAAGGTGGTCATTCTTTCCGCGCACGCGAACGAGGAATACGTCATTCGCGCGCTGCGGAGCGGAGCCGCCGGCTACATGCTCAAAGATGCAGCGTCGGCGGAGCTGCAACTCGCGATCGACTCCGTGACTCAAGACAAAATATACCTCAGCCCATCCATTTCGCGGACTGTGATCGACAGTTACCTGGAACGCGTGGGTGGGCCTTTTAGCCCGCTCGAACAACTCACACCGCGTCAACGCGAAATCCTCCAACTCATCGCCGAGGGAAAAAATACAAAAGAGATCGCGGACACGCTCGATATCAGCGTTAAAACAGTCGAAGCGCATCGTCTCCAGCTCATGGCGCGCCTGAATATTCACGATGTACCTGGCTTGGTGCGATACGCGGTTCGCTCCGGGTTAGTCTCGGCCGAGCGTTAAATCTCTCGGACGGTTTGTTAACGGTCGCGGTGACGCCGAAGTCCGATTCTACTATAGAGTGCACGATCCGCACTGGTAGTGAAATGAAGTCGGCGTTAACGGAGAATGGGCAGAGGCTGCGGGACACGGGACTTGAAGCAGTCGGGGAAGTCGCCTGGGGCACGCATTTCTGTGTTTTTTACGAAACGAGAAGAGACTTGCTCGATATCGTGGTGCCGTTCTTCAAGGCCGGGCTGCAAGCTAACGAGTTCTGCCTCTGGATTGTCGCAAACTCCGAATTGCTAACGACCAAGGAGGCAAAGGCGATTTTACATGACGCGGTCCCCAACCTCGATCGGTTACTGGAGAATGGGAACATTGAAATAGTGCCGTATCACAAATGGTTCCTGAACGGTCGCGCGGTAAACATCCATAAAGCGATCGCCCAGTTCCGCCAAAAGGTGAGCGAGGCAGCGAAGAGGGGATTTAGCGGCACGCGGCTCACTGGCAGTCCAGCCTGGATGCGAAACAACCTGCGCGCGCGGAGCTTTCGCGAATTCGAACAAGTATTCGACGGCCAGCTGACCCGTGAGCCAATGATCGCGGCCTGCACTTTTCCGCTCAGACTTAGCGGCGCCGAGGATATTCTCAATGCGGCGCGAACCCATCAATTCGCCGTCACGGTGCGAAAAGGCGCGTGGAAGCGGGTGGAGATAGCCGATATGAAGTCGGCCAAGCGAGAAGCCAAAACCCACCCGAAGCTGGAGCAGCTCACGTTTCGGCAGCGCGAAATACTAGAGCTTGTCGCAGGAGGACAGACGACAAAGCAAATCGCGGGTTTGCTCGGGATCAGCATCAAGACCGTTGAGGCACATCGGTTGCGGTTGATGCGCCGCTTGGAAGTCGACAACATACCGGGTTTGGTGCGATTTGCGATTCGCACCGGACTCGTCTCATCCGAAGCGTAGGAGTGAGGGTAGGTCTCAGGCCCACGTGTAGGTTTTCCCTCTAAGGTTTTTCCTAATAGCGGTGGCAATCAGGCTCACTGAGCGTGAGCGATGATTGCAACTAAAGGCGAACAGGAGTGGAGGAATTCCTTTGCTTTACCAATTCGCTTTTGGTCAAGTCAATCTTCCCCCGCCCCAGTCCCCCCAGGATGTCGACGATCAACTGCGTCACTCATCGTCTGTAGAGGTCATACAGCGGAAGGAATAGGATCACGATGGCGGTTGAATTGAAAACCCTCCTAGGTAACGCAATAAAGAGTACGAGATCTGCGCTTGGCATTTCTCAAGAGGAGCTTGCTGCCCGCGCCGGTTTGCACCGCACCTACGTCTCCGACGTTGAGCGGGGGACGCGCAATCCTTCGCTCGAAAGCGTGGAAAAACTGGCCAAAGCCCTCGAGCTTTCTTTGCCCATGCTTTTTGAGCGAGCGGGACACGAGCGGAATCGATTGCTTGAGATCCTTCTCGTCGAAGATAACCCTCGCGATGTTGAGCTAACGATGCGCGCCTTCAAAAAGGCGCGCTTCGAAAATCCGATCCACGTCACCCGGGACGGAGTCGAAGCGCTTGATTTCCTTTTCGCCACTGGCGCCTATCAGCACCGCGCTTACGCTGCGCTTCCCCAGATCATCCTGCTGGATCTGAACCTGCCCAAGAAGAGCGGCCTGGAGGTGCTGCAACGGATCAAAGCCGAAGAGCTCACCCGAGACATCGCCGTTATCGTGCTGACTGTGTCAACGCAGGATCGCGATATGGCTGAATGCCGGCGGCTCGGAGTCGAGAGTTACATTGTCAAACCAGTCGGTTTTCAAAAGTTCAGCGAACTTACCCCTGCCTTCGACCTTGCCTGGACGCTGGTCAGACCTGTTCGCCCGGAGATGGCAACATCGGGTGGAGTCGCCGGTGGATAAGCAAATGGAATCACGGCCTTAAGATGCACGCCCGAAGTTCGCTGACGCCATGGGTGACGGAAAAGAGCCTGCGGTTCCTTATCGTTAGCCGCTTTCCTATTTTCGCGATCGGCCTGGAAGAAGTTATTTCAAAACATTTCGCGTCCCATGTTTCCCGGGTGGAAAAGGCGCGCGCCGGACTCGAACTTTGTGAGACCCAGAAGTTTGACGTCGTCCTGCTGGGCGTGACTCGACCGGAACGAAGTGGACTGGACCTATTGCCTGATTTTCACAAGCGCTGTCCGAACGGCCGCGTTCTGATTATCAGTCTCCTGGCCGAAGAAGATTTTGCGGCTCGGGCTCTTAAGGCCGGCGCCGCCGGATACATTTTGAAATCCAGCTCAGTGGAGGAAGTGATTCGTGCGATCAACCGCGTTCTGGTCGGTGAAAAATATGTCAGCCAGGCATTCGCGGGACGGTTCGCCCAATCGTTCGGCGTGATCAAGGAGAAGCGGCACGAATCGCTTTCGCCGCGCGAGTTCGAAGTGTTCCTCAGGATCGCGCGCGGCGGCAGCGTAAAGGAAATTGCCGGGCAGCTTTCCCTCAGCGTCAAAACGATCAGCACCTATCACACTCATATCCTGGACAAGCTCGATCTCCGGAACGACGCAGAGTTGGGCGAGTACGCCTTGCGCCACGGGCTCATCGCCTAGGCTTTGTCCTAGGTACTGATCAGGATATGTGAAGGGGCGTAATTCCTCGCTGGGACGATAGTGTCACCCGTGATCCGCGCCCCGAAGAGATTCCAGCCGCCAAAAAAGCCGGCACGCTCGCGGACCGAACCCAAAGGGTTGCTCAAGGAGGTCATCGACCTGAACGCCGCGCTCGCGATTGGCGCTAACACCACCGAGCGCATGCGCGCGGACGAGGCGGTGGCGCAACTGGCCGCCATCGTCGAATCGTCCGACGACGCCATCATCGGAAAGGATTTGCAGGGGAACATTACAAGCTGGAACTCCGGCGCGGAAAAGATGTTCGGCTATGAAGCTTCCGAGATGATGGGTCTTTCCATCACCCGCCTTATTCCACCCGAACGTCAGCAGGAAGAGGGGAAAATTCTAAACAAGATCAGGCGTGGCAAAAGCGTGCGGCATTTCGAAACGGTGCGCGTGCGCAAGGATGGCAAGACTCTCGATGTCTCAGTGGCGGTATCCGCGATCAAGGACCGGTCGGGAAAGATTGTCGGCGTCTCGAAGGTGGTACGCGACATCACCGAGCGGAAAAGGTCCGAGGAGGCGCGGCGGACAAGCGAGGCGCGGTATCGCGCGCTCTTCGACTATGCACCGGACGGCATCGTGATCGCCGATCCCAACAGCTACTACCTGGACGCGAATGCAAGCGCATGCCGGATGCTCGGTTATTCTCGCAGCGAACTAATGGGGCTGCACGCCACGGCTATCGTTATCCAAACCGAAATCCCGCACATTGAGACAGCGTTGGGCGTGATCAAAGCCAGGTCCGCTTACCACCGGGAGTGGCAGCTCCGGCGCAAGGATGGTTCTGTATTCCCCGCGGATGTGATGGCGACCATGATGCCCGACGGCAATCTGTTGGGAATGATCCGGGACATCACGGAAAGCAGGCGGACCGAGACGGCGTTCGCCGCCTCGGAGCTGCGCTACCGGCGACTTTTCGAGACGGCCAAAGACGGCATTCTAATCCTCGATGCAGCGACTGGAATGGTTCTCGATGTGAATCCCTTCCTGATCACGACTCTGGGCTTTTCGCGCGAACAGTTTCTGAGCAAGGCAATCTGGGAACTGGGATTGTTCCACGATATCTGCGCCAACGCGGAGAAGTTCGCGGAATTAAAAGACAAGGAGTATGTGCGCTACGAACACCTGCCCCTGGAGACCAGCGATGGACGGCGGATCGAGGTGGAGTTCGTCAGTAACGTATATCTGGTCAACGGCAGCAAAGTGATTCAGTGCAACATCCGCGACGTGACCGCGCGCAGGAAGACTCAGGAAGCCTTGCGGCAGCTCAATGCGAATTTGGAACAACGTGTGATCGAGCGCACGACCCAACTGGAAGCGGCCAACAAGGACCTGGAGGCGTTTTCCTATTCTGTCTCGCACGATTTGCGCGCGCCTTTGCGAGCAATTAGCGGCTTCTCCAAGATCGTGCTCGAAGACCACGCCGCGGGGATGGATGCCGATGGGATGAGGTATCTGAACCAGGTGGAAAAGAGCGCCCAGCAAATGGGTCAGTTGATTGACGATCTGTTGACCTTTTCGCGTACCGGAAGGCAAGTCTTCAACGTTCAGCCGGTAATCACAGTTGATGTCGTCAACGCCGCTCTGGATGACCTGAAGGCCATGCAGGAAAATCGCCGCGTGAACATTAGCGTCGGCGATCTGGCCGATTGCGAAGCCGATGCCTCTCTGCTCAGGCAGGTCTGGTTGAACCTGCTTTCGAACGCTTTGAAGTACACCACGAAGTGTGATCCGGCAGTGATCACCATCGGCAGCCGGCGAGAAGGTGAGACAGACGTGTTTTTCATCCAGGATAACGGCGCGGGGTTCGACATGAAATATGCCGATAAGTTATTCGGCGTCTTCCAGCGTCTGCATCTGGCTGACGACTATGAAGGAACCGGAGTAGGTCTCGCGCTGGTCCAGCGCATTGTCCAGCGGCACGGCGGGAAGGTCTGGGCAGAAGCGAAACTCAATCTGGGCGCGACGTTCTATTTTACTCTTACCGGGGGCCAGGATGCAGGCTGATTACGGTGAAACCGAGATTCTGTTGGTGGAGGATAACCCGACAGATCTGGAATTGGCTCTGCGAGTTTTCAGGAAGCACGGGGTCGCGAACCGAATTGAAGTCGCTCGCGATGGCGCGGAGGCCTTGGATTTCCTTTTTGGCGAAGGCGCGCACGCCGAGCGCGGCGGTCTTCAAATTCCGAAGGTCATTCTCCTCGACCTGAAATTGCCAAAGATCGGCGGGCTCGAAGTGCTGCGCCGGATCAAGAGCGACCCGCGTACGCGCACCATTCCCATTGTTGTCCTGACTTCATCCCAGGAACAAAAGGACCTGGTGGAGAGTTACAAGCTCGGCGTGAACAGCTACATCGTGAAGCCGGTCGACTTCGATCAATTTAGCGACTGCCTCAAGCAGATCGGGATCTACTGGCTTCTTTCCAACTCGCCACCCAAACTCAATGCCTGCTAACAGCGGAACAGTCCCCCCTCTTCGGATTCTCCTGCTCGAGGACCACGCCGCCGACGCGGACCTTGTTATCGCCGAACTGCGCCGCTCCGGCGTCCAGGCGAATGTGAAAGTAGTGGGGACAAGAGAGAGCTACCTGGAGAATCTCGATCCCGCCTTTGACGCAATCATCAGCGATTTCCACCTGCCCCAATTCGACGCGAAAGAGGCGCTGGCGTTGCTCCAGGCCCAAGAACTCGACATACCCTTCATTGTTGTTTCGGGAGCAATCGGGGAGGAGACGGCCGTTGATCTCATGAAGCTCGGCGCCGCCGATTACCTGTTAAAAGACCGGCTGGCCCGTTTGCCTCAAGCTCTCGAGCATGCTGTGCATGATCGCGCCCTTCGGCTGGAACGGCGGACGGGGCGAAATGAACTGCGCGAAAGTGAGGAGCGAATGCGAGCGATCCTGGAATCCGCGCTGGATGCGGTCATCACCATGGATCGCGGCGGACGGATCGTGGAGTTCAATCCAGCGGCTGAAGAAATATTCGGCTTTCGGCGCGACGCCGCGATCGGAGAGCGCCTGGTGGACCTGATCATCCCTGAGAGAATGCGCGAAGACCATAACCGCGGTCTCGAACTCTATCTCAAGACAGGCGAAGCACGGATGCTTGGCCGGCGAGTGGAAGTCACTGCGTTACGGGCCGACGGATTGGAATTTCCCGTGGAAATGGCTGTTACCAGGATTGGCTCGCACGAACCTCCGATGTTTACCGCGTTCCTGCGCGACATCGGCGAAAAGTTACGTGCCCAGATGGCGGTGCGCGACAGCCAGGAACGGCTCCAAACGGTCATCGCGAACCTCAGAGAAGGCCTCATCATTTCCGACATGCAAGGAGAGCTGTTGGATTGGAATCCCGCGGCTCTGGAGATGCACGGCATCACCAGCGCCGATCAATGCCGCTTCCGCCTGGCCGAGTACGCCAGGACATTCGAACTTTCCACTCTCGATGGCGCTGTATTGCCGGTCGAGAAGTGGCCGCTTTCGCGCATCTTTCGGCATGAAGCCGTGCGCAACTTCGAAGCGCGCATCCGCCGCATCGGCACGGATTGGGAGCGTGTGTTCTCCTTCGGCGGCGCCCCTTTCAACGATGCCGTCTGGGGTCAACTCGCCTTCGTCGCGATCAACGACATCACCGAACAAAAAAGCGCGGAAGAAAAATTGCGGCGGCAGGAGAAACAATACCGGGTCCTTTTCGCAACTTACCCGAGTCCCACCTGGGTTT
>JBEEHG010000018.1:0-136940 GCA_041167265.1 Verrucomicrobiota bacterium | reverse complement strand
CCTTCGTCGCGATCAACGACATCACCGAACAAAAAAGCGCGGAAGAAAAATTGCGGCGGCAGGAGAAACAATACCGGGTCCTTTTCGCAACTTACCCGAGTCCCACCTGGGTTTACGACGCGGAGACGCTTGCGTTTCTCGCCGTTAACGATGCCGCGGTAGACCACTACGGTTATTCGCGAGAGCAATTCCTCGCGATGAGGATTAGCGAAATTCGCCCGCCAGAGGATGTTCCGGCCTATCTCGAATCCGGAACGGTCAGCTCGGAGAAAGCGCAGGCTGCCGGAGTCTGGCGCCATGTGAAAAAGAATGGCGAGATTCTTTTGGCGGATATTTTCGCTTCGGCGATCCAATTTGAAGGCCACCGGGCGCAACTGGTGATCGCGATCGACGTGACCGCACAGCGCCAGGCCGAGAACGCCAGGCGCGAAGCCGATGAGCACCTGACCAACATCATCAACTCAGTCGATGGCATTGTTTGGGAGACCGACGACGAAACCAATCGGATGACTTTTATCAGCGAGAAGGCTGAGGAGATTCTTGGTTATCCGACCGCGCGCTGGCTGGCCGAACCGGGATTTTGGAGAAGCCACATGCATCCGGACGACCTGGAAAAAACCATCGCGGATTCCGATGCCACGAACGGACATTCGGAGCCGAGGGAACTCGAGTACCGGATGGTTTCAGCCGCCGGCCGGGAAGTCTGGTTCAAGGATCGCGTGAGTGTGGTGGACCTGGCGGGCCGCACAATCAAACACCGTGGGATCATGCTCGACGTCACCGAGCGGAAGCGAGCGGAAGAAATCGCGCGGGCCGGTGAATTACGGATCCAGGAGCAAGCCCGGCTGCTCGACCTGGCGCAGGATGCAATCATGGTGCGGGACATGGAGGACCGGGTCGAATATTGGAACCTCGGCGCGGAAAAATTGTACGGCTGGACAGCGGCCGAGGTCGAGGGCGGGCCCGCGTCTGCTCTTATTTGGAAGAGCGACCCCTCCGGCGCAGCAACCAGGCGAACCGCGGCTCTCGAGAATGGAAGTTGGGTCGGCGAGTGCAGGCACAGCTGCAAAGATGGCCGGCAGGTTACGGTCCGCAGCCGTTGGACTGTGCTCTGGGATGAGTCCGGCGCGCCCAAATCCTTTCTCATCATTAACACCGACATTACGGAGCAAAAAAAGATCGAAGAGCAATTCATGCGCGCCCAGCGCCTGGAAAGCATCGGCACCCTGGCCAGCGGAGTCGCGCATGACCTGAACAATGTTCTTGCGCCGATCCTGATGGGAGCAGCGGTTCTGCGCCGGAGCCAGATACCGGCGGCCGACGAAGCGATTCTTTCCGCCATCGAGACCTGCGCCCAACGCGGGGCCGATATCGTCAAGCAAGTCTTGACCTTTGCCCGTGGAGAGGAGGGCGCCCAGCTGCTGCTCCAGCCGGCCCACCTCATCAACGATATGGCCAAGATCGCCAAAGGGGCCTTTCCCAAGTCGATCACCGTGCGGACACATTATCTTGATCCATTATGGCCGGTCGAAGGCGACCCGACCCAATTCCATCAGATCCTCCTCAACCTCTGTGTGAATGCCCGCGATGCGATGCCGGCGGGCGGCACGCTAAGCCTTTCGGCTACAAACTTTCCGGTCGACGAGCACTACGCAAGTATGACTCTGGGAGCCAAGGCGGGACCTTACGTTCTCTTCGAAGTCAAGGACACGGGTATGGGAATCCCGCGCCAGATCATCGACCAGATCTTCGATCCATTCTTTACCACCAAGGAGGTTGGCCTCGGCACGGGATTGGGGCTTTCGACGGTAGTTGGAATCGTAAAGGGCCATGGAGGATTTCTCACGGTCGAGAGCGAGATCGGGAAGGGAACGAGTTTCAAGGTGTACCTTCCGGCGAGAATTGACGCGGTTACTTCGGTAAAGGAAAGCGAACCTATCGCCCTGCCACCAGCGAACGGAGAACTGATTCTGGTCGTCGATGACGAAAACTTGATCCTGAAGGTCGCGAGGGAAGTGCTGGAACGCCACGGGTATGCTGTGGTTACCGCCCTGGACGCGCCGGAGGCTCTGGCCATTTTTGCCGCGCGCCAGGAGGAGATCCAGTTGGTCCTGACCGACCTTGCCATGCCGCTGATGGATGGCATCGCGCTCATTCGCACGTTGCAAAAAATGAAACCCGGCGTGTGCATTATTGCGTCCACCGGCAAACGCAGCCTCGAGCAGGGTCTCCATGAGCTTCCCGGACTCAATGTCCGGGCGTGTCTAACCAAGCCTTATAACAAGGAAATGTTGCTGAGCACTCTGGGAAGCGCGCTCGGCCATCGAAACGCAACAGCATGAAAACAAAACTACACCTCGTGGCCGAGTCCACCGTTCGCATCCTTATTGCCGACGATCATGACGTGATGCGCGAAGGCACGCGCGCCGTGATCGAGCGCGAGGAAGGTTGGCAAGTCTGCGGGCTTGCCAACACCGGACGCGAAGCTGTCGCTCAGGCGAGCAAACTCGAACCCGACATCGTCATCATGGATATGACCATGCCGGAATTGAATGGCCTCGACGCTACGATCCAGATCAAACGGCTTCTGCCAAAGACGGAGATCCTGATGTTCACCGGACATGAAACCGATGATTTGATCCGCGAGGCTTTCGAGGCCGGGGTAAAGAGCTTCATCTTCAAGTCCGAAGCGCACCATTTTCTGGTGGATGCCATCAAATCGCTCGCGCGGCATAAGCCATTTTTTACCAGTAACGTATCGGAGATTTTGTTCGCGAACATCCTGAACCGCGCGGATGGGAACCGTGATTTAACCGAACCCGGCCAGCGAGTGAGTCCGCGTGAGCGCGAGATCGTCCAGCTCCTCGCCGAAGGCAGGAGTAACAAGGAGGTGGCGGAAGTCCTGGGCATCAGTGTGCGGACCGCCGAAACGCATCGCGCCAGCGTTCTGCGCAAACTCAATCTCGATTCATTTGCCGGCCTCGTCCGTTATGCTGTCCGAAATAAAATCATCGAGCCTTAGTCAAACGACAGACGCCGGAACTAACCCAGGGCCTGAAGGGGAGTCCCATCCTGCGGGAGGTGCCGCAACTATCCTGGTGGTCGACGACGATGCTGCCATGCGCATGATTCTGACTCTTACCGTCAAGCTTTTCGGCTACACTACGCTGAGCGCGGAAGACGGCGAATCCGCCCTGGCAATGGCACGGGCGCATCCGGAGATTCGCGTGATCGTCCTCGATGTGGTGATGTGCGGGTTATCCGGGAGGGCGCTGGCCGACCAGCTAGAGGCGACCCTGCCCGACTCCTGGATCTTGTTCTGCTCCGGTCACCCGGCTGCCACGCTGTCTCGCTATGGCATCGATGCCGATTCAATCAACTTCGTCCAGAAGCCTTGTCGTCCCGCTGAGATTCAGGAAAAAATCAAGGAGTTGCTGGCGATTGGGTCCCGAATGACTTCGACTGATTCTCACCGACTTCAAAGACCGCCACTGCCATCACAGTTATCAGATACCTAGAACGGGTTTACGGGGACTTGGATCTGGGACTCGCAAGGTGACGCAGCTGCTTAGACGCATGCATGGGGGATGATACCTCCCCTTTGGGGGATTATCCGTTGATTGACGGTCTCGCCCATTTCGCCTCGAGGTACGTCTGCTTCGTCGAGTAGTTCTCTGACCTTGCGAGCCAGAGTTGCCGGCGTGTGAGGCTTAAGTAAGAGGTGCACCCCCGGATCGAGCACGCCCTCGTGCGCAATGGTGTCATCCGTGTAACCCGACGTAAACAGAATCTTGAGGCCGGGATGGTCCGCGCTCAGTTCGTCCGCCATTACTTTGCCGTTCATGCCGGGCATGATTACATCAGTGATCACCAGGCGAATCGGTGACCCCTGGTGCTCGCGCACCGCGCGCAAGCCGTCGAGGCCGCTCGAAGCTAATAGGACCTTGTAACCCAGCTTTTCCAACACAGTACGTGCCAGGTTCCTCAGCGATACCTCATCGTCCACGATCAACAACGTTTCCGTGCCGCCTTTCGCCGCCGCGATTTGGTTTTCGCTGGCGGGAGTGTCAGCGCCCGGTTTGGCGACACGCGGGAAATAAATGTTAAAAATGGTGCCTTGACCCAGTTCGCTGGAAACGTCGATATGCCCCCCACATTGCCGGACAATGCTCTGGCAGGTCGCGAGTCCAAGGCCGGTGCCTTTGCCGATCGGCTTAGTCGTGAAAAAAGCTTCAAACAAATGCGCCTTTACTTCGTCAGTCATGCCCATGCCTGTGTCTCTCACCCTCAATCTGACAAACTCCCCGGGTTTCTCGCCTGGGTGGGCGTCAGCGTAATCTTGATCAAGGGTGACGTTGGCGGTTGCGATTGTAAGGTTGCCGCCGTTAGGCATGGCATCGCGTGCATTGACTACCAAATTCATGAGGACCTGGCCGATATAGCCATTGTCAGCGCGAATGTATCCGCCGGAATTTTCGCCAATGATCGTCATCTCAACATTCGCGCCCACAAGCCGGCCGAGCATGTTCTCAAGTTTTTGCACCGAGTCCTCGAGGTCGAGAACAACGGGTTGCGCAGTTTGCTTGCGGCTAAAGACCAGCAATTGTTTGGTCAACCCCGCAGCTCTCTCCGAGGCGTTCCGGATTTCCAGGGCGCATTTGTAGTGTTTGCTCTTCGGTTCAAACTCGCTCAGCATTACTTCGTTGTAGCCCATGATAACGGCCAAAATATTATTGAAATCGTGGGCTACACCGCCTGCGAGCCGGCCGATTACTTCCATTTTTTGAGCCTCGATGAAGCGCTCCTCCAGCCGTTGCCGTTCGAGTCGTGCATTGACTTCCTCCATGGCCCGCTTCACCGCGGGAGCCAGCCGTGCGAGGCTCCCTTTTAAGATATAATCCGTCGCCCCGTTCTTCAGCGAATCGATCGCTTTTTCCTCACCGAGGGTCCCGGAAACGAAGATGAGGGGCACGTTAGGGCATCTGGTGTGTGCCATTTGTAAGGCCGAAATACCATCGAATCCTGGCATCGAGCAATCCGAGAGGATCAAGTCAATGTCACCGCCATTGAGCGCCGCATCAAATGCGTCACGCGTGTGAACGCGGCGGGTAGTGGATAAGATGGCGCCGGCTCCGAGACTGGCCTGAACAAGGGCCGCATCGTTCTCATCATCTTCCAGGTGCAGAATCCTAAGAGGTGGCTTCATGCAACCTCCCTTATCGTTTGCGGCATCGCTTCAGCACTGGGCCGGAGAATTTCTTCTTCCTGCCTCCGCGGCGGCGGTTCATTGATGGCCGCCCAAAAAATGCCGAGCCGCTTCACTGCCTTGATAAACTCGGTAAAATCAACCGGCTTCACCACGTAGGCGTTTACACCGTACTTATAGCTCTCCATCAAGTCCGGCTCTTCGCGTGAGGAAGTGAGCACCACCACCGGAGTCATTTTCAGATTCGCGTCCGCCTTGATGATCTTTAACACTTCCAATCCCGAGACCTTGGGCATCTTCAGATCCAGGAGCACGACCACCGGAGGACCGCCGGCCCGCATTTGGAATTTCCCGCGACAGTAAAGATAATCCAGTGCCTCCGCACCGTCGGTAACGACTACAACGCCGTTGGCCAGGTTATGTTCGTCGAGCGCCGCGAGCGTGAGTTCCACGTCCTGGGGATCGTCTTCTACAAGTAGGATATGTTTGACCATTTTAGGAGTTTGTTTGTGTTGGAATTGAAAAATTAAATGTTGCGCCGCCGCCCACCACGCCTTCGGCCCAGACCCGGCCCCCGTGGCGGTGAATTATGCGCTGGACGTTAGCCAGGCCGATTCCGGTGCCTTCGAACTCGGCGACGGTATGTAACCGTTGGAAGACCCCAAACAGTTTGCCGACATACCGCTGGTCAAAGCCCGCGCCGTTGTCGCGAACGAAGATCACCGTTTCATTGTCGCCATTAGGGATGGCGCCGATCTCGATTTTTGTCCCGGGGCTATGGGAGGTGAACTTGATCGCATTGGAAATCAAATTGACCAGCACCATGCGCAACAAGGCCCGATCGCATTCGATCACTGGCAGCGGGCTGATCTCCCAAACGACGTCGCGCCCTTCCAGATCGCCCTTAAAATCGCCCAGTGTTTCCCGGACCAGGCCGTCGAGATTGACTCGGCTCTTTGTCATTCCTGAACGTCCGATCTGTGAGAACGAGAGTAGGTCGTCAATCAAACTTCCCATCCGTTTTGCCGACTTCGAAATCGTGGCCAGATGGCCCAGGCCTTTTTCCGAAAGTGAAGGCCCCGCCTCTCGCTGGAGCAGTTCCACAAAGCCAATCACGTGGCGCAAGGGCGCGCGTAGATCGTGGGAGACCGAGTAACTGAATGCTTCCAGTTCGGCGTTGAGCTCAGTGATCCGTTTCTCCACCTGTTTTTTCTCGGTGATGTCTCGCGCCACTTTCGAAGCCCCCACGATCGCACCACTCGAATCTTTGATGGATGAGATAGTGATGGAGACGTCTATCTCCTGGCCGTTCTTCGCCAGGCGCACACTGTCAAAGGGCCGAACGCTCTCGTCCCGCTTGATCTTTTCCAGAATCTCCTTCTCTTCATCGAGCCGGCCCACAGGAATCAAACGCGCAATCGACCGGCCTATCATTTCGGCTGCGGTATACCCAAAAATTTTCTCGGCACCGCCGTTCCAGGTTTGGATGATGCCGGACAGATCCTTCCCGATAATCGCGTCTTCCGAAGATTCCACGATGGCGGCCAGTCGGGTGGCCGTTTTCTCAGCCTGTCTGCGTTCGGTCGTGTCGCGAATGTTGCACTGGATAAGGCGCTTGGTGCCCTCCAGATAGGCGTTGCTGGTAAATTCCACTTCGACCCGCTGCCCATCCTTGGTTTCCAAGGGCAAACCTTCATAGCGAAGGCAGTCTTTGAGCTGGAGTTCGGCGAAGGCGACTTTGGAAGCAGCCTCGCCTTTGAAGGGACCTATGTCCCACAGCTTGCGTCCCAAAAATTCTTCCTGCGAATAGCCTAGCAGAGCTTTCATGAACGGATTCGCGTCCACCACCTGCCCCGTCCCCGCATTCAGAATGAGAATGCCGTCCTGCGCCGTTTCAAACAGCCGCCGGTAGCTGATTCCGGAGTCGAGTAAGGCTTGGACGCTGCGCGCCTCAGCGTGTTCGGTCCGGGTATTAGCCTCGTCCGTCCGCAGATTGGCCTCGTCCGTCAGAGTGTTGGCTTGCTCCGTTCGCGCCTCGGCCTGTCTCGTCCGAGTGTTTGCCTGATCGACCAGGATCTCCACCTGCTCATTCTTCAAGTTCTCCGCCAATCGGGTCGGAGCCGCGACTTTCTTTCCATTCGTAGTTACCACGCTACCCCAGCACAGCACCCGATGAGCCCTCAAAACTCTTTCCTCCAAAGGGAACTACGTATTTATGGGCGATACAATCTGAAGGTAAGACAATTGCCGTTAGCCGGTTTTGAGATTGGAACAAAGAAAGGCCGGGAACGGACCGATGACCTACATTGTTTGCCTCGTCAATTCCGGGAATTAGCTTAAGGCTGGTAGCGCTTCTCTCTGAAGCTTCGACATCTGCTTTTCGTAACACTGGGGACACGCGCCATGGCTAAAATGGCTGCCTGTCTCCTTTTGAATGTAGCTCTCGACGAGGTCCCAATAGTGATGTTCGTCGCGGACCTTGCGGCAATAGACGCAGACCGGGATCAACTCCTGGAGCTGCCGGATTTGCGCCGTGTATTTCAAGATCCTTTCCGCCACGCGCAGGCGCATGGCAATAGCTTCCCGATCGAGCGGCTTGACCAGGAAATCGTCCACCCCCGCCGCGCTGGCTAATTCATAATTGGACGTGCTGGTGTGATTCGCGGTGAGAAGAATGAAGTAGGTGTAGGGCGTCTTCGGGCGCGCGCGCACTTTTTCGCAGAAGGCCAGGCCATCGACTCCGGGCATCATCCAGTCACTTACGATAATTCGCGACGGTTCCTCATCGAATTTCTCCCAGGCCTCGGCTCCATCGCGAACAACGGTTGGTTCGTACCCCAACTTCGAGAGGACGGCCTGAAGAACTCTGGCGCTGACCGGGTCGTCCTCGGCCATGAGGATCCTGGTTCTCGTCGGCGACAAGGGGGCCTGAAGCCGGTCCTGAGCGTTGCCGGGTTGTCCGCACCGTTGATCGTTAGGCACAGTCATGGGCGTGGGCCTGGCTCAAAGGGGGATCTGAAGCTTCAAGGAACCGACTTCAGAAGCGGCTATTTCCAGAGCAGTCACTCGATGGGCGAGCGTTTCGTGCCGGGCCATTATCCGCAACCCAGTCAGAATCCGCGCCTGCAATTCTTCGGCGTGGAACGGTTTCACCAGGTAGTCGTCGGCCCCCGCGCGCAACCCTTCGATGATGTTTTCTTTGCTGCCGCGCGCAGTTAACAGAATGATGTAAATCATCTTCTCTGCTTCGCGGACGCGGCGGCAAATTTCGAGGCCATCCATATTGGGCATTGAGCCATCAAGGATCGCCAGGGTAGGCGCATTAGGTGCGCGCAGGACCTGCATGGCTTCCGCGCCGTCATTCCGCAGCACCACCTCATAGCCCCAGTTGGTCAGGCGGGTCGCAATGAGGATGCGCGACACCGGGTCGTCCTCCGCCACGAGAATTCGCGCCTTGGACGGTGCTTCCGCTTGCGGCTCCTCCGGATCAGGCGAGGGCAGCGTAAATTTTATCAGTTTCTCGTTCAAGTTCTGTGAACCTTTCCTTTGCACCGCCAAAATCATTTTCCTCCGCATGTTTCTCCAGGCGCAGCGCCAAAGTCCGGGCACGTCCCGCTCCGAAAACTCCGAGCGAGCTCAGGAGTTTATGAGCCTGCGTCGCCACAGCCGGCGCGTCGCCCTTCGTCACGGCTTCACCGACCGCCCGCAAAATTTGCGGAGTGTTATCGCGAAAAATCGAAACCAGCTCGGCCATCAGGTCCTCATCGCCATCGCATTGCGAGAGCAACTCCTCGCGATTGTAAAGAAACCTTGTTCCGGTCTCGAGGCGATGCCTCACCATCCTCGCACCGTCGACGGTTCTAAGAAGATCCTCTTTCCGCAGCGGCTTGGAAACGTAATCGTCCATTCCCGCTGCCAGACAGCGCTCCCGATCGCCGGCCATCGCATGCGCGGTCATCGCCGCGATCTTGATATGGCCCCCGGTGGCCTCTTCCAATTCACGAATGCGCCGGGTCGCTTCGAAACCGTCCATCTCCGGCATTTGCACATCCATCAGGATCAGATCGAAGGCTCCGTGACTGAACGCTTCCACGGCTTCGCGGCCGTTGGCGCCGTGCACCAGCACATGTCCCGCCTTTTCCAAAATGCCGGTCGCGACTGCGCGATTAATGAGATTGTCTTCGGCCACCAGGATACGCAGACCCGATCCCGCGCCGCCAGTTTCAGGAACCTGAGTTTGGGTGTCGCGACTGCCCCCATCTTCCTTGTCGCGGCTGACCGCGATCAGAATGGCGTCGAGCAATTCTGATTGGGTGATCGGCTTGCTCAGCCATCCCGCGACCCCAAGCGCGCTGCAACGTTCCGCCGTTCCCGCCGGCATGGCGGAGGAGAGCATCATCACGGTTGCGTCCGCGAGCGCCGGCTGTTCGTTGATTTTTTCCGCCAGGGCGAAGCCATCCATTTCCGGCATCATGGCATCGAGAAGCACGACTTCGTAAGCGGCGTCCGCGTTGGCCGCGCGCGTCATTTCTTCGAGAGCGCCCGCCCCCGATGCGACCACGGTGGGTTTCATCCGCCAATTCAGGAGCATGGCACTGAGCATGCGGCGATTGACCGCGTTATCGTCCACCACGAGGGCGCGGAGGCCCTGAAGATCGTGCGGCTCGGCGTGTTTGGCTGGAGAAAGCGCTGGCCGCACGCCGAGGCGCGTGGTGAAATGGAAGGTGGTTCCTTCGCCCACTTTGCTTTCGATCCAAATTCTACCGCCCATTTTTCTGATGAGTTGGGAGGCGATCGAAAGCCCCAGCCCGGTGCCGCCGTAGTTACGCGTCGTCGATCCGTCCGCCTGCGCGAACGCTTCAAAAATCGCCTTCTGTTTTTCCTGCGGAATGCCGATGCCCGTATCGCTCACCGAAAAATGCAGTTCGCTTTCGTCGTCGGTAATCGATTGGCTGCTGACGCTGACCACTATCTCTCCGCGCTCGGTAAACTTGATCGCGTTATCGGTAAGATTGATCAGGATCTGGCGGAGTCGCATCGGATCGCCGGTCAAATGATCCGGTACGTCCGAGTGGATGTCGGCCACGAGCTCGAGACCTTTTTGATCGGCGCGAATTCCGAGCGGTTTGAGCATGCCGCCGACACAATCGCGCAAGCTGAAATCGATCGCCTCGAGTTCCAGTTTGCCGGCTTCGATTTTCGAGAAATCCAGGATGTCATTGATCAGGGCGAGCAATGAGTGGGCGGAGCTTTTCACCATGCCGAGGTATTCGCGTTGGTCGCGGCTCAATTCCGTTTCAAGAGCCAGATCGGTCATGCCGATGACGCCGTTCATCGGGGTCCGAATCTCATGGCTCATGTTGGCGAGGAACTCGCTCTTGGCGCGGTTAGCCGTTTCAGCGGCTTCCTTCGCCGCATGGAGTTCGGAAGTGCGCTCGCGAACACGCAGTCCGAGTTCATCGTTCGCGGTCTGGAGCATTTCCTTGCTGCATCTGGCGTCATCAATGTCGGTGCAGGTGCCGACCCATTGAACGATCTCACCCAGCTCGTCGCGCATCGGCAGCGCGCGTCCGAGATGCCAGCGGTAGGCGCCGTCAGAGGCCCGCTTAAAACGATATTCGACCTCGTAGTTTTCTCCCGTGGAGAAGGAATGCGTCCAAAGGTCGACGGCATGTTGCAGGTCATCGGGATGGAGCACTACGCTCCAGCCCCAGTCTCTTGTCTGCTCGAGGGTCAGGCCCGTATAATCGAACCAGGCCTTGTTATAGTAATCGAGGCCGCCATCCGGGCGCGCCGTCCAGATGATCTGGGGGACGGTATCGGCCAGGAAGTTGTAACGCTCAGCCCCTTCGCGCAAAGTAGCTGCGACTTTCGCCTCCCGCAGCTCCTCCTCGGCCAGGCGCCGGTCCGTGATGTCGAGATGGCAACCCAACATGCGCACCGGCCGGCCGGCCGTGTCGTAATGCAACGAACCGCGGGTATGAATCCAGCGGTAGGTTCCATCCTTGTGCCGCATCCGAAACTCGACGTCGTATTCCTTGCTTGGGTCCGCCATGCAAAGGTCCAGCATCGCGGCAATCCGTTCCGCGTCCTCCGGATGCAGTCGCGAAGTGAATTCGGATAGATCGCTCGTGATCTCGTTCTCCGCGTAGCCCAGTTGCTGCTTCCACTCGCGCGAAAAACGAACCTGATTGCTGATCAGGTCCCAATCCCATGGCCCGATGTTCGAGGCCTGCAAGGCCAGCTGCAAATGCGCCCGGCTTTCTCGCAGCTCCGCTTCCGCATGTTTGGATTCGGTGATGTCCTGCATCGATCCGGCCATGCGCACCGCTTTGCCGGCCGCGTCGCGCACGACATACGCGCGATCGAACACAAAAGCGTAGGAGCCGTCGGCACAACGAAAGCGGTACTCGGCCGACCAGGATTCCTCGCGACTCGCGATAAAGCCATCCAGGCTTGCCATGAGCCTGTCATGGTCATCCGGATGAAGGGCCTTCATCCACAATTCCATAGTCGATTCGTACTCGCCCGCGTGGTAGCCGAAGAGCGTCCCGAACGATTCGCTGAAGGAGATTTTGTGGCCGATTATGTCCCAGTCCCAGATGGCGTCGGCGGTGGCGCGTGAGACAAGTTGAAAGCGTTCCTCGCTTTGGGCGAGCGCCCGCTCCGCTTTTTCCCGCTCCGTGACGTCCTGCGAAGTGCCCACCACCCGGATGACGTCACCCTCTGAGTTCAGGACGACATCGGCCCAGCTGTTGAGAATGCGCTCCTGTCCATCCGGCCGCACGATGAGGACATCCATGCGCGCCGATTTCTTCATCGTCCGCACTGCATTGAACCACCGAATAGCGCCTTTCCGTGCCTCCGGATGGACGAGGGAAAGATAAAAACGGTAGCTCGCATCGCCTTCGCCGGGCTCCAACCCAAAGAGACGATACTCCTCATCGGACCAGACGACTTTGTTCGTGATCACATCCCATTCCCAGCTTCCGACGTGGGCCATTTTCTGCGCCGCGGCCAGACGTTCTTCGCTGCGTTTTAGTTCGTCGTCGGCCCGCTTCCGCTCGATGGCCAAAGCGATCTGATCGCCGACGGTGGAGAGAAACGCCAGGTCGCGCTCGCTGTAGGCGCCTTCCTTTTCGTAATGCTGCACCACCAGGACGCCGATAGTGCGCGCGGGAGTCCGCAAGGGCACACCCATCCAGGACGCCGCCGCGGAACCGGTCTGGGCGATGGCGCCTTGTGCACATAGCCGGGCCTCCAGTTCTTTCGTGAGCACGAGAGCCTTGCCGGTGCGCAGAATGGAGTTGGTTCTGATGTGGCCCCGGCCGACGGGTTGTGGCGCGGGAATTGGATCAAATTTGTCGATCCAAAACTCGAAATGGACCAGATCGCTCTTGGTATCATGCAGCGCGACGAAGCAGTTCTCCGCGTAAAGAAGTTTGCCGATGGAGCGATGGGCCAGTTCGAGCAGCTCGTCGAGATTGCTTGTCGTCATGACGCCTTGAACAATCTCGGAGATAGCCTCGCGCTCCGCTTCCGCCCGCTTGCGCTCGGTGATGTCCTGGACGCTGCCTTCGTAATAGAGCGGACGTCCCTCGGGATCGCGGACGATTCGCGAATTCTCAGCCACCCAGATACTGGTGCCGTCTTTGCGACAGACTTCGTACTCGAAACCGGTGACGACGCCGTTTGCCTCCAGCATTTGTATAAATTTATTGCGCATCGTTGGATCGACGTATCCCTGGCGCTCAATGTCCTGGCGCGCGGACATCAATTCCTCCGGCGACTCGAAGCCGAGCATCCTGGCCAATGCTGGATTAGCGGAAACAAAACGGCCGTCCGGCGTGTTTTGGAAAATGCCCTCGACCGCGTTCTCAAAGATGCCGCGATATTTCCGCTCCGCTTCTTTGAGCGCTCCTTCCGCTCTTTTCCGTTCGCCCGCTCCGGAATTCAGAAAAAACACTCCCAGAGTGAGAATCGAAAAACATACGAATACTCCAAGCGGCAACATCAGAAATACCTCTCGCGAAGCCTGGTCGGACTGGGTCTGGCGTTCGCGTAATCGCGCGTCGCCGCGACTGGCAATTACTTCGATTAACCCATGGCTCTGCTCCCGGAGGGCCGCGCCAGCGCCGGTAGCGATCATTTTTTGGGCGGCAGGAAGGCCCAGGTCTCTTCGGATCCCGGCCGTTTGCTTCGCTCGATCGATGCGCTGCGAAACGAGGACCGCCAATTGGCGAAGGACTTTCCGTTCGCGGGAATCGCCGGCCTCAAGCTCTTGTAACTTCTGCAGGTGCTCGCGAATCTCAGATTCTTTCGCGTCCCATCGCTCCAGCAGACTTTCGTTCCCGGTAATAATGTAGCTGCGCTGGTCGTGCTCCAGTTCCAACAAGGTGTCTTCGATTTCGTTAAGCTCCCTGCGGATTTCCTGTTCGTGAGCCACCTCGGCGGCCCCTTGCTGCATTTTCGCGGTGAAATTGTAGGTCAGTCCGGCTGCCAGGACCATTAACGTGAAGCCGCCCACAAATCCCGCGGTGGTCAATCCATCCAACGACCATGTCAGGTGGGCGTTGCTTCGAAGCAGCTCCAATAACCCGATGCCCAACAGCAGGAACGCGACAGCTCCGGCGAGGCCGGAGGGAGTCACGCCCATATAATTCCAGCTCGGACCGAGTAAGACCTCGAGGAGAAATCCGATCAATGGGACTGCTCCAGCCGCCGTCAGAGTTCCGCCGAGCGCTCCGACAAGCGGGAGCCGTAACCGTTTTTGAATTTGCCGGGACGCCAGGAAAAGGGCAACTCCCACCAGGATGAAGCATACCGCTGTAATCGGCGCCATCCGCCCTGGATGCGGATTCTCCAGGTCTGCCTGGACGTCCCCCATGAGCCAGTGCTCAATCCCAAGGTCGCGATCGAAAACGTATTCCGCGATCGTTAGCGCGCTCAGGATGATTACCGTGGTCGCGATCGCTGCCGTGCAAGTGCGGGTCAGTTTCGTTAACGTCTTTCGAGATAAGAGCGACAAGGCCACGCCGCAGAGTAATATTGCCGTCGCCATGTTTGGCTTCATCGGGGCCGCCCCGGGAATAATTGACTTAAGCGCTTCGACATGAAGCACCCACCCGGCAAGCACGAGTGCGCCGAGCAAAGCAACACCGACACCTGGGATGAGGGCGAATGCTCGATGAAATTGCCGGCCGGGCAATTCTGAAGGTTCCAATATCACCGGCGTCGTCTGCATTGAGGAGCGATGAACTCCGTGTTGTTCACCAATAGGACGGCTGCTGACGGCTGCTGCGTTCGATGGATCGCAGACTGAAGAAGAGGAGCCCGTCTATCGCCAGGAGTATCCCGAACACGAACAGGACCTGTTTACCCACCGCCAGTTTTGTGAATCGATTCATTGCGTAGGAGTGAGGTCGCGTTTGATAGGGCACTGTAGAGCGGCGGGCATGCACCGGCCTTGGGGCCGACTGCGTGAATCCTTCTGCGGATAATACTCAGTGGCGGCCCGAACAGCCCCGCGGTGAACCAGAGATGGCATCTACGGGGCAATCAGCTAAGTAGGAACCGCACTTGTAACTGCGCCTTTTCCCACCTCTTGGCGGGTATGTTTTAGGCTTTAAGGAAACCTAGTGAATCTCTACCGCATAATCACCGATGTCCGCGCCGGCTCCCACCAGCGAAGCGTCGCGAACGGTGAGACCGGGATTGTCACTGTGTGGGTCCGCGCGGAGTCCGAAGGTATCGCGCTGGGCAAGGCAAAGGTAATCCTGACGAACAGACGGTACGCTTCGATCGGGCCGCTCCAACTGTATGCGGAAACCATCGCCCATGACTCACTGCCATGGGCCACCGAACAAGAGCGGGCCGCGGATCGGCGCGAAGATTTTGTCCTGGCTGGCTACGACGCCATGAAAGAGCACGCGCTTGCTCAAGCCGATGGGCTTCACGAAGTATGGCTCGGCCTGCCAGTCGAACAGGTGGTTCGCCAGAAAAAAAGCGCTTAACACTGGGAGGCCCGGCTCGGCTGTCTTTGCGGGATTGACTCAGCCCTAACAGTGCGACTCAGCGAGTGTAGCCCACCTGCCAATCGAGCGAAAGTGGCGGCGGGTCTGATCGGGGCCGATGCTTGCCATTTCATTCGCTTGTACGACATATCTCTAGCACACGGGGAAGAAGAATTTTTTGACGGCTGGCACTTTTCCTCGTGAAAAACAGGCAGCCAGGGTGGCGAAATTGGCAGACGCGCCAGACTTAGGATTGCGAAATCATCGATTTCAAGGCGTCGCTTTTCGTTTCAATGCAGAACGGCTTTACCTAGGCAAAACGGCGTTTTTCGCGGAACGGACCGCGGTCGCCAATGGTGAGCAGAACAGTGTTCGTTCTAGCACAAATTCTAGCACACAGAGTCGCCAGATTCGGATCTCCTTGAGCCGGCGCTTCGAAAAAAGCGACGTTTTGCCCAAAGGGTTGCGTTCGCGGAGACGTTGGCCGTAAACCGCTTATTATTCAGTCACCAGAGAACCGGATCTTTCGAAGAATCCGATGTCCGAGACTCGACGTTCCGCATTTTCGCAAATCGCTGTTTTGCACAGCGCATGAGCGGTCATTGCGGGTAGCCTACCGCCCAATCTTCGAGTATACGCCTGGCCTCGGCAATCGTACGCTCTCCTTGATTTGGGCCGGAGGTAACGTAACACCACCAAGGATTCTTTCCTTCCCTTTCGGCGGCGTATGAGTATCTGACGAACAATTCTTCAGCTAATAGCTCATTCCCGGAAAATATATACTTCTTACCACTGGCAAAATCATCCGTCTCCTGGAGCAGAATACCGTCCCGGATTTCCAATACCTTGGACTGCCAGCGCGGGGTAACAGGCTCTTTCGCATTTTCCGCTTGAACCCAGGTGGGAGTTGCTTCGTTCAGCGGGTTGAATCGAACGGCATCTTCCGGGATGCCATGGATTTGCCGTTTCGCGCGCTCCACGTTGAATTCCTTCTCGTATTTCTTGCTACCGTGGTGAGGTCGGCATGCGCTCGCCAAGACCATCACAAGTATTCCGGCGGTACGTAAAAACAGCATCTCAGTGTGTCTCCTTCCAAGTCCATACCTGACTGATTACCGCCCAAATGAAGTCCCGGTCCCGTGCGTGATCTGTCGTTCTAGCACAATCTGCAATCATATAAGGAGTCGGCCCAAGGGGTAAGCGTAGCCAGACGTGCCAGACTTACACTCCCCTCGCCCGACGTCGGCTCAAACCTAAGCTGATTAGCAGCCCACGGGCTTCTGCATTTAAATCGGTGAGCCCTCCCGCACACATACGGCTCTCAGTGTCCATGTAGACGGACCACACTTTCCCTCGGTTCTGTTATCATCGGATCCACTTCTCGGCACGCGCCAGCCGGTCGATCATTTCTTCGATTTGTTTCAACCATCCCGGGCCCGGCCCATAGTTCTCCACGCGATGATGGAGACCGCCAACGGCGATCTCAGTAATCACGCCTGACCCTTCCGAAGCACTTTGCTGCTCGACACGCCAATCGTCGCCGGAGTGAGTCACGACCGGACGCACAACATAACGACTCTTCAAATCAAAGAAACCGCTCGAACATACCTGATTCAAGAACTTCTCGATATCCGCTTGGCTAATGCGTCCCTCTCGTATCCCAATTGCCTTAACAAATGCCTTGCCTTCGAACTGCACTTTTCCATCAGCAAAGATCGCAATTCTATATTCGGGACATCCTGTCTGACATGCTGTCCTTTCGAGTGAGACGACAAACTGTTCTGATGTTTGCGCCGCACACACTCGGCCAGCGAACAGAGCGATACCCAATATTCCAGCGCATATCCTCATGGTCTCTCATTCCTTTCAATCGGCTCCCAAAGTCCGCGATCGCCCCGCCTGCCGAATCCAGAACCTTGCGCCACTGGGTCACAAATCATCCATGACCGCACTTCTGAGGATCACGAATTTTGCCCCCCAACGTCCGTCCGCAGAGCTCGACGAAATGGACTTTGTAGGGACACTTTTCCCTTAATACATCCATGACGTTTCGTAGGTGCCCTTAACCTCCAAGATAATTGCTAACCCAGCATAGTGGCCGCGTTTTGCCTTTAGGAAATAGTATTCCCTGCCAGACCGATCGCACTTAAACGGGACGGGAAGATCAGATGCTCCGGATGAGGCGTCCTCGTTGCCTCGATCGCGGGAGCAAATGGCTGCCCCTTGTGAAAATCTGGCGGTAGCTTTTGGCCGTACAACACAGCATCTCCTTCGATTATGGCTGTGCCTTGCGTTTCCTTGACTGCACACCGGAGAGTAAAGCTATCACCGTCGATGGTCGGCATTTGCGACCGTAAGCGTGTGCCAGTGTCAAGATTTGTTGACTGCCCTCTTCTCGGCCGTATGCTTTACAGTTCAACCACCAGCGTGCGTGAGATATAAAACTTAGCCGAACCGCGGCCAGTTCGGAGCGCACGCCAAAACGGACTGGAAGAAGGCAGTTCTTCGCTAACTGCCGCTTCGCCAAATTCGTGCGTTCCATTTACTTCGATAATGAATTTGATATTCTTATATTTACCTAACTTTGGCTCGAGAAAGTAGTATTCCTTGCTCGCGTTTCTTCCGTTGAACGGATCAGGCAGATACGAGTTGTGCGAGACGCAGGCCACTTTTGCGGATGAAAAGCTGGCTCTTCGATCAGGATCTGCGAGAAACTCTTGAAGAGTACCGCGTCGAAATCGCCTGAGCTCAATCTTGATTTGTTTAGACACCTTGGCGCCAGGAGTTGTCGCGTCCGCCGCTGGTAGCGGCGCCGCAACGAGAAGCAGCGCGAGGAGCGCCAAAGTGTGGCCGCGAAATAGTAACATTTTCATCTTTTTACAGTTCCTCAATCATGCAGTTCATTAACTGGCACCATTGTGTCACTCTTGCCATTGCAGCAATTCCATTCTATAACAACCTTCCTTACGACATGGTTGGAAGATTGTCCTTTGAAGTCGTCTGGGGGGTGGAGTTTACGCGTTGATTCCAAAAATCTGGCTGCGGGAACGTTGTACTGTCGAAAATCACGAGGAAGGTCTTGAGTTCCATAGAAAACCGCATCTGCTTCGATTATTATTTTCCCATGGGTCGGACATTTATAATCAGGAAGACTAAACTGATCCCACCTGAGTTCCGCAGTTGGTCTCATGCGCGTGCTTGACGAAAGCCGCCACGCTTCCTGAAACTCTTCAGTTTTTTGTGTTTCCACTTTTCCATTGCAGTCGCCGGGCTTGGCAAACTGCTTCGTTTGCTTGACCGTCTGAACGACGACCCCTCCGGATGGCGGAGGGCCTAGAATCAACCATCCTGTCCGCCAACGGAATTCGCCGCACTTCTTTGGAATCGGACCTTCGATCTGAGTGAGTTCGAGCTTCAATCTGCCATCTGGATCTATGCTGTTGATCGCGTTATTGCCGATAAAACTGTAGAGATTTGCGCCTTCGGCTTCTGCCAGCGGATCCCTAGATAGCCAGCGTCCCGCATTTGTATCGTAAAACCGATATCCAAAATAAATAGTGCCCATGTCGAAGTCCAGATGTTTCGTGCTAAATTGAAAAGGATTCTCGGCCGCTGGGGCCCCGGTTGCGTGCAATATTTCCCCGAAAGGGCCGTACTCATACGTGGCCGCTACTGAAGTGCCGGCAACATCTACTAGGCTGATCACATTTCCGTTGCCGTCGTAAGTGGGGAACCAATTTCCACCAGAAACAACGCTTGTTTCATTCACCAGTCCCCCGACACCACCGGCGCCCCGCAGCGTTCCGCTTAGATCAACACCCCACAAATAGTGACGTACAGGCATATTGAGTGAATTGTTCTCGGACAAAAGATTCCAGTCGTCATAGATAAATTTCAGAGTCGAAGATGGTTGATCCCCGTAGGCACTGCCCGTTTGACTCCAAGTGTAGAGCCGCTTTTGAATACGCCGACCGAGATGATCGTAATCGAACGCCAATTTCTTCTTAGCGGCTGCAGGCGTGGCTCCTATGGCCGTAACGCCGACCAGTCTGTTTTCCGCGTCCCAGCTATAGTTCCACCGTCCGTCCTGCGCGAGATTGCCGTCGAGATCATAGGTTAATACTTCTGGAGTCTGAGGTAGGAGGACATGGCCCGATTGAACGAGCACGCCGTCTTCGCTATTCGGACCGACATCGTGCTTCGCTGCTACGACCTCTACAGACGCATGGACGGGAGCGCTAGAATTGTTCAGGGAAAGAGCTTTGTAAAAGAATTCGCCTTTGCGCAGGGTCGACTGGTTGTTTACCGTCACTTTCGCGTCCGCAGAAGCAGTGCCGATCACGTCCACAGCCCCCGGAACGGCTCGACTCGTATATTGGTTTAGGCTGTTGCGGACATACGTCGCCGTACGTCCGTTCGTGTTCATGCCGGTCCGATTTCCAATATTGTCAAATGCGTAACCGAATTGCTCTCCGTTGACGGCGCTCCCATCGTTCCAATATTTTTTACCCGAAGTGATCTGACCCAGACCATCGTAGCCATAGCGCCAGTAGGTGCCGTCGTTGCGCCTAGTCTGAGTGCGGTCGTTTAGCGCGCTGTAATCATAGCCAAACGAGTTAAGCAACGAGCCAGACGCACTCGCCGTCGAGATCGCCGTCAACCGGCCAAGCTTGTCGTAGACCTTTGTGGTGGTCATGATCGGCGTGCCGGTGTTCTTGAACAACACAGTCCCGATCAGGTCCGAGTTCGGCAAATACTCATAGGCAGCGGAAACCGTTCCATTCCCGGCGCTCGCCAGCCGCGAAACGCCGTCATAGCCGTAGGTTTGCGAAATAATAGCGTTTCCGCTTTGTTTGTACTCTAGAGTATTGCGGCGTTGAAAGGCGTCATATCCATTGATCACGGCCACCCCGTCAAGCAAGCCGCCGGCGATCGTATCGGACCCTGGTTGATCCGCTGGTCCATAGGTCAAGACGTGATTTCCCGCCGCATCGGTGATGTTGGTAATTCGGCTCTGCCGGTCATGGATGTAAGTCACGGCCGGGGTGGAATCCGAATAGGTGATTCCGCTCAGTTCCCCGGCGTTGTCATATCCGTAGGTGGTCGTGACGCCGCGGGCCCAGAGGCGTGTCTGTAATCGGCCGGCCAGGGTGTAGGTATAGCTCGGGCCGTTGCTATCATCGTAAAGCTTCGTGCTTAGCCAGCCGCGCTGAGAGTCATAGTTCCAGGTGGTGGTCCCGGTGCCGGCGTGCAGCGTCTTGATCCGGCCCTGAGCGTCGTAGGTGTATTCGATCGGATACGTCTGAGCGCCGTACTGTTTCTTCAACTCACCGGTTGGGAAATACTCATAATGGACAACCGCGTTTCCAGGCAATGTTCTCTGTATCACTCTCCCTTGCCCGTCGTAATCGTAACCAGTTGTTTGGGCCGTTATACCAGAAGCGGCCGGAGGTGTCTTGCTGGAGCGGACCCGGTCCGTCGCGTCATACGTATAGCTGGTAGTGCCGTTGCGCGCATCCGTCTCCCGTAATACGCGGCCATGGCCGTCATAAGAATAAGTAGTGCCCCGGATCTGCGCTCCGGTGTTGTCGAAGGAAACGGCGGATGCGAGCCGCTCCGACTCGAACTGGCTGACCACATAGGAGGCATCTGGCGCCACCACGGTTTCGGTCCGCGCGCCATTGCCACTAAGGGCGATCTGCCGATGAGTGGTCAGGCCGTAACGTGTTTCCCAGCTTTGCAATCCATCGGCGCTGTTCTCGGTTATCGAAACAGTAATTAGTCCGGTTTCCGTGAGGTTGATGGTACTCCTCCGCGAAACGGCCAGGCCGTGAGCGGTTGCGACTTCCGAAGTGGTCCGGGTAACCTGATCCGGGCCGTCCGTGTTTATCAGGCCATTTCGGTTGATATCAACGGCGTTGTACTCCTGTTCTCCTTTACCATTGTAGGAATACAGCCGGGTGACGCCGTCAGGGTCGACATCCTTAATCAACTGGCCCTGGCCATTGTAGAATTTCTGCGCCTCGGCTCCGTCTGGGAAAACGATCTTCGACTCGCGACCGACCAAGTCCGTATAGCGCTTGCTCCATTCCGTGCTTTCGCCAAGAGGACCAAGGCGAATCTCCTTGGTAAAAACGCCTGAGGCATCGACGCCGTATTCATACCGGGTGGGATGGGCCCCGGAGCCGGCGACTTCCAGCAGCGAGTGATCTTGCGCGAACGTTTCCGCCTTGATTCCCGCATCCGGCAAGGTGCTGGTTTTCACGAGATGACCGTTCGAGTCGATGATCTCATCGAATGAGGCCGTGCCGCGCGGCGTCGTGACCGACGTTACCCGGCTGGCGATATCGTAAAGCGTGGTCTCCAGAAGGATATCGGTCGAGTCGGAGCCACGCCGGGTGGTTGAAGTCTTGCGACCGGCAGCGTCGTAGGAATAGGTTAAGGTGATACCCGCCCGGCTTTCGGTCAGAACCCGGCGTTCCGCGTCGTAGGTATAATAAGTCCAGATCCCTTCTTTGTCGGTTTTGAAATCGACCCCGCAGCAACCGTAACTGAAGGACTCGCTCGTGCCACCCAGATATTGGACCAAGGTGGGCCGGCCGACTGCGTCGGTAATGGTGACGTTGCTCCAAGACAGAATGAGGCCTGAGCTGATGTCGGTTACCGTTTCTGATATCTTGCTCCCAGCGGGGTTGACGGTCGAAACGGTCGTGGTTCCGGCGATTACCGTGTTCCCGTCCGCGCTGGCCTGCCCGGTCGACACGGTAGTTACCTTGTTCTGGCCGTTCATGGTGTAATCGTAAAGCGTCATGGTGCCGTCCGCGTTTCGCACCTTGCGGGTCTGGCCGAAGAACGGGCCACCAACGACCGTCTCGGTGGACGTGACCAAGTTTGAGGCATCATTCCAGCCGGCGCCGGCCACGGTCGCGCGGACATGACTCACAGTGCTGGCGCTGACCGTTTCATATTCCCGCCGGATCTCAAAGCCCTGGAGGGTCTCGACCACTGTCTTATGCGGGTTCACGTCACTGTAAGAGGTGGTCACGACACGGCAGTTCGTTTCCGAGCTGCCAAGGGGCGCATCGAGAAATTGGGCGACTCTTTTTATTTCGCGCCCCGTCGAATCATAGTCGTAGGTTTCCCAGAACCCGCTCGGCTCCACCCAGGTTTTCAGTCGCGAATACTTGCCGGTTTGCGACGAATCGCCGTAGTAATCCCAGGTCCAGCGTTGCTGGCTATTCGTGGGCAATGAAGGCCCGAGGATTCGGCTGATCTTCTCTTCGCCCCATGGATAGCCGCGGTAGGTATTCTGTTCCTCGTAAACCAGAACGTTCTGCGCGTCCTTTATCTGGTAGGTCTCCGTCCGCTCGCTCCGGTCGCCATTCCATTGCTTGATGACGAATTCCTGCCGGGCGCCATTGTCGGTGGAGGCGGACCAGTTCGAGGTAGCGGCGTCAAAAGAAAAGGTGGTCACGGAATTTTCGCCGCCAACCTTGGTAACAGTTAGTTTCGATGTATCGGGCTGACCACCGATAAGAGGGTTTTCGAGTATTGTCGTCCGCATCACGGGACCGGCGGGGACATAATAACCGCTGGCGTCTTTCGTCCCTTTGTCTCCCGCGGCGTACTGCCGGATTTCGAGCTTGTTCGCACTTACCTGCACGACGTCCGTAAGCAGATTCGAGGAAAGTAACTGCCGAACCACGGAACTACCGTCCTTGATAACTTCGACGCCGACGCTGGTCGCCACGAGAAGGCTGCCCCGCGTCACCAGGCCGGGGGCCAGCTCGGCGGTTTGGAGAGAAACGCTCCCGGCGGCGTTACCATTGGCGACAACCCCGAGGCCGGCCGTGACCTCGAGTCCGCTCCCGGTGCCGTAGTTGGCGGTGAGACCGCTTGCGGCCAGAATATTTCCCCCACTGGCCGCCGGCGACCAGCCGGCCGAAGAAGGGCCAACGCTCGCACCTGACTCAGTGTTCGATGCTCCACCCGCCGGGCAAGAGGTTCCGCATGTGGGACAATCCTTTGCCTTAATGGTAACTTTCCAAATTAAAGGAATCGGGGGCGGTCCGTTCGACCACAAGGGCCAGAATTGGTCGTCGGGAATATCGCCCAGATCCCATTCGATAAAGCGCTGGGGCTCCGCCGTGACCTTCGACTCCGGAATAGCAGTGGTGCCGACATAAAGCTGGCTATCTATTTTTCGCGTCATGGTCCATCCGTAACCGAAGTTGCCTGGTCCCGGAGCTCCGATTCCTTCCGGTCTCAAGGTCGTGTTGGGACTGTCCGGCAATACTTGGTTGTCCTTGATCTCAACCGAGACCGACGAATAACCCCAATTGCCACTATCCCGAATCATGCTGGAGACCGCGAAGCTGTAGACTCCATCGGCGAGCTGCCCCTCAAAGGTAAACCTGGGGGTGACATAGTAACCATGTTGATAATAGGCTCCAAAGCCGCGGGTAGAACACACCAGAATCTTGTAGCCGCCGGCGAATGTGCTGGCCGCGCTTAAAAGAGCGCACACGAACGTGAAGCAGAAGACGCGAATACGAAGCGCCCTTGCGCGACCTTGGACTCTTGCTGGATCAAACATAGGAAAGCGTTATTGGAGAGGGGTGAAGACCTGAAGGTTGATCAACGACGCGCCGTTGATGGTTCCCTTGGTCGGATCGCGGCCTTGGAGGAACTCGGTTAGATTATCGACGCCATCGCCGTCCAAGTCCGCCGCGGCATCGTTAACGGTGGGATTCAATCCGAACTGAAGTTCCCACGCGTCCGGCATCCCGTCGCCGTCGCTGTCGTTGTTCGCCAGCGGGTTGGTCCCAAGGCGGAATTCCTGGATGTTCGTCAGGCCGTCGCCGTCGGAATCAGCGTTTGGATCGGCGCCGATCGCTCCGAAATGGGCGATCTCCCAGTCGTCGGCGAGGCCGTTCAGATCGGTATCCGCGCCGATGTAACTCAAGGTAACGCGGCCTACTTCCGGGGTTGTGGCGCTGGCGCCGCGCAATTCGATTCGGACATAGTTCGTTCGAGGCGGCAGCGCCGCCGTAGCATCGATCGAGCTGACCGACCATCCACTGCCAAGCGGAGTCGAAGGCGGGTGTGTGAAACTCAGCCTTGTCCAGTTTGTCCCGTCACTCGATGCGTAAAGTCTGATCGCGTCGGCGGGCGTTGTCTCCGTCGAATAGAGAAGCGCGCTGAAGGCTGCAATCCCCGCATAGTTATAGGTCAAACTTTCCGACGAAACGTCGGTGCGGACGGCGCGAGAGAGGTCGCCCGCAAAGTTCGCCGGGTTGTCGGTGTCCAATTGCCAATGCTCGCTCCGCGCCGACAGGAGGTCGAAGTTGGCCAGCTCATCGACGACCGTAACAGCGCTCGGTGGAAGAACGGATGGAGGTTGGATCACGAGGTTAACGGCCACGGGTCCGCTGGTGAGAAGCCCGTCGTTTGCACTAACGCTAAAAGTATCCTGACCATAATAGCCGGCGTCAGGCGTATAGATGAAGACTGGCCCGACCCCCGTGATCGTGCCGTGAGAGGGCGGCGTAACAACCGTGAACGACACGCGATCGCCATCCGCATCCGAGGCATCAAGGCTGATGGTATTCTCAGCATCGGGCGCCACTGAAACAGTCGCGCTTTGCAACGTCGGTGCGCTTAAATCGGTGTGGCTAATCTCAACCTCGCCAATTTGAAAATCGGTAAAGGCGGCGCCTGCGACTTCCACCTTGAGATAATTCGTCCCCGCCGGAACCGATTGATTCTGGCTCATGGTTACAGCCGACCAGCCATCGGCCTGCGGAATGGCTGTGCTAACCTCAACCGGCAGCGGAGACCAGCTTGTTCCGTCGCTTGAAGTCAGGAAATGCAGTTGAGAGAGGTCGAAAGCATTGCGGTAATAGACGTTGGCTAGGGCCCCGACTATTTCCGGGAACTTGTATGTGACTGATTCCAGCGAGGAACCAAGCCGCGCAAGGCGCGAATCATCGCCCTCGAAGCTGGCGGTGTTGTCTCGGACGATATTCCAGCCGGTCGTTCGCGCTGATATCAGGCTCCAGTCGTTAAGAGGGTCGGACAGTGTCACTACTCCAGCGGCGAGGGAGGGATCGATGATCACGATCACGGTATCGGGCGCGAACTGCTCGAACCACTGCGCTCCGGGTTGCAGCATGGCCCATTGGAAATGGTAGCTCCCGGGCTCGAGCGGCGTTGTAACCGTAAAGTTGAAGGTCACGAGCTGACCGCTGGGCACGGCGTTGGGCAGCGGAATCGTTACCCTGCCCCAGCTCGAGGTGTCTCCACTGGACAATCCCGGAATACCAAGGACGCACGGATTCGCGCCACCAGGCAGCGTCCATTCTGTTGTTCCTGAGTTGCGCATGGTAATGGAAACAGCGTAGCTGCGCCCAGCCACCATGGTCCCGGGCACGGTCTGGCGAATGAACTGTGCGTGGGTCCCGACAGTCAGGGTCGGACCGCTCGTGCTACTGGTTGGGTCCGTTCCCAGCTGGAACTCTTGCAGGTTGGTGAACCCATCGTTGTCCGCGTCCCCAGCCGGATCGATGCCGATATGGCCAAAGTAAGTTAGCTCCCATTGGTCGAGTAAGCCGTTTTCGTCGGCATCGGGCGCGGTGGAAACCAACACCCAATTAGAATAGTTGGAGTCCCCGACCATGTTCGTTGCCCGGATCCGGTAGATGTATTGAGGGCCCGCCGTGAAGGCTGTATCGACGAAGCTTGTTATTCCCGACTGAGTTGTCGCGGCGATCTGGGAATAAGTTCCATTCGATCCGGTCTTGCGCTCAATCTTGAACAAAACGCCGGGCTGCGCGTTCCAGGAGAGCGTTGCCGCGGTGGAGCTGGTAACGACGCCAGTCAAATTAGCAGGCGCCGCCGGCGGCGCCGGAACAATGTTGTAGCGGCGGTTGAAATAGCTCTCGACGCGGATGCGCTCGGCGTCCGTCAATGGCCGATCGTAAACCAAAACCTCAGCGATGTAACCGGTCAGGTCTCTGCCGAGGCTGTAACCATTGCTGAATGCGGTCATTGGGTTCGGCCGAGAGTCCAAAAGTATACCGTTAACATATGCGTTCTCGACCGAGCCATTAAGCGATTCCAGAATGTTAAACGTATTAGCCGGCAGTTGTAACGAATGACTCTGTGTATTGTTCCAAGAGGCGCCGTTTCCGTAATAAGTGGCAAAGTTGCCGGAGTCGTCGTTGCCAAAAGAAATGTGTTTATCGTTGGAAACAACGCTGCCAGTGCTATAGCCAAAGACCGACGCTGCGGCGAAGACCGAAGTATTAGATCCAAGGCTGAGAGGTCCTGCCATGGACGTGGCATACCAATTCGTGGGGTTCCAGTAGAAAGCGATCGCGGGGCGCCCGGCAATCGCATTACTGATGTAGATCGGATTGTGACCCGAATTGCAAAGCGCGTTGTTGTCGCTGCCAGATTGATCGGCCCAAGCGGTGACATTCCCTCCGCTCGCCACCACGCCTGCTTCAGCGTTCAACCAGAGCTTTATGCTGTCCAAAGGAATGTCTGCCGTTGAGGTGATGAAAGTGACCTTACTAACGGCCATGATGCCGGCCTGGGCCCTGATTGCCCCCGCGATATCCGGCGTATTTCCCTCTCGATAGTAGGCCCGGGCGTCCCCGAAGCTGTCGGTAAGGACGGTTACAGACCCAGAAGTCGCTCCGCCACTAATATTACTCAAAAGACCGCCGCCGCTTTGAACCGTAAAAGTGACCGGGGCGTTCACGAGGGACGCGCCTGAGCCATTAGAGACGTGAGCAACCAAGGGCTGTGGAGCCCAGGTTCCGGCAGGGCTGAATTGTCCGCTGCCGGATACGGCTGCCATATTAAAGGCGGCACCATTGTAGTAATCGGACGGATCGGTCCCGTTCTGATATTCCTGCAGGTTCGTGTAGGTATCACCGTCGGAGTCGATCCCCGCGTCATTCGCCAGCGGGTTCAAGCTGTGATTAATTTCCCAACCGTCAGGCATTCCGTCACCGTCGGTATCCGGGTTACTCGGATTGGTTCCCAGCTGGGCTTCCTTCCAATCGACGATCCCATCGGCATCGCTGTCGAGGAGTCCGTATTTGCCCATGCAATAGGCCGTCACCGCATTTCTTTCACTTTGGGTGAGGGCGTGGTCGTAGATGAGAACCTCGGCGATGTCCCCGTCGAAGTTTGTTGAGCCATAGCCCGAAACCGCCCCGCCCGATCCAAGCACCGGCCAGGGCCAGAACCCGACACCATTACTTCCATACGTGAACTGGACGGCGCCATTCATTCGGCTGGTCCATTCGGTTGAGCTGGAGACGACGTTGTAAAGGTGTTGCTCAGTGATGGGGGCGTTGGGCGAAAAGGTGTAGCGGTCGCCGCTGCCAAAATCGTCGACGATTTGACCGTTGCTTTGGGGATAGGCATTGCGGTAGTTGGAACCAAAGCTCCACAGACCTCTGTTTCCGGACGGCGAGCTGGAAGCAGCGCGCAGAATCACAAACGCCTCTACCGCCGTGGCACCCTGCAGCAAGTTGGGCAAACTTAGAGAGGTGTTCTGTCCGTTGAACCGCAGCGCCGGCTTGTTCCCAATGGCATTTCCCACTGCCAAAGGGGCCGTGGAAGTGCCGGCGGTCGCCGAATTTCCATTGCCTGACTCATCCGTCCACGTGGTTACCAGGTTATTTACGTTACTGACAACGCCCAAGTCGCCTCGCAACCACAGCTTGATACCTGACATTGGCAAGGTTGCGCCGCTGGCCGGAGTCGTAACCGATGCTTCATTGGAGTAATCCGAATATCCAGCGAAGTTCGAAGTTCGAATCCGGTAGAAATATTGAGCCGCAGGCAGAAGGCCGCTGTCATTGAAGACCGATCCTGAGGCGGTTCCGATTTGAGTATAAGTGCCGTTGGGCCCGGTTTTGCGCTCGATAGCGATCACACCTGTAGAGCCAGTCCAATTAAGCGTTGCCTGGGAAGCGGTGAAAGCTGAGGCGATAAGATTCGTTGGCGCCGGCGGAACCAGAACGGCCTGGTATTTCGAGCCCAGGTAACCTTGGACCGCAGATCGTTCCGTCGCGGTCAGGACGTGGTTAAAAACGATGAGCTCCGCGATGTCCCCGCCAAAACGGTGGCGATCATAGATGCCTCCGCCCAATCGCGGCGATGAAGGGAAGAAGACTGTGTTACTCGTAGTTCTGAAGTGTTCAGTACCGTTGAAACGCGTGACGAATTCACCGGCCTTCGATGACACATTGTAGACGTGTGCCCGGGTCAATGGTTGTGTGGGCACACCGGTATTTTTCTGATTCCGGGTCCCAAACGTCTCACAAACGGTGCCGTCGCCACCCGGGTAGGTGTTCGGCCCCCAGATGTAATCGTCCCCGATCATCCAAAGTGTGGCCACGTCCACCTGGGTAGCGGTTGCTTTAGCCACAACAAAGACCTCCCCCTCCGTCAAACCGCCGCCGAAGTTCGGGAGGTTGAGCAAATCATCTGCGCCGTCAAAGCGCACGGCTGGTTTTCCGCCCAGGGCGCTGCCAACGAACACGGGCTGAACAACGGCATTCGATTGCGTGCCGGCACCGTTCAGTCCCGACTGATCGACCCAGGAGGTGACACGATTGGAGTCGTCCTTGGTGACACCGCATTCCGCCCGGAGCCAAAAGGCCACACTCGACGTCGGAATTGCCGGCAAGGAATCAACCCCGGCCGAAGCTTCCGCCGAATAACCCGAGGAACCGGCGACATTCGTCGCGGTAACCCGATAGTAATACTCGACTCCAGCCGTGACCGCGGTGTCGGAAAAACTACGGGACGCTGCTGTGCCGACAGGCACGTAGGTTCCCGAAGCGCCGCTCTTCCGTTCAATCGAATAACTGCTCGCGCCAGTTGATGCGGTCCAAACTACATCGATGCGTGCGAAGGACATCGCGGTTGCCGTCACGCCCGCAGGCGTGGCGGGAGGAACAATTAGATTGTATTTCTGGTTGAGATAAGTCTCGATTGCTTGTCGATCGGAGGTAGAGAGGGCGCCGTCGTAGACGAGCAACTCAACGATGTCACCGTCCCAATATTGAATACCCGCAACGTGCCGGCCTAATTCAAAGCCACTTGTAAAGGCCGTCATTGGATTCACTCGCGTCTCAATGAGCTGACCGTTCACATAGCTGCTATCGCTGCCATTGTTGACCGACTCGAGAATTGCAAACTGACCTGGAGACAACGCAAACGGATGACTTTGGGTTGTTCCCCAACTGCCGTTTCCATAAAAGCTGGCAAAATTTCCATCCGGCGCGGCTCCCAGAAAGAAATGTCCTTCGTTATTAATAATGCGCTTGAAACCGGACAGGTTGCCCTCTGCCGCCACCGCAAAAACGGACATCTGGGAGCTCACGGACAACGCTCCGTTCATTGACGAGGTCGAACCATTAAACCTTATTACCGGTTTTCCTGACCACCCATTCGCCACAAACAAAGGGGAATTCCCGGTCACAGCCTGCGCCGCGTTATTACCGGCTGGCGATTGATCCCGCCACAAGCTTACCAGGTTATTGGCATTCTTGGTTATTCCGGCATCCGAGCGAAGCCATAACTTCATACCGGTTATCGGAATGTTAAGGAACGTAGCGGTGAAAGAAACCTGTTGCACGCTTCCAGTTCCGGCTTGTACGTTTACCCCGCTAGAACCCGAAGTCGGCTGCTGATAATACACTGTCGCTTGCCCGCTTGCATCGGTCCGCAGACTAAGCGACGACGCCGTTGTTCCATGGTCCGTCAAGCTCAGCCCGCCTCCCGCTTGGGCGAGTGTGAATGTGACAGGCGCGTTTGTGAGAGAACCACCCGACCCATTGGCCGTCCGAATTACAAGAGGCTGGCCAACCCAAAAGCCACTTGGAGAAGCCTGATTATTCCCGCTAAAGATGTTCAGACTGAACGGAGCAGAGTTATAGTAATCGTACGGGTCAGTGTTGTTCTGATATTCTTGGAGATTCGTGTATCCGTCTCCATCTGGATCCGCCGCGGCATCATTCACCAAGGGGTTGAGATTGTGGTTAACTTCCCAGCCGTCTGGAATGCCGTCGGCATCTGTATCCGCGCTGGTTGGATTTGTCCCTAATTCGCGCTCTCTCCAGGTGGGGATTCCGTCGTTATCGGGATCTGCAAATGCGCTGATGATCAAGAAATTGGCGATAGCGGTGGCGCGCGTGGGATTGACGGTTGTCGTGGGATACCCGGCTTGACCCGAGGTATTCAACCCGCACCCGAGAACAGTACCATTACCTTGTGTAACGATTGAGTGGCTCCCGCCGGCTCCAATATCGACAATACCAGAAAGAAAAACTCCGGAACTTGCGCTTCCTTGAACAAAATAAAGCTGCTGAACTGTAGAATTAATGCTGAGTTGTCCCGAAGAATTGAGGCCGCACGACCAAACCGACCCATCACTTTTCAGAACGAGGGTATGCGTCGCGCCTCCAGCCAGCGCATAAGCGCCCCCGATAAAGGTTGTAGAATTAATCCTGGCTTGGATTGGGTTATTCGCCTGGGCCGTCCCGCCGTTGCCCAGTTGGCCATTCGTGTTGCTACCCCACGTCCAGACGGATCCGTCCGATTTCAGCGCGGCCACGTGAGATGCCCCGCACGCGACATCCGTAATACCCGTCAAGGCAGTTGCGCTGCTGAGCTTCGCTTGAGCTGCGAATTTTTGGGTGGTCGTGGACCCGATACCGAGTTGTCCCGAAGCATTAAGACCCCAAGACCAGACGGTCCCGTCAGATTTGACCGCAACGGAGAAGTTATCTCCAGCCGCTATGGCCACGACCCCCGTCAAGAAACTGTTGTTCGCCGTCTTGACCTGAGCCGCGAGTTTACGCGAAGTGGTTCCGCCATCCCCAAGCTGGCTCGATGCGTTACTCCCCCACGTCCATACGGTGCCGTCAGATTTCAATGCAATACTGTGGGACGCGCCTCCCGCAACGTCGATGACTCCAACAAGAAGGGGATTTCCGGTGGCCGTTGTTTTTACCTGGACTGGGTAAAGTTGCTGGGTCGCGGTAGAATTGTCGCCTAACTGTCCGGATGCGTCGTTGCCCCATCCGTACACCGAACCGTCGGCGCTTTTGATAGCGAGTGAGTGTGAGGCGCCGGCCCCCACGCCGGATATACCAGAAAGAAGCGTCGTCGAGTTCAGTTTTGCCTGGGTCGGCGCTGAGTGGGTCGAAGCGTCAGCAGTTCCGATCGACAATTGGCCAACCGAATTTGAGCCCCAAGTCCAAACGGTGCCTTCCGATTTCAAACCGATCGTATGATTCTGGCCCCCGGCTACTTTGCCGCTGATTGTGAAGCCAGCGCTTGCGGTCGAGCTCGGCGTCATTCCGGTCTTGGTCGCGTTGGCCTTTAAGGTCACCGGTCGATCGATTAGAACAGTTCCCCCGGATGCGACCGTTCGGTCACTGGAAGTTGGAGTGATCCCGTTGGTCGTGTAATTGATCGTAGCGCCCGCTGTCGAGTCCGTGACGGTCACAGGCCGTTCCGTCAGAAACCATCCGCCATTTGGGCTAAAGGTTGGCGTCGCAACTTGTGCTAGACCGAGAGCTGGAAAAGTGGCGAACGCGATTACAGCGAGCCGGAGCCATCCACTGGGAGGAACTGACATGGGAGCGAGGGATATAAGGGGGCGCTAGAAGGTGCAAGAACTTTTTTCAAAAATGTTGGAAAAAGTTAGCAGGCCCGATCAATAGCCTCGTGATGAATTATTGGCGTTCCCAACACCCCATGTTTCGCGAACAAAAACTCGGTTGCATCCCCAAACACAACGGCCCGGCTAACCAACAGTTCGACTGAAGGTTGTGGCTGAGCGAACTTTCATGCCTCCTTAGTACGCCTCCGCCTTTCGCCGACGATCTTCGCGCGTAAGACGCCTGTTGATAGTCCGGCTAACCAACTGGAGGCGCTCGCCATACTGACTAGGCAACCATAAGTCTGGCGCGTCGGTGCGGTTCCCCGTCAGGGCACATCGTGATGGCCGGTCGATGTGCTAGGATCTGTGCTAGAGCACGCAGCCAGACTCAGGATTGCGAAATCATCGATCTCAAGGCGTCGCTTTTCGTTTCAATCAGAACGGCTTTACCTAGGCAAAATGGCGTTTTTCGCGGAACGGACCGCGGTCGCCTCTTCGGCGGGCCCCACTTTCAATGAAGCCCGGATGTTCAAGGATATGGCATGACCCTCGTCCACTGCTTCACAATAGGTTTGATCTCATCTGGTGTCAGTCCTTGAAGGATAAGTCTTTATTTGGACCGGAGTACGAGATACGCAGGCCGATCGCAGTTGACTTGAGGACGGGTCTCACCCTTCGGGTGATATTGATTGTCTCTCCAAGCTTCTCTTCAGGTATGTAAAAATTGGGGCCTTGATATTGAACGTCCTCGGCGAGAAACTTTAACGAGCCTGCTTGTTTTTCGAACGCAAACACCCATTCACGCAGTAACCCGTTCGTACTTACCGGCATTCTAAGCATTAAGTCACATCCATATTCCTTAGCCGCTGACTTGTTAAGGCATAATACTTTTGCTTCGCCCGTTTTTGGAAGGACCGGAAAGCCCGAACTTTCGCGGTCCGGAGGAAAAGTCGCCGAAAAGGCTTCAAAAGACTTCCCCGCGATATCGATCCCCTCCGAATCTTTCACGTCCAACAGGGCATCGCAGCAGACCATAAAGAGGGACCCAGCCAAAAGAACCAGCTGTTTAACGGTGGCCCTTACAACAAACAACCTCATCATAGTGAAATTCCTGTATTATCGGTTTTGCGAAGTGTGTGCCGGAATCGACGGCGTCCGATAGTTCGTATAAGGGATCTTTACGCTTGGAATCCGAGGCGAAGTGAAACCCGCCTTCCCAGTAGAATCCGCCGACTTGAAAAATTGGCCGGATTAAAGTTGCCCAGCAGCAACGCGCCGCGCAAAAACAGGCGAAAATTTTCGCGGTAAGAATCGAGATGATTGTAGTTACCCGGACATTTTCCTGGCACAAATCCTAGCACACATGGAAGCAAAATGTTTGACCCCCGGAAGATTTGCCTCGTAAAATCGACTAAGCCAGGGTGGCGAAATTGGCAGACGCGCCAGACTTAGGATCTGGTGGAGCAATCCTTAGGGGTTCGAGTCCCCTCCCTGGCATTTTTTTCAAGCGACCCCCTGCATCGCTATGCGAAGCAATTGCGGGCAGGGGATGGAAGACTCATGGCTGGCCGCAGTACTTGAAGAGGAGTAGTTCCGCGTGGCCGCCATCGAAATAAAAACGGATGGCGCCGTCGCGGCCGACAAAGTCACGGTCGACACTGCAACTGGCGCGCATGCTGTGAACCTGGTGGATGCCGAGATGGGTGCGGACGTAAAGCTCACCCCACGCCTCAATGAACACGGCCGCCTTTGCCTTATCCGTGAGGAGTAACTCCAGGGCGGGGCGGTCATATTCGAGGTAGCGCAACCGCGACGCCGCTTCTATCGCCCGATAATCGAGTCCGGGAGATTTCGTTAAGCCGGCCGGCGGCAATTCAGTTCAGGTCGACGCGACCAGTCCGAGGCGGATGCGAGGGTCGAACCCGGCGGCCGCATTTTGCCGCGAATGCGTGCTGAGCGCGACGCGGATCGGCTCGCCGGTCCCGATCCCGAGCGTTATCCAAAAATGATCGATGTTGGCCGGGACGCGATCGATTTCCGCGGCAAAGGCAATCGGACTTCCGGCGAGGTGAACAAGATCGCCGTGAAGCAGGCCGAGATGCTCGCGCGAGCCGTGCCCTTTTCCGCGTCGATGAGGCACGCGCGTTTACGGAGAAGCCGCGGCGGTGAACGAGCCGTTGCCTTCGTCGATGTAAATGGTTTCGCCGACCAATGAGACGGTGAGATGCTGCCGCCATTCGCCGGCGGGAAACGTCCGGTTTGCATGAATGGTTTTGCTGAGAGGTTCGGTCCGTTCGGCTTTCTCTTCCATCGCTTCAGCGAGGACACGGCCGTCGAATTTCGCCGGGGTGTCGAGGCCAAGGATGCGAAGCACGGTTGGGGCGAGATCGACATTCGCGCTCGGCAGAGCGGTGGTCACCCGCTCACGAAAATCTGGGCCGGCGGCAATGAGGGTGTTGTGCACGTCGAATTGGCTCAGGCTGGCGTGGCTGCCTTCGCCCGGACCGCGCGCGCTGTCGGTAATGATCTGCCCCGGAGTGCCGAAGCGATTTGGCTTCGCGTTCCAGCGCAATGCGACCATCACGTCGGGCGCGTCGGGCGTGTTAGCGCGAACGGTTTCCAATGAAAAGGTGCCGTCGAATTTATCGCGCGCGAAAATTACGCCGGCGAAATCGGAGCGCTGGAGCCATTCGATGAGACGGCCCGCTACGTCGCGATCGTGCTCGATAACGTAAAACAAAATCGAGCCGCCATTCCCGACCACCATGATCTGGCCGCGCTTGGGCGTTTCCTTAAACCGGTTCGTCGCATCGAAGCCGGCCTTGCGGAGCTCGGCGGGAAAATCTATGGCGCGTTCGATCGTAGAAAAACCGTGATCGGAAACGATGAAGACGTCGGTATTCTTGCGTGCATCCTTTTTAGCGAGGGCGTCGAGCACCATTGCCAGATTACGATCCGAGCTTCGAATTGCTGCGACCGAAGGCTCCGAGCCAGGCGATGTGTCGTGTTGAATCATGTCGGGCTCGGCCAGCCACAAAAGTGAAAAGGCCGGGAGGCCTTCGCGCCACATGATTTCGGTGAGGGTGCGCGTCGCGTAGGTGTTGCGCGGCTCATCGGTCTTGGAAGACTCGATGGCGAAGGGACCGAGGAGGCGAAGCGTCTCCTCGCGGAGCGAAGTCGACATCGGTGCGGCGGCGAATTTCACGAAATCTTTCGTGGCGGCGCTCGACCATTCGGAATGACGATCGTGAACAAAAGCGACTGCTTTCGTGCCGACGACTGCCGTCTTGCGTCCGGCCGCGCGGACGATTTCGGCGATGGTCGGCGCGGCAATGTACTTTCCGCCCGTGACCTTGTCGGCTTTCTCGATCACGGACAGCTCAGCGTTCTCGAAAGGACGCAGCGGATCGATGGACGGCCGATACTCGCGATTAGCGAGGAGAGTATTGCGGTTCGGATAGACGCCGGTCGCGATCGCGGCGCCGTTGACGTTCGTCGCCGTAGGATAAACCGAATGGTGGTGGCCAAAGGTCACCCCTTCCTGCGCAAGTTTCCAAAGCGCGGGGGTGCGGGCTTCGGTCACGAAGTCGGGCCGCATCCCGTCCCAAACCACGACAACGACATGGCGTTCGTCAGGCCGTGGCTCGGATTCGCCAAACGCGATTGTGGCCAAGAGCCATCCTGCCAGGAAGAGCAAATGCCTGACGTTCATGAGCGGTCGCGCAGAAACGTGGTCGCCACCGCAATTGCAGTCAGCACCGTTGTTACGCCCGCGGAAAAAAGACAGTAATCGCAGAAGGCGTGGAGCACGAAAGCCTGGAGGTAAAGAAGCCAAAGGGTGGTCCCGAACATGACCGTCACGACCAGGGCGAAAAAAGGGCCGCATTTGCGATAACCGAACGCCGCGAGAAGCGCGGCGCTGAAAACCGTGAAATAGGCGAACGCACCGAGGGCCGCGAGAGGGAGGTGACCGATCGCCGCATACTTGCTGCTCAACACATCCTGGCAGCCGCTGGACGCGACACACTCCGCCGTCCGTCCAGTCACGTGTTCGATCGTCAGGTAAATTCCATCCGCCAAACCCAGCAGGGCCACGATCGCCGCCGCCGCGTAGAGCTTCGCGCGAACCCGCCCGCGCGGTGTGGTCGTTCCGGCAGAATTCATTTCGTCAGGGCGCAGTTGTTCTCGCGGCCATCGCTGTGTCGATCGCTGCGCGCAGACCGGGTTCCTCGCGTTCTGTCAGCGAAAGCTTCCTCCCATTCACAAAAACAACCGGCGTGCGATCGATGCCGAGGGATTCGCCGCGGTCCCAGTCGGCTGCGAGACGCTTCGCAACTTCCTCCCCTTCCATGTCGGCCTTGAAACGGTCAACGTCGAGATGCAGCTCGGCCGCGTAATCATTCAAGTATGGACGAATGTAAGCGGCCGGCACCCAGTTCGCGCGATTTCGGTAGAGGGTGTCGTGCATTTCCCAAAACTTCCCCTGTAACCCGGCGGCTTCGGCAGCGCGCGCCGCGTCGAGCCCATAGCGATGCATTTTCAATGGATGTTCGCGGAAAACAACGACGAGGCCCTTGTCGTAATCACGCTCTAATTTTTCCAGCACCGGCCAGAGCAACGAACAGGGCAGACACTCGAAGTCCCCAAATTCCTCGAGGACGACGGGTGCGGCTGGATCGCCGCGAAGGTGCATTGGCTCGGCGCCCGGCCGGCCATAACTGAAAACGGGACCAGCCGGGGGCGCGACAGCGGTTGCAGAGACAGCAGGCGTCACCGACGGCAGAGCAGGCGTCATCGACGGCAGAGCAGGCGTGACCGACGGCATTGCCGCTATGGTCGCGCTCGGCGGAGGAGCTGTTGCGGTGGTCAACGGGATTGGAGTTGAAGCCGGCGCCGGCGCCTCCGGTTCCATTCGATATCGATACAGCAACAGGCCGCCGCCAATCGCGAACACCAAAACGCCCGCGATGATCAGGAACGGGAGAGAGCGGCGCACGCGGTGAATGGTAATGCGGCTTCGCCCGGCGGCAATTCGCAATCAAGACCGTGCGGCCTACAGCCGCTTCAACACGCTTTCGGCCAGCTTTTTTGAGTTCTCGATCTTCTGGGTTTGGTCGCCCGCGCCGCCGACGCTGATCCGAAAATAGGTGTTTGCTTTCAATACGTAGAGCGCGCCGCCCACTCGCGTTCCGGTCCAGAAAGCTTCGTCACCGAGTCCTTCCACCTTGAGCGGTTCCTTTTCTTCTCCTTCTTCTTTTTTGCTGGCGGAGGGCTCGCGATGAAAAATCTCGCGCCAGCTTTCGCTCGGGTCGCGTCCACCCTCGGCCTTACGCGTTACGGTAAGCACAACCGAGTTCACCGTTGTCGGCAACTCGAAGTAACACTGCGATGCGACCAGGCCCGCGGCGGTGTGTCCGGTCGGCTTGGTGGATTTGAAGGGCTCGCCCTGGACTGCCTGGATCTCCTCCGTCGTTAGCAACCTGCAGGCAAAATCATCAGCCGGTGCAGTGGACGCGGGAGTCGACGCGACCACGGCCGCCGAGGGGGACGGTGACGGAGAGGTTGTGACGACAGGAGGTGGCGGCTTCGAACAGCTCGCGGCCGCCGCGAGCGAGGCAATAAGGACAACGCGGAAACGGAAGGCCATGACCTAAGCCACACGAAAATCGCCGTTTCGTCAAAAGTTCCGTTTCTCCCGGTACGGGAACCATCCGCCCGGCCGGAGACGATTTCTTTTTACGACCTCATTGCCGTTTCGGCGTTTCGAAAGGAGTCCTACCATGAAAAAACATTCCGTTTCCCATTCCGGTTTGTCGCAGGCCCGGATCCTGACCGCGTGCATGCTGGTGACGGCGTCCGCCTTCTTTGGTTTTCTGGCGTTTGCCACTCTCACGCCGACTGCCGGTACCCTGACGGAGAACAGCGGTCCCATTACTTTCACCGGCGGGCCGTATCTTGTGCCCAATCCATCTTCGCAAGCCAACGGCGTTCCCACCTGTAACGCCGTCCTCGTCTGCGATGAGTTTGCGCTGACCGTGTCGGGCTTGAGTGCCGCCACCACCGCGAGCAAGTACATCCGCATAGAAGTGCGCTGGCCGGAAGCGGGCGAGACCCAATTCGATCTCTACGTCTTCGCCGGAAACAGCACGACCGGCCAGATCATTGCGAAGAACCTCGGTAATCAAACCTACGTCGATCCCGATGTCGTCCTCATACCCGCGATCAACGGCAGTTACACCATCCGAGTGGTCCCGTTCCTTCCGAATGGCCAGAGTATTACCGGCACGGTAGGGCTGGTTCCATTCCCGGCGGTGGCGCCGGTTGAGCCGGGTCCCGCTCCGACATTCTCGAATCACATTTCGCCGCCGACGCTCGGCAACAGCGCGGGCGAACCTTCGATTGGCGTTGATTGGGCGCCGCGCGTGCCTTCGCTGAAGCACGACAAGGTGAACACCGGCGGCGTGGCGTTTTTCACGGCCAACACGACCCAGCTCCGAGTGAACTTCGACGATTCGAGCAGCCCGCCGATCGCTCTCTGGGAAGACGCGCACGCGCCGGTCCAAACCGGTCTCGACCCTATCGGCTTCGTCGACCACGACACCGGCCGCGTCTTCGGAATGCAGCTCGCCGCCGGTTCGAGCAATGCCGCATTCTCCGATGACGATGGCGCGACCTGGACAAATTTTGCGGCGGGAGGCCCGCCGGCCGGTCCCGACCATGAGACGCTGGGCGGCGGCCCTTACAATGAGGCAGCGGTTCCGCCGCCGCCACCGCACCCTCTCTACAAGAACGCGGTCTATTATTGTTCGCAGAATATCGCCGGCGGCGCGGAATGTTCGCGGAGCGACAACGGCGGGGTCTCGTTCGGACCGGGCATCGACATCTTTGATCCAACGGAATGTTACGGCGGTATTCACGGCCACGTAAAAGTCGGGCCGGACGGAACGGTTTATGTGCCCAATTCGTCGTGCAGCGCTGGAACCGGCAGCCAGGGAGTGGCGATATCGCGCGACAACGGGATCACGTGGGTCGACAAGACGGTTCCGAACAGCGTCGGCACCGGCGATCCATCGGTCGGTATCGGCGCCGATAACACGGTTTATCTCGGCTACATCAACGGCGATGGACGCCCACATGTGGCCGTCTCCACGGACCACGGCCAGACCTGGCAAAACGACTATGAAGTCGGAGTGCCCGTCGGTTGTGATGCCGGCGATCACTACGCAGCCTGCCGGGTCAAGAGCGCGGTCTTCCCGGTGGTCGTGGCCGGCGACGGCGACCGTGCTGCCTTCGGTTTCGTCGGCAGCACGACCGGCGGCAATTACCAGGACCAGGCGACTTTCCAGGGTGTGTGGGATTTTTATGTCGCTACCACTTACGATCGCGGCGCGCATTGGGTGACGGTGAATGCGACCGCGGGCGATCCGGTTCAGAAAGGCTCGATCTGTTTGCTCGGCGTCATCTGCGGCAGCGATCGAAACCTGCTCGACTTTAACGACATCGCGGTCGACCGCGAAGGGCGCAGCATAGCGGCGTATGCGGATGGCTGCGTAGCGGCGAAAGGTTGTGTCGCTCCTGACTATCCCGGCCGCGACAGGAAAGCGGCGATCATTCGACAGGTCGCAGGCCGGCGGCTCTTCGCGGCGTTCGATCCAGTGGTGACCCCGCCGCCGCCTCCTCCGCCCCCGGATGTCCAGTTGCTGAACATTTCAGGACGCGTCTTCACCCAGGGCGGCGACAAGGTCGGCATCGGGGGCTTCATCATCAGCGGGACGGCGAGCAAGTCGGTCATCATTCGCGCCATGGGACCGTCGATGACGTCCGGCGGCGCGCCCGTGCCAGGACGACTGGACGATCCGAAGCTGGAATTGCGAGCGAGCGATGGTCACCTGCTTCAGGAGAACGACTCGTGGCGCAGCACGCAGGAGCAGCAAATCCTCCAGACCGGCCTGGCGCCAGGCGATAATCGCGAGGCCGCGATTGTTACTTCGTTGCCGGCCGGCCAGTACACCGCCATCATTTCGGGGGCGAATAATTCAAACGGCATCGGCTTGGTCGAGATTTACGATCTCCAGCCGGGCCTGGGCGAACTGGGTAACCTCGCCGTCCGCGCGGATGTCGGCACGGGCAACAGTGTCCTCATCAGCGGGCTGATTCTTGGCGGGACCAATCCGAAGCGCGTTCTTTTGCGCGCGATCGGTCCATCGCTCCAGAATCAGTTGGGCGCGGCGGTCTTGCAGAACCCGTTCCTGGAACTCCACGACGCCAACGGCGCGACGATCGGATCGAATGACGATTGGAGGACCGCGTCGAATGCGAGTGAAATCCAGGCCACCGGCCTCGCGCCGAGCAACGACAACGAGTCGGTCATCCTCATGCCTCTCAATGCCGGCAACTACACGACGATCGTGCGAGGCGCGACCGGCGGCACCGGCATCGCGGTCTCGGAGGCTTACAAGCTCAACAACTAGCGGGCGTTTCGGCCGGCGAGCGGAGGGTTGAAAATTGCGCTTTACGCGCCATCGTCCCCTCCTCTCCACCATTCAACTCCTCTACCTCACAACTTCTTTATGGCAGCCGCGAACGATCTCCGCAAAGGACAGGCGATAAAATACAATGGCAACACCGCCATCGTCCTCGACGTCCAACATCGCACCCCTGGAAATTTGCGGGCCTTTGTCCAGGCCATCATTCGCTACATCAACACGGGGAAGAGCGCGGATGTTCGGTTCGGTTCGACCGACAAAATCGAGCTGGTGGATATCAACCGCACGACGCTCGAGTTCAGTTACAAGGACAACAACGGATATCACTTCATGGATCCGGAGAGCTACGACACCGTGACGCTTCAGGACAGTCTGCTCGGCGAGGCGAAAGATTATCTCGTCGAAAATCTGCCCGTCCAGGTCCTCTATGCCGAGGGCAAGGCCGTGCAGGTCGAGCTGCCGTCGTCGGTTCAGCTCAAGGTAATCGAAGCGCCGGAAGGCCTTCGCGGCGACACGGCCTCGAACGTAACCAAGCCGGCCGTGCTCGAGACCGGCAAGACCGTCAACGTCCCGCTCTTCATCCAGGAAGGCGAGACCGTAAAGATCGATACCCGCACGGGCGCTTACATGGGCAGAGCGTAACCTTGGCGTCCGAAAAAAGCCTGTCATCCCGAGGCTGGCGCCAGCACGCCGAGGGACCTCTCAGTCGTAGAAGCGGCTTACGCAAAATTTCACGCGTCGCGCGACGATGACGTCGAAAAGTTTGGCGTTAGCGGTTGAGCGCTTGCGAGGTCCCTCGGCGCGCTGGCGCCAGCCTCGGGATGACACGCGTGAACTGATTTCCTTCTTTCATCTGCGCCAATCTGCGTAATCTGCGATTAACGTGGCGGCGAAGAAGAAACGACGAACCACCCTGCATCACAGTCCGCGCCGGCGTGGTCGTCGCCTGAAGGTTGCGGCGCCAATCGCACGCCGCCATCCGGTGTCCGGCGCGTGGACGATCCCAACCCGCTGGGTGAAATTTGTTGTCGCTCTCTTTCTCCTTCCGGTCTGCGCGATTCTCACCCAGACATTCTTTACCGTCTTCACCCGCGCGACCGTCGCCCATCGCCTGTGGGCGGGCGAAGAATTTTGGTTCTTCTCCCTCGGCGCGATCCTCTGGCTGATCGCGTTCTTCGGTTTGCCGCGTCCGATGGTTGTCTACGTTTTCGGCCATGAGCTGACCCACGCGCTTTGGGTCCTGCTCATGGGCGGCCGCGTCAGCCGGTTCCGCGTCGGGCGGGATGGCGGCCACATCGTCACCGATCGCAACAATTTCTGGATCGCGCTCACGCCCTATTTTTTTCCGCTCTACAGCCTGCTTGTGATCGGCGGGTACGGCATTCTCGGTTTGTTTCTCAACATCCAGCCGTACGGCCGGGTCCTTTATGGATTGATCGGCGTGACCTGGGCCTTCCACTTCACGTTTACCTGCTGGATGATCCCGAAAAAGCAGACCGACCTGACCGATCACGGAACGTTTTTTTCCCTGGTCGTGATCTACCTGATGAATCTCGCCTTGCTCAGCGTGATGCTCGTTCTGGCCTCATCACAGATTGCTTTTGCGGATCTTGGACGGGAGTTCGCGGCCAACGTGGAGAGATTCGCCGAATGGGTAAACGCGTTATCGAGGTGAGCCCCAAGGAGCGGCGATTTGAAATCGCCGACGAAACGAAGACGGCGATTTCAAATCGCCGTTCCTTGGCTTGCATAAACTGCGAAGGGAAGCGTTTCCATCGCTTCCGCCAATCGCAGCTCGCGGCCCTGAAGTTTTCGTCCCGAAAAAATCTCGGTCGCTCCGTCGAGCGACAGCGAATCGGGTAACTCCACCGCCGTATCTTTCCACTTCTCGCCGACAGGCGGGAACCCGATCCGCGATGAAAGGCGCGGCACGATTATGACGATCCGTCTCCCTTCGTGCTCCCGGGCAAACGCGATGCAGCAATCCGCGAACTCGCCCGTCACGCTCAGCGGCAAATAATTTCCACGCCGGAACAATTCGGCGTGCTCCCGCCGGAACCTGAGGAGCCGTTGGGTAAGCAATAATTTGATTCGGCCATCCGGCCAATGCTCCAGCAGGTCTTTCACCGAAGTCGTTTCCAGGGACGCCAGAAGCTGGCGCCGCTCCTCGTAATCAACCGGCCGCCGGTTGTCCGGATCGACCAGGCTCAGGTTCCAGATTTCGTTGCCCTGGTAAATGTCGGGCACGCCGGGGACCGTCAGCTTCAACGCGACCTGCGAAAGCGAATTGATGGCGCCGAGGCGCGCGATCTCCTCTGCCACGGGAAGGAACGTCGGGAGAAATTTATTTTTCGGCGAACGGTCCAGGACCCTGGCCACGAATTCGCTCATGGCCGAATCCCACTGCTCGTTAGGCTGGATCCAGCTCGTGTTCATTTTCGCCTCTTTCAGCGCTTTCGCCATGTAAGCCTGGATGCGCTCGATGTATTCCGGGGTTGCCTCCGTCGCGCCCAGGGGCCAGCTGCCCAGGAGCGTCTGATAGAAGAGATATTCCTCGTTCGGGTCCGGGGCCGAGCTCTCGTCCACGCTCCGTTTCCACCGGCGATTGATCACCCGCCAGCGCTGCAGACTGCTCCGCCAAAGTTGCGGCAGCTCCGAGATCGCCAGGATCCGTGCCCGGACATCTTCGCTCCGCTTGGTGTCGTGAGTGGAGGTGGCCAGCAATGTCGCCGGCCAATCGCGCTGGCGGGCGGCGTTTTGTTCGTGGAACTCCTCGACGCTGATCCCGAAATGCTGCGGCTCACCCCCCACCTCGTTCAGCGCCACGAGCCGGTTGTAAATATAGAACGCCGTATCCTCGAGTCCCTTCGCCATGATCGGGCCGGTGCTCTGCTGGAATTTCAAAACGAAATGCTCGTGCTCGGCCCGCCCTTCCTCATCGAGGTTCTCGGGAAAACGGAGCAACAAAATGTCGCGCAGAAAATTGAAGACCGATTCTTCCAGGGCCGGGTTCCGCCTTTTTGCCGTCGCGACTGCCCGTTCGATGACGACCCGGTCTTCGTCGCTCACCGGCTGGCCCGGCGTGACGTAGGTCCGGTAAACCGGAAAACAGGCGATCGTTTCCCGGACGGCGCGCGCCAGCGCTTCGAGGGTGAAATCCCGGAACCACCGATTTTTCTCCGAGAGCCGGTCGAGCATGTCGCCAAGGACGTTCACGTCGTTCGCCAGCGAGAGTCGCATCACCAGACGTTTTTTTGCGTAAACGAGATGACCAAACGGCATCGAATGGCCGATGAAACGCTGGAAAGCTTTCGTGATCGCCTGCTCGGCCGACCCATCGACAAGGACATTCCCGACGAGCTTTCCGAATTCGTATCCGGTTGTCCCGTGGACCGGCCAATCGCCCCGCAAAGTTTCGTTGCCGGTCAGAATTTTCTCGACCACGAGATAAATCGCGCGGCCATCCCTGGGCAACGCAATTCCCAGGACTGCCGCCGCTCGTCGCTGCAATTCCTCGAAATATTCCTTCGGCAAATAGAGACCGTCGGGGTGATCGATCCGGACGCCGGTCACCGCGCCGGCGCCGATCAATTCCAGCAACAGCAGATGGGTCGCATCGAACACCTGCGGCAACTCCATCCGGATCGCCGCGAGATCGTTCACGTCGAAGAACCGCCGATAATTGATCTCCTCCGCCGCGACCCGCCAGAAGGCGAGCCGATACGACTGGTCGTTGAGAAGGGAATCGAGCGCATCGAAACTGCGCGGATCGCCGGCCGTTCCGTTGATTTGGGCAACGGCTTGCACGACCGCTGTCTGGACTTGGGGCGCTTCCTGGCAACGCCGTTCCAGGCGCCGTTTGATGATTTCCTTCTCGCGCGCGCGTTCCGCGATCTTTTCGGGGTTCGTCTCCGTCCGTCGCGGCAAGTATTCTAACGCGGTGATGATGCTTTGGAACTCCGCGTAGAAATCCTGGTCCTTAAAGGGAGCCAGTTTTTCGAGGGCGATCTCAAGGATGTGGCGGTAGGTGCCGGGCGCGATCGGGAATTCGTGCTCGTAATACCGCAGGTAAAATGCGCCCGCCTCGAAACGGATCTGGAGTTCGCCTCGTTCCAGGACGCGGCCGTATTGATCGCCGAGAATGGGCAGCAGTACTTTGTCTTCGAGATCGGCCTTGAGCGGTTTCCAATCGATGTCGAAGAACGGCGCGTAAGTGGAGCTGGGTCCGTTTTCGAGAACGTCCATCCACCAATGATTGAGAGGTTCGCCCACGCCCATGTGGTTCGGGACGAAATCGACGATCTGTCCCATGCCGTGGGCATGGAGGTCGGCGATCCAGGCGTCGTAGTCGGCGCGGGAACCGATCGCCGCATTCAGTTTGTTGTGGTCGGTAATATCGTAGCCGTGCAGGCTCTCGGCCCGCGCTTGGAAATAAGGCGACGCATAACAATCACTGATCCCGAGCGCGTCGAGATACGGCACGATGTGGCGCGCGTCAGAGAAGGTGAACTGCCGGTTGAACTGCAGCCGGTAGGTGGATGTTGGAATGCGCGGGTGTGTCATCTCGAACTCGTGCTCCTGCTCGTAATCGTAACCGAACAGAAAATCATGATCAGGATCATGATCAAGAGCAGGATCAGCTTACATCCGTTCCGGAACTTTGATGCCGAGCAACTCCAAACCCTTCCTCAACACTCGTCCGGTCAATTCGCATAGCGCCAAACGGGAGCTGCGCGCGGGCTCATCCGATTTCAGAACGGGGCACGCTTCGTAGAACGAGTGGAAGCCGTTAGCCAGTTCGTAGAGATAATTCGCGAGCAGGTTGGGACGGAAATCGTTCAGAACTGCGGGAAGCACTTCGGCAAACTGGCAGAGCTTCAGGGCCAGGATTCGCTCTTCCGGAGCGGAAAGGTCGATGTTTTCCGGCGCCGCGAATTCTTCCCCGGCCTTCCGAAAGATCGAGCGAATCCGGACGTAGGCGTTTTGCAAATAGGGCGCGGTGTTTCCCTGAAATGACAGCATCCGGTCCCATGAAAAAATGTAATCGGTCATCCGGTACTGGCAGAGATCGGCATACTTCACGGCGCCGATGCCGATGATCTGCGCGACCTCCTCGCGCTCGGCCTGCGGAAGCTCGGGATTTTTCTCGTCGACGAGTTTGCGAGCGCGGACGATCGCTTCGTCGAGCACGTCGCGCAGGGCCACGTTTTCGCCGGAGCGCGTCTTCATCAGTTTACGATCTTCGCCCAGGATGCTGCCAAAGGTGATGTGACGAAAATCGGCCCCGCGTCCTTCGCGGCGCGCGATCGCGAAGATCTGTTTGAAGTGGAGTGTCTGCGGCGCGCCGACCACGTACCAAAGCGTGTCGCGGTTCAGATCGTCGACGCGATAGTCGACCGTCGCGATGTCCGTCGTCGCGTAATTGTAGCCGCCGTCCCGTTTCCGGATGATCGCCGGCTTGTCCGCCAGCTCGGGATCGTCGCGGAAGAATACCACGACCGCGCCTTCGCTCTCTTCCGCAATTTTCGATTTCAACAATCGATCGACGATGGCCGCCAGCCTTTCGTTGTAAAAACTTTCGCCGCGCTGGATGTCGTAATGGATGTCGAGAATCCGGTAGGTCGCATCGAATTCCCGCAAGGAAAGCGTCACGCATTCCTTCCAGATGGCGAAATTTTCCGGATCGCCGGCCTGCAATCTCACCAGCTCTTGCCGGCACGCTTCGCGCACAACCGGATCCGTGGTGGCCGCGTCGTTGGCCGCCTTGTAAATTCGAACGAGCTCCGCGATGGGGTCGCGCTCGAGGGCGGCGCGGTCGAGTAAATTCTTCCAGCCGTAGACGACCATTCCGAACTGCGTCCCCCAATCGCCGATGTGATTATCGCGAACGACGTCGTGGCCAAGAAAGGACGCGATCCGGGCGAGCGCGTCGCCGAGCACGGTGCTGCGAATGTGGCCGACGTGCATCGGTTTCGCGACATTCGGCGACCCGAAATCGATGACGATGCGGTGAATGGTTTGGGCGACAGAAACCCCGAGGCGCTCGTCGCGGAGGAGCTTTGCGGTTTGCGCGGCGATCGCCTCTGGGCGGAGCGAAAAGTTAAGGAACCCCGGGCCGGCTATCGTCGGCCGCTCACATAGGTCCCATGGGACCCAGACGTCGCATAAGCGCTGGGCGAGAGCGCGTGGATTCTGGCCAAGCTGTTTTCCCAGAACGAGCGCGGCGTTGCTCTGGTAATCGCCGAAACGCGGATCGGTCGCTGGACTCACGGCGCCGGCGACCGGCAGCTCGGCTCTGGTAAGCGCTTCCGCCACCTTCTGCGCGAGAAGGGCTTGAAAGGTTTCCACTGCTTCTACTTTTGCCCGCCGCTCTCGTGAAAGATCGCCAGGATTTCGGCGGCGGATTTCGCCGCTCCGAGCCGTTCGCGAACGCTCCGATCGTTCAGAAACTTCGCAATCGAAGCCAGGGTCCGCAGGTGGGTTTGAAACTGGTTCTTCGGCACGATGAAGAGAACCACAAACCTGACCGGCGCGTTATCGAGCGCGTCGAACTCGATCCCCTGCGACGAGCGGCCGAACGACGCCACCACTTCCTCGATCCGGTCGGATGAGGCGTGCGGAATCGCAATCCCGAACCCGATCCCGGTGCTCATCGTTTCCTCGCGTTGTTTGAGCGACGCCAGGATGCTCTCGCGATCTTCCGCTTTGATTTTTCCCTGGGCGACCAGGAGATCGATCAGCTCGACGATGGCGCTCCAACGCTCCGTCGCTTTCATCTCGGGAATGATTTGCTCAGCAGTGAGTAGGCTGGCCAGAGACATGCAGGATTCCCCAGTGGGGCCGAAAGCTTAACGTGAGGCTTTCGGATGACAAGCTCATTTGGCCGGGGAAAAACAATGTCATCCCGAGGCTGGCGCAGCACGCCGAGGGACCTCTCAAGCGCTCAGTCGCTTTCGCGAAACTCTTCGCCCACGCCGTCAGCGACTGTCGGTATTTCGCGAGACCCGAAATTGCAACTGCGAGGTCCCTCGCCGTCTGCGCGGCTCGGGATGACAACGCTGTTATCTGTCGCTCACCTTGTAATTCAAGCGGCGGGAAAGCAGCCAGCGAACGCCGAACATGTCCGTCGTAGCGCGGAGCGCCCGGTTGCCGAGGCCGTATTTGCTCTCGCCGAATTTACGCGGGCGATGATTCACCGGGACCTCGACGAGACGATAACCGGCGCCTTTCACCAGGGCGGGAATGAAACGGTGCATCCCTTTGAACGGGACGAGGGCGCCGACGCATTCGCGGCGCATCGCTTTCAAGGTGCAACCGGTATCGCGCACGCCATCGCGAGTGAAACGGCTCCGCACGAAATTGGCGACGCGGCTGGTGATGCGTTTCACGACCGTGTCCTTGCGCTGGGCGCGATAACCGCAAACCAGATCGGCGCCGCGCTCGATCTCCGCCAGCAATTTGGGAATGTCCGCCGGATCGTTTTGGAGATCGCCATCGATCAACACCGCGACGGCGCCGCGCGCATTTTGCAAACCCTCGTACATCGCCGCGCTCTGCCCGGCGTTGCGCTCGAACCGAAGCACGCGGACCCGGGGATCGAGGGCGACCCGCTCCGCCGTCCCGTCCACCGAACCGTCGTCGACGAAAATGATTTCGTAATCGATTCCGGCGAGAGCGGCGGTTAGTTCCCCCTGGAGGATCGGGACGTTCTCTTCTTCGTTGAACAGCGGCACCACCACCGACACCGCGGGCGACTCGGCGCTCATAGCGGCAGTGTCCGATATTTCCGGCAAAGAAAAACCTGCCATTCGCGCATCGGCGTTCCGAAACGGCTGACTTCGACGGTGGCGATGTGATCGACGGACTCAAAGCCGGCGCGAATGTTGTGCGGCACGACCGTCCCCTTCCCGCTTTGGACGTAGAGGGCGCTGCGGCCGGTGAAGAGATTTACGCCTTCTTCTTCGGTGTAAACTTCGCCATCCGGGAGCTTCATGTTCGGAGGCGCTTCGACGAACTGATCGTAGCGCGGCCAGAACGAGAACTGGTTCTGAATGTCCTGCGACTCGACGATGTAAACCGGCGGATGGCCCGGTCCTTCGACGCGTTTGTGGTTGAAATAAAACGACATCTCCGAGGCGCGATCCCGCTGGTCGGCAATGATGAATATCTGCTCGCCGATCTTCGGTTCGAGCTCCGCCCGGATTTTCTCGACGGCCCGGGAAGCGGACTTCCACCCGCGGACGCGATCGGCGGGATCGCGATAATGCGGGAACGGCAGGTTCAGGGTGCGCAGAATATTGGTGTCCATGGCGAACACGGTCCCGACCAGGCCAAGCAGAATCCCGGCCGCCAGAAACCGGCGGGCGAAGCGGGAGGACTCGAGTCGTTCGGTCCAGAACGCCGCGGCGAGCACGGTAAGGCTGAGAAAGGCGAGGATGTCCCAGTTCGGCGCCGCCTGGTCGTTGACCGAGAGGAGCAGGTAAAAAGCGAAGACCGGAACGCCGAACCAGAAAAGATAAAGCACCTTGAAATGCTGGCGGGCGCGCCGCCAGTTCGCGATGACGGCCCACGTCAGCGCCAGAAAAAGGAGGGGCGAGAAGGTAAGGAAATGGGCGCCGAGAAATCCGAGCACTTCCAGCGGCCGAATGCCTAACGATTGGTCGAGGCCGCCGCGCGATTGAAGATGGGAGGCGGTGACCCAGGCGTGTTGATAATTCCAGAGGAGCGGCGGAACGAGGCAGAGAGTAAAAGCGCCCAGCAACAGATAAAGCCCGGGCCGCTTGAATTCGCGTCGATGCCGCGGAACCAGCGCCAGAACGAGGACGACGGAAACCAGCTCAAACGCGTTCGTGTATTTGCAGAGAAAACCGAGGCCGATCAAAAACCCGGTGGCGAACCAGAGACCGTTCCCGGCCGGCGCCCGCTCGAGCGCGAGCCAGAATGTGAACATGGCGGCGACCCAGAAGAAGACCGAGAGCGGATCGATCGTCATGAGGAGGTTTCCGACGCCGGAGAGAGGAACCGCGTTCAGCGCGATGATCGCCCAAAACGCAGCGCGCTCGTTGAAGAGTTTTCGCGTGAAATAATAAAGGAGCAGACTCGTGACCGCGCCGAGAATCGGGCTCCAGAAACGGACGCCGAATTCGGAATCGCCAAACAAAGCGGTGCTGGCACGAATGGCGAACGCGATCCCTGGCCCCTTGCTGAAATAGGCGGGGGCCAGACGCTCCGACCACATCCAGTAATGCGCCTCGTCGAACGACAGGTCGCTGGTGCCGAGCATCGTGAACCGGAGCGCGCTCAGACCCAAAAGGAAAAACCAAACGGCGCGGGTGTGGCTCATCGTCTCACCCGATCAGGCGCGGATGCCGCGCGGCCAATTGCGGGGCGAGGCGCGGTCCGAAACGTTTCCAAAGATACTCGGCCAGCGCGGTCATGAGCAGCGCTTCGCCCGCGGCCAGGAAGGCTGTGCCGATCACGTCGCTCGGCCAATGAGCGCCAAGGTAAATGCGCGACCAGCCGACCGCCGCGGCGACCAGGAAGTAGAGCCAGCCCCGGCGGCGAAAGAAAAGCGCGCAGATCGTGCCGATGATGACGTTGTCGGTCACATGGCCGGACGGAAACGACGGACCGGATTTGTTCCGATCTGTTTCGTCCGAATACCGGATCGTCGGCTGTTTGAACAGGGTCAGAAAACGAGGATGCGCCGGCTCCAGCTGCACCATCCGGACTTTTTGCACTTGTTTCGGGCGGCGCCGATCGATCGCCGTCTTCAAGGTGCTCACCAACAAATAATCGGCGACGAGGAGGGTTAGCGCGAGGCAGACAATGAACGCCCGGACTTTGAACCGCCCGAAGATCACCAGGCAAAGCCCAATCACGATCAGGAGCGGCTTCCAGATCTCGATGTCGCTGACGGCCGCCATGAACAAGTCGAGGGCCGGGTGCGTCCATCGTTCGTTGATAAGATGAAAAAGAAACTGGTCCACGTGGGAAGCTTTAAGCTTTAAGTGTTAAGCTTGAAGAGGAAGAGGCGCGAGCGGCAGTTCCACTTAAAACTTAACCCTTAAAACTTAAGCTCGTTCCGAATGCGGAAGTCCATCTTGCCATTTTTGCTGTTTGCGTCCCTCGCCATCGCCGCGCCGTTCCCCGAGGCAAAGGATGTGCTCGAATCGGTCCGGCTCCGCCAGGCGCAACAGGACCTGGAATTGGAAGGCGAGATCCGGGAGGGCCCCACCGTCGTTCCGTTTCGCCTCACCCAGACCGGGCCGGTAATCCGCTACTCATTTTCGAAACCGGACGAAGCGCTCCAGTTGCGCCTCGGCGACAATGATTCCCGGCTCGAAGAAGTCAGCGCAGGAGGAGTGGAGAAGGTCGGGCCCGCGCAGTTCGACCACAAAGTGCGCGGAACCAGCCTCACTTACGAAGACCTCGCCCTGCGATTTCTTTATTGGCAAACGGGACGGGTCACGGGCGAAAACGAAATTCGGACAGTCAATTGCTGGAAGCTCGAGATGAAAGCGCCTTCGCGGCAGTCGCAGTATTCGAATGTCTGGCTGTGGGTCGGGAAGGAAAACGGCGCCCTCATGAAAATGGAGGCCTACGATTGGAACGCCAAACTGGCGAAACGTTTCGAAGTCGTGTCCGGCCAAAAGATCGACGGCCGGTGGTTCCTGAAAGAGATGCGGATCGAGGAAATGGATGCCGGCACCGGCAAGCTGAAGACGCGGACGTATCTCGACATAAAGCGAAAGCTGTAGCGCGGGCCGGGGACAATCGATCCCGGTTGCAACAGTCACTGGCGCGATTTCGCCAAATAGAGTAAAAAGGGCGAGCCATGATTCGCTTTGCCATTCTGCCCACGTTTGGGCTCGCCGCCTTCGCTTTCACCGCCGTCGCTCAGAATGTTCCGCCGATCTCGAGCCAGATCGCGAATTTCACCGAGTATGCCGGGGCGCCCGCGCGCACGATTGATCTGGCGACCGTTTTCTCGGATCCCGATGTCAGCAACGCCGTCCGCATGACGACGGTTCTGGGTAACATCGACATCGCTCTTTTCGGCCAGCAAAAGCCGGTCACGGTGACGAACTTCCTGAAGTATGTCGAAGAGGGCCGGTATTTCAAAATCGATCCAACCAACGGGCAGCTCGCTTCGAGCTTCATCCATAGATCGATCCCCGGATTCGTCATTCAAGGCGGCGGTTTTCTCGGCACCGTAAATCCAACCGATCCGGCCAATGCGCAGGCAACTGCCGTCCTGACCCTTCCGCCGATCCAAAACGAACCTGGCATTTCAAACACGAGGGGAACGATCGCGATGGCGCAATTCGGCACCGACCCAAACAGCGCTACCAGCCAGTGGTTCATCAACCTGGCAAACAACACCGGGCTCGACGTCCGGAATAATAACGCCGGTCCCTACACGGTTTTCGGCCGCGTCGTGAACAACGGCATGACCGTCGTCGATGCAATCGCGGCCGTGCCGAAGTTCAATTTCGGCGGTGCGTTCACGGATTTGCCACTCCGCAATTACACGAACCCAAATCCGGTGAAGGTAGCGAACCTCATCTCGATCCCCGCGATCACCCAGATCTCGCCTCTGAATTTCTCGGCCGTTTCCGACAACGGAAACGTGGTCGTCGGTGTCGTCGGAACGAAACTGTCCGTGGCTGGAAATACTGTCGGCACCGCGCATGTCACGGTGACCGCCACCGATTTCGACGGCGCGACGGTTTCGCAAACGTTTACCGTGACGGTCATCCCGCCGCCGGGCCGGCTGGTTAATCTTTCCACGCGGATGCAGGTCGGCACGGGGGATAACGCTTTGTTCGCCGGATTCATCATGAGCGGCTCGGGATCGAAGCGGCTCGTCATCCGGGCGATTGGGCCATCGAGCGGCCTGGGCGGCGCGGTCGGGAATCCGGTCCTGGAATTGCACGACAGTTCCACGGCCACGATCGCTACCAACGACAATTGGGGCGACGCTCCGAACCACCAGGAGATAAGCGATCTCGGCCTGGCGCCTGGTTCGCCTAACGAGTCCGTGATTCTCACCACGGTCCCGTCCGACCCGAATGGCATCGGCTACACAGCGATCATGCGCGGCGTGAATAACACCGGCGGCCTCGGTGTCGTCGAGCTCTACGATCTGGATAGCGGCCCGGGTTCGACCTTGCTCAACATCTCGACCCGCGGCCAGGTCGGCGCCGATCCCAACGCCCTCATCGGCGGGTTCATTCTGGGCGGGACCGACTCGAAACAAATTCTCGTCCGCGCCATCGGCCCCTCGCTTACCGGTTTCGGCGTCCCCAATGCCTTGTCCGATCCGACGCTCGATTTCGTCAACGCCCAGGGAACTGTCCTCGGTTCAAACAACGATTGGATGAGCAGCCCGCAAAAGACGCAAATCCAAAACAGCGGCCTCGCCCCCACCAATTTGAAGGAATCCGCGCTGATACAGACGGTTTCAGCCGGGAACTACACCGCCGTCGTTCACGGCGTGGATGGCGGGACTGGCGTGGGCTCGGTCGAATTTTACCAGTTGCCGTAATGTAGCCGTCGCCCTGTGCGCGACGTTCCGCAGCTGTGCGTTACCTCGCGCTTCGCACAGCGAAGCGGCTACAGAAGAGCTGACCCTTTTACGATCTGGGCGAAGCTTCGCGGATCGAGGCTCGCGCCGCCGACGAGCGCCCCGTCGATGTCCGGCTGCGACATGAGCGTCCGGGCGTTGTCCGGTTTCACGCTTCCGCCGTACTGGATCCGGATCTTCTCCGCGGTCGCTTCATCGGAGATTTCGCGGAGAACTCCGCGAATGAAAGCATGCGCTTCCTGGGCCTGCTCCGACGTCGCGGTTTTGCCGGTGCCGATTGCCCAGACCGGTTCGTAGGCGATCACCGTCTCGTGCAATTCCTTCGGCCCTAATCCAGCCAGGCTTCCCTGGAGTTGTGTGGTCAAAACTTTTTCGACGTCACCAGCCTCGCGTTGGTCGAGGCTTTCGCCGACGCACAGGATCGGCCGAAGCATCGCTTCGTGCGCGGCGCGCACCTTGCGGTTCACAATTTCGTCCGTCTCACCGAACAGGGTTCGCCGCTCGCTATGACCGAGCACGACATAGCGCACAAAAAGATCGCGCAACATCGCGGGGCTAATCTCCCCGGTAAAAGCGCCCGACCGTTCCCAGTGCATGTTCTGCGCGCCCACTTTTATGTGCTGCGCGTTTTCGAGGGCGGCGTTTGCCGCGACGATCGCCGTGAACGGCGGGATGATCACGACTTCCACGTCCCGTGATTCGCCGATCTCGAGGAGAAACGTCGAGACGAACGAGGTCGCCTCGCCCTGGGTCATGTTCATCTTCCAATTGGCGGCGACGATTTTTTTTCTCATGGGAAAAATTTAGAATTGGAAATAGATGAAGGGCGCGTAGTGCGGCGGGATAAATAAGAGCACGACGGCGAAGGCGCAACCGTAGCCGGCGGAGAAAACCGGAGCTGATGGCCGGCGCCACCAGGTCGAAAAGGTGCCGCGAAAATTCAGCCAGTGGACGAACCCGAGCCCCGCGACAATCCAGAGCATCCATGCGCCGATGTCCTCCGTGCCGTGGGATGGCAAAAAGAAAAAGCTGCGAAGCGCCGGTGCGGCATGCGGGAGATCAACCGCGCGGAAAAAGATCCAGGCCAGGCAGACCCAATAGATCGTGAGCAGCCACGCGAACCAGCCTGCCACCGTCCGCGGTCCCTTCGGAGGGACATGCTTCTGCATGTCCTGGACGTGCGGAAGCACGTCCCTCCGCCCGCTCCATGCTCGATGGAGGACCAACGCCAGGCCGTGCAAGCCGCCCCAGATCACAAACGTCCAGGCGCCGCCATGCCAGAGCCCGCCCAGCAACATCGTGATCATGATGTTGCGATAGACGAACCAGGCCGGCCCGCGATTTCCCCCCAGCGGGATGTAAAGATAATCGCGCAGCCAGGTCGACAGGCTGATGTGCCAGCGGTGCCAAAAGTCGGAGATGTTCGCCGCGAAATAAGGGAACCGGAAATTGACGGGCAGTGCATAGCCGAGCAAACCGGCGGTGGCGATCGCCATGTCGGTGTACCCGGAAAAGTCGCAATAGATTTGGATCGCGTAGAACAAGACGGCGACCCACGCGCTCCCCGCGGTGAAATCCCAGGGCGCATCGAAGTAACGATCGACAAAGGGCGCCACCCCATCGGCGATGCAGGCTTTCTTGATGAAGCCGGTGAGAAACAGGACCAGCGCGCCGCGCACATCGACGTCGGCAAACCGGCGAAGACTGCGCAGTTGCGGGAGGAACTGGGTCGCGCGCACGATCGGGCCCGCCACCATTTGCGGGAAGAATCCGATGAAGCACGCGAGATCGAGGGGACTGCGGACCGGCTCCAGTTTCCGGCGATACACGTCGATCGTGTAACTCATCGAGTGGAACGTGTAGAAACTCACGCCCACCGGGATGATGATGTTCAGGGTGTGCAGGCTCGGATGAAGACCAAGCCACGCGAGCAGTGCGGCCGCCGAGGTGACAAAAAAATTGTAGTACTTAAAGAAGGCGATCGTGCCGAGGTTCGCGGTGAGGCTCATGATCAACCAGCCGCGGCGTTTGCTCGGACTTTCGGTGCGCGCCAGCATCGTTCCCACGAAGTAGTCGAGCCCGCTCGACGCGATGATCAGGAAAAGAAATTTCCAGTTCCAGCAGGCGTAGAAGAAATAGCTGCAGAGGAGCAGCCAGATTTTCCGGTTCCGGTTCTCGCGCAGCGACCAATAGACGGCGAAGACCGCGAGGAAGAACCAAAAGAAACGGAACTCGACGAAGAGCATGCGCTTACGGCTGGCCGGCGCGGCGCACGAATTCCCGGGCCAGCAGGCGGGTAAACTCTTCCGCGCCTTCCTTGGTCAGATGGGCGTCATCGATGCGAACCTTCGTCTCGAACAACATCGGGTAGGTCCGGGCATCGTTGAAGGAAAGCAGCGGCCCAGGCGGCGTCTGGCGGAACCTGATCGGCGATTGAAAAATAAGCGGTGGAACCAGAAAAAACGGCGCGGCCCCGATCTCCCGGAAGCGCGCGGCATAGCGTCGATACGTTTCATCGGCTTGGGGATCGAGCGGCTTCGGCTGCGCCTGCGCGAGTTCGTCTGCCAGTCGTTTTTGAAAGCTGGCCGCGTCTTCCGCCGACATGGCGGGCCCGGCGAGGCGATACCCGTCCCGCCTCGGCCCCAGCTCGATCTCCGCTTCCGCCTTTCGATTCTGCGGAAACAAAAACTCCGTGGCGCGGCCGACGTTTCCAAATCGCTGAGCAAAAAGGGTGAGGTGGGCGGCGAGGTCGCGCCGGGCCACCCAGAGCCGGGACGCCTGGATGTACCACCTCCCATCTCCGCGCGGATTGAGTGCTTTTCGCAAAGTCAACGCCGTGCCCCGCCAATCATGCCAGTAAACGGCCCGCTCGGTGCCGAGCACCTTGTGCAGTTTCGTCTCCACGTTGGCCGTCTCCAGGAAAACCCATTTCAAATTGCGCGGCTCGGTTTTTAGGATTTGGTCGAGGACGTAGAAATTTTCCGGCGGATGCATCGCATCGATGCCGAAATTGAAGGTGTGCGTGGAAAGACCATTCTGCCGCGTGATCCCGTCGAAAATCTCGGGCGAGATTGAGTAATAAATGCTGCTCGTCCCGACGAACAGGGTGTCGAACTCGTCCTTGTGCTGCGCGAAAAACTCCAGCTTCGCCGCGACGCCTTTGGGAATAATCGGCGGCAGGAGCGAATGGATGACCGCGCTCGTCGCGATGAAAGCGGCGATGGCAACGCAAACGCAAAGGGCGTTCTTCGTAATCGTGCTCATGCTCATGCTCGTGATCGATCTTTGCACGTGGCGCTTTCGAGCACGAGCACGAGCACGATTACGATGGCTTATCGGCGATCGCTCAACGCCGCAATCCCCGGCAATTCTTTGCCTTCGATCAACTCAAGGGACGCGCCGCCGCCCGTGGAAATGAAAGTCATCTTCTCGGCGAGGCCCGCCTGTTTCACGGCCGTGACCGAGTCGCCGCCCCCGATGATTGTCGTCGCTTTCGAACGGGCCAGACCTTCCGCCATCGCAATCGTCCCGTTGGCAAACGCCGGGATCTCGAAAACCCCGACCGGTCCGTTCCACAGAATCGTCTTCGCCTTCGCGATCTCCTCCTCGTAAAGGCTGATCGTCGCGTGGCCGATATCCACCGCCTGCCAGCCGTCGCTGATTCCATGCGCGGCCGAAACGCGACTGGTGTTTCGCCAGGGAGCGCCGGCCTCGACTTTTTGGGTCTCGATCGCGTCGACCGGCAAGAGGAAGCGCACTCCTTTTTCCTTGGCCAACGCCAGAATCTCAGTCGCCAGGTCGAGCTTGTCAGCTTCGACCCGGCTGGCGCCGATCGGAACCTTCTGCGCTTTCCAGAACGTGTTCGCCATCGCGCCCCCGATCAAAATCGTGTCGGCCTTTTCCATGAGCGCTTTAATAACGCCGATCTTGTCCGAGACTTTCGAGCCGCCGAGGATGACGACAAACGGCTTTGCCGGTTTGGCCAGCTCGTGGGAAAGATACTGGATTTCCTTTTCCATCAGGAAGCCCATCGCGGATTGTTTCACGAACTTCGTGATGCCGGCCGTGCTGGCATGGGCGCGATGCGCGGCCCCGAAAGCATCGTTCACATAAAGATCGCCGAGGTTCGCCAGCGCTTCAGCGAACGCCGGATCGTTTGCCTCCTCGCCCGCGTGAAAGCGAACGTTCTCCAGCAACGTAACGTCGCCCTCCTTCATGTCGCGGATGATCGCTTCCGGAATGGCGCCGATCGTGTCGTGACTGAACGCGACCGGATGATCGATCAGGGTGTGCAAATAATCCCCGACCGGGCGGAGCGAATATTTCTCGACCGGCTTCCCTTTCGGCCGGTCGAAATGGGCCATGAGAATAATCTTGGCGCCCTGTTCGCGCAGATATTCGATCGTGGGCAAACTCTCGCGGATTCGGGTGTCGTCCGTGATCGCGATCTTCCCGTCACGATCTTCCGTCGGCACGTTGAAGTCCACGCGAACCAGGACCCGCTGCCCGCGGACTTCGAGATCGCGAAGCGTCAGCTTATTCATGCTCCTGATCCTGATCATGCTCCTGATCCTGGTCGTAAGCGTACGAACCACCTTCCTCGTGAAGCACATCAGCCCGCTCGGAAAATCTCTTCAGCAATCCGATCATCATCCGAACAATCGCAGCGAGTTGTTTCTTCGCGTCGGCCACTTGTTCACCGGTCGCGAGTTTTCGCGCTACCAAGACGTCGAGTGCCGCCGCACATTCAAGGGCCGAGCCACGCGCCATCTCGAGGAATCGCGCACGATCCTTGACAGAAAATTTTCCATTCCCTTCGGCAATGTTGAGCGGAACACTGGTCGAGGCGCGATCCAATTGATCTTTAGCGGCTGTTTTCTGGGCAATTGTCGGCAGAAAATCTCCAACCCACGCGCAGAACGCAATCGAGTGCCGGTAAACATCGAGTTTCTCGTGATCGAAATATGGTGGAGGAGTCATATCAAAGGATCATGAGCAAGATCATGATCAGGAGCAGGAAAATCTTACTTCGACAACATCGCCAGCATATCGACGCAGCGATTGCTGTAGCCCCATTCGTTGTCGTACCAGCCGACTACTTTCACGAAACGATTCCCGAGGGTCAGCGTCAATTTGCTGTCGAAGATACAGGAGTGCGGGTTGCCGACGATGTCCTGCGAGACCAGGGGCTCGTCGCTGTACTCCAAAATGCCGTTGTAATTTTTCTCGCCGGCGGCGGCCTTGAAAGCGGCGTTGATTCCTTCCGCGGTCGCGTCTTTCGCTAACACGGCGGTGAAGTCGGTGACCGATCCGTCCGGCGTCGGGACCCGAAAGGAGCCGCCGTTGAGTTTGCCCTTTAACTCCGGGATCACTTCGCCGATCGCCTTGGCGGCGCCCGTGCTCGAGGGAATGATGCTCAACGCCGCCGCCCGCGCCCGCCGCAGATCTTCGTGGGGGAAATCGAGGATCCGCTGGTCGTTCGTGTAACTGTGGATCGTGCTCATGAATCCCTGCTCGATCCCGAAATTGTCGTGCAGGATTTTTGCGAGGGGCGCCAGACAGTTTGTCGTGCAGCTCGCGTTCGAAACGATGGTGTGCTTCGCCGCGTCGTAAATATTGTCGTTGATTCCCATGCAAATCGTCGCGTCGGGATTCTTCGCGGGCGCACTGATCAGAACCTTCTTCGCCCCGGCCTTGTTGATATGGAGCTCTGCTTTGTCGCGGCTGGTAAAAAAGCCGGTCGATTCCAGGACAACGTCCACGCCGAGGTCTTTCCACGGAAGATTCCCCGGATCGCGTTCCTTCAGGACCTTAATCTTGTGCCCGCGCACGATGATGTTCTCGGCATCGAAACCAATCTCGCCGTCGAACTTGCCGTGGACCGAGTCCCATTTCAGGAGATGGGCGAGAGTGTGAGTGTCGGTGAGATCGTTGATGGCAGCGACGCGTTCCACATCGCTTTGCTCCATCGCGCGAAGAACGTTGCGACCGATTCTGCCGAAGCCGTTGATGCCGTATTTAGCCATAGATAGATTTTCGAATTGCGATTTTCGATTTTCGATTGCTGAGCCAGATTTCAGCAAGCGGGTGAGGGCCGGAAATTAAGATGGGTCATGGGGCGAAGCAATTGAGAAGTCGGGCGGTGCTGGTCGCGCTGCTGGCGGCCTTGTCCCTCCAATCCGCCGAGGCGGCGAAACGCGATCCTTCGAACATGATCACGATCGTAGCGCTCGGAGATAGCCTCACCGCCGGCTACGGTCTGTCCCGGAAGCAGGCGTATCCCGCACTTCTCTCTGAGAAAATGCGGGAGGCTGGGTACGAGTTCGAAATCGTGAACGCCGGGTCGAGCGGCGACACCACCACCGGCGGCTTGCGGCGCCTTCCCGCTCTTCTGCGCGCCCACAAAAAGATCGATGTCCTCATTCTCGAGCTCGGCATCAACGATGCCTTTCGCGGCGTGCCGATCGACCAGATCCGCTCGAACCTCCAGGCGATCATCGACCAGACGCGCGCCCGGCACCCGAACGTTGCGATCGTCGTGGCGGGCATGCAGCTTCCCGATTTTTCCAGCAACGATTACGTTGGCGCCTTTGGTGCCATCTTCGCGCCGCTCGCGGAAAAGAACCGCGCCACCTTGATTCCATATTTTCTGGAAGGCGTTGGTGGAAATCCCGAGCTCAACCAATGGGACCGCGTTCATCCGAACGCCGCGGGCCAGCGGGTGCTCGCCGAAAATGTCTGGCGCGTGCTGGAGCCGCTGCTGCGGCAGGCGGCGGTGGCAAATTAGCTCATCTTGCCGTCTGCCAGCGAAAAGTTTATCCTCACTGCATGGATGCTTCCCTCCTGAAAGAGCTAATTGGAAAAGGGCAGCCGCTACGGATCGATACCGCGTCGGGCCAGTCCTTCGAAGTTCGTCATCGAGACTTTGTCGCCTTCTCTCCGCGACAAACGTCGCTCCTTATTTGGTTCGAACAGGACGGTGAGGAGCACTTTGCGCTCGTTCCATTGCTAACCGTCACGGCAGCGGTCACGAAGGCCTGATTCGAAAAGACCCAACGTCCATCAGGGAGCAACCGGCTGTTGCTGAGTCAGGCAATGGAACGCGCCCAGGCCCCAGATTAATTCGGTGCAATCGATCGGGACCATGCGGCGATCCGGAAACAGCGGCGCAAGCGTGGCTTCGGCGACAGCATCGTTGGGATCGTTGAACGTCGGCAACAGAATGCACTCGTTCGCGATGTAGAAGTTCGCGTAGCTGGCCGGCAGTCGCAGGTCTTCCCGGTCGATCCGCGCCGGCATCGGCAGCGTGATCACTTCAAACGGCTCGCCTTTCCATTTCATGGCGCGAAGCCGCGCGAGATTTTCCTGAAGCGGCTCGTAATTCGGATCATCGCGGTTTTCCTCGATAACGGTGACAATGGTCCGCTCCCTCACGAACCGGGCGAGATCGTCGACGTGGCCGTCGGTATCGTCGCCTTCGATCCCTTCCCCCAGCCAAAAAATGTCGGTGACGCCGAGGTAATCGCCGAGCCGTTCCTCGATCTGCTCGCGAGACAACGTCGGGTTGCGGTTCGGATTGAGCAGACATCCTTCCGAAGTCAGCAGCGCCCCGGCGCCGTTTACGTCGATTGAGCCACCCTCGAGAATCATTCGCGGATAAAAAACCGGCAGGCCAAGAATCTCGGCAACGCGGGTGGGGACGACGTCATCGAGATCGAACGGCGGATATTTGCCGCCCCAGGCGTTGTGATCCCAATCGACAATCGCCGGGCGCGGCTCTTCTTTGCGCGTCAGAAAGATCGGGCCATGATCGCGGCACCACGGTTCGTTCGTTGGGACCCGATAAAACGTGAGTCGTTCCTGGGGCAAGCCGTCGAGCACCGTTCGCGCTTCCGCTTCATGCGCGCCGTTGCAGACGTTGATGGAAACGGGCTCGGAGGAAAGCAACGCTTCGACCATTCGCCGGAACGCCGGCATCACGCGATCGAACGCGCCGGGAAAACTGATCCCTTCCCGCCGGGGCCACGAAAGCCAGGTGGCGGCATGCGGTTCCCATTCCGCCGGCATGCGATATCCCAGGGCCGCTGGCGATTTCGTATCGGTCATATTCGTCCTATACGACCTATCCGTTGCGACGCGAGCAACGGCGGAAATTCCACTGCCGCGGGCGAAGTCGTGTGGCCAACGTAATGGGCCGCGAGTTTCTGCAGGGCCCGCCAGCGTTCCCAAGTGAGATCGGGCGCGCCCACGATGTGGCGAAGGAGGCTGCGCCATTCCATCACCGCGCGCTCGATGTCGCCGTGGCGAAGCGATTCGTTGGTGAGCCGATAACGGGCAGCCGGATTCAAGACGAGCTCGCGAATTACTTCCGACGCGCCCGATCCGTATTGCACGGGCACGCCCATCTCGAGATAGCCGGGATGATCGGCGCGGCCGTAGGTTTGCTGGCAAAGAATCCCGAGGCGGCCGCCCATCGGCGCGTCTTCGCCGGCAAACCGCGGACCCGCGCGGATATTACCGAGATCAAAGACAAGATCGTCCACCGGATAAGTTTCATCCTCAAGTGCGGCGGCGATGGCGAGCCCTTCGCCGGCGTGGAAAAACGAGAACAGAAGGCCGCGTTGGGTTGGCGTACCGTCGTTGTCGACGAGGCCGAGCTGCCGCCAGGCGTACGCCGGTGAAACGCTGATGGCGGCCGTCAGATCATGTTCGAGCTCGGAGCATTGGCGGCAAACGACGGGGAGCGCCTTGCGTTCGGGTGGATCGAGAAGCGCAACGCCATGCGCATCGAGGACCGCGGAGACCGGGGCATCGGAGAAATCGATGCGGGCGGAGATCGTGTTGGCGCGGGTGACGATCTCAGCGATTTGTCCGCCGGTGATCTCGGGGAGCAGACGCGGAATGATCTCGTCGAACTGCGCTTTGCCCAGCGATTTCTGTTCGAGCTTTTTCCGTAGCCATTTCACCGGAGCGATCGCGTCGTCGGCCCCGATCGTCGCCAGCGGAATTTCGCGTCCGTAAACACCTTTTCGGCGAAGCTTGCACAGATTACCGAAGCCGCGGCCGTCGAGCATTCGCGGCTGAGCGAGGGCAGGCAGCCACTCGTTATTTTCCCGGACAAAAAGCTTGCCTAACGAGACGTTCGCGATGGTTGATGATTTTGGTTCCCACTCGCCCGCCGAATTAAGAATTTCGGTGATCGGACGGCGGACGAAACGGGCCCGCTCCGCGTCGACCCAAAGACCGCAGGGTTTCGCGCCGGTGGCGAGCGAATGTTCGGCCCCGATCGGGACTTCCTGGGTACTGAAAAGCGATCGGCTGAGCTCGACCGCGGCAGCAAACGGTTGTTCGGCACGATCGGCGGCGCCGCGCATGACGCTGATCAGGCTCGGCCAGTCGACTTGGGTCGCGCGCCTGAGTTTTCGCGAACGCGCGTCGCCAAGGCGCGGAATTTCCGGCAACATCAGGACGTAACCAACTTCATCCAGTCCGCGGCGGCCGGCGCGGCCGAACATTTGGAGGAGCTCATCGGGCTCAACGTGCCGCTCGAAGTTGCCGGCCTTGTAACGGGTGTCGGTGATGAGGACGGAGCGCATCGAGAAATTTATCCCGGCGGCCAGACCCATGGTCGCCACCACGACGTTGAGCTGGCCCGCTTTCGCGAGCGGCTCGATCAATCCTGCCCGCACCGCGTAACTCAACCCGCTATGATGATAAGCAACCCGGCTGCGCAAAAGTTTCGAGAGCCGCTTCCCGGCGAGCGCTTCCTGTTCGGCCGAGAGCGGCAACGGATCGCGGATCGACATCGCCGAAGCGATCGACTGCGCCATCTCTTCGCTCGCATTTCGCCGCGGCGCAAAGACCAGCACCGGGGCGAGCTCCGCGCGCAACGCCTTGCCGATCATGCGAGGCCAGAAACTTTTCGTCTGGATGAAGGCCGAGTCCGACAAAGCGCGGAGATCGATTTCTTCGAGCGGCACCGGGCGTTCGTCGTGCGAGATCAGGACCGGATCGCGGCCAATCCGTCGGAACCATGCGACCACGTCCTGCGGATTCTGGACGCTGCCGCTGAGCAAAAGTAACTGCGTGCCGGCCGGGGCCAGCGCGAGCGCCAGCTCGTAATGCACGCCCCGGACCGGATCGGCGATCATCTGATATTCATCGACCACCAGCAGCTTCGGCCCGTCCCGGCGAAGAAAACGGGCGCGTTGGGTTTCCAGGGTCGCGACCAAAACTTTCGCGTTGAGATTCAAGGCCAGGTCGCCAGTCGCGATCCCGACGTCCCAACCGCGCGCCCGCCATTCCGCCAGTTTATCGTTCGCGAGGGCGCGCGTCGGCACGGTGAAGATGGCCTGCCCTTTCAGCGTCGGATAGAGCAGCTCGAAGATGTAGGTCTTTCCCGAACCGGTCGGCGCCTGGACGACGACGTCTTTCCCGTCGCGAAGGGCACGGACGGCTTCCTGTTGCCAGAGATCGGGAACAACCAGGTTGACCTCGAGCCCCTTCAACATCCGGGAAGATGCTGCCTCGCCGCCTGCATTCAAGACAACCCAACCATTCAGGATTTAACCGATCCCTATTCCCCTAGCAGAATTTCGTTCTCTACGTAGAATCCCCCGTCTGTGAGCAAAAAAATCGCCCCCGAAAATCCCAGAGTTAAAACCGGAGTCTCGGGACTGGACGACATTCTCACCGGCGGACTTCCGGCGCGGCGGCTCTACCTGATCCAGGGTCAACCGGGCAGCGGCAAGACGACGCTCGCCCTTCAATTTCTCCTCGAGGGCGCGCGCGCCGGCGAAAAGGTTCTCTACATCAGTCTCTCCGAGACGCGGGAAGAAGTGGAGGAGGTCGCGCGTTCCCACGGCTGGTCGCTGGATGGGGTCGAGATCGTCGAGCTATCGGCGATCGAGAAACAGTTGTCGGCCTCCGCGCAGAATACTTTGTTTCACGCTTCCGAAATCGAATTGACGGAAACGACCAAGCTCCTGCTCGACGCGGTCGAAAAGGTCCGGCCGACCCGATGCGCTTTCGATTCGTTCTCCGAGCTCCGCCTGCTTTCGCAGGATGCGCTCCGTTACCGGCGCCAGATTCTTTCCTTCAAACAATATTTCGCCGGGCGGAACTGCACGACTTTACTCCTGGACGACAGCAGCTCGGAAGGTGCCGACAGCCACGTCCTCAGCCTGGCTCACGGGGTCCTGGTCCTGCAGCAGCTCGCGCCGGAGTACGGCGCGGCCCGGCGGCGCCTGACCGTGCAAAAGGTGCGGGGCGCCACCTACCGCGGCGGTTACCACGATTACGTTATCGAGACCGGCGGCATCACGATTTTTCCGCGCCTGGTCGCCGCGGAGCATCACCGGCATTTCGTGAACGAAAATCTTTCCTCCGGGCTCGCGGGATTAGACGACCTCCTGGGAGGTGGGCTGCCACGCGGAACAGCCACGCTCTTTTCGGGACCGCCCGGTTCGGGAAAATCGAACCTCGCCCTGACCTTTGCGACCAAGGCCGCGTCCCAGGGCGAAAAGGTGGCGATTTACACTTTCGATGAAAGTTTGCCGGTCTTGTTCGCGCGGGCCGCCGGGCTCAATTTTGGTCTCGAGGAGTTCGTCGAACAGGGCACCGTCACCGTGACGCAGATCGATCCCGCGGAATTATCGCCGGGAGAATTAACCACCCGCATCCGGCGCGCGGTCGAGGACGAGGGCGCGCGGGTCGTCTACATCGACAGCCTGAACGGATATCTTCATTCCATGGGTGAAGAGCGTTACGTCAATCTTCAGCTGCACGAGCTCATCACCTATCTCAACCAGCAAGGGGTCGTGACGATGATCGTGATCGCGCCCAGCGGGCTGATGGGCCAGATGCAAAGCCCGATCGACGTCACTTATCTCGCCGATACGGTGGTGATGTTTCGCTTTTTCGAAGCGGAGGGCGCCGTCCACAAGGCGTTGTCCGTCATTAAAAAACGGACCGGCCAGCACGAGCACACGATCCGCGAGCTGTTCATCGATGCAGGTGGGATCCGGGTCGGGCCGCCACTCGACGCTTTTCGCGGGGTTTTGACTGGTGTTCCGGTGCTGATTGACGAAAAAGAAGAGAAACGGCGACGCGCGCCTGCTCGCCGCGTGAATGAAAAGAAAAAAAGGTGACGATTCCCGCGGGGTTGTCCTGATCGCCGCGCCCCTCGGCCAGGATGCCGTGCTCGCCGCGCGCGTCCTCGAAGGTGCCGGCATCGGCACCAAAATCTGTGAGCGGCTCAGTGAGGTGGCCGATCGCATGGACGAAACGACGAACGCGATTCTTGTCGCCGCCGAGGCCCTGGCCGCCTCCGAAATTCGCCCGCTTCTCGAGCGCCTCCAAAAACAGCCTGCGTGGTCGGACCTCCCGCTCATCCTTCTCACCAGCAGCGGCGGCGGCGACGAAATGAGCCGGCGCGCCCTCGAAATCTTTGGAGCAAGCGCCAACGTCACCCTGCTGGAACGCCCCCTCCAGGCGGTAACATTGGTGAGCGCGTTGCAGGGCGCCTTGCGCGCGCGCCACCGGCAATACGAGGTCCGCGACCTGATCGAACAGCGCGAGACCGTGCTCGCCGGAATAAGCGACGCTTTTTCGGCACTCGACTTCCAATGGCGCTACACTTTCGTGAACGACAGGGTCGCCGAGCTTGCCGGTGTTCCGAAGGAGAAATTGCTGGGCCGGGTGATCTGGGAAATTTTTCCGGGCGCGGTCGGCGGGGAATTTTACCACCGTTGCCAGCAGGTGATGGAAACGCGGAAGCCGGCGCACGGGGATTTTTTTTACGAACCGTGGGGTCGCTGGCTCGATACGCGGATATACCCGACCAAGGACGGGATTGTCATTTTTCGGGCCGACATTACGGACCAGAAAAAGCAGGAAGAACTGGCCCGGGTGCGCGAGGCGAAACTACGCGAAAGCCAGGAACGTTTGCAGCTCGCGACCGAGGCCGCGGACATCGGCACCTTCGATTTTTTCCCGAGCACCGGCGAATTGCAGTTCTCTGAGCGCAGCCGGCAAATGTTCGGCATTCCGCCGGGCGTGAAAGTGAGTTACGACACGTATCTGAGCGGCGTCCATCCGGAGGACCGCCACATCGTGCACGAGACGGTGGAGCGGGTCCGCGAGCCGGGCGGCAGCGGGCGCTTCGAGATTGAATATCGGACGATCGGGATCGCCGACGGCAGGGAACGCTGGGTCGCTGAACGCGGCCAGGCGCTGCTCGATCCCGCCGGAGAAATCACGCGCTTCATCGGCACCATGCTCGACATCACCCACCGGAAGAACGCCGAGATCCTCCTCCAGCGCGCGAAGAACGAAGCCGAAGACGCGAATCGCGCGAAGGACCGTTTCCTCGCGATGCTTTCCCACGAGCTGCGGACCCCGCTCACTCCGGTCCTGATGACAATCGCCTCGATGCGGCGCGAACCGAACTTGAGCGACGAAGTCCGCCACGATCTCGAGGTTCTGCAGCGCAATGTCGAATTGGAAGCGCTCCTCATCGACGATCTGCTCGACCTCACCCGCATCGCCCATGGAAAACTCGAGCTCCACAGCGACGCCGTCGATGTTCACTCGACGATCGAGCACGCGCTCAGCATTTCGGGCGGCGATCTCGTCGCCAAAAAAATCCAGGTGATCCGGCATTTCAATGCGCGCGAGCACCATTGCTGGGCGGACCCGGCCCGTTTGCAACAGGTGTTTTGGAACTTGATAAAGAACTCCGCCAAGTTCACTCCGGAAGGCGGGCGCATCGAAATCTCGACGCGGAACAACGACTCCCACCAGATCACCGTCGAAATTCGCGACACCGGAATTGGGATCGAGGAGAGCGTGATGCCGCGTATCTTCGACGCGTTCGAGCAGGGCGGCGGGACCGTGACCAGCAAATATGGCGGGCTTGGGCTCGGGCTCGCGATCTGCAAACGGGTCATCGATCTGCATCACGGTTCCATCAAGGCGGAAAGCGAGGGCAAAGATCGCGGCGCGAAATTCACGGTCACGCTTAACGCCATGGAAACCTCGATGCTGGAAGGGCCGGTGCTCTTTCTGGAAAGCGAGCCGCCCCGAATCAAACACGTCCAGATTCTTTTCGTTGAAGACCACGCCGACACGGCCCGCGTCCTCGGGAAAATCATGCGCAACGCCGGGTTCGACGTCACCCACGCCGGAAGCGTCGCGGAGGCGCGCGCCCTCGCCGGCTCGCGCCACTTCGATTTGCTGATCAGCGATCTCGGGCTCCCCGATGGCACCGGCCTCGATCTGATGAAGGCCTTGCGCGACGCCCAGGGGATGACTGGAATCGCGCTGAGTGGATTTGGAACGGACGACGATGTGACGGCCAGTGGTGCGGCGGGGTTCGCCGCGCATTTGACCAAGCCGGTGGAGTGGGAACGCCTCCGCGCCGAAATCGAAAAGCTGACGGCGGGAAGAGACTCGGCGGCGCGGAGCGCGGCCTAACGACTGCCGATCAACATCTGGCGGAGCGTCCCCTGCTCGGCGGTCGACGTGGACGCTTCTACTCTGACGATCTGCCCGGGCGCGTGATAGTCGTGGCAGGTGATGCAATTGCTCGCCACTTTTCCTTTCGGGCTGTGGCACGTCACGCAACTCGCTTTGGCCGGCATCAGCGCTTCGGTGGTCTCACGGCTTTGGGTGGCGTGATGGCAATCGTCGCATTTCACGCTCGCGTGTTTGGCGTGATTGAAATGCGCCTGCGGCATCCAGCGATCGACCAGGATCGGTTTCGTGACCACCGGTCCGCCGCCTGACCCGCTTTTCACTTCGTGGCAAAAAGCGCACCCGGCAAAATTTCCGCGAGTGGCGGCGGCCGTCTGCCGGTGCGGCTTGTAAGGGTCGGTCTCGAAAAACACGGCGCGCTCGAACTCCGCGTCGCTTCCGAACTGGATCCGCAACTGGTTCATCTGCTGCGCGACGTACGTTTTCACGTCGGCGTAACGCCCGGCGCCCTGGTTCGGGAAGCGCGCGAAATTTGCGTATTGAGCGGGGAGCGTGCGCAAAAAAGTGCGGACGAGATTCACGTCGCCATGCGGCAGGTGGAGCTGCGGATTGTTCTTGTCGAAGAGCAAGGCGTGGCAGCTCTGGCAGTTCGCCGCGAAACTGATCCGCGAATAAAACCGGCCGCCCGGCTCCGGTTTATGACAGTAATTGCAGTCGAGCTTCTGTCCGTTCACCGGCGGAATGTCGTTCCCGAAATGCCGCTGGTGATTGAACCGGAGAACATCGGGATCCCGCGCTTTCTCGCGGATGAGCTGGAACTCGGGATGCGCCTCGGCGAAGGAGCCAAAGACCTGGGTGTAACCGCGCGCCGGCCGCGGCATTTCCAAAACAACCTGCTCCGCCGGATGCGGCCGCAGATGAAAAACAGCGGGTGGCAGAGTGGCGCCTTTCTTCGCGGAAGCGTCCATGATCGCGCTGTCGTTATGGCAGGAAGCGCACTGAAGATCAGCGACCCGTTTCATCGGGCCGGGCCCGAGATGTTCCTGGTGGCAAATCGAACAGGAACGGTTCTCGACCACGTTCGGCTCGTGCAGATCGTACTTCTTCGCCGTGCCGAAGGGCGGGTTGGCCTCGTGGCACTGCTGGCATTTGTGATCGATCGATTTGAAATCGAGTCCGTGATGGAACCGGTCTTTGATGACGCTCTTGAATTTCGCGAACGTCAGGTCGCGGCCCATGGCTGCGTTCTTGTCGTGGCACTGGGCGCAGTCCTGCTCCAACTTTGCGTGGTGACTGGAGAGTTTGCCTGAGCTGAAAAATTCCTCGTTCGCCTCCCGCCGAAAAATGCGGTTCTGATAAGCGATGATGGCCGCCAAACCGCCGGCCAGCGCGAGGAAGCTCACCGTAAAGCGCGCCATCCGCCACGGGTGCTTCTTTTTGTAATAGCCGAGATTGCCTTTGTAGCGATCCGCGATCTGCTTTTGCGTTCGTCCCGGTGTCGGCATGGCTCAACGGCTTCCTCTTCTTCTTGCTCTTGCTCGATCTTCTCGGAGCACGAGCAAGAGCAAGAGCAAGAGAAAGAGGAAGAACAGGGCGTTCATCAGTAGTAGAACAACGTCACCGCCGCGTGCCAGATGGTGAGCATGACGAGCAAAAATGAAAACGGCACATGGACGAACAGCCAGCCATGAAGCCAGTGGTGCAAACGCACCTGGAGATCGAGCATGCGGCGTTCGTCGCACCACGCTTGAATTTCCTCGACCCGGCCGCGGTAGCCTTCGGCGACGCGTAATTTCACGAACCGAAAAGTGTCGTCGGAAAAACGCGGATTGTTCAGTCGCATCCGATCCCCGCGGCGCGCCCGCAAATACGGAAGAATTTGCCGGTCGATAAATTCGATGAGCACGGCTTCCGATGCCGGGTCGGCTGGCACGGCGGGTTTTGCAGCGGGCTTCGGTGCGGCAGGTTTTGCGGCAGCAGCCGGAGCCGCGGCAGGTTTTGCCGCGGGCGCGGCAACAGGTTTCGGGGCAGCCGGTGGTGGCGGCGGAGCGGGCGGAGCCACCGGCGGTGACGGCGCCGGTTGATCGCCGGCGGGAACTTCGCTGCGAGCGACCGGCGCGCCCGGCGGATCGCTCTGCACGCGCGCCGTCGGCGTCCCGATGGTTTCCGGTTTCGGCGCCGCTGGTTTGATCGCTGCGTTGGGAACGGATGGCGCCGCTGGCGGTGGCGCTTCAACGGGCGGCGGCGTTACGACTGGCGCCGCCATCGGCGCCGACCCGGTCACGGATTTCGCGCGAGCCACCGGAGTACTGAGCTCGCCCTTTGTCGAAGCCATCACCGCGGCGGCAGCCGTGGCCGTCTTTGCCGCGCTCGCTGCCGGTGCGCCCGCGTCCGGTTTTTTGGGCGGCGCGGGTTTGAAAGAATCGCGCATTTTTTCCGCGGCGACAGCGAGCTGCGAACGGATGTGGGGGATCTGCTCGAACACCGTCTCGGCCGGCAAACGTTCCTTCATCAGACGCGGCATGACGTGCTGAAGGAACAATCCGTAAAAACCGCTCACCATGACGATGGCGTAGAGCACGACCAGAAACGTCGTCATCGGTCCACCAAAGCGAAACCCGCTATGCAAAACCACCAGCGGAATGGTGAGGATGGTCAGCCAGATGTGGGCGCGCAGCCACCGCTGCACCGTACCCACCCGCCAGAGCGGAATCTTTTTTCGGAGACTCAGGAGCACCGCGAAGAGAAAAATCCCGAGCGAAATCGAGCCGAACCAAAGTCCGAGCGGCGTGCCGCCGACGGTGTGATGCTCAGTCGGCTTCTGGATCAGCGACGGCGACAGTCGCAGCCACGGCGGCAGCAGGTCGGGATGGAAATTTCCCGCGTAAAGAACGCAGGCCGCGACGGTCGCGAGCAGGACGAAAACAATCCAGGGACCGTGCTTCCAGTTATTGATCCGCATCGGATTAAAAAAATCCCAAATCCCAAAACCCAAAACCCAAACAAATTCCAAAACCCAAATTCCAAAAAACAAATCGGGCTTCGGTAATCGTTTTGGGATTTGGAGCCTGGGATTTGGGATTTCTCACGTCAGTGAGTGTGGTGCGTTTCATAACGGCGCGCGGGCGTCCAGTCGTCGTCGAAGAGCTTGTTCTGCATTTCGAGGGCATCGCCGAAGAAACGCTGCGGATCGACCCGCTTCGCGGCGTCGTGGGGACACGCATAAACGCAGCTCGGCACGGATAACTGGGTGCAGAGATCGCACGTGTTCGCTTTGTAAGTCGTGGACTTTTTCTTCTCGATTTTCACCGTCGGCGGAATGTTCGGGTTCGGCGATTTCACTTCGGTCCGGACTTCCTTCGTTACTTCAAGCGGGTGCATGTTGATGTTGCCGTAGGGGCACAACTCGGCGCATTTCCCGCAGCCGATGCACCAGTCCTCGATGATGATCTCGAGGTTTTCTTTCCGCCGGATCGAACCGACCGGGCATTGCGTCATGCAAAGCGGATCGCGGCAGGAACGGCACGCCGTCGCGACCAGAAAATGATCGTAGCGCAGCCCGTCGCGGAGGAGGCGGGAGATGCCGTCGTGCGCCTTGGCACAGGCCTGAACGCAGGCGTCGCAGCGCGTGCAATTGTCGAGGTCGATCAACAACAGGTTTTGCGCTTCGAACAGGCCCTGGTTCAGATAATCGTCCAGCCGCAACCCGGGCGGAACCGCGCGGGCCTGGGTCGCGGCCATGCGCGCGTCGGCGACCGGCTCGATCTGGGCGCGAACTCCCGGAAATTTCTCCAGCATCAGGTTGAACTCGGCCGCTGGGATCTTCACCACATCCACGGCATCCAGCGCGGCGCAGGTCGCGATGCGCTTGATCGACCGGAGAAGGCCGATCTCCCCGAAATATTCGCCGCGACTCAGGTAGGTCCGGACCATTTCGCCGCCGGGCATCGCCTGGGACACGCGGACCATGCCGGAGCGAATCAGATAAAACGCGTCCGCTTCCTCGCCTTCCTTGCAGATGACGTCGTTCTGATTGTAGGAAACCAGCTCGACCTTTTCCTTGAGGTAATTCAGGAACTCGTCGCCGACGCTGCCGAAGAGCGGGACGCTGCGCAGATGGGTCTCGAGCGAGCGCTGCCGGTATTTGTCGTCGAGCTCCTTCTTGAAGGTGGTGCCTTTGAACGTCGGCGCTTTCACTTTCGAGGTCGCTTTTGACGCTTCCGAGACCTGGCGGTTGCCGACGAGCATGTCCAGGATCACGCGCAGCAGCTCGACCATCACGCATGGCTCGCGCGCGATGACGGTCGCCGACCGCGGTTGAAAGGTGCGGCACGTCATTTCGCCGAACAGTTCGCCCGGCCCGAGCTCGGCGATCGGTTTGTTCATGGGCAGATCGATGTTTGCGTCGATCCCAATGAATTTGCGTTCGTGGGCGTCGGCCCTTTTGTCCTGGCCGTCGTCCAGCAGAAAACTTTTCATGCGCGCCATGCTCCGCCCGAACAACCCAAAGGCCGGACGAGTGCGCAGATGAGCGAGCGGATTCTGGATCGAAATATCGACGGTGCCCGAGACGATGTAGTACGCGGTCGAACCGAACTCCCCTTCCACGCAGACCGTCTCGCCTTTCCGGTAACGATGGAGGACGGCCGCGCCTTTCGCGTATTTGTCGAGCTGGACCGCCGGCACCTCTTTCAGCGCGGGCAAATACTCCAGAAGCTGATCGACGCTCAGGGGCTCACCCGAACCTAACTTTCCCTCCGTTTCGTCCATGGCGCAGGGCGCGATGATACGCAGCGAGGGATAACGGGTGGAAGTCTTTTAACCGAGCCAACCGCATGTCATCCCGAGGCTGGCGCAGCGCGCCGAGGGACCTCGCGAGCGCTCAATCGCTTCCGCGAAAAAAGAACGCGCAGCTCGTCAGTGGACGGTTGAGCTTTGGCGGAAGCGGTTCGATCGACTGCGAGGTCCCTCGCCGTCTGCGCGGCTCGGGATGACAGCGCTCTTAAACGCCGCTCGCCCCCACCGCGCCGCCCGCGAAATGGAGCAGCTCCAAGATCTCGCCACGCAATCGCAGAAACTCAGCGCTGCTCCGATCCCGCGGCCGTCCCAGGTTTACCGGAATCGTCCGCTCGATCCGGCCGGGCCGTTGCGTCATGATGACGATGCGGTCGCTCATGTAGATCGCTTCATCGATGTCGTGGGTAACCAGGAGCATGGTTGTCCCGCGTGCCTGCCAGAGGCGCAGCACTTCGTCCTGCATGCGCATCCGCGTAAACGCATCGAGCGCGCCGAGCGGTTCGTCGAGCAGCAGCACCTTGGGGTGGTTGATCAAAGCGCGAGCCAGCGCCACCCGTTGCGCCATTCCTCCGGAAAGATGATGCGGATAAGCGTCGCCGAAACTTTCCAGGCCGACGAGCCGCATGAATTCATCCACCTCGTGGCGTTTTTCATGGAGAACGTGGCGCGCCACGAGGCCGGCTTCGATGTTGCGCCGCACGGTCAGCCACGGGAAAAGGTTCGGGTCCTGGAACACAAGACCGCGCTCGGCGTTCGGCGCGGTAATCGGTTCAGCTCCGACCATCAGTTCGCCCGAGTCCGGCGACTCGAGCCCGGCGATCAACCGCAGCAAGGTCGATTTCCCACACCCGCTCGGACCGACCAGCGAAACCAGTTCGCCCGCCGCGAGCGAAAGCGAAACCGCATCGAGCGCCAGCCGGCGCGCCGCCGGATCTTCCGGCAACGGAAAACTTTTTGTGATATCGCGAACCCGAAGCGACGACGCTTCCGTCGCGGCGCCGGCTACCATTTGATGACTCCCTTTTGCCAGACCAGGACGCGATCGCGCACTTTAAAGAGCATCGTCATGATGGTGGAGAAAAATGCGGCCATGATGACAAGCGCCGCGAAAACTTTTCCGTATTCCGCCCAGCCCTGGGCCCAGCTCACATACCAGCCGAGGCCCGATTTCACGCCAACGGTTTCCGCGACCACGAGGGTGAGAAACGATGCGCCCAGTCCCATAAACAGACCGATGAAAATGCTCGGCAACGCCGCCGGAATCGCGACCCGAAAGATTAAATACCGCCGGCCAGCGCCAAGCGTGCGCGCCACGTCCAGATAGGAAGCGCGCGTGTTCGAAATACCGGACGCCGTCAGCATCGTCACGGGAAACCAGACCGCGAGAGCGATGAGCGACGCCGCCGAAAAGATCGCGGAGGGCGAGACCACCATGGCGAGCGGAATCCACGCGGTCGCCGGGATTGGGCCGACGACTTTCAGGATCGGCATTCCCCAATAACGGACCGGGGTCGACCACCCGATGCAGATGCCGCTGATCAAACCCGCGACGACACCGAGCGCGTAGCCGCTGAGCAGCAGAACCAGCGAATGCCAGGTGCTGTCGAATAACAACGTTCGATCGTTGATCAGGCTTTGAAACACTGCGGCGGGACTGGGGAAATACGGGAGCGGCAGCAATCGAAAGCCGGACGTGATCAGTTCCCAGGCGCACAAGGCGAGGAGCGCGGCGGCGAAAATCGGCCCCATTCGCCGCATCCAGGCGCGCAACGCCGGCCAGGCTGTCTGCACGGCCGCGAGAACGATCGAGACGCCGAGGAAGCTCCAAAGAAAAACAAAGTAGGAACGCGTTTCAGCCGGCGGTTCCGTTGCGGAAACGTACCAGTGCGCCGCCAGACAGATCAGGTTCGCGACCGGGACCGGCAGCCAGGTTCGCCACCGTTTTGTTTGCTGTTCCGCCGCGACGTCGCCCAGCGTCGCGTCCGTCCTCGCCGGAACTATTTCTGCGCGGCGACGACTGGCTTTTTGCAACATGACTCCTGCGTATCAGACAGGATCATCTCCGCGTAAAGCCGGATATCCTGGTCCGGCGGCCCCTGCCCTCCCGCGACTTTCTCGACCTGGAGCGTTTCCAGCCATTGATCGGAGACGCCGTCCAGATGGACGAACGCTTTTTGGGCCAGGGCTGCAACGTCGGTACTCGGCGCGAGCATGCCGGCGATCTTCATTTCCGCGGCCGCGGATTTCACGGCCTCATCCGCGCCGGAGACACTCGGCACGTAACGCAGATGCGAGATCGCGACCGTGTTCAGCTCCGGATTCGACGCGAGATATTTTTTCTCGACCGATAAACGCGCCGCCGCGGCCGGATTCGTCTCCACCCACTTCGCGCCTTTCAACAAAGCGCGGGTGGCCGCGGCCGATTCCTTCGGATGCGCCGTGAGATATTTTCCGTTCACGATTACCGCGCAGCAGTATTCATCCTTGTAAGGCATGTCGGCGGCCTGGTCGGCGACGTTCCGGACCTTGCCGTCAGCCACGAGCAGACTGCCGATTGGTTCCGAATCCGCCACGGCGTCCACTTCGCCCTTGTCGAGCGCGAGCCCCAGTTCGCCGGCTGGAAATACGCGCCAGCTCACGTCTTTGCTCGCGTCGATCCCATTCGCGCCGAGGACGCGGTTCGCGAAAATAAATGGCGGCGTTCCCATCCCGGGGACGCCGATCCGTTTCCCGCGAAGATCGGCGACCGTATGGATATTCCCTTTGGTCGAGGCCTGGACCCGCAGGCAACCCTTGTGGATCCCCGCCGTGAACCGGACGTCGAGTCCCTGCTCGATCGGCTTGAGAAAATACATCACGAGATGATGCGTAATGTCGAAGCCGCCCAGCGCGAGCACGTCCTTGTAGTTCGCCCACTCGCATTTCACCATCTCCACCTCGAGACCTTCCTCCTTGAAGAAACCGTTCTCGACCGCGCTGAAGATCGGGGCCTCGCAGGTTAACCCGATGTAGCCGACCCGGATCTTGTTCGACGCGCCGCCCGTGCTCGCATTTTTGCGGCAACCAGCGAACACGAGAGCGACAGCCAGGCCAAGCAAAGTCCATCTCGAGAGCCTCATACGGGAGACAAGTGGTAAGCGAAATACCGCAATAAGCAATGCCCGGGAGTAGAGCCTCTTCTGTAGCCGCTTCGCTGTGCGAAGCGCGGGTTGCCGATCGCTGCGCTTGTAATGTAAAAGCTAGCTTCCGAGACCGATGAACACGTTCCCCCGCGTTCCGCCCAGACTTGACCGCCTGTTTCCGCATAATCCGGTTTTCTTCGTCACGGCCTCGACTCATCTGCGGAAGCGATTGTTGGCGAATACATCGTTGCACGATGCCTTCATCGCCTTTGCCGTCCGCGCGTATTCCGATCACAACATCGCAGTCGGGCGGTATGTCATTATGCCGGATCATATTCATTTGTTTGTCTGCGGGCCGGAGGATTTTGAACTCGGTAGATGGATGGGTGGGCTGAAGCAGCATTTACAAAAGGCGATAATTGGACGCGAAGCGAAAGAGCTGCGAGCGGCGTCGCCCACAGGGCGACGGCTACAGACGCCGATCTGGCAGCGCGGGTTTTTCGACCATGTGCTGCGAAACGACGAGAGTTACGGCCAGAAATGGAACTACGTTCGCGATAATCCCGTCCGCGCCGCCTTTGTCGGGAACGCGGACGATTGGCCTTACGCCGGCGAAATTATCCAGATAGACCGCGTTTGAACCGAGCGGTCGCGTCGCTTCTGTAGCCGCTTCGCTGTGCGAAGCGCCGGCGTCCTCACAGCAGCTGATACGGATCCACGTCCACGGCGGCGAGGACGTCTTCGGGCAGCGGAAGCTTGTCCAGCGTTTCCCGCACAAGCCGGCTCAGGCGCACGATCGCTTCGCCGCGCATCAGGATGTGGAAACGAAACTGGCCCTGTAATTTTTCCAGGGGCGCGGGCGATGGCGCGCTCAGGATGAACTCCGGCGGGAGCGCTTCCTTCAGCCGTCGCGCAATCGTCTCGGCGGAAAATTGGGCGCGGGCCTGATGCGCGGAACGGACCGTGATCAGGACCGCGTGTTTGAACGGCGGGAAATCGCAGCGCTCCCTGAACTCCAATTCCTGCTGGAAATATCCGGCGAAATCGTGATGCCTCGCGAACTGGATCGACGGACTGAACGGCGTGTAAGTCTGGACGAAAACTTCGCCCGGCGTTTCGCCGCGACCGGCGCGCCCGGCCACCTGGGTGAGCAATTGGAAGGTCCGCTCCCCCGCGCGGAAATCCGGCATGTGGAGCGCGAGATCGGCGTTGATGATCCCGACCAGGGTGACGTTTGGAAAATGGAGACCCTTCGCGATCATCTGGGTGCCGACCAGGATGTCGATCTTGCCCCCGCGAAAAGCATGCAGGGTTTCGCGATACGCGTCCTTCCGCGACATCGAATCGGCGTCCATTCGCCGCACGGTCGCGTCGGGAAAAAGCTGGGCCACGTTCGCCTCGACTTTTTCGGTGCCAAACCCGGCGTAGATCAGGGTGTCCTGGGAACAAGCCGGACATTTCTTCGGCACTGCGGCGCTATGCCCGCACAAGTGGCAGGTCAATCGCGCGGCGCCCCGGTGAAAGGTGAGGGCAACGCTGCAGTTAGGGCAATCGCGCGCTTCGCCGCAGTTGCTGCACAAAAGCGACGTGGAAAAACCCCGGCGATTCAGGAACAGGATCGTCTGCTCGTGCTTCTCGAGCCGCGCCGTGATGGCGGCCCGCAATTTTTCCGAGAGAATCGCGGCGGCCTTCTGCTTTCGCCGTTCCAATCGCAGATCGACGATCCGCATCAGCGGCATCTGGCAGTTGTCCACGCGCTGGGTCAGCTGGAGGAGGCGATACTTTCCCTGGACCGCGTTATGGTAGCTCTCGAGCGATGGCGTGGCCGTGCCGAGCACGACGACGCAACCCTCCATCTTCGCTCTCACCACCGCGACGTCCCGCGCGTGATAACGCGGCGCCTCCTCCTGTTTGTAGGAAGTCTCGTGTTCCTCATCCACGACGATGAGCCCGAGGTTTTCGAGCGGCGCGAAGACCGCGCTCCGCGCACCCACCACGATCCGGGCCCGGCCGGCGTGGATCTTGTGCCATTCGTCGTGGCGCTCGCCCTCCGACAAATGGCTGTGCAATACCGCGACCATTTCCTGGGTCTCGGCGAAACGGCTCTTGAAACGCTCGACCGTCTGCGGCGTCAGCGAAATCTCGGGAACCAGAACGATCGCGGTCTTTCCCCGGCGAAGGGTGGAGTGGATCGCCTGTAAATAAATTTCCGTTTTCCCGCTTCCGGTTACGCCGTGAAGCAGGAGTGGTTTGGCTTTTTCCGGCGCGCCGAGCGCTTCTTCGACAGCTACGAGCGCCGTCGCCTGCTCGTCGTTCAAAGTCAGGTTCGTCGAAGCGATGAATTCGTCGTCGGCGTGCGGATCACGAGCGACCGCCTGCTCGCGCAAGCTGACGAAGCCTCGTTTCTCAAGCGCGCGCAGCGTCTGATTGTCGAGCGCCGTCTGCCGGAGCAATTCCGCCGCGGCGATCGGCTGGTGCAACCTCGAGACCGCTTCCAGCAAGGCGGCTTGCTTCGGCGCGCGCCGGCGCAATTTCTCGATCTCCTCCGGCAAGATTTCCCTGGCCGCGCCGACGAACAATTGCTTTTTCCACCCGACTTCCGCCCGCCGGATCACCTGCGGGAGAAGACTGCGCATGACCGTCTCAATCGGGCAGCAGTAGTAGGCGCTCATCCAGCGCGCCAACTCGATCAATTTTGGACTGAGAACCGGCGCCTCGCCGACGAGCGCTTCGATCGGCCGAATCCCCTGCGCTTCGCTTTCCTCGAGCAGCGCGACCACGGTCGCCAGCGCCGATCTTTCCCGAAAGGGCACCCGGACCCGCGAACCGATGCTGACTTTCCCGGCGAGCGTCTCGGGGACCAAATAATCGAGCTCGCGATGAATCGAGCGATCGATCAGGACGCGGGCATAGGAGGGCTTCGTCATCGTTCAGTAAACGTAATCGTGCTCGTGCTCGTGATCGTGATCGATTACTTATCCATCAAAACTTTTCGATCACGAGCACGAGCACGAATTCATGGCCCGATTCCTATTCAAGCTGATCATCTGCCTGCTCCTCGCCGGCGCCGCGGGGCTGGTTTATCTCTCGATGAGATCGGGCGACCCGCTCTACACCGTCTACGAGTTCGTCAGCCCCGCGCGTTTCCAACAACATGATGCTCTGATTCGCTCCGTCGCCGCGGAGCATCAGGTCGATCCGATGCTGGTCAAAGCCGTCGTCTGGCGCGAGAGCCGGTTCGATGCGCAAAAGATCGGGACGGCCGGCGAACGCGGCCTCATGCAGGTGACGGAGCGAGCAGCCGGTGATTGGGCGCGCGAAACGAAAGCCGATAATTTTCGCGCCGAAGAATTGTTCGATCCGAAAATAAACCTCGAAGCCGGGACGTGGTATCTGCGCCACGCCATCGAGCACTGGCAAAACCAGGCAAACCCAATGCCGTTTGCGCTCGCTGAATATAACGCCGGGCCGAGCCGCGCCCTGCGCTGGGCGGGGGGCGACGACGCGAAGCCGGTCGCCGCGAAAACGTTCCTCGATAACATCGACTTTCCCGGGACCCGGAAGTACGTCGATTCGATCATCGCGCGCTACAAGTTCTACAAGCGGCGGGGAAGGATGTAGAAGCACGCGTCAACAACGCGTGTCATCCCGAGCCGCGTAGACGGCGAGGGACCTCACAGTCGAAAGTTAATCGCGCAAGTAACGCCCAGACGCCGCTCTGACGTAGACGTCTTTGGACTTGGCGGAAGCCGTTAGAGCGCTCGAGAGGTCCCTCAGCGTGCTTCGCCAGCCTCGGGATGACACGCCTGTCGCGTTGCATAAGAGTGAACCGATGGACAAGGCTACGATCGCCGACGTGCTCGAAAAAATTGCGACGCTCCTCGAGCTTAAGGACGAAAATCCGTTCAAGATCCGCGCCTATACCAATGCGGCGCGGTCTCTCGAAACCTGGGGCGGCAATGTCGCCGATCTCGGAAATGAAGAAACGCTGGAGAAAATTCCGGGCATCGGGAAAGCGATCGCGGCCAAGATCAAAGAGCTGGTCGAGACCGGCTCGCTGAAATTCTTCGACGAGCTGCGGGCGGAGTTTCCGGCGGACATCCTGGAAATGTTCTCGCTGCCAGGATTAGGCGCGAAGAAAATCAAGGCGCTCCACGAAAAACTGCAGGTCAGTTCGATCGCGCAGTTGCACGAAGCCTGTGTCGCGGGCCGCGTCGCCGAGCTGCCGGGATTCGGCAAGACCACCCAGGAGAAACTTTGCAAGGCGATCGACGAACGCCAGAAATATGCCGGCTCGTTTCAGCTCGGAAAGATCGCGGCGGAAGCGGAACAGTTACAGAACGACCTCCGTGCGCATCCGGACGCTCTCCACGTTTGCATCGCCGGCAGCTATCGGCGCCGGAAGGAAATTGTGCGCGACCTGGACTTCATCGTGGCCACCAATGCGCCGGCGGAAATTTCCGCGCTCTTCCTTCAGCATCCGCTGGCTGAGTCGATCATCGCGCAGGGACCAACGAAATCGAGCGTGCGTCTCCGCTCTGGAATGCAGTGCGATCTGCGCGTCGTGACAGCGACCGAGTATCCGTTCGCGCTGAATTATTTTACCGGAAGCAAGGAGCACAACATCGAAGTCCGAAGCCGCGCGCTGAAACGGGGGTGGACGCTGAACGAATATCGTCTCGAGGTTTTGGCAGACCGGACGCCGCAGCGCGGCGTCCCTACCATCCGCGAGGAAGCGGATCTCTATCGCGCGCTCGATCTCGATTACATCCCGCCGGAGTTGCGCGAGAACTGCGGAGAATTCGAAGCTGCTACCGCCGGAAAAATCCCGAGGCTGCTGGAAGCCGAGAACCTGCGTGGCACCTTCCACTGCCACACAACGGCGAGCGATGGACGCAACTCTCTGGAGGAAATGGCGGCGGCGGCCCAGGAACTGGGACTGCAATATCTCGGGATTGCCGATCACAGCCGCAGCTCGATCCAGGCGCGCGGCCTGGATGAAGCGCGCTTGCGCGTCCAGATCGCCAGCATCAAAAAACTGAATTCCGAATTCGAAAACTTCCGGCTCTTCGCCGGGGTCGAGTGCGACATTCTTCGCGACGGGTCCCTCGATTTTCCGGACGAGCTCCTGGCCCAGTTGGATTACGTCGTCGCCTCGGTCCACTCCGCGTTCACCCTTTCTGAAGCCGACATGACCAAGCGAGTCATCCGCGCGCTGCAGAATCCTTACGTCACAATGCTGGCGCATCCGACCGGGCGGCTACTGTTACGGCGGGATCCGTATGCGATCGATATTCCAGCCGTTATCGACGCCGCGGCGGCGACCGGGACGTGGATCGAAATCAACGCGGCGCCGAAACGGCTCGACCTCGACTGGCGCTGGTGGCCGCTGGCGAAGGAAAAGGGCGTCAAATGCGTGATCAATCCCGACGCCCACGGAGTCGAGCGCCTTCAGGAACTCTGGTTCGGCGTCGGTGTGGCGCGAAAGGGCTGGCTGACGAAAGAGGACGTGATGAACTGTTTGCCGTTGGGGAAAATTGAAACGGCGTTGGAAAAAAAGCGAGCGCTGTAGCCGCGGCGCTCAGTCGCCGCGCCCCGACTGAGCGGGGCGACTACAGCATCAACTCTCTCGCTGCGGCATGAACATCGTCAAACATTTGCAGGCGCCGCCCGCCTTCAGGAATTCGCTCATCGGCAGCGGATGGCAGGTGTAGCCACGGTCCTTCAACGTCGCGACGAGCTTCGGCGCGCCTTCGGGCAACACGATGTCGCGCCCGAGCACGACGGCGTTGCACGAAAAATGGACCGCTTCTTCCTCCGGCACGTCGATCAGATCCGTGAGGTGCTCGCGGATCGCGCGCTGGCCGTATTCGTCGAACGCGTTCGGAAACCAAAACGCGCCGCCGTCCGGCAACGGACAGAAACAGGTGTCGATATGGTAAAAGCGCGGGTCGACCAGCTCGACGGAAATAACCAGGCAGCCGAGAAGGTCCGCGACGGCGCGATGGGAGTTAATGTCGGAGCGAAATTTGTAGCCGCAAAAAAGAACGTCGCCGCCGAAGAGCGCATCGCCCTCGCCTTCGAAGTACAAGTCCTTCGCCAGCCAGACGATTTCGTAACCGCGCTGTTCCATCCAGCTCGCGAAATGCGGCGCTTCGCCGGCCCGTTCCTGGTGGCGAAAATTGCTCGGAATAAAACGGCGGCCGACCGTTAGGCCGGCGTTCGCGGTGAAAACCATGTCCGGCAATTTCGGGCGGGGCGGGATGAGCTCGATCTTGCAGTCGAGGCTCGAAAGTTTTTCGAAGAGCCCTTTCCATTGCGCCTGGACCAAAGGGGTATCCGCGCCCCGGGCGCGACTCATCCAGGGGTTGATCTCGTATTCGATCCCGTAATGATCCGGCGGACAAAGCAAGAGCTCGCGCATGGGTCAGAGCGGTCTCAGCGACGGAACATAGGCTTCCAGCCTGTGGGCCCAGCGGACATTCTGCCCGCTGCTTCCGAGGCAGCGGAGTAAAACTCCGCGATGCGCACAGACTGGAAGTCTATGTTCCGACATATTCAGCGGGCGAGGGTCACCGTGAGCTCGCGCAGGAACGGCTCGAGATCCGAGACCAGGCCCAGCGATTGAAACGAACCACGTTCGGTCAATTTACTGATGGCCGCCGGGCTTACGTCGATGCAAAGCGTCTTGATCGCGGCGGGCAACAGGTTCGTTACCGCCATGGAATGCAGCATCGTTCCCATCATCAGCGCCGTGGAAACGCCGGCCAGCTTTTCTCGCATCGCATCCTGCGCCTCGATCGTGTCGGTAATCACCTCGGGCAACGGCCCATCGTCCCGGATGGAACCGGCAAGGACAAACTCTACCCCGTGCCGGACACACGCGGCCATGATCCCGGTCTTCAGAGTTCCAGCTTCAACCGCGCGGGAAATGGTGCCTGCTTCCCGGATGATGTTGAGCGCCCGCATTTGATTTTCGTGGCCACGTTCGGCCAGCGATCCCTGTTCCAAATTGATCCCAACCGAAGTCCCGAAAAGCGCATTCTCGATATCGTGAAGCGCGAGCGCATTTCCGCCGAAGAGCACATCGACAAAGCCCCAGTCGATCAACTTTTCCAGGTGCGGCACCGCGCCGCTGTGCACCACCGCCGGCCCCGCCACTACCAGAATCCTGCCGCCTTCGGCGCGAGCCCGCTCAAGCTCCGTCGCCATCTCGCGGATGATTCCGCTCTTCGGTTTCTCGAGCGAGATGTTCGTCGACATGAACTCGAACACGTCTGTGTGGGAGGTGGATCGCTGCACCGGCACCACCTTGATCCCCTGATGGCCGACGACGATTTCCATTCCGCGCCGGACTTCGTGAAACTTCCTCGCGACCGCGTGGGCTGCCTCGCGATCGACCACCACGGCGCAATCCATCAACGCCGGCCGGACTTCGATTTCCGCGCCGTCGAGAGTGATAAAAGTTTGCTGGTTCGTCGTGACGTAAAAATCCTTCGGGAACACGCCATCGGCGGGCGCCGGCGCGAGTTGAACGTCCTTCTTTTCGAGCACTTCGGCGCCGTGCTGGCGGAGGCGCAGGACAATGTCGTCGAGCCGCTCGTGCGTCGGCGCGGAGACATCGATCCGGGCAAAGCTTTGGTCGACCCGGTTCTGCCCGATCCTGATCTCGCCGATCTTGAATTCGCCGCCCTGGGTCAGGATTTGGTCGAGCACTTTGGGCAGAATCAGCGAATCGATAATGTGGCCGCGCAGGATGACAGTTTCGGAAAACATGGGCCCGGGAACCTAGCTCAGGCCGTCCCACGCGCCAAACTCTGTGACCTTTGGGTTCGCTGTGCGAGAATGACGCCATGCCCGATCAACTGCCCGCCGTGATCGCGAAGATCGCCCGAATGCTCGCGATCAAACCGGAGTATTTCGTGTCGCATCCGTCGGAGCTGCGGGTCGTCCGCGCGCTTTCCGAGGAGGAATTGCGCGAGGTCGCACGCCAAAACGGCTGGCGCGTGGTTCGTCGGGTCGGCGGCCGGCAGATCGAGTTTTATAATGACGCCGGAGTCAGCTTTCGGCCGCTGTAGGGCGTCTGTGTCAGACGCCATGGCGCTTCACAGAAACGCCCTACAATTCGGAAAAGAATCCGGTTAACGGACTGGTCGCGGATGCGCTGGAGCGCGTTTCGGCCAGACCAATCTCGCGTGCTTCGCGGCCGGCCTCGACGGCTTTGCGAAAAGCGTTCGCCATCCGGCTCGGATCGGACGCTATGGCGATGGCCGTGTTCACAAGGACAGCATCAGCCCCCATCTCCATCGCTTCGGCGGCCTGACTCGGAGCGCCCAGTCCGGCGTCAACGACGACAGGCACGGTCGCTTGTTCGATAATGATCTCGATCTGCGCGCGGGTCTCGATGCCGCGATTGCTGCCGATGGGCGAACCCAGCGGCATCACGGTCGCGGTGCCCACGTCCTGCAAACGTTTCGCCAAAACCGGATCGGCGTTGATGTAAGGAAGAACGACGAACCCTTCCTTCACGAGAATCTCAGCGGCCGCCAGGGTCTCAACCGGATCGGGCAGCAGATACCGCGCGTCGGGATGGATCTCGAGCTTGATCCAGTTCGGCAACCCGGCGGCGACGGCCAGCCGCGCCAGTCTCACCGCTTCCGCTGCGTTGCGCGCCCCGCTCGTGTTGGGCAAGAGAAGGAACTGTTTCGGATCGATGAAATCGAGGATGTTCGCGAAAGCGTCGTGTTTCCCAGAGAGATCCGCGCGCCGCAACGCGACGGTGACGATCTCGGTCCCGCTCGCGACGAGCGCATCGCGCATGAGCTCGTTCGATCCAAACTTTCCCGTGCCGACGAGCAGCCGCGAGGTGAACTCGCGGTCGGCAATTTTCAATTTGGAGGGCTTGTCGGACATCGAGGGAAACGTAACACAAGATTGAATGTGATAAACGCGCCGTCATCCCGAGGCTGGCGCAGCGCGCCGAGGAACCTCCCACTCGCATCCAGCCTTCCCAAACAACCGCCCGCCCGTGGCCCGACGAGAACGCCACCTCCTTCGCCCAAGCGTAAGACCGCTTGAGAGGTCCCTCGTCCCGCGATGGCGGGACTCGGGATGACAACGCTTCTTGTACAAACGCCACGAATGATCCAAACTCTGCCGTGACTTCATTCGATCCGCGCCACGGCGATTGCCTCCGCGGGATGGGAACGCTGGCTGGCGCGAGCGTCGATCTTGTCGTCACCTCGCCGCCGTACAATCTCGGGATCGCCTACACTCGTTATTCAGACCGGGAAGAGCGCGGTGACTATCTCGAGTGGTGTCATAAATGGGCAACCGAGCTCCGGCGCGTCCTGAAACCGGCCGGTTCTTTGTTCCTCAATCTTGGCGCGTCACCCTCCAATCCATTGTTCCCGCACGAGCTCGTTCTTCGCCTTCGAGACCTGTTCGTTCTTCAAAACACAATCCACTGGATCAAGGCGATCTCGATCGATGACGATCGCGGCCTGACGACTTCACGCGGTCACTTCAAACCGATCAGCTCGCCGCGGTATCTCAACGATTGCCATGAATACGTTTTCCATCTCACGCCGGAAGGCCGGACACCGATCGATCGGCTGGCGCTCGGAGTTCCGTATGCCGACAAGAGCAATATCGCGCGGTGGGGGCACACGAAAGGCAAGGATCGGCGCTGCCGCGGGAACACGTGGTTCGTGCCTTACGAAACCATTCAACGTCGCGCGAAAGAGCGTCCGCACCCGGCAACGTTCCCGGTGCAGCTGGCGGAGTGGTGCATCAAGCTGCATGGCGTGGCCAGAGTCGAAACGATGCTCGACCCGTTCCTGGGTATCGGAAACTCGGCCGTGGCCGCCAAACGTTGCGGCGTGAAAAACTTCATCGGCTTCGAGATCGATGAAGAATATCTGGCGGAGGCGAAGCGAAGGCTTTTGTAGGGCGTCTGTGTCAGACGCCATGGCGTTTCACAGAAACGCCCTACAAACGAACCGGCTACAACAACTGACCGGTCTCGCCGTTCGTTTTTGGCAATGGGGGAGGACCGTTGGGATTCGCCGGCGCCTGATATCGCTCCAGCGGCTTCACCAGATTTCCGGGCAACGGCCGGACCCGATCGAAGATCCGCTCGGCAATCGGTTTCGCGACGAGATAACCGGCGGCGAACATTTCCATCCGCGCATCGAGATTATCGATGTAATTGAGCGCCATCGCTTCCGGCGTCTTCGGGCTCACCGGCGAACCAAACTGCGGTTCGCCGTGATGCGCGCCGATCAAGTGGAGCAGATGCATGCGGACGTCTTCCGATGACGGCGTGCAGGAACTCCAGGTCCGGATGTTTTCGTCCGTCTGCAATTTCCGCCAGATCGAATTCACGAGCTCGAGGCCGATCGAAATGTGACCCATCAGTTCGCCGCGTTCGTCGTATCCCATCGTGAACCCGGTTTCCGGCAAATGATTTTCCCAGAGCTTCCCGGAATCGTGAAACAAAACGCCGGCGATGAGCAGGTCGAGATTCAATTGCGGATAGAGCGGTTGGATCGCCATCGCCAGCCGCATCATCTGGGCGACGTGCTCGACCAGTCCACCGCGCCGGGCGTGATGATAAGAGCGCGCGCCCGCCGTGCGGCGAAATCGTTCACCATGCTCGCTGAGGAACGCCTCCCCCAAAGCGCGCAGCCGCGGATCGCCGAGAGCGCGCGTGCATTCGTTGATGTAATCCCAATCCGCCGCCTGCTTCGCGCGCAGTTCCGGCGGGCCCTGTAAAAGCTCCGAGCGTTCCTGGCCGTTGAGATGCCGCACTTTCCAGTTCCGGGCATCGAGTCCGAATTGCTGATGCTGCACAAACTCGCCCGTCAGCTCGATGAAGTCGGAGGCCTTCAGGCTGCTGCACGGTTTGTATTCCGGATGATCGCTCCAGACTCGCAGCGTCATCCGATCGCAGGCATCGGCGAGATGCAGCTCGCAGTACGGCTTTTGTTCGCGCGTTACTTTCGAGGCAACGCCCTCGATCTGCACATGGACGCGCGCTTCCACTGCCGCGCCGTTCTGGGCGTGGCGGCGGATTTCACTCAGGGAAAGAAGCTGCATGAGATTTAGGCCGGTTTACGACCGCCGATCTTTACGGGGGGATTTGCGTTGCGGGTTGATCGACTATTTCGCTGCTTCGATTACGCCGCAGGCGACCCGAGCTCCGGAGTTCCCCGATGGATCTGTTTTCAGGTCGTCTTCCTTTTCGTGAACGACCACCGATTTACCGATGATCGAGTTCGTCCCGCTCAAGCTCATCTTGCCCTTCCAATCGAGATGCGTTTTGCCGGAAGCATCGGTCTCAATGTTTCCGAGGTCGCCTTCGTGACGTTCCGCTCCGGTGGTTCCGCCATGTTTATGCTGCGTCGGATTGAAATGCGCGCCGGCCGAGGACGCATCCGGGGCGGAACAATCGCCTTTTTCATGAATATGGAATCCATGTTTGCCCGGTTTCAACCCGGTGATGTCCGCGACGACCTGCACGTCATCCCCGACTTTAGTGAACGTCACGGTGCCCGTGACCTGGCTGCCTGACTTCGATTCCAATTTGCACGTCGCCTTCGTCACATCCTGTCCGTGCGCCGCAATCGCGAGGGCACACATCATCCCGAGTGAAATGATCAATGTTTTCATGGCGCCAAACGTACCGCTGCCGCGCGTGATTGGAAATTAATTAATCGGTTCGCCGGGAAGTTGGCGCTACGGCAGGTTGTAAACCTCGACCAGAGCGACTCCGGACCCTTCGTAGCCGCCTACCACCGCAGTGTAAGGCCCGGCAGGCAACGTGATTAAAATTGCCGATTCCAACTTATTGGGCGGCTGCAGACCGGTGGCCTGAATGGCTGCCGCGTCCCCTGCCGGCCAATCGTCATTGGAGGCAATCAACTGGCCGTTCGCATCGAAGAGCGCCAATGTCGGATTCACCAGCGGATTGGCGATTCCCGCATTGGCCAGAGAGGGGCCCAGCGCGCGAAGAAGGACTTCGCCGTGGCCGTCATTCCCGCCAAGGATGAATCCGCCTATCATCACTTTTTCGCCAGGCTCGACCAGTCCACGCGTGCTGATGTTTGCCAGCGCGGCGGGACTCGAGTTGCCCAGGTCATAGACCTCTACAACGGAAATACCTTTTTCGCCGTGGCTGCCGCGGACGATAGCGGTGTACGCCTGTTGAGGATCCAGAGTCGCGACGAGAGCTGCTTCGCGGTCGTCCGACGGGGGAATGGTGGTGGCTTCGATCGCCGCTTGTTGTGAGCCGAGGGTCGCGGAATCGATTTTCCAATCATCGTTAGATGCGATCCGCGTACCCTCCGCGTTGTACAGTTCCAAAGCCGGGTTTCCGAGCGCTCCGGTGATCGAATTCGCAGCCAGGGAAGGACCAAGGGCGCGAATGATAACCTTTTTTGTGCTGGTGCCGGCGATGATGAATCCGCCAATCAACACGTTTTCGCCATCGAGAACCTGAAGTCGCGTGGAGACATTCAGCGATCGGGCCTTGACCGTAGAGGTAGCGATTCGTAATCGCCCCGAATCGAGGACATAAACATTTCCGGCACCGTCCACCGCGATTCCGGGCATTATCGTGTCGAAGCTTGCAGCACTCCCAATTCCGTCCACGCCAAACGAGATGGCATCGGTTCCGGCTAGCGTGGTCACGACCCCGTTGGCCGTGACCTTTCGAAGGCGGCGATTCCAGGCGTCGGCGACATAGATATTACCGCGCGAGTCGGCCGTGACCGCCATCGGATAATGAAACCGCGCGGTTGACCCAATTCCATCGGTCACGCCATCTGATCCTGCCAATCCGGCAAGCGTGGTCACCACACCGTCGGGAGTGATCTTGCGAATCGTCTGGCTGTTCGCCAGGTAAAAGGCGTCGGCCACATAAACATTGCCCGCCGGATCTGTCGTTATGCCGAGCGGCCACGCGAATCGCGCCTGGTTTCCAGTTCCGTCGGTGCTCCCCGCATTGCCCGCCGATCCGGCCAGCGTCGTTACCACCGCATCCGGCGTGATCTTACGGATCGTGGAATTGTACGTGTCCGCAACATAGAGATTATTTTGCCGGTCGAACACCATCCGATTGATGCCATTGAAGCGTGCGGCCGTGCCGATTCCGTCGGCACTGCCGGCGAAAATTTTGTCGCCGGCAAAGCGCCACGCCGTCCCATCCGGCTTGATTCGCCCAATAGCGCTAGTCTCCGCAAAATAAACATCGCCGCTGGGATGGACCGCTAAGGTGTTCGGATAGATCGCTACCGGTATTGTCCGTCCGTCCGGCCTGGTCGTCAGCGTTCGCAAAGTCGTGATGACCCCACCGGGCGTGATTTTGCGAATACAGGCATGGTTCGCATCGCCGAGATAGACGTTGCCCGCCGGATCGATCGACACATCCTTCGGCGCACCGATCGGCGGAATGCCGCCCGAATCGTCTGGATTGTTGTCGAGATGAAACAGCGTTCCTGGGGCAAGCGTCGTCACGGTCATATCGGGGCTAACGCTACGAATCGATTGGTCATCGACGGTGAACAACGTTCCACCCGGGCCGAGCGCAATGCCTTGCGCGTTCCGAAACCGCGCTTCGGCCCCTTTCCCATCAAACCGGTCGAAGAAATCGCCAAGGAACTGGGCTGGATATCCACCTGCCACGGTCGTGACCGCGCCGGCCGGCGTGATCCGGCGCAGGCGGTCGTAATCCATCACGAAAAGAGTTCCGTCGGGCGCCGCGGTGATCCCCGCAAAACTGCTGAACCTTGCTTCGCTCCCCACCCCATCGGCAAATGCGGCCTCGCCCGGCTTGCCCGCCAGCGTGCTTACGTTCCCGTCGGGCGTGATCTTGCGAACCGCGTAGGAGTCCAGCACATAAACATTGCCTTTTGCGTCGGCGGCCATGCGACCGGGCGCGACAAAGCGGGCCGTGGCAACCGGTCCGTCGATCGATTGACGCACGCCTACCGAACCAGAAAGGGTGGTGACTAATCCCTGAGGCGTGATCGCGCGAATGGTGGCGTTGCCTGAATCGCCAACATAAATAGTCCCCGCGCTACTCACCGTAATTCCGCGCGGAAAATTGAAACGAGCATCCGAGCCAAAGCCATCGCGACTGCCGACATTTGGCGGACCGCCCGGACCGCCCCCGCCCGCCAGGGTGGTAACTGTCCCATCTGCGGTTACTTTGCGGACGGCACAGTTAACGTCATCAAGGACGTAAATCGTACCGCTGGCGTCTACAGCGATAGCAGACGGCGAACGAAAAAGCGCTTCCTCACCCTTGCCATCGACAAAGCCGACGGCGCCGCGATTTCCCGCGAGAGTGCTCACTGCTCCATTGGGCGCGATCTTGCGCAGACATGAGGTCGCCGTTTCGACAACGATCAGTTCCCCGGACGGGGATATCGCTACATCCCCCGGGACCAGCGACGCATGGGAACCAATCGGATCGCCATTAACCTTCGGAACGACGGTGCGGACCTCATAGGGTTCGTAGTTTACCTGGCCGAATACGACTGTGGCTCCAAGCACCAAGGCCAGAACGGGGAGGAGTATTCTCACAGCGGAGACGGAGAATATTCAATCGCGAATTCGTGTCAAGCTAGTCGATCAGCCGCTGCTCGATGCCCGAATACGCGTCGATCCGGCGATCGCGCAGGAAGGGCCAATGGGTCCTGGTGACGTCTACGCGAGTCCAGTCGATTTCCGCCACGACGATCTCCTCGCGATCGGCGCTGCCTTTGGCGATGATCTCGCCGCCCGGCGCGACCACAAAACTCTGGCCCCAAAACTCGATCCCGTCGCCGCCGGCGGGCGCTTCGTGACCGACGCGATTAATCGCCGCGACGTAACAGCCGTTCGCGATGGCATGGCTGCGCTGCATCGTTTCCCACGCGGAATACTGGGCGGCGCCGTATTTTTCCTTTTCGCGCGGATGCCAGCCGATCGCGGTGGGATAGAACAGGATTTGCGCGCCGCGGAGCGCCGTGAGCCGGGCCGATTCCGGATACCATTGGTCCCAGCACACACAGACCCCGATTTTTCCGTGGGCCGTCGGCCACGCCTGAAAACCGAGATCGCCCGGCGCGAAATAAAACTTCTCGTAGTAGGAAGGGTCGTCCGGGATATGCATCTTCCGATACTTCCCAAGATATTGGCCGTCGGCGTCGATGATCGCGGCGGTGTTATGATAAACACCAGCGGCGCGTTTCTCGAAAAGGGAAGCGACGATCGCGGCGCGGGTTTCGCGCGCGACCTTCTCCAGCTCGCGTGTGGTCGGCCCGGGAATTTCCTCGGCCAGGGCGAAGTTCGCGTGGTCCTCGCTTTGGCAGAAATACTGGGAGCGGAATAATTCCGGCAGGCAGATGATCTGCCCGCCCTGGCTCGCCGCATCGCGAATGCGCGCGATCGCCTTGGCCAGGTTTGCGACGGGATCGGTCCCGCATTGCATCTGGACCAGCGCGACTTTTGTCTTTTCGGGCGTTGTCATGCGGAGTTGTAGCGACGGCGCTCTGTCGCCGTAACCAGCTCAGCCTGCAACATACGCGCTCTAACGCCGACAGAGCGGCGTCACTACAAAACTACTTCACCGAGTCCGCCGGGACGATCTTGATGCTCTCCACGTTCATCCGCTTTTCCGGCCGATCGCCCGGCAGCGTCTTGGTCGTCGCGATCTTTTCCAGAACGTCGTCGCCCTTGATCAGTTTTCCGAACGCCGTGTATTGGCCGTCGAGAAATTTCGGCGCTCCGTGGCAAATGAAGAACTGGCTGCCGGCGGAATTCGGGTCCTGGGAGCGCGCCATCGAGAGCACGCCGCGTTCATGGGACTTCTTGCTGAACTCCGCGTCGATCTTGTAGCCGGGATCGCCGGTCCCCCAGCGCGCTTTTTTGCTCTCGTCTTTCGTCAACGGATCGCCGCCCTGGATCATGAATCCTTTGATAACGCGATGGAACGCCGTCCCATCGTAGAACCCGGATTTCGCCAGCTTCTTGAAATTCTCCACCGTCTTTGGCGCTACGTCCGGCCAGAATTCGGCCACCATTTCGCCTTCGCTGGTTTTGATCACGGCAACTTCTTTGGGTTCACTCATGGCGGCAGTATCTTTCTTTTCTTCCTTTTTCTCCTCGCTTCGCACCGGCGCGGCGACAACCGCGAGTCCGAGCGCACAGCAAAGCAACATTCGTTTCATGCGCTCACGCTAGCGTTCAACGTCGAACCTTCAACCGGGAACGGCCCGCCATCCGGTCGGAACATAGGCCGCTGGCCTGTGTGCCCAACGGATATGCTATCCGTTGCCTGATCGCTTCAGCGGAGTGCAACTCCGCTGGGCACAGACTGGAAGTCTATGTTCCGGCATGATATTCCTGCAGCGTTTTCACGTGCAGACTGCTGCGCTGGAGCGAACGAATCCCGTTCGCGCTCGCCTGCGCCGCGCGGATCGTCGTCATGATCGGAATCTTCTGGGCGAGCGACACGTTCCGGATCCGGACTTCGTCTTCGCGCGGAATTTTGCCGCTGGGCGTATTGATGATGAAATCGATGTCGCGATTGGTGACGAGGTCGAGGACGTTCGGCCGGCCTTCCCGGATCTTGTGCACCTTCGTGACAGGAACGCCCGCGGCTCGCAGGGCCGCCCATGTCCCGCTCGTGGAAATTATCTGGAAACCGAGTTCGACGAATTCCCGGGCGAGCGGAATCACGCCCGGTTTGTCGCTGTCCTTCACGCTGATGAAAACGTTTCCGGACTTGGGCAACGGCGGCGGCGCAGCCATCTGCGATTTGGCGTAAGCCAGGCCGAGATCGGCATCGATCCCCATGACTTCGCCAGTCGATTTCATCTCCGGGCCGAGTGCGATATCCATCCCCTGGTAACGGAGGAACGGGAAGACCGCTTCTTTCACCGAAAAATGTTTCGGAATGATTTCCTCGGTGAACCCGAGCTCGGCGAGCGTCTTGCCGGCCATGACTTTGGCCGCCAGCTTCGCCAGCGGAACACCGATCGCTTTGCTCACGAACGGAACGGTCCGCGAGGCCCGCGGATTCACCTCGAGCACGTAAACTTCGTCGCCTTTCACAGCGAATTGCACGTTCATCAGGCCGCGCACTTTCAACTCCTTCGCCATCGCCTTGGTTGCCGTCCGGATCTGATCGAGAACGGTTTTGGGAAGGGAGAACGTCGGGATCACACACGCGCTGTCGCCGCTGTGGATGCCGGCCTGCTCGATGTGTTCCATGATCGCGCCGATCGCGCTCGTTTCACCATCGGCAATGCAATCCACGTCCACTTCGATCGCGTCCTCCAGAAACCGGTCCACCAGGACCGGACGATCCGAGCTGACCTCGATCGCGCTCTGCATGTAGCGGCGGAGATCGTCCGCGTTGTAGACCAGCTCCATGGCGCGGCCGCCTAAAACGAACGACGGCCTAACGAGCACAGGGTAACCGATCCGCTCCGCGATCGCGATCGCTTCCTCGGCGCTGACCGCGGAGCCGCTCGGGGTCTGGCGCAAACCGAGCTTGTCCAGCATCGCGGCGAAAAGCTTCCGGTCTTCCGCAATCTCGATGCTCTCCGGCTGGGTGCCGATGATCGGAACGCCCGCCGCCTGTAATCCTTCCGCGAGATTGAGCGGCGTCTGCCCGCCGAACTGGACGATGACGCCCTCGGGCAGCTCCTGTTCGTAAATGTTGAGGACGTCTTCGAGGGTCAGCGGTTCGAAGTAAAGCTTGTCGCTGGTGTCGTAATCGGTCGAAACGGTTTCCGGATTCGAGTTCACCATGATCGTTTCGAACCCGATCTCGCGGAGGGCGAAGGCCGCGTGAACGCAGCAATAATCGAATTCGATTCCCTGCCCGATCCGGTTCGGCCCGCCACCGAGGATCATGATTTTCGGCCGGTCGGTCCGCCGCATCTCGTTCTCGGTCCCGTAGGTAGAGTAATAGTAAGGCGTGAACGCCTCGAACTCCGCCGCGCAAGTATCGACGAGCCGGTAGGTGGGGATCACGCCGGCCGCCTTGCGTTCCGCGCGAATTTCGGATTCCGATTTGCCCGCCGCCACCGCCAGTTGCCGATCGGAAAAACCGAGTTTCTTGAGCCGGCGGAAACTTTTCACGTCGAACGCCGGATGCAGCGACCGGAGCACGGCCGTCTCGGCTGTGCGGACGACAGGCGTCTCGCCCGTCGTCTCCGGTTGCAAGATCTCATCGGTCGCGATTACGAACTCGCCCGGCCGCAAGTGAGCTTCTTCTGGGTTGCGGCGGATGTAATCACGGAACCGCTGTAATTCCTGAAGATCGCGGACGATGCGATCGTGAGTTTCATCCTGCCAAATCGTTCCCTTTGACCCACGCAGCCGGTTGATTTCTTTCGCCGTAAACGATTTCCACGAATGCAGAATGTTCGGCAGACCGTGATCCTCCGACGGCTTGAGAATCACATGAACGTGGTTGGGCATGACGACCCACGCATCCAACACGTATTTTTCTCGGTCGAAACAACGCAAGGCCTTCGTAACGATGACCGCGTTTGGGGGCTGCTTCAGGAGACAGGCGCCATGTCCCTGGTTCAGCCAATGGTCGCGGCCATCTTGAAATTTCTTTTGGTATTCGTGTTTTGTTTTGGCGTCCCAGGGCTCTGGATTAAACTTCTTCCACGTCTCCAACTCTTCTTTCCATTTTTTTACCAGCTCCGCCGGGACAGCGTCTGCCAGACGGAACGTGACGAAGTAGGTCGCGCCCTTTTGTCTCCAGTGCGGCAGATTGCGGTGCGTGATGTGGACGTCGCCGTGGGAATCCATGGCTCGGAATATCGGCTGTAGCACAGGCATCTTGCCTGTGGGGGCGACAGGCGTCTCGCCTGTCGATTTCCGTTCTGCAACGGGCGAGACGCCCGTTTGCCCCACAGGCAAGATGCCTGTGCTACCACGGACGCGTTCCGCCTCGTCCACGATCTGGCGGACGTTATGCAAAAACCAGCGGTCGATTTTCGTCAGGTCGAAAACGTCGTCGATGGACATGCCGTCCTGGAACGCCTGGGCCAGATGGAAAACGCGTCCGGCATTAGGGATCGCGAGCTTGCGACGGAGCGTCTCGGCGTCGACCCGCTTTTCGTTGCCGTCGCCGCACAAACCGAAACGCTTGATCTCGAGCGAGCGGAGCGCTTTCTGGAGCGCTTCCTTGAAGGTCCGGCCGATCGCCATCGCTTCGCCGACGCTTTTCATCTGGGTGGTCAACGTCGGGTCGGCCTGCGGAAATTTCTCGAAGGTGAACCGCGGAATCTTCACCACGCAATAATCGATCGTCGGCTCGAAGCTCGCGGGCGTCTCCCGGGTGATGTCGTTGCGGATCTCGTCGAGCGTGTAACCCACCGCGAGTTTCGCAGCGATTTTCGCGATCGGAAATCCAGTCGCTTTCGAGGCCAGCGCGCTCGAGCGCGAAACGCGCGGGTTCATCTCGATCACCACCATTCGCCCGTTCTCCGGGTTCACCGCGAACTGGATGTTCGAGCCGCCCGTCTCGACCCCAATCTCGCGGATGACGTCGAACGACGCGTCGCGCATCATCTGGTATTCCTTGTCGGTCAGCGTCTGGGCCGGCGCGACCGTGATCGAGTCGCCCGTGTGCACGCCCATCGCGTCGAAATTTTCGATCGAACAAATGACGACGCAGTTGTCCGCGCAGTCGCGCATCACCTCCATCTCGAATTCCTTCCAGCCGACGAGTGATTCCTCGATCAACACTTCGCTGACTGGCGAAAGGGCCAGGCCGCGGCCCACAATCTTATCAAGTTCCTTGCGGTTGTAAGCGATCCCGCCGCCAGAACCCCCCAGGGTAAACGCCGGGCGGACAATGAGCGGAAACTTGCCGATCGTTTTCGCGATCTTGTGCGCTTCCGCGATCTTGTGCGCGACGCCGGAGCGCGGAACATCCAGCCCGATCCGTAACATGGCCTCCTTGAAAAGCTGGCGGTCTTCGCCTTTCGCGATCGCCTGCGCGTTCGCGCCGATGAGTTTCACGTTGTGGCGCGCGAGCGCGCCGTTGCGATTCAATTCCATGGCAACGTTGAGCGCGGTCTGGCCGCCCATGGTCGGCAGGATCGCGTCCGGTTTTTCGCGCTCGAGAATCGCTTCCACCACTCCCGGCGTGATCGGTTCGACGTAGGTGCGATCGGCGAATTCCGGGTCGGTCATGATCGTGGCCGGGTTTGAATTCACCAGGACGACCTCGTAGCCTTCTTCACGCAACGCCTTGCAGGCCTGCACCCCGGAATAATCGAACTCGCAGCCCTGCCCGATCACGATCGGGCCCGAGCCAATGAGTAAAATTTTATGCAGCTCGTTGTTCCGCGGCATTGGAGCGAGCGGACGATAGACGAATTTGCTCGAAGATCACGAGCTAAACAGCGCCTGTTTTCTTGGGCTGCGCGCCAACCCGGATCGGACAGCTTTTGCCTAGCTTGCGCGGGAGGCGGCTGCGCGCTCCTTGGCCGCAGTGCGCCACTCTTCGAGCCGCGTGCTCACCGCCAAAAGCGCGGCCGGACGACCGCGATATTTCTTGTCCGCGGTCTTCGTCACCATCCCGTCGTTGACGAGATTCTGGAGCTTCTCGTAAGCCCGGAGACGGAGCATTTCGTCGCCCCCACTGGCGGCTTTGCGCGCGTGCAGGTTCGCGTAAACCAGATCGTAAAGCGGTTTGAATTCAAAGGAAGCGTTCTGCGAGAGAATCGCGCAAAGCTCTTCCGTCATGATGTCCGGGGTCCGGCGCGTGAAGCCTGAATAATTGGCCATGAAAATCAGGCCGCTTTCTTTTCGGTGCGGCCGCCGGGGAAAGCGACGATCGGCATGAAGGAATTGTCCGGAAGCAAACCCGGGACGGCCTCGTGGGTGAGCTTGCCCGCAATGACTTCGCTGAGGGCGACGTCGGCCAGGCCCATGCCTGGCGGGGTAGCGATCAATGGCCTGTGACCGCGCATCAATTGCCGGACCCGGAGGCGAACGACATTCACGAGAAGATGCTGGTTAGGGATCGCCGTCAGGGCGCTGTTTAGAAGAGTAGCTTGCATAGGATTTGTCCGCGTCTTGGTTTGATTTTGAGTCTCCCTGATCGGCAGCCGAGCGGCTTCGAGGTTGAACCAAGGAGCGGAAAATGACCGAGCCGGACTATCGTCCATCCTGGGCCGGAAGCAATGAGTGTATTGGGAAATCTCAGGCGACCTCGGCCATCCGCTGCCGGTCGAGGTAAACTTTGCAGATGCCTTTGATCCGGCTGAGCACGTAGTAAATCGTCTGGCTGCGAACGCGGACCAGTTCGCTCCCGACGATCCGGGTCACGAAATCGCTGGGCAGGTCGAGAATTTCCTGCGGTGTCCGGCCATCGAGGCCCTTGCAAAGAATCGCCGTCATGGCGCGGGTGAGAGTTTGCACTTCCGGCCCGAGCGTCATCCGGAAATGGGCTTTGCCCTCGTCATCGACCTGCAGGTAAACGCCGACCGTGTCCGCGCATTCTTCGTCTTTCCGGATATCCTCGAGCGTGAACGTTTCGCCAGGGCGCGGCTCCTGTCGCTTCGCGCTATCGGCGTAGGAAACCAGCGTCTCGCGTCGTTCAATTTCCGGCAGCGATTCGAAGAGGTTGATGATGGCTTCTAGCTTGGGCGGATACATTCTCTATTCCTGCTCCTGATCTTACTCCTGATCCTTACTGTAACCGACGCTGCTCAGAAGATCAGGAGCAGGATCATGATCAAGAGCAGGAACAGGAATCAGCCGCGCTCGATCGGTGCTCCGACTTTATTCCCCCACTCCGTCCAGGAACCGTCGTAGTTCCGGACGTTTTCCAGGCCGAGCAGATAGGTGAGCACAAACCAGGTGTGGCTGGAGCGCTCGCCGATTCGGCAATAAACCACCGTGTCCGTTCCCGGTTTCAAGCCGCACCCTTCGAGATAAATTTTCGCCAGCTCCGGCGCCGACTTGAAAGTGCTGTCGTCGTTCGTCGCCGTTTTCCACGGCACACTTTTCGCCCCGGGAATATGGCCGCCGCGCAAAACGCCTTCCTGGGGATATTCCGGCATGTGAGTCACGTCGCCCTTGAACTCGCCCGGCGAACGAACGTCGATCAGCGGCTTGCCCGCCTTGCTCTGGGCAAGCGCTTCGTCGGCGAACGCGCGGATTTCCTTGTCGAATCGGCGCGCCGGCACGGGATAATTCGTGGCCGGATATTTCGGCACCTCGCGCGTGATCGGACGGCCTTCCGCTTTCCATTTATCGCGACCGCCATTGAGGATCTTGACCTTCTCGTGCCCGAACAATCGGAAGGCCCAGAGCGCGTAGCACGCCCACCAGTTCGCCTTGTCGCCGTAAAAAATGCAGGTCGTGTCCGGGGTGATGCCATTGCGACTGCAAAGTTCCGCAAATTTTTCCGGCGCGATGTAATCCCGAATCACCGGGTCTTGCAGGTCGCTCCGCCAGTCGATATGCACCGCGCCGGGAATGTGTCCGGTATCGTAAAGGAGAATGTCCTCGTTCGACTCCACGATGCGCACGCCGTCGTCAGTGAGATGTTTCTCCAGCCAATCCGCATCCACCAGGGCGTCGGGACGCGCGTACTCTGTCGGTGTGCTCATAGCTGGCAAGTTTGAGCGGCCATCTCACGGCTGGCAAACCATTTGAGCGATCTCTATAATGAACCTCGATGCGCGTTCTGCTGATCGAAGATAAAAAGAAAACGGCCGCGTTTTTGGCCAAGGGCCTGCGCGAAGACGACCTCGCCGTCGAGATCGCGCACGACGGCGAAAGCGGCCTCGATCTGGCGCGCACCAGGAAGTTCGACCTGCTCATCGTCGACGTCATGCTGCCGAACAAAGACGGCTGGGACGTCGTGACCGAGCTCCGCAAAAGCGGGATGCGCACACCGATTCTTTTTCTGACCGCGCGCGACAGCGTCCGCGATCGCGTGAAAGGCCTGGAGCTCGGCGCCGACGATTACCTGGTAAAGCCGTTCGCGTTCTCCGAGTTAATGGCCCGCGTCCACTCCCTGCTTCGACGCGCCCCAAACAATCACCCGGAGACTTTGCGGATCCGCGATTTGGAAATCGACACCCGCCGGCACAAGGCCACTCGCGCCGGCACCGCGCTCAATCTCACCGCGAAAGAATTTCTCCTTCTCACCCATCTGGTTCGTTCCGCCGGCCAGGTGGTATCGCGGGCGGAAATCGCCGGCCACGTGTGGGACATTAATTTCGCCACGAACACAAACGTCGTGGACGTGATGGTGCGGCGGTTGCGCGCCAAGGTGGACGATCCGTTCCAGCCGAAACTCATTCACACCGTGCGCGGCGCCGGCTATGTCCTCAAGGCCGGCTGAACCACGTTCGATCGCGTCGCAGCTCGTCCTGCTCTTCACCCTCGCGGCGGCGTTTCTCCTCTCCTGCGGCCTGGGCGCGCTCTACTGGATCGTCGTCCGCCACGCCTTCGAGGAAGACAATGAAGTCCTGGCCGACAAGGTGGCGGCGGTGCGCGCGGACCTGAGCACGGCCGGCGGCATTCAGCTTGTGACCGAGGAACTGAAAAACGTTCGGGGCGGCGAACGCGCGACCTACTGGGTCCGGGTGCTCGACTCGTCCAATCGCACCGTCGCGGAAACGCCCGGGATGACTGCGCTCCTTCCGTCCACGGTCTTTCCGGCTTCGCAACAAAACCTCGCCTCCCGAAGCCCGATCGATTTTCGGACTGACAACCGCTTGTTCTCACTCATTAGCAGCGGCACGGATTCGGCCGCCGCGCCTTATCTCATCCAGGTCGCGCAGGACCGGACCGCGGACGACCGATTCATGAAGCAGTTCGCGGCCTTGCTCGCCGCGGTGCTCGCGCTCGGGGTCGCCGCTTCCGCGATCATCGCGTGGACCGTGACCAAACGCGGGTTGCGTCCGCTCGATAAGATGACGCGGGCATTGAAAGGAGTCGGGCCCCAGCAGCTTCACGAACGAATGGGCACGATCGGCTGGCCGCGCGAAGTGGGACCGCTGGCCGTGGCGTTCGACGACATGCTGACCCGGCTCGAAGATTCTTTTGTTCGGCTCTCCCAATTTTCCGCCGATATCGCTCACGAATTGCGCACGCCTATCGCCAATATCCGCGGCGAAGCGGAAGTGGCCCTCACGCGTTCGCGTTCGAACGAAGAATACCGCGAGGTGATCGAATCCACGATCGCTGAGTGCCAGCATCTCGGGCACATCGTCGACAATCTTCTTTTTCTCGCCCGCACCGAAGCAGCGGAAGGTCATCTCGAACGCACCTCTTTCGACGGGCGCGCCGCCATCGAAAAAATCGCCGCTTTCCACGAACCGATCGCGGAGGAACAGCACCTCACGATTCGTTGCCAGGGCGAAGGAACTTTCGCCGCGGACGAAATGTTATTCAGTCGCGCCGTAAACAACCTCGTGGAAAACGCGGCCCACCACACGCCCCGCGGGGGAACTATCGAAATCTCGATCGCGAACCATGGCGCGCAGTGCGAAGTCACCGTGAAAGATAACGGCGCCGGCATTTCGGCCGAGCATCTCCCGCGCGTGTTCGATCGTTTCTACCGCGCCGATTCCGCCCGCAGCTCCGAAGGCGTCGGCCTCGGCCTCGCGCTGGTGAAGTCGATCATGGACCTGCACGGCGGGACGGCCACGATCGAAAGCCAGCCCAACGAGGGCACGACCGTTACGCTGCGTTTTCCGAACTGAAGCGATCTGTCGGGCACGTCGGGCATCCGCCAGCCCGGGCAACCTGAGAGAAACCATGCTGGGTTTACCGGGGGATGGGCGATCCTCCGGCCAAGGACACCTTGCTTATGAAACCTTCTCCTACCTGGATGTATTCGCTTTTAATCCGGCTCAGCGCCGGCGCTTTTCTCTTCATTGCTCTGGGGCTGATCGCGGCGAGCACGCTTGTCTTCCTGTTAAATATCGAATCGCTGATGACCAATGGGGGCCTGGGTCCGTTACTCGCGATAACCGTAGCGGCAACGACGCTCCTATCGGCTGTCCGCGCTATGTGCGTAGGTAACGGGCAACGGCCCGTGGTGGCGACGAGCGCTTTTCTTTTCCTCATGTCCGGGGTCGCGTTGCTCGGCGCCTTGTTTTGCGGCAACCATTCCATGCGCGTCCCTTTCGCCGCGATGGCTTCGGTGCTCGTCATCGCCGGCGCTTTCTATTCGATCCGTTACTTACCGCGGCAGCCGCAACGCGGGGCGATATCCTGAACTTTTCTTTTCCGGGCGGTAACCGCCCGGATGCTGCGGGTTAATTCTTATGTCTCACGACGTTTTCATCAGCCATTCCACCGACGACAAGCTCGTCGCTCTCGCCCTTTGTAATAAACTCGAAACCGCCGGAGTCCGATGCTGGATCGCTCCGCGCGACGTGGGCCCCGGCGCCGAATGGGGCAAGGCGATCGTGGACGCCATCCGTGACTGTCGCATCATGGTGCTGGTCTTTTCCTCGAAGGCGAACGATTCCCGCCACATTCATCGCGAGGTGCAAACCGCTTTCGAGAAGGATCTCACCGTCATTCCTTTTCGCGTCGAGAACACCCAGCCGACTGGGACGATGGAATATTATCTCGGCTCGGTCCATTGGCTCGATGCGTTGACGGCGCCGGTCGAAAGCCACCTCTTGCAAGTCGTCGACCGGGTAAAGGCGTTGCTGCCGGCGGCCAAGCCGGAGCCGCTGGCCCAAACCACTCCGCCGGTCGCCACTCGCCCGGAAATTCTACCCGCCGAATCTGGGCACACAAATCCTCCTGAAGGAACCAGGCCGCCGCTGATCGATGTTCAGCCGCCGATCATCCCGGGCGCAGTTCCGCTGCCGATTCCGGCTCAGTCGCCGCCGGTTCCCGCAATCGAGCGAAAGAAAATTACGAAGCAGGTTCTGTTGGGCGTTGCCGGGATAGTCGCCATCGGTTTGGGGGCGTGGCAAATCGCGAACGGGCTGCACTTGTTTTCGAGCAAACACACCTCTCCTTCGCGGCAGGATCCTGTCATCAGCAACGAAATGACTCAGTTGGCGGATAGCCTTCGTTCCACTCCGATTCCGTCCACGCCTGACACGGTGCGAATGCAGCTTGTCCAGGGGTTCTACCTGTTTATCCCGAAGGACTGGGAAAAAAAAGAGAGCTCTCCCACGAGCACGATGTTTATTGCTCCCAAGTCTAGTGGCCTATCGGCGAATGTGATCATAACGAGCGACCCGTTTGCTGGCACGTTACGACAATACGTAGATGCGACAATTTCCGCCGTGAAAGCTAGCTCACCGGCCGTGCGGCAAGTGAGCGACGCAACCTTCAGCGCGATCCTGACAAACCCCGGCTACAGGGTGGGTTTCCGTAACAAGATAAAAGATTTGGAATTTTCCCAGGTCATCTATTTCTTCGACGCCGACCCTGGGACAAAGCTCGCTATCACGACCAGTGCACCAAACGCGCAGGCTCCGCAGCTTGAGCCGCTTTTCGACGACTCGGTCGGAAAGCTTGTAGCCCGTTCTCAAAAGTGACCAACCCTTCCGATCCGACGCCGGAAAGTCTGGACCAATCCCTGGTCCATCCCGTGCCGGAATATCAAGCGCCCGTCTTGAGCACGGGTTACCGCGTGGGACGAGGTATCGCGGCTTTGTCGTTGCTGGTCATAGCCGCTTCGATTGTAATCATTGTCGCGGCGGGCGGCCACGAGACCATGGCCTCCGCCATCGCGATCTGTGCCATTATCCTGGCAGTCATGGTCCTGTTTGCTGGCATCATGGTAGCCATCGCGAACAAACCCGAGCCGGTGGCGACCGAGCGGCTCCGCAAGACCATGAGCGAAGATCAATGGGACATCTATCAGAACCGTAAGGTGGCCCGTCGCGGATGGTGGGTCGCGGGTATTTCTCTTTTCGCCGTTTTCGTGACGATGCTTACAGGGTCGTGGGAGGTTCGCACCTTCGGCGCTATCCTGGGGGGCGGAGGAGTGCTGGTGGGTATGATCTTCGTTTTCGCTTATTCGCCTAAAGTCCGGCCAGTCGATAACAGGCACGAGGGCGTCACGCGGATATTGGCTTTCACGGGGATGATCGCGATGATGCTGGCCCTTGCGGCAGCCGTAGCCAAGCACTCCTGGCCAATATCAATCGCGGCGGGAAGCCTGAGTGCCTTTCAGCTTTGGGCGATGCTTTGGGGTTCCCGGAGCGGGTCACTCTTAGCCCTTCGAGTTCTTGGTCAACTCGGACTCCTGGCGGCCGTCCTATACGCCGCCTCCAGTCACGGGCTGCCTAGCCATTAGCGCTAAATTACCAAGGGGCGCCCGACGCGAACAGGCATCGGCTGACGCCCGCCTAACATTACGAAAACGTAAAGAAAAAGCTTGCCTTTGAGATTACATCTTTGTAATCCAACCGCCGTGACTCTGCTTTGCCATCATCGCCGCGCTGCCGCGCTCTTTTGGACAGCGTTTCTAACCGTTGCTTATGGCGCGACGCTCCGCGCCCAGGAGGCTATCACGACAGTCACTGTCCTGGTTACCGGCGACCCCGTCTCGACACCGCATCCGCATGACGACACGAGACCGAAGCTCGAACACATCATGCGGGAAGTTTCCGAGACCCAGATCACGGTCACGAAAAAGGCGACGGTCATTTCGCTCGATAAACAGGCGCCCATGCAGGGGAATAATAACCAGGAACTTTTCACGAAAGCGCCCGGTCTCGTCGTTTCGGAGCAGCAGAATCCTGGACAGTTTAACTACAGCTATCGCGGTTTGGGCAATCCCCAGGAATCGGAATACACCCTGTTTCTCCAAGACGGTTTGCCGCTCATGGCCGAGTGGATCGGGTTTCCGACTCTCTATTATCAGCCAGTGCCGCAGAGCATCAGCGAGATTCAATTCATCCGCGGCGGGAGCAGTCTCCTTTACGGGCCCGAGCCGGCGCCCGCGATCAATTTCGTCACCAAACATCCCGCGCCCGGCTCGCCGTTAGCCGGATTCTTCGAGCAAGTCGGCGGTCCGAACGGATTCTACAACAGTTACGCTTCCGTCCAGCAAGCGTCCGGCCCGCTCGAGTTCCGGATGGACGCCGATTACCAGACGTCCGACGGCCAACGGAACAACGGCTGGTACGATCTCTGGCAGGCAAACGGTTATCTCGGTTACCGGCCTAACAACAATAACCTGATCGCGTTCGACGTTCACGCGAGCCGATTCAACGGCGGCGATCCCGGCAGGCTGACGCTGGCCCAGTTCGAGAACGACCAGAATTTTTCGACGACGCCCTACAACGAAAATTGGGTGGACCGCTACAATTTCGTTCTGCGTTACGAAGCGAATCTTGGCGATGGCTGGCTGATGCAGGCCAAAGGCTGGTTCACCCACCAGGACATCGATTCGCGCACCGCCGGTAATCTTGGCCCGGCGACTTCGCTCAATCCCACGGTCTTCCCGACGAGCACGACAATGGGAAACGAAGCCTTCAATAACGGCGGAGCCGATCTGCGATTCCGGAAGAAGTGGGGCGAAGGCACCATGTTCAAGGGCAGCGCGCTCACTTTCGGCGGCGTCGTTTATCATGGCGACGCGCCATTCACCCGTTACACCTTGAACAACGCGAACACCGGCGCGACTTTCCTCTACGCTCCGCGCGGCACCACTTCCACGGCAGTCACGCTCGACCAGGATCGGACCGCGGATTACCAGGCGTTTTTCATCGAGGACCTGATCCGGATCGGAAGTTTCCACATCGTGCCGTCGTTCCGGCTCGATCACGAGAACGTTCAGGTCGATTCGGCCGTGGCGCCGTTCACCAGTCCCCCGCTGCCGGCGAACTCTCCGAATATTGGACCGAACAGCATCAGCGCCGATCATTGGGTGCCGCTCTGGGGGATCGGGCTCGGGAACGATTTCGGCAAGGGCAACGAAACGTACTTCAGCGCGACGACCGGCTGGCGGCCGACGCGGTTCTTCGATATCGCGGGCACCGCTCGCACGATTCCGTTCGGCGAATCGATTCCGGATCCGTTTAGTTCCCTCGACATCGAGCTGGGCGTTCACGGCACGCCGATCAAAGGGTTCTGGTATGACGTGGGCCTTTTCTGGATGGAATTCGAGAACCGGACTGAAAACGTGAACATCGCCGGGAGCAGCACGCTTTTCTTCGTTCAGAACACCGGCAACACGCGGCATCGCGGTGTCGAAGCGGAATTCTCCTACGATCTGCTTGCGCCTTTCCAGACCGACGTGACGGCGGCGTCGGTCACGACCGATCCCAAATCCGGCAAGGACGTTTCGGTCGCGCCGGAACCGCGGCGGCCACTTCAGCTGATCGTGTTCAGCAACTTCCAATATCTGGATGCCGAATTTACCGAGAGCGAGCTGCTGGTTCCGGGAACGACCCGGACCTTCGTCGGCAACACCCCGAATTACGCCCCGGATTTCATCTGGAAAGGCGGCATCACTTTCCAAAAGGAAAAATGTTTCCGGCTCACCTTTTCGGGCGTGCACGTTTCCGACCAGTTCTGGGCTGACAATAATCTCGGCAACCCGGCAGTTCCGACCGTTGCCTCGCCGAGCCTGGTCCCGGCCGTCATCCCGGCCTACACCGTATTCAATTTCTCGAGCGAATGGTACCTGACCAAAAATGTTCGCCTCATCGCCGGGGTGTCGAACCTCACGGACGAGAAATATTATTCGCGCGTCTTCCTGAATGGCCTGATCGAGCCGGCCCCGCGCCGGACTGGTTACGCCGGCGTCTCGGTCGAGTTCTAAACCGAGCGGACGCGACACTTTCTTTTCGGGAACCTTTACGCGACGAGCGAAAAGGCTGACTCTCTCGTCGATGACGAGGAACATGGTCAGCCCGCTTCTCCGCGCGGTGTTCGCGACGATCCTCAGCATCTGCGCGGCCGGCGCGTTGGCGCAAACGAGCGATACCGCTAAACCTCTTCCGGAGCCGAGGGATGCCGCGGTTCGCGACCGCGAACGGCAAGCCATGATCGAGTTTTACAACGCGATGAGCGGACCCGACTGGATCGAGCGCGAGTTCTGGGGAAGCGACCGGCCGGTGGGCGAGTGGCACGGTGTATTGACCGATGCCGACGGCCACGTCGTCCAGTTGACCATCTACGACAACAACCTGACGGGGCCGCTCTCGCCGGCGATCGCGCGATTGGAACGGCTCCACACGCTCCATCTCTCCTTCAATAAAATCTCCGGCGCGCTGCCGGACCAGCTCGGCGGATGTCGCGCTCTCAAGAACCTCTGGTTGAAGGGAAACAAGATCAGCGGCCGCCTGCCCGATCCGGTCGCGCTGTTGCCCGCGCTCGAATATCTCGACGTGCACTCGAATGAAATGTCCGGGCCCCTCCCCAAAACCTGGAACGCCCCGAAGCTGAAAATATTTCGGGCCGAGGACAACCACTTCTCGGGAACGCTGCCCGCCGAGCTCTTGCGGCAGCCGCTGCTCGAACACGTCTTTCTCCACAACAACGAACTGACCGGACCGCTCCCGACCACGCTCAGTCCGAACCTGAGTATTTTGATGCTCTTCAACAACAAGCTATCGGGGCCGGTGCCGCCCGAGTTGGGCAAACTGAATAAGCTCACCGACCTTCGGCTCAATCGGAACCAGTTCACGGGTCCAATCCCGGAAAGCTTCACCGAGGCGACTGCGCTTCAGGTTTTGCGATTGGACCACAATCAGCTGACTGGCCCGATCCCCGCCGGACTCGCCAAACGTGTGACAGTCTTCGACGCCTCGAACAATCCGGGCGTCGTGCCAGCTCGATAGCGCCGCGTTCGGGTTGGGTTCAACCTTCGGCGGAACCCGGGACCGCCCGCTCGGCCGCCTGGAAACCGATCTTGGAATGGGTCCCGTCGCAGAACGGTTTTGTCGTCGACGCGCCGCAGCGACAGAGCGCCATCCGTTTCTTCTCCGGATAAACGTTGCCGTCGCCGTCCTTCAATTCGACCTGCCCCGTCACGATGTAGGGCCCGTTCTCGATGATCTCGATCGTTACATCAGCCATGGCATTACCTTAACCGCGATTTTCGTTCAGGCGTTCAAAATCCTCGGGCGTGTCGATGTCGATCTCACCGCGGGCAAATGGGATTTGGGCGACTTCCGGTTGCCGCGACAGGATAAATGTTTTCGCGCCCGCGTCCTCGGGCAACGCCAGCAGCGCGTCAAAGCACGACCGGTGAAAGAGCGCCGGCACGCCGAGCGTGTCCGCATAGCTGGAAGCGACAATCGGCTTACGCGTTTCCGCCAGAGTCGCGATCAACCCGGCCACGATCGAGGCGTCGAGATACGGCTGGTCGCAGGTCAATAACACAGCCGCCTCGACAAAGTTCGGAAGCTGTTGGATCCCGCGGCGGATCGACGTTCCGACGCCCCGGCGCCACTCCGCATTTTCGATAATTGTCGGATGCCGCGAATCACGCATATCCAGCGCCAGCTCGATTGCTTCCCGGTTCTCTCCAACGACAACCACGATCGGATCGCACCCCGCTTCTGAGGCGGCGCGGACCGCACGTCGGACCAGAGTTTCGCCGCGGAACTCGAGCAGTTGCTTCGGCTGTCCCAGCCGCGACGATCCGCCAGCCGCCAAAACTACGGCGCCGATGTTGCGCATGCTTTCGTTGAAGCGGGCGCGGGACGCCGAACGATATTCCACCCGTGGATCGGCGCCTTGCGATCGCGCAACGGTTCGGCCGTGGCGCCGGCAAAGACGGCCTGGATTTCCGAAACCAGCGCGAGCGCCAGCTCTTCCGGCGTTTCCGCGCCGAGATCAAGACCGGCCGGCCCGAAAACGTCCGCATTGATCGCGATGCCTTCATCGAGGACGGCGTTGAGGAGTTGATCGCGGCGCTTCCGCGGGCCGAGCAAACCGACGTAGGGTAAATCGAGTCTGAGCAACTGACAGAGCGCGGCGAAGTCTCGCCCGTAGTTGTGCGACTTCACAATGGCCGCGCTTCGGTAATCGGCCTGGCTGGCGAGATTTGCCGGCTGCTCGATTTCGACCGCGTCCCACCCCAGCGTCCGCGCGAAAGCCCGGAGCGAATCGCTCTCGGGCCCTTCGCCAAAAATAAGCAGGCGGATCGGTGGCTCGATCTCCTGCACGAAAGCCCCCGCCGGGATTTCAAGGTCGCGGTTCACCAGGCTGGTCCCGAAAAAATCTGCCGCTCCGGCGAAAACGGTGACGGCGCGGCAGCTCCGCCGCTCGGCGAAATTGGCCGCCAGTCCGGAGAGAAACTCTTCGCGCACGACTTCGACGAAAACTTCGATGCTGCCGTTGCAACCGTAGCGCAATCTCGTGTCGAAGCTCATGAGCTCGGGCGTTCCCTCCCGCAACACTTCGAGAGCGCGCGCCGCGACTTCTTCTTCCAGACAGCCGCCGCTCAGCGATCCCGCGGTTGTGCCGTCGGCGCAGATCAGCATGCGCGCACCGGGACGGCGATAACTCGATCCCTGCGTCCGCACGAGCGTCGCCAACGCCGGCCGTTCGCCGCGATGCAGCTGGTAGAGCCGGAGAATGTCGCGGGTCTCTCTCATCGGGGAGCGCACGCGCCTCGCGTGCTGGTTTCGGCGCCATCGCTAGCACGCGCGGCGCGTGCGCTCCCCAGACAAAAATCATTACGACCGTTCATCATGTCGCTTTCAAATTCTCCGGCCGAAATCGGCAAACGGCGAATCCGTTTCCCGGTCGCGGCGAAAATCGCGTTCACGATTGCCGGCACGATTGGCGGGAGGCGGTCGCGCTCCGTTGAACTAAATCAGCTTTTCGAGCGTGATTGGCAAGCCCTGAACGTGACGCCCCTCAAGGAGCGGCGGTTTTTCAACCGCCGTGGGCGATTTCAAATCGCCCTTCCTTGAGCTAAATCAGTTTGTCCGGCGTGATGGGCAAGTCCCGAATGCGTTTCCCGGTCGCGTGATAAACGGCATTCGCAATCGCCGCCGCAATCCCGGTGATCCCGATCTCGCCCATCCCGCGCGCGCCGATCGGATTGAAGGTAAAGTCCGGCTCGCCCACGAACGAGACATCGATCTCCGGCACGTCGGCGTTTGTCGGCACATGATAATCGGCCAGGTTGCGAATGACCGGCAAACCGGTCGCCGGATCGTACGAGGTCTCCTCCATCAACGCCATTCCGATCCCCATGGTCACGCCGCCGATGATCTGGCTCCGCGCGGTTTTCGCGCTCACGATCCGGCCGCAATTCATCACGCTTACCACCCGCGACACCTGCACCCGCGGCAGAAGCGGGTCGATCTTAACTTCGCAGAAATGCGCGCCCCAGGACTGGAACGCATGCGTCTTACTTTGCTCCGGCTGCGGTTCCTTGCCCTGCACTTCGATCGAGTCTCGACCGGCGCGTTTCATGATCTCGGTGAAATTGTCGGACTTCGTCTGCTCGGTAAAGACGCCGATCCGCCCTTCACCGACCAGCGCGATGTCATCGAGCTTCGCGTTGTAGAGCGGCGACTTCGAATCTTTCACCGCCAGTTTGGCGAGCTCCTGGTGAACAAGAACGGCCGCCTCGTGGATCGCGGTCCCGACCGTGCCGGTGGAATTCGAACCGCCGGCGACCGGCCCAAAAGGGAAATCGGATTTGCCGAGCTCGAAGGTGACATTCTCGAACGGGATCCCGATCTGCTCCGACGAAATCTGGGTGAACGCGGTATAAGCGCCGGTCCCCAGATCGTGGGTCGCGCATTGCACCGTCGCGGTGTTGTTCGCGCGTAAGATTATTTTCGCGGCCGCGGTCATTTTATGGGCGGGATAAGTCGCGGTGGCCATTCCCCAGCCCAGCAGCAGGTCGCCCTCTTTCATCGAGCGCGGCTCGGGATTGCGTTTCGACCAGCCGAACTTCTCGGCACCGAGCTGATACGCCTCCTTCAGATGCTTCGCGCTGAAGGGCAGGTCTTTCGTCGGATGTTTATCGGCGTGGTTCGCCAGGCGCAACGCGACGGGATCCATCTTCAAGGCGATGGCCAATTCGTCCAGCGCGCATTCGAGCGCGTAGGTGCCCGGGCATTCCCCCGGCGCCCGCATGAACGTCGGTGTCGACACGTTCACCGGATAAACCGTTTCCTCGACCCGGATCGATGGACTCTCATACATCAGCCCGGTCGAGCGTGAGCCGCACGATTCCGTGAAGTCTCCGACCGGCGATGTGAGTGTCTGGCTGACGTGCTTGATGGCCTGCAGTTTCCCGTCGCGCGTTGCTGCCAGCGAAAGCGTCTGGCGCGTCGGGGTCCGATGTCCGGCTCCCACGAACATGTTCCGGCGGGTGACGTGCAGTTTGACCGGAACACCGGCCACTTTCGCGGCCATCGCCGCGAGCAGGACATGCATCCAGACCGCGCCCTTGCAGCCGAACGCTCCGCCTACAAACGGACAGATGATGCGCACGTTCTCGCGCTCGAGGCCGAACGACCGCGCGACAATATTCTGCACGCCCTTCACGAACTGGGTCGCGTCGTAGAGCGTCAACTTTTTGTCGTCTTCCCAATGCGCGATCGTTCCCGACATCTCGATCGGGTTATGCGTTTCGGTCGGTGTGATGTAGGTCTGTTCGATCCTGACCAGGTTTGCGTCTTTCAACGGCGCCTCGACGTCGCCCTTTTTGATCTGAACCGGCGTGTCGTTGTTCTTCTTCGGCTGCTCCGCCTTTTTCGTGGCGGCTTCCATCGTGAGTAACGGTTCCTCGGGCGTGTAGCTCACCTTCACCAGCGACGCGGCATGACGGGCCTGCTCGATCGTCTCCGCCACCACCAGCGCGACATACTGGCCGGCGTAATGGACGCCGTCGTCGCTCAACGGAAACCGTTCTTCGTTGCGAATTCCGTTCGAGGTCCCGCGTTCCTCTTTTTTGGGCGCTTCCTTGAACTTCGGCATGTTCAGGTGGGTCAACACCGCGAGCACACCCGGCACCGCCTGCGCCGCCTTCGTATCGATCGCGGTGATTTTTCCTTTGGCGATGTTGCTTTCGACCGTCCACCCGTAGGCGCATTTCGGCGCGTCGAACTCGACGGAGTACTTCGCCGCGCCCGTCACCTTTAACCGGCCGTCCACCCGGTTTCGCGCTGGTCCAATGGTTGCGGTGCTCATGTTCTTTTCCGGCCGGGGAGCGCGCGCGTCTCGCGCGTTGGCGACGGTGTCCCGCCGTCGCGAACTTTTCTGGAAAGACTGTTTCGGCGGGACGCCGAAACCAACGCGCGAGACGCGCGCGCTCCCCAGATAGAAAAACTCCTGCTCATACCGCCATTCCGGCCGCGGTGGTTAGCGCCCGGAGAATGCTCCGTTTCGCCAGCTCGATTTTGAATTCGTTGTGCGCGTAGCCTTTCGCGGCTGCGAGCTCAGCGTCCGCCGCCGCGCGAAAACTGGCTTCATCGCCGGGCTTGTTGACCAGCTGCTGTTCAGCTTTTAGCGCGCGCCATGGTTTATGGGCAACGCCACCGAGCGCAATCCGGGCGGCGCTGATCTTTTTATCCGCACCGATTTCCAGAGCGACCGCTACGCTGACGATCGCAAACGCGTAGCTGGCGCGATCGCGCAGCTTCAAATAATGCGACCGGGTCGCGAACGGGATCGCCGGCAGATCGACCGCCGTGATCAGCTCGTCCTCCTGTAGATTGGTATCGACGTTCGGCGTGCTGCCGGGCAACCGATGGAAATCGGCGAACGGAATCTGGCGTTCGCCTTTTGGTCCCTGCACCCGCACCACTGCTTCCAGGGCCGCCAGCGCCACGTTCATGTCGCTCGGGTTGGTGGCGATGCATTGGTCGCTCTGGCCCAGAATCGCGTGGATCCGATTGTAGCCTTTCAGGGCGCCGCAACCGCTGCCCGGGTTCCGCTTGTTGCATTGCGAAAACGCCGGGTCGTAAAAATAATAGCAGCGCGTCCGCTGCATCAGGTTGCCGCCGACAGTCGCCATGTTGCGCAACTGCGGGCTCGCCCCGGCCAGCAATGCCTGGCTCAGGACCGGGTAGCGTTCCCTGATCAGCGCGTGCTCCGCCAGGTCCGAGTTCCGGGCGAGCGCGCCGATCCGCACGCCTTTGCCTTCGGGCAGTTCCTCGATCTGCGCCATCGGCAACCGGTTGATGTCGACCAATTGCGCGGGCGTCTCCACGCCCATCTTCATCAGGTCGATCAGGTTCGTTCCGCCGCCGAGGAATTTCGTCTTCGGCCTGGCAGCGATCGCGGTCACCGCCGCGCCGGCATCGTTCGCGCGCGAATAGATGAACGGGTTCATGTCCCTTTCTCCGCCGCTTCCTTGACCGCAGCCACGATGTTCGGATAGGCGCCGCACCGGCAGAGGTTGCCGCTCATCCACTCGCGAATGTCCGCTTCCGTTTTCGCGTGGCCTTCCTTGATGCAGGCGACCGCCGAGCAGATTTGGCCGGGCGTGCAGTAGCCGCACTGAAATCCGTCGTGCTCGAGGAACGCGGCCTGGACCGGGTGCAATTGGTCGCCGTTCGCCAGGCCCTCAATCGTCGTGATCTCGTCGCCTTCATGCACGAGCGCGAGGCTAAGGCAGGAATTGAATCGCCGGCCGTTCACGAGCACGGTGCAGGCGCCGCACTGGCCGTGGTCGCAACCTTTCTTCGAGCCCGTCAGCCGCAAATGTTCGCGAAGAGCATCGAGCAACGTCGTGCGCGGATCGATCTCCAGGGTGTGCTCCTTGCCGTTGATCTTGAGCTGGACCTTCATTGGCGAAACCGTGGTGGTGGCAGGCGCGTTCTCCGCGGCTTCCACCGATCCCATTCCCATCAATGTCGGTCCAAGACCAATGGCAACCCCGGTTCCGGCCACCTGTTTGAGGAAACGGCGGCGCGTTTCGGGGCTGCCGAAAATCAGAAGATCGTCCAGGCCGCCAGTTGGATCGATCGCGATCAGCTCGGCCGGATCGATCGCGTCGGGATCGTCGTCGTTCACCATTCTTAAATTCGCTTGCGCCCTGCCGGTTGGATGCGGGCGTTGGCAACTGTTGTAGCGACGGCGCTCTGTCGCCGTTCTGACGCGTCGATTGCAGGCAGCGCGCGGTACGGCGACAGAGCGCCGTCGCTACAACAAGACGCTTTCCGAGAAATTTGATATCATTTCGTCACCATGGAGATCGGACAGAGGTTGCGGGTCACGACGCGAAAAGCATGGCGCGTGTGGCTCGAGAAAAATCATGCGCGCAAAAAAGAGATCTGGCTGGTTTACGCGACGAAAAAAAGCGGGAAAGGGCGCGTCGATTACAGCGACGCTGTCGAGGAAGCGCTCTGTTTCGGCTGGATCGACGGCACCATGAAATCGATCGACGAAAATTATTTCGCGCAGCGGTTCAGTCCGCGCCGGAGCAGGAAGAGCCAGCTTTCGGAAACGAACAAGGAGCGGGTGCGAAGAATGGTCCGCGCCGGATTGATGACGTCGGCCGGGATGGAAAAAATTCGCGACCGGATGAGCGAGAAGTTCGTTCTCGCGCCCGACATCGCCGCGGCCCTGAAGCGCGATCCTCAAACGTGGAAGAACTTCCAGCGTTTCCCGAAATGGTATCAGCGCGTCCGCGTTGGCTGGCTCGATATGTCGCGCACTCGACAAGAGATTTTCGAGAGCCGGCTCGGCTATTTCCTCAAGATGACGAAGCAGAACAAGCGCTACGGGCAGGTGCATGATTCAGTCCTCAAGGAACGGCGGTTTGAAACCGCCGATCGAACGAAGAAACGGCGATTTCAAATCGCCGCTCCTTGAAGCTTGTCGACCATGCACGCATGAGGACATTGTTCGCCGAATGAAGAATTTCTTCGCCGATCTCCGCTTCGGTCTTCGGATGCTACGGAAGTCGCCGGGATTCGCGGTGACCACCATCGCGGTGCTCGCGCTCGGGATCGGCGCGAACGCGGCGGTCTTCAGCGTGGTCGATGCAGTCCTGCTCCGGGCGCTGCCGCTGCGCGATCCGGAACGGGTCGTGATGATCTGGGAAAAAAATCCGGCCCTGGGCGGATCGATCGGCGAGCGGTTGCCACCGGCTTACACCAGTTTTCTCGAATGGCAGCGACAGGCCACCCAGTTCGAGGCGATCGCGGGGTTTGAAGATGCGAACTTCAACCTGACCGGCGGCCCGGAGCCGGAACGGATCGAAGGCGCTCGCGCTTCGGCGAACATTTTCGCGTTGTTTGGGGTGAAGCCGGCGCTCGGCACCAGCTTTGATTCGGCCGCGACCGATCCATCGAAGACGCGCGTGGCTGTCATCACCGACGCTTTTTTCCGCAGCCATTTTGGCGGAGAACAACGCGCGCTCGGCCAGACGCTGACCCTGAACGACGTCGCTTACACGATCGTCGGTGTGTTACCGGCGGAATTTCATCTGCCAGCCGCGCGGGAAGGACAGGACCAGCATTCGCCGAAGCTATGGGTGCCGTACGACGAGACCGCCACCCAAAATCAGGTCGAGGCGAAACGCCGCAAAATGCAGGTCTATGGCCGGCTCCGCGACGGGGTCTCGCTCGCCCAGGCGCGCGCTGAGCTGGATGGAATCGCCAGGCGTCTCGCGGAACAGGACCCAACCCAGAACGCCGGATTCGGCATCAACGTCTTCCCGGTCGCGGTTGAAAATCTCGGCCAGGATTTGCGCCGCAATCTTTTTGTCATGCTCGGCGCGGTCGGCTTCGTGTTGCTCATCGCCTGCGCGAACATTGCCAACCTCATGCTGACGCGGGCCGGCGCGCGCCAAAAAGAAATGGCGATCCGGAAAGCGCTGGGCGCCGGCAGCGGCCGTCTCGTTTCGCAGCTTCTCGTGGAAAGCCTGGTGCTCAGCGGCATCGGCGCGGTCGTTGGTCTCGCTCTGGCGCATTTCGGAATCAAAGCGCTGGTGGCATTGCAACCGGCTGGGATCACGCGCCCGGAAGATATTCAACTGAACCTCGCCGTCCTTCTCTTCACCGTCGGCATCTCGATCGCCGCCGGCGTCTTTTTTGGGATTGTTCCGGCGCTGCAAGCCGCGCGGGCAGACGTAAACACGTTTCTGAACCAGACGCGCGGAGCGAATGCCGGCGCGGCCTCGGGTCGGATGCGGCGGGCGCTGGTGGTGGCGGAGGTCGCGCTGGCCTGCGTCCTCCTGGTCGGCGCGGGGTTCATGGTGAAAAGCGTGCTCGCGGTCCTGAGCGTGGACCCGGGTTTTCGCGCGGACCATCTCCTGACGATGAAGTTCAGCATGCCGTCTTCGCGTTACGCCGGCGACGCCCAGATCGCGGCGTTCTGCCGCCAGGTCGAAGAAAAAGTTTCCGCGATGGGCGGGGTGAACAGCGTCAGCTTTTCGGATGGCCTGCCGATGACCCGGATTCGCCTGACCCGTTTTGTCTTGGAAGGCCAGCCGCCGCCCGCCCGTGGGAGCGAACCGACCGCCGACATGCGCGGAATTTTTTCAGCCGGTTATTTCGACACCGTCGGAATCCGGTTGATCGCCGGCCGCAATTTCACGGCGGAGGAACTCCAGACGAAAGCGCCGGTCCTGGTGATGAACCAGACTTTGGCGAAACGGCTCTGGCCTAACGACCAGGCGGTCGGCCAGCATCTGCGTAACGTGCCGGCGAAACCTGATGCGCCCGTCATCGTCTCAACCGTAATCGGTGTGGTCGCCGACACGCACCAGGAGGGACTCGAAAGCAAGACGCGGCCGGAGATTACCAAGCCGATGGTAGATTTCACCCAGCTCACTTTCGCGGTGCGCGCGGCCGGCGATCCGGAAGAGCTCATCACCGCGGTCAAAAGCCAGGTCTGGTCGGTGGACAGGAATTTGCCGGTGTATGAAGTGCGGACGATGGAACAGATCCTCGACGAGGACACGAGCCAGCGCCGGTTTCAATCGTTCGTGATGAGCGTTTTCGCCGGGCTCGCTCTCGTCCTGGCGTCGATCGGATTGTTCGGCGTGCTCGCGTCGCTGGTCGGACAACGAACCCAGGAGATCGGGATCCGGATGGCGCTCGGCGCGCAAAGCAAGGATGTCCTCCGTATGGTGGTGGGCGAAGGCGTTCGCCTTGTCCTGCTCGGAATTGTCATCGGTGTGGGCGCGGGAATCGGGCTGACCCGTTACCTGGCGAGCTTGTTCTTCGGCGTCAGCCCGGCGAACCCGGCGACCTATCTGGAAGTGGCGGCGCTGATGCTCGCGATCGCGCTGATCGCGTGTCTGCTCCCGGCGTTGCGCGCGATCCGGGTGAACCCGATGGTGGCGCTGCGTTACGAGTAACATGAACTCCGATCATCCGACCCAGAAAGCAGCGCGCGCCGCGGCCGAAGAAATTTTGCGCATCATTTACGGCGACGACCTCGCCGGCTGCACCGTCAGCCTTGATCGCATAACCGAGGTGATCGCGGGAGCGATGACCGGACAAGCGCAAGTCGATCGCGCGATAGCGGAGTTGAACGACAAGGCGTACGAAGCGATCCGGCTGCTTTCGACGCCGCCGGCCGATGGGTCATCCCTGGACGCCGACGGACTGCGCTCGCTTCTGGGCGATCGGCTCGACAAAATCCAGACGCTGGCCAACAAAGTGATCGCCGCCACCAAAGCCCAAAAAGAAATTGGCGACGCCTCGAACGACTCGACGACGATATGAAAACAATCCTGATCGCGATCTGCGCTTTGCTTTGCCTGGGAACCGCGTTGGCCGGCCAGCGCTTTGATGCGGCCGCGTGGAAGAACGTCCAGACCTACGATGTCCCGTCGCTCTTGAAAGAGGAAGCGTCGCTCATCGGGCGCGTCGTGGCGGTACGCTTCCATTATCGGAGCGAGAAACTGCGGCATCCCGAGCCGAACTGGTACGAAGCGTCGCTCTGGCAACACGATCCGAAAGCGAAGAACGGTTATTCAGCCCTGCGCGTGTTCGTCGCGAAGCAGGACGTGCCCGCATTCCAGACCATCACCTCCGATTTCCACGCCATGACGGAGTTGACGGTCTACGGCCGGGTCGAAAAACATCCCGATTACAATCAGGCCTATCTGCGCCTCCTCGGCCGCAAAGTCACGACCGATGCCGCCGGCAACGCGACTATTGATTGGTAACGTTTTTGAAACCGTCATGCTGAGCCTGGCGAAGCATCTCTGACTATTTCTGCGCTGAAGACGACCGGAAATGATCAGAGATTCTTCGCTACACTCAGAATGACAGTAGGGTGACGGAATGTTCGAGCAGATGTCGTTGCCGCTCCTGTCGCTTATCTTCGCGGCGGCCGGCGCGATCGTCTGGGTCGCGGGTGTTTACGTTTCCAAAACCACCGATGTCCTTGCGTCGCGCTTCGGGCTCGGCGAAGCGCTCGGCGGCGCGATCCTGCTGGCAGTCGTTACCAACCTGCCGGAGATCGCGATCACGGTCAGCGGTGCGATGCGAAATCAGCTCGGGCTCGCAACCGGAAACATTCTCGGCGGGATTGCAATCCAGACAGTGGTGCTGGTTTTGCTGGACGCGTTTGGCGCTGGAAAACGAATGCCGCTGATCGGTCACGCCGCTTCGCTCGATCTCGTCCTGGAAGCGCTCCTCGTCATCGTGATGCTCGCGCTCACTTTCATGGCGCACCAGTTTCCGGAGTCGCTCGTCTGGCGGGGAATCACCCCAGATGGCGTGCTGATCTGCGGCGCGTGGGTCGCCGGTTTGTATTTGATTGGAAAAGCGCGCGGCAAGCTGCCCTGGCAAAGCCATGGCGACGCGCCCGGCGGCCAGCCGCATCGCACCGCCCGGCAAAAGAAAGAGAAATCCGCGGAAGCGAAATCAAGCACGAGTGCGGCCGTCATCCTGTTTCTCGTAGCCGGGGTGGCGACGCTTGGCGCCGGCGTTGTCCTGCAGCAAACGAGCGAGGGAATGGCCAAGCACCTCGGGCTGAGCGGAATTATTTTTGGCGCGACCATCCTGGCCGCGGTCACGGCGTTACCGGAAATCTCGACCGGGTTCGAGGCGGTGAAGTTGGGCGATTACAAACTCGCGATCAGCGACATCTTTGGCGGGAACGCGTTTCTGCCCGTGATTTTTCTCGTGGCCACGCTCGTGTCCGGGAAAGCGGTGCTGCCGCACGCCACCAAAGCGGACATGTATTTGACCGCGCTGGGAATGTTGCTGACCGCGGTTTACATTTACGGATTGATTTTCCGGCCCCACCGGCAGATCGCGCGAATGGGGATCGATTCGTTTATCGTGCTCCTGCTTTACGTCATCGGCATCGCGGGAGTGTTTGCGATCGGCGAGTGAATGCCGCCGCCTTTTTGTTACTGTCATGCTGAGCCTGTCGAAGCATCTCTGATTAGTTCTGCGCTGGAGAGGACCTGAAACGGTCAGAGATGGAAAGCCCGGCCTCGCCGACTTCGTCGGCTGCGTTACGGCTTCGCCTCCGCTGCGCTCCGCTCAGAATGACAATGGAAAAGGGGGCGCTCGCGCGCCGCTAAGTTGCCGCTACTTTCGAACATGATGAATGCTCGATTCCTTGCTCTTGGTTTGCTGCTCTTTGCCACGGCGGGACTGCGCGCCGCCGATTATCCGCCGCCCACCGACGGCTACTACGTCATCCCCAACTTCAAGTTCACCTCCGGCGAAACCATGCCGACCCTGAAGATCCATTACCGGACCATTGGCAAACCGGTGAAGGACGAGAAGGGCGTGGTCCAAAACGCCGTCCTGATTACCCACGGAACGACCGGCAGCGGCGCGCAATTTATCCGCCCGGAGTTCGCTGGTGAATTGTTCGGCGCCGGCCAGCCGCTCGATGCCGCGAAGTTTTTCATCGTAATGCCGGATGGAATCGGCCACGGCCAGTCGAGCAAGCCGAGCGATGGGATGCACGCGAAATTCCCACGCTACGGCTATGTCGACATGGTCGAGGCGCAGTTCCGCCTCCTCACTGACGGCCTGGGCGTGAACCACGCGCGGCTGGTGATGGGGACGTCGATGGGTGGGATGCACACCTGGCTCTGGGGCTCGGCCCATCCCGATTTCATGGACGCGCTCATGCCGCTGGCGAGTTTGCCGACGCAAATCTCGGGACGGAACCGCGCCTGGCGCCGGATGGTGATCGACGCGATCCGGAACGATCCGGAATGGAAAGGCGGCGATTATTCGGCGCAGCCGCAGAGTCTCCGCACCGCCGCTCAAATGCTCTGGCTCATGAGCAGCAATCCGGGGTTGCGCCAGAAAGAAGCGCCCGACCTGAAAAAGACCGACGAAGCGCTCGACAAATTCGTCTCCGATTACGTCAAGACCGGCGACGCAAACGACATGCTCTACGCGCTCGAAGCTTCGCACGATTACGATCCCGGTCCGGGCCTCGAGAAAATCCGAGCGCCGCTTCTCGCCATCAATTCCGCGGACGACCTGATCAATCCGCCGGAGCTGGGAATCCTGGAGCGCGAGATCAAACGGGTCGCCAAAGGCAGGGCCGTCGTCCTTCCGCTCAGCGAAAAAACGCGGGGTCACGGGAGCCACACGATCGCCGCGCTCTGGAAAGGGGAGCTAGAGCGATTGCTGAAGGAATCGGGCAAATAGCGACTACAACCGCGCTCGCAGCGGTGGCCGATTCATCAACGACGCACAATGAGACTTATTATTTTCATCATCGGTTTCATGATCCTGATCGGTGGCCTGGCGTGGGGCGCGATCACCGCCGGAGTTCCGCTGCTCTACGTTCAGATCGGCTCGGTCATTCTGCTGGGCATCGGCATCATCATGGGCGTTTCGAGAACCCGATATCGGTCGGGTGGCGATGTCACCGTCGTTAAAGACAACGACAATCTCTAGAGGTTGCGTGACTGAGGAGGGGGCGCTGCGCCGGGCCGAGGAATTTTTTCACCGGCAAATTCCGATTACGCGCGCGATGGGCTTGCGAGTCGCAGGGAACGACGAAAATGGATTCGTAGTCGAAGCGCCGGTCGCCCTGAACTCCAATCATCTCCGGACAGCGTTCGGCGGGAGCATCAATGCGGTGGCGACGCTCGCAGCCTACGGATTTCTTTGGCTCGAGCTGAACGAAGCAGCGGCGCACGTGGTCGTCGCGGAAAGTTCGATTCGGTTTCTGCGGCCGGTACGCGAAACGATTCGCGCGATTTGTTTGCGGCCTGGCGCGGAAGAGCTCCGAGCATTCAGCGCCCAATTCGCGGCGAAGCGGAAAGCACGGATCGCTCTGCGGGTTAACGTGGTTGAAGCGGGCGAAACAGCGGCAGAGTTCGAGGGAAGTTTCGTCGCACGGAACGCGCTGTAGTCGCGCCGCTCAGTCGGCGCGCCGAGCGGCGATCCGAAGCGGCGACAGAGCGCCGCTGCTACAGCGGCTCGACGGAGTCTCGCCCTACCAATAGTGTGCGGGCATGATCACGGGCGCTCACTCCATCATCTACAGCAAAGATTCCGAAGCCGACCGCAATTTTTTCCGGGACATCCTTCAGTTAACCAAGGTCGATGTCGGCCAGGGTTGGCTGATTTTCGGACTGCCGCCTGCCGAAGTGGCGGTCCATCCCGGCGACAAGAACGACGAGCACGAGTTTTATCTGATGTGCGATGACGTGAATGCGTTCGTGGCTGAGATGAAAACGAAGAACGTCGAGTGCGGCGAAATCCAGGACATGGGCTGGGGCGTTCTCACCCAGCTCGTCCTGCCGGGCGGCGGCAAGCTCGGCGTTTATCAGCCGCGCCACGCCCGGCCAGAGCCGATGTTGTAGCTGGCGCAATGAAAGCGTGTCATCCCGAGGCTGGCGCAGCGCGCCGAGGGACCTCTCAAGCGCTCAACCGCTTCCGCATTACAAGAAAGCATTCTCGTCGGCGCGCGCGTGATATTTCGCGTTAGCGCAAATTGCAAATGAGAGATCCCGCGGCGCGCTGCGCCAGCCTCGGGATGACCTGCTACTCTTTTTTCTCCAGCTTCAACGCCGCGGAGTTCATGCAGTAACGCTCTCCCGTCGGCTCGGGACCATCCGGGAAAACGTGGCCGAGATGGCCGCCGCACTTCGCGCAGAGCACTTCGGTCCGCGCCATGCCGAACTTGCGATCGGTCTCCGTTTCCACAGCGTCGTTCGCGATCGGCTTGTAAAAGCTCGGCCAGCCGCTGCCTGATTCGTATTTTGTCTCCGCGTCGAAAAGCGGATTGCCGCATCCGGCGCAGCGATACGTCCCCGGATCATGGGTGTCAGCATACTCGCCGGTGAAAGCGCGCTCGGTCCCCTTCTCGCGCAAGACATGATACTGCTCCGGTGTCAGCGTCTTCTTCCATTCCTCTTCCGTTTTCTCGATTTTCTCGCTCATAATTCTTTCATTGCCGCCAGCCGCCCACCGCCTGGAGCGGCTCGATCTTTCCCGCTTCGCTCACCCAAACGGCCAGGGCCGTCCGCGGCTCGCCGTTCGAGGAGATCGACGGCGCGCTGAGCCGCAGTTCCTTGACGCCAGCCTTCATCGTTTCAGTCGTTAGGCCAAGGACGACAAAGTCGTGAATCAACTTCCGCCCGTTATTTTCTCCGGCGGTTACGTCCGCGGTCAGGGCGAACCCGAGCTGGGCGACATGAACGTCGTAGCGACGCGTGCCGCCGCCCGGGGCTGGTTTGAAATTGGCGGTTAACCGGTCGCCGTTAAGGATGACCTTGAGCACTCCGGGCGTGTCGGCGCCCGCTGCCGGAATCGCGGCCATGTGCCACTCCTTGCCATCGAGCCCGAACGCCGGCGTGTAAACCGTTTCGGCCTTCCAACGCACGGAATAATCCGCCTGGCGATCCGTCCAGTTTTTCATCGCGAACGGATCGCGCCAGCCAAGGTGGTCCCAGTAATCGACGTGAAACGCCACCGGGACGAAATCCTGCCAGAGCCGCGGCTCGTTTTTCAGCGACGTCATCCAGGCTTCGGCCGGCAGACAACTGCTGCATCCCTCCGAAGTGTAGAGCTCGATCAAATGCGTCCGCGCCGGTTTGCTTTCCCACACAATTTCGCCGGCGTGCGCGGCCAGAGTGGGCACGATCGCGGCGAGAGCGAGCAGGCTTCGGATCACGTCCAAAGATTACGGCGCAAAGATCGATTGCGCGAGTTTGGCGATGAGCGCGCCAACGATCACCAGGAAAAAAATCCGGACGAACCGGCTCCCTTTCGCGATGGCCAGCCGGGCGCCGATGGCGGCGCCGAGAACGCTGCAGAGCGCCATCGGAATCGCGTAAGCGTAGATGATGTGCCCGGTCCAGCCAAAGTAGAGGACCGAAGCGATGTTGGTGGCGAGATTGATCACCTTCGCGGAAGCCGAGGCCGAGAGAAAATCGAATCCGAAAACGCCGACGAAAAGGAAGATGAGGAAACTGCCGGTGCCGGGCCCGAAGAACCCGTCGTAAAAACCGAGGCCGGCGCCGACCAGGATGCCGAGCAACTGGGCTTTCTTCGGCGGATGTTTCGGCTGGTGAATGATCCCGAGGTCTTTAACGAAGAAGACGTAGATCGCGACGACGACCAGCAACCCGAGAACGATCGGGCGCAGGAAAGCGGTATTCAGCAGCGAGACGATGCGCGAACCGATGAACGCAAAAATAAAGGCGGCGATGGCCGCGGGCAGGATCGTCGGCCAATCGAAAGCGACATGACGTGAGTAGCGCTGGACGGCGATCGTTGTCCCTGCGCACGACGCGAATTTGTTCGTCCCCAGAATCGTGGCGATGGGGAGATCGGGAAACAGGATCAGCATTGCCGGGAGTTGAATGAGGCCGCCGCCGCCTACCACCGAATCGATGAAGCCGGCGAGCAACGATGAAAGGCAGACGAGAAAGACAAGCATGAGGTCGGCGGGGCCGCGTATTCCGTTGTAGCGACGGCGCTCTGTCGCCGTACATTCGCGCCGGTTCCAGTCAACACTTAGTACGCCGACAGAGCGGCGTCGCTACAACCTGCGCATCTCAAAGCCGAATCCGTTGCAGCCGCAAAGCATTCCCGATTACCGAAACCGAGCTCAGGCTCATGGCGGCACCCGCGATCACCGGGCTGAGGAGCAATCCGAAAAACGGATAGAACAGACCGGCGGCGATCGGGATTCCGAGCGCGTTATAGATGAAAGCGAAGAAAAGATTCTGCCGGATGTTGCGCATGACAGCGCGGCTCAATCGGATCGCGTGGACGATGCCATGAAGATTTCCTTTCACGAGGGTGATGCCGGCGCTTTCCATCGCCACGTCGGTCCCGGTTCCCATCGCGATCCCGACGTCAGCCGCGGCCAGCGCGGGCGCGTCGTTGATCCCGTCGCCGGCCATCGCAACAACGACCCCCGCGCGACGGAACGCGTCGACGCGCGCTTGTTTGTCGCCGGGCGCGACCCCGGCTTCCACGTCATCGAGCCCCAACTTTGACGCTACCGCGCGCGCGGTCCTTTCGTTGTCGCCGGTAAGCATGACCAGTTTCAATCCGAGACGGCGCAGTTCGCGGATGGCATCGGCGCTGGAGGATTTGACCGGGTCGGCGACCGCGATGATCCCGGCGGCGCGATTCGCGATGGCGACGAAGATGACGGTCTCTCCTGCCGCCTGGAGAACGCACGCCTGTTCTTCGAGATCCTCCAACCCATGGATGCCGCCAGCACGAAGGAACGCCGGTTGGCCGACAACAACGTTAACGCCGTCGCTCGTCGCGGCGACTCCGCCGCCGGTGGTTGATGAAAAATCGTCCACCTTTCCGAGCGGCAAATCTTTTTCCCGTGCCGCGGCGACGATCGCCGAGGCCAGCGGATGTTCGCTCTGTTGCTCGACCGACGCGGCCGCTGCGAGCAAATCATTTTCAGAGAATCCGGCGACGGGGACGACTTTCGTGACGCGCGGTTTTCCTTCTGTCAGCGTCCCGGTCTTGTCGACGACCAGTGTCGTCACTTTCTCCATGGCCTCGATGGCGCCGGCATTTTTCACCAGCACCCCGGCATGCGCGCCGCGCCCGATCCCGACCATGATCGACATCGGAGTGGCCAGCCCAAGGGCGCACGGACACGCGATGATCAGGACCGCGACCGCGTTGATGATGCCGTGAGCCAGCCGCGGTTCCGATCCGAGCCAGATCCACGCGATGAATGTAATCACGGCCGCGAACAGCACTGCCGGCACGAAATAGCCGGCGACTTTGTCAGCGAGCCGCTGGATGGGCGCGCGGCTGCGTTGCGCGTCGGAAACCATCCGCACGATTTGGGCAAGCACGGTCTCGTTGCCGACGCGTTCGGCCGTCATGATAAAGCTGCCGGTATTGTTCAACGTCCCACCGATGACTTTGTCGCCGGGCGCTTTCTCCGCGGGCAGCGATTCGCCGGTGATCATCGATTCGTTCACGGTCGAGCGGCCTTCAACGAGGCTGCCGTCGACTGGGATTTTTTCGCCGGGACGAACCCGGATGCAGTCACCAGTGTTCACCTCGGCGAGGGGGATGTCGCGTTCCTCTCCATCGCGAAAGAGATGTGCGGTCGGCGGCGTGAGATCGAGCAGGCTGCGAATGGCGCTGCCGGTGCGGCGTCGTGCGCGCAGTTCGAGGACCTGGCCGACCAAAACCAAAACGGTGATCATGGCCGCAGCTTCGAAATAAAGGCCGGGTTTCTCGTGGTGGGCCATGGCGGGCGGGAACAAACCGGGAAAGAAGAGCGCGACCGAACTGTAGGCCCAGGCGACGCCAACCCCGATGGCGATGAGCGTAAACATGTTGAGATGCCGGGTGACCAACGAGCGCCCGCCGCGCACAAAGAAAGGCCAGCCCGCCCAAAGAACGACCGGCGTGGTGAGCGCAAACTGAATCCAGCGCGAGGCGTCACCCGACATCCACGGCGGCGCGTTTGGAATTAAATGCGACATCGCGAGCACGAAAACCGGAAGGGTTAGCGCCGCGCCAATCCAGAGACGGCGCGTCATGTCGGTTAATTCCGAATCGTCCTCGGCAGTGGCGGCGGAAATGGTTTTCGGTTCGAGCGCCATTCCGCAGATCGGGCAATCGCCTGGCGCATTCCGCTCGATTTCGGGATGCATCGGACAGGTGTAGAGGGAACCGGGAGCCGCCACGATCGTCGGCGTAGCTGAGCGCTCGTGATGGCAACAGGCGTGGTCATGCTGATCTGTTGCGACGTGTTCGGGTTTCACCTCCCGTCACTATAGCGCATAGAAACGCGCGTCATCCCGAGGCTGGCGCAGCACGCCGAGGGACCTCGCAGCCGTACAAAAGTGCGCCGCTCCACGCTTTCGCATGCTGCGAACTGCTCGTGTCGATCTTGCGCAAGCTATTTAGCGTGATTGCTCGAGTTACGGGAGGTCCCTCGGCGCGCTGCGCCTGCCTCGGGATGACAAGCATGGTGGTTCGCTTTTCCTGAAAGCCGTCGGACTTTGCCGATGGGATGCATACAGCCTTTCGCGATCGCACCGAAGCCGGACAATTGCTGGCGGAGCGACTGCGCCCCTACGAAAAGCGAGAGGACAGCATCGTGCTCGCGCTCCCGCGCGGCGGCGTGCCAGTCGGCTACGAAATCGCGGTGAAACTCGGGCTGGCGCTTGATGTTTTCGTGGTGCGCAAGCTCGGCGTGCCGGGCCAGCGCGAGCTCGCGATGGGGGCGATCGCTTCGGGTGGAGTCCGCGTTCTCAATGAAGACGTGCTGCGTGCGATGCCGGCCGCGGCGGCGCGGGTCGCCGACGTGACCGCGCTGGAAACGCGCGAAGTGGAACGGCGAGAGCGCGATTACCGCCAGGGCCGGCCGGCCCCGGAATTGGACGGGCGGATCGTTATCCTCGTGGACGACGGGCTCGCGACCGGTGCAACGATGCTGGCGGCAATCGCTGCGTTGCGGCACAAGGATCCGGCGAAGATCGTGGTGGCGGTGCCGGTTTGTCCGCCCGAGACGCTCGCCGAAATCAAAAGGGTGGCCGACGAAACCGTGATCCTTTTTGCGCCAGACTGGTTCCGGGGCGTGGGCCAATTCTACGACGACTTCGCCCAGCTCACCGACGAGACCGTGCGCGATTTGCTCGCCCGCGCCGTGGAAAGAAACTAAGGGACAGGTCGGATGCAGCTCTCTCGATTCATTCTCGTCTTCTTCTCGATCCTGTTGCTGACGCCGTGCGCGAATGCAATCGGCGCTGATGACGCCACCCAGGAGAACCGCTTCATCTCGAATGCGCGACAGCTCGTGTTCGAAGGCAAGCGGAGTGGCGAAGGGTATTTTTCGCCGGACGGAAAAAAGCTGATCTTCCAAAGCGAGCGCGAAGCGGCGAACCCGTTTTACCAGCAATACATTCTCGATCTCGAAACGGGCGACACGACGAGGGTGTCGCCGGGAACGGGCAAGACGACCTGCGGATTTTTCCAGCCCGGAACCGACCGGGTCCTTTTCGCCTCGACGCAAACCGATCCGGAGGCGGCGGCGAAACAAAAAACGGAATTGGAATTTCGCGCGAGCGGAAAGCAGCGCCGTTATGCGTGGGATTATGACGCGACCTTCGATATTTTCTCGGCGAAGCAGAACGGGAGCGATCCGGTTAACCTGACTCGGTCGCCCGGCTACGACGCGGAAGGTTCCTGGTCGCCGGATGGAAAACAGATCGTGTTCTGTTCGTTGCGCTCCGCGTTTCCGCTCGAAAAACTTCCAGCCGCTCAGCGCGAGCGTTACGGAAAGGACCCGGCCTGGTTCGGCGACATTTACATCATGAACGCGGACGGCTCGAACGTCCGCCGCCTCACGAACGAACCGGGCTACGACGGCGGGCCATTCTTTTCGCCGGACGGCGAGCGCATCGTCTGGCGGCATTTCGAGGAGAACGGAATGATCGCCGATGTCTGGACGACGAAGCTGGACGGCTCGGACAAAAAGCGCGTGACCGATTTCAAGTCGATGTCCTGGGCGCCGTTTTTTCATCCGAGCGGGAAGTATTTCATCTTCACGTCCAACAAATTCGGGTTCGAAAACTTCGAGTTGTTCATGGTGGACGCGTCGGGCGAACGCGAGCCGGTGCGGGTGACGTTCACGCCGGGTTTCGACGGCCTGCCGGTGTTTTCGCCCGATGGGAAAAAGCTTTGCTGGACCAGCGGCCGGACCAGCGACGGCAAATCGCAGCTGTTCATCGCCGATTGGAATGACGAAGCGGCGCGAGCCGCGGTATTGGCCGCGCCGAAACAAGGGACAACGGCGGCAGCGGCGGTTTCTGTTTCGCCCAAAGCCGTGGTCGCGGATCCTGGCTCCAGCCCGGAGATCAAAGCGGCCGATCTGCGCAGGGAAATTGAATGGCTCGCGGATGAGAAACGCGACGGTCGCATGACCGGCAGCGCGGGTGCGCAGGAGGCAGCGAAGTGGCTGGCGAATTATTTCCGGGACAACGGCCTGAAATCGTTCGCCGAAAATTACGCGCTTCCGTTCCAGTTCAACGCCGGGGAACGCGTGCGGGCCAACGAGACGGCGCTCGAAATTTCAACGGGCGACGCTTCCCCGGCGAACGCCAGACTCGACCTCGATTTTCGCCCGCTCGGTTTCACCGAGAATGGTGAATCGCGAGGCGAAGTGGTTTTCGCCGGATACGGCCTCGTGGTTCCCGGCGAAGGCGCCGCGCGCTACGATTCCTACGCGGGCCTCGACGTGAAGGACAAGATCGTCCTGATCTTTCGCTACGTGCCGGAAGGGATCGATGCGGCGCGCCGGGCGCAATTGAACCGCTACTCGGGCCTGCGCTACAAGGCGATGCTGGCGCGCGAGCGCGGCGCGAAAGGAGTGCTCGTCGTGACCGGCCCGAATTCACCGAACGCGGGCGAATTGCTCACCCTCAACAACGACAACACGAATGCCGGGAGCGGGATCATCGCGGCATCGATCAGCGGAAGCGTCGCTGATTCGCTGTTGGGGCCGAGCGGCAAGAAGCTCAAAGACCTGCAGGCCGGGCTCGACCAGGAGAACCCGCATGCGGAAGGCGGCTTCGTTTTACCGAAGGTGAAAGTGAGGCTGGCCTGCGGCATCGAGCACCTGAAGAAAACCGATTCCGACGTGGTCGCTTATCTTCCGCCGCCGCCGGGCAGCGACGAATACGTCGTGGTCGGCGCGCATTACGATCATCTCGGCCACGGCGGCACGAGTTCGCTCGGACGGGCGGGCGAGGAAAACAAAATCCATCCCGGCGCGGACGATAACGCCTCGGGCACGGCATGGATGATGGAACTGGCGGCGGCGCTGGCGAAAGAGCGGGCGGAGCATCCGGAAAAATTCCGGCGCGGCGTCATCTTCGCGGCCTGGTCCGGGGAAGAAATTGGAATCATCGGTTCGGTGGCGTTCTGCGAGAAACCGCCGGTGCCGTTGAACAAGATCGTCGCGTATCTGAACGCGGACATGGTCGGCCGGTTGCGCGACAACAAGCTGACCTTGCAGGGCGTTGGATCGTCGCATGCCTGGCGGAAGCTGATCGAGAAGCGAAACGTCGCCGCCGGATTCAGCCTGACCCTTCAGGACGATCCTTATCTGCCCACCGATGTCACCAGCTTCTACACGAAGAGTGTGCCGGTGCTGAATTTCTTCACCGGCGCGCATGAAGATTATCACCGTCCCACGGACACGGCCGACAAGATCAATTACGAAGGGCTCGAGCGGATCGCGAAATTTTCAGAGCAGATCGTGGTCGATCTCGCGCAAACGCCGGAGCGCCCCGATCTGGCGAAGGTCGAGCGAAGCAGCCAGGAAGCCGGGGGGCGCGAGACGTTGCGCGCGTATCTCGGCACGATCCCCGATTACACCACGGACGTGAAAGGCGTGAAGCTGAGCGGCGTGCGCGGCGCGAGCCCGGCGGAGAAAGCAGGATTAAAAGGGGGCGACGTGATCGTCGAGTTCGCCGGGCAGAAGATCGCGAACATCTACGATTACACTTACGCGCTCGACGCGGTGAAAATCGGGCAACCCGTGCAGGTCGTCATCGAACGCGACGGAAAACAGGTCACGCTCAGCGTCACGCCCGAAGCGCGGAAGTAGCGTACGTCATCCCGAGGCTGGCGTAGCGCGCCGAGGGACCTCTCCGATGCAATTTACGCTCTCGCGAAACACCATGCGCACAATGACGAAGGGAAGCGTGTTGTAGCGCGCAAGCGATTGAGCGCTTGCGAGGTCCCTCGGCGCGCTTCGCCAGCCTCGGGATGACAGGCCAGAGCACCGTGCGGGATGAATCATTTGTCGGTCGCGTTATGGTCGTGTGTGAAGTCGGCCATCCTCTTCCGCATCATCGCCACGGCCGGGGTGCTCGTTTTCACCGCCTGGTCGCTCCACGCCGAAGACGCAGCCGCACTTTTCCGCCAGGCGCAGGAACTGATGCGCCGCCAGGAGTTCGGCGCCGCGGTTCCGCTCCTGGAAAAATGCGTGGCCGCGGAACAGGGCAATTCGAAATTCCACCAATGGCTCGGGCGCGCGCTCGGGCTCAAGGCCGCGCAGGATGGAATCATGAGCAGCGTGGTGAGCCTGCGCAAAGTCAAAGCCGAACTGGAGAAGGCGATCGCACTCGATCCTCTCAATCTCGAGGCGCGCCAGGACCTCGCCATCCTTTTTCGCGCCGTGCCGGGCTTTCTCGGCGGGAGCAACGCGAAGGCGGCCGAGCAGGTCGCCTTCATCCGGCGCCACGATCCGGCGTTCGCCGCCCAACTCGACGGCGATTTCCTGGCCGGCGAAAAGAAATACGATGCGGCCCTCGCCAGCTACAACGAGTCGGCCCGGCTTCATCCGCGGCCGATCATCCACGTCCGGATTTCGCTCGCGCACCAGCAAAAGAAAGACTGGGACAAAGCGTTCGCCGCGCTCAACCAGGCGCTGGCGCTCGATGCGAACTATCCATTCGCTCTTTACCAGGTCGGGCGGACCGCGGCCTTGAGCGGTCAGCAGCTCGAGCGCGGGGAAAAATGTCTGCGCACTTATCTGGCGATGCCGTTGCGCGAGGAGCTGGAGAACCCGTCGCTCGCCGCCGCGCATTACCGGTTGGGTAACATCCTGGAAAAGAAAGGCGACGCCACCGGCGCGCGCACCGAGTACGAAATGTCCGTCAAGATCGACCCGAAACAAAAAGAGGCGCGGGCCGCCTTGGCCAAACTGAAACGCTAGAGGAAAACGGAAACCCCCGCCGGATTTCTCCAGCGGGGGCCCGTTTAACTATTCGCCGCGCTTACTTCGCGCAGCAGCTCTGCTTCACCAGGCAGCAGCCACCGGCGCCGCAGCAATCAGCCGAACGCGAAGTCGCGCTGGCTGTGCCGACGAGCGCCAGGACCGCTACGATCGATAAGAGATATTTCATGGAATCCTCCGTTTGAGTTCCTTCTGCTCTCGCCCCCGCAGTCGCGGGGACAAGCCGACGCGATTCGAAAATGAATCAGGCGCGCGGCGGCGGAACCGGAGGCCGATGCGAGCGGCTGCGCTCGGAAGAAATGTAAGCCGCAAAACTTTCGTCGCCCACGGCCGGGTAGATAAATGGAGCAACCCTCGCGACAACGGCCGCCAGACCGAAGGCGCAGGCCGCGCAACACTGCTGATCCGGATCGGACTTCGGCGCATGTCGTTCGCATTCCCGGGTGGCGGAATCCTCCTTCATTTTGGCGCAGCAATCGGTTTTCTCGACGACCGGAGGCATTGGCTGGCGCGGAATCGCGGCGAACCCAAGCGAAGCGGAGAGAAGCAGGCAGAGGAGCAATCGCCAGGTCGCTTGCATGACGCACCATGTTACGGCGCAGCGCCGCATTGCTCAAGCCGATTACCAACGTGCGCTTGAGTGGCGCGCGCGAAATTCAGAAGATGCGCGGACGATGCCGGAACCGGACGCACCTCATCCACCGTCCAAACCGCTGGCAGCGGATCGGGTTATCGGCGACTACGAGATCAAAGGCGAACTCGGCCGGGGCGGGATGGGCGTCGTTTATCGGGCCCGCCAAATCAGCCTGAACCGGATGGTCGCCCTGAAGATGCTGACCGGCCATTACGGACCGGACGAGCTCAGGCGATTTCTCGCGGAAGCGGAGACGGCGGCCGGGCTTCATCACACGAACATCATCCAAATTTATGAAGTCGGGGACGTGGAGGGCGCGCCGTTCTTCTCCATGGAATACGTCGAGAGCGGTTCGCTCGCCGATCAATTGCGGACGGGACCGATCGAGGAACGGGACGCGGCGCAGTTGCTGGTGAGCGTGGCGCGCGCGCTTCATTTTGCCCATCGGAACGGCGTCGTGCATCGCGACCTCAAGCCGGCGAACATTCTGCTCGATCCCGAGGACGTGCCGAAAGTCGCCGACTTCGGAATCGCGAAACGGCTGACCGCGAACGCCGCCCTCACCCAGTCCGGCGCAGTCATCGGCACGCCAACCTACATGGCGCCGGAACAGGCGCGCGGCACCAGCCGGGACGTCGGCGCGGCGGCCGACGTCTATTCGTTAGGCGCGATTCTCTACGAGATGCTCGCCGGCCGGCCGCCCTTCCTGCCGGAGGACGACGAGACCGCGCTGACTGTGCGCGTGATCACGGAAGACCCGGTGTCGCCCGCTTTTTATCGGCCGGGAGTTTCGCGCGAGCTGGAGACGATCTGTCTGAAGTGTCTGGAAAAAGAGCCGGCCAGTCGCTACGAAAGCGCCGCGGCGCTGGCGGAAGATTTGCGGCGTTACCTCGACGACGAATCGATCCTGGCCAAGCCGCCGACGACGGTCGTGCGGACGATGAAATGGATCCGGCGCCATCCGTGGCGGTTTGTTTCCCGCGCCGCTCTCCTCGCGGCGGTGATCGTTGGCGGAATCTGGCTCTACGATTGGGAGTTTTACCAGCGCGCGCGCACCGAATTCGCGGCGGCGGTTGATTTCGTGAATGGCGGACTCGATTCGACGGCACCCTTAACGAAGGACCAGGCCTCGCGTCGTGCCTTCAATCTGCGGCTGACGCGTCGTGGAAGAGCGGGGCAGATTACGCGGGTCGAAGTGTTGAATCCGCGGGGCCATCCGGCCGTGCTCCGCCGCCTGCAACTGGGCGAAGCGATTCCGATTTACATCGAAGGAATCAGCGGCGTGCAGCCGAATGCGGAGAAGGCGGTCGAGAGTTCCTCGGTCGAATTCACTTACGACGGCAAGCAGGCGCGTGAAGCAACGGCGCGCGACCGGAATGGCGGTGTGCTTTGGCGCGTCCTCTACGAGCGCACCGACAACCCAGCGATCGCCCGCGCGCATTTCGTCAACGTCCGCGGGTTCGACGCGGCCCACGCGACCGGCGCGTCGCACCTGGAATTCGAGCGGGATTCCAGCGGTCACGACCTGAAGGTGAATTTCTTTAGCGGCGCCGGACAACCGACGCCGAACGGCGAAGGTGTTTACGGCTACAAAATGGAACGCGACCGGCAGGGCCAGATAAGCCGCCTGACGAATCTTGATGCGGAGGGCAAAGCGATGGCGAACCGGGCCGGGATCGTCGCTTACGCCATCACGCGGGACAATGCCGGCCGCCCGATCCGGATCGAAAGGCAGGATGGCGAAGGAAAACCCGCGACGGTGGACGGCGTCACCGCGTCGGTCATTGAATACGATGCGACCGGGAATCCCATCCGCACCAGCCAGCTTGGCCCGGAAGGAAATCCGGCGCGCAATTACAAGGACTGGATCGCGCAGGAGATCGGTTTCGACGAGCTGGGCGAAGTGATCCTGGCCAAATATTTCCGGCTCGGGACCGACGACAAGGTCATGCCGGCCGCGGAATGGAGCGCTTCCTACGACGATCACGGTTATCCGACCGAAGTGAAGCTCACGGGCCCGTCGAGTTTTCGCTTCGGCATGCAATGGGACGAGCGGGGCAATCTCAAGGAAGAAAAGTCGCTCGACGATTCCGGCCGGCCGGTCGTGAACGACAAGGGCTACGCGATCAAGAAGCTCAGTTACAAATTTGGTCCCGAAGGAATGTTTTGGGACGAGCGTTACTTCGACGCGGCGGGCGCGAAGAGCTACGGCAAAGCCGGTTATCATCGGCTCACGAACCAATTCAGTTCGACCGGAGCGTTGCGCCGGCAAACGATGGAAGAACTGGACCAGTCGCGGTTCCATTATGCCCGCGACGTCAGTGAGCCGGAGTACGACGCGCAGGGCCGGCAGCGGCGAAACGTGTTCCGGCACGAGAGCGAAAACGGCGAGCTCGCGCTCAACGCCGGATTACCTTACGTGCTACGCGAGGAGAATTACGACGAGAACGGCCGCATTTTCCTGATCTGGGAACTCGGCTGCCCGGCGAGCGCGGGCGCGCCCGCCTTTAGTACCGACTTGGAATGGCACAAGACCGGAGCGCAGAAACGCCGGATCCATCAGGCTTGCGACATGAATCGGAAACCGCTTCCGGTTACCACCATCGGGATCGCCGCACGATCGGAAGAGGAATTCGATCAGCTCGAACGCCGGGAACGAATCTATGAGACCGGGTTCAACGAAAAGACGGTCGGGTTCAGCACGCGGGAGGCGAAGTTTTCCGGAGGCGCCTTCCACAGTGTCACGCACCTGCGCAGCGATGCAACCAGGGTCGAAGCGGTGCGGGTGTTTATCGTCGACGTTGTCGCGCAGCAGCCGAAAGCGGGGGAGCTCAGAGCGGGCGACCAGCTTCTGGAAGCGAACGGCGTAGTCGTGAGGAGCGCGTACGAGTTCACCGCCTCGACCTTTCCCGGCGGCTGGATCGAAGTCCTGCGCGATGGCCGGCGGCTCCGGATCGAAGGTTTCGAGGCGGGCCCGCTCGGGATCGGCCTCGAAGATCGCGCCGCGATGGTTCCGTAAGCCTTGACCCGCCAGCGGCAATTTGCGACTCATGGCCGCGAGACTATGGCCGAATCGTCGACCGCAACGCCCGGCGGCGCAGCCCCGGCAAAAGATGAAGTCGAACTGCTGGAAATTCTGCGGCTCCTCATCAAGTCGAAAAAGGCGCGGACGACTTCCGATCTTCTAAAGTACGCCAGCCAATATGGCGCTCCCGAAGCGGAGGAGCGTCTCCGTTTGCTCGAAGCGGAAAACGTCCCGCTCGATCTGGCGTTCGACGCGATCGGCGTGCACCTGCGGTTGATTGCGCACAAAAGAAACAGCGCGCTGCTCGCGCAATGCCGCGGGAAAAAGGTCGGCTTGATTTTGCCGATGCCGCCCGACCTGGCGCAGCTCTTCGTCCCGATCGCGGAAGTCGCGTTTCTCCTTCCGGAAGAGGCTGCGCTGCACGGTCCGATGCACGAGCTGGCGGAAAACGCGATCAAGGGATCGCGCGCCTGCCGGCAGAAGGCGCAGGAAATGGAGACGCTGGTTTTTGAAGCGTTTCGCGAAAGCGGCGTGCTCTTCGTCGATGTCGCGGTGGCCGACGTGCTCGAGCCAAAAATGTTGCCGGCCGGCATTCGCCTGATCGCGCACCTGCGGCCCCATCGCAATCCGCGGGACGTCGCCATCCAGACCGCGTCCGAAGTTTCGTTTATATGAGATCGCGCGCCGGCTCCGTTCTCTTGCTCTTTCTCTTGGTCTTACTCTTCGGCGCCGCCCCCGCCTTCGCTGCCACGACCTCGACCGCCCACGAGCTCCCGCTCGATCCGAATTCCTGGCAGGCGCAATGGAGCGCTGGGGCGCTCATGTTGTTGCTTCTTTTCGCCGCGTTCTATGCCATGACGCGTTACGAAGTCCCTCTCCCGCTCGCGATGAGCCTGGTGAGCTGCTCCTTCCTCGTTATCCAATGGACGAGCGCGCCGGAGATTCTCCAAAATGGATTCAACCACTACGCGAACATCACGATCCTGTTCACCGCGGTCGCCATTCCCGCGCACATGATCGAGCGGTCGCAGGGATTTAAGTGGATCGCCGCGTGGCTCGGCCATCAACTGGGAAAAATTCGGCTGCGCTTCCCACGAAGCACGATGCCGCTCCTGGTCGCGATTTTGTTGGTCACCACCTACGTGACCGCGGGCCTGATGCACAACGTTACTTCGATCCTGATCATGACGCCGATCATCATTCGGCTCTGCGCCTCCTACCAAATCCCGTCGCGCTGGATCCTGAGCGCTGCCCTGGTGGCGAGTAATCTCGGCGGATTCTCCACGCGCTGGGGCGACACCCCGAATATCATCGAGTCCGCGACCTGGGGACTTCAGGCGGGCGATTTCATGCGCGAAGTCCTGCCGGCGAACCTGCTCGTGCTCGCGGCGCTGATCATTAGCGCAACTTTCCTGACCCAGCGCGGCATCACCAGCCGCGCCGCCACGGCTGCCAAGGTTCCGTTCTACACTTTGCAGGTCGCGCAAACCGCCGCCGATTGGAAAAAAGCGAAGTCCGATCTCGCGATCGATACCCGGCTGCTCACCGTCGGCCTCACGCTGCTGGCGTTTTTCATTTTGTTGCACGTCCTCTTCCCGCCGCTGGCCATCACGATCGGCGCGGCAACGATCGTCATCGCGATTTTGCTCGAACGCAAAAGCGAGCGCTACCATTCGCTGACTTCGCTCGGCTTCGACGTGTATCTGGCGTTCGCGGCCATCTTTGTCCTGGCCGGCTGCGTGTCGCATTCCTGGATCGGCGCGGTGCTCTATCAGCAGTTGATCGCGGCCAACGCCGCGCCGTGGGTCATCGCGACGACCGGCTATTTCGGCACGACGTTCACGGAAGCAGCTTCGTGGGCGACGGCGGTTTCGCATTCGATCCAGCAACTCGATCCGAGCCACGCGGCCGCCTGGGCACTCGGTGGCGGGATTTGCGCGGGCAGCAGTTCGCTGGTCACGGCCGCTTCCGCCGGCATTATCCTGGCGGAGGAAAGCCAGCGGTTTAACGATCCCGAACACGCGATCACGTTCCGGCGGTATCTCGCGTTCGGCCTGCCGTTCTCGCTTTTCATGCTGATCTTCTACGCGACGTACTTCACGATCTTTCGTTGACTCGTTAGGCCATGCCTGAAAAGTCACCGCCGTCCACGCGCCGTTCGCTTCTCGGCGACATCGGGACCGTCTGGCAACAACGCCGGACAATCTGGCGGCTTCTCAGCCGCGCGGACAAGCTCGGGTTCGGCCTCGGCGTCCTGATCACGTTCGTCGTTTCCTACATCCAGATCCAGATCGCGGTCCTGCTCGGCGATTTTTTCAATCGGGTCCTGAACCTGACGAACCAGCCGGCCGCCCTCAGCAGTTTCGCCACCCGCGCGCTCGCGTTTCTGGGCGGCTATTATGTCCTGAAGGAATCGTTCCAGTTACTTCGCCGCTGGCTTACCACCCGGACCAACGCGCGGATCGAGAGCGAAATGACGACGCGCCTCGTCGGGCACCTGTTGCGGATCGATCTCGGCGCACTGGCAGCGGACCGCATCGGCTCGTTGCACGGCCGCATTTCCCGAAGCGTCGAGGGATTCGGAAAATTCCTGAAGGTCGCGTTCGCCGATTTCATTCCGGCGCTGGCCACCGCTTTGTATGCGCTCTATACCGGATTGCGGACGGACTGGCGGGTCGGTCTGGTCATGCTGGGCGTCGTGCCGGCGTCTATTCTGATCACGATCTGGCAGGTGAATTCGCAGAAAGGCGTGCGGCTCGCCTTGCTCCGCGCCAAGGAAGGCCTCGACGGCACCGTCGTCGAACAACTGGGCGGCCTGGAATATATCCGGGCCGCGAACACCTTTCCGCTCGAAGTTTCGCGGATCAAAACGGCAGCCGGGTCGCGCCAGGACCGGGAAATGAAACACGGCTTTGCCATGGCGCGGTTCGATTGGCTGAAGGCGATCAACGAAGGACTGTTTCACATTGCCATTCTCGGGTTCGCCATTGTCCTGGCGGCGCACGGGCAACTCGCCTACGGGCAGGTGTTCACCTTCTCGATGCTCTATCTCAGCATCATGGGCCCGATGAAAGATGTGCATCGGATCCTCGACGAGGCCTACGAAAGCAGCATGCAGGTGACGGTGTTGCTCGAGATGTTGCACCAGCCGCTCGATCAATCGTTCAACGTCGTCACTCTGCGGGCGCCCCGCCTGGATGGAACTGTTCCGTTGCTCGAATGCCAGGATCTCGTCGTGGAATACAACACGTCCCACGGGAAACGGCGCATCCTCGATGGCGTCACGCTCGCCATTCACCAGGGGCAAACTATCGGCGTCGCCGGTCGCTCCGGTTCGGGAAAATCGACCTGGCTCCGGGCGGTCTTGCGTTTGTTGCACCCGGCGTCCGGCGAAGTGCTCGTGGGCGGCGTGCCGATCGGCGTGCTCTCTCGCGAAGACATTGGGAAAAGCATTGGTTACGTCAGCCAGGTGCCGTTCGTCTTCGCGGGGACGGTGCGCGAGAACATCGGCTACGGCTGCGGCGCCGTCAGTCTCGAGCAGGTCCAGGAAGCAGCCCGGCAGGCGCATATCCATGAAGAGATCATGCAAATGCCGCAGGGTTACGACAGCATGTTGAACGAGCGCGGCGGCAATCTCTCCGGTGGCCAGCGGCAGCGGCTCGCGCTCGCCCGGATGTTCCTGAAAAATCCGCCGGTCTTGATTCTCGATGAAGGCACTTCCGCGCTCGATAACATCAGCGAGCGCCGGGTCCGGGCGGCGATCGATCATGCGCGGCATTCGCACACGGTCATCATGGTCGCGCA
>JBEEHG010000017.1:0-5479 GCA_041167265.1 Verrucomicrobiota bacterium | reverse complement strand
ATAATAGCGCAGTGGCACCACCCGTTCCCATTCCGAACACGGAAGTGAAACGCTGCAGCCCCGATGGTAGTGCGACGATAGGTTGTGCGAGAGTAGGACGTCGCCAGAACTAAAGCCCCGCTGGGTTCATCTCAGCGGGGCTTTTGCATTCCTCAATTCGCCCTGCTCATTGACGTCGGGCGGTAGTGGGTTAAGTCAAAGAACCAACGAAAGGTCTCCATGCTCACGAACCAAAAAATTATCGACGCGATCAACGAACAGATCGGATACGAATTCAGCGCGTCCATGCAGTATTACGCGATCGCGGCCCATTTTGCGGCGGAGGCCCTGCCGCAACTATCGACCCACTTTTTTTCGCAGGCGGAAGAGGAGAAAGAGCATGCGCTTCGGTTCATCAAATACGTGGTCGACGCGGGCGGCTGCGTCGTGATCCCGGCGATCGAGGCGCCCCGCGGAAATTTCAACAACCCGGAGGAGGCGGTGAAACTCTCGCTCGATCAAGAGGTGAAAGTGACGCACCAGATCAACGCGCTGGTGGAACTCGCCCGGAACGAGAACGATTATATCACGATCAATTTTCTCCAGTGGTTTCTGACGGAGCAGCTCGAGGAAGTTTCGTCCATGGATAATCTGCTGAAGATTGTGCAACGGGCCGGCACGAATGTGCTTCAGGCGGACGAATACCTGGCACGGGTGGGCGTGAGGACGATGGCTGCGCCGAAGGGGGAATAGGAAAACGTCCAACGCCGAACGCCCAACGTCCAACTTCGAATTCAAAGACCACTTTTCGAAGCAGGCGGTGGATTACGCAAAGTTTCGGCCGCGTTATCCGAAGGAGCTATTTCGATGGCTGGCGTCGCTCGCGCCAGACACACAGTTAGCCTGGGATTGCGCGACGGGGAGCGGACAGGCGGCCGTAGAGCTGGCCGAGTTTTTCGACCGCGTAATCGCGACGGACGCAAGCGAGAAACAAATCGCAAACGCGGAGAGACATCCGCGGGTGGAATATCGCGCGGCGACGGCCGAAGAGAGCGGGCTGGACCCAGCCAGCGTCGACCTCGTTACGGCGGCGCAGGCGCTGCATTGGTTCGATCTCGACCGGTTTTATGCGGAGCTCCAGCGCGTGTTGAAGCCCGGCGGAATATTCGCCGCGACGGCCTACAAACTGGCGAAGATTTCGCCGGAGATCGATTTGATCGTGAATCATTATTATTCGGATGTCGTTGGGTCGTACTGGCCAGCGGAACGCGTGCTGGTCGAGAAGTTCGAAGAATTGCGCTTCGCGTTTCCGGAGATAGAAACCCCGCCGTTCGAGATGGCAGCGAACTGGAGTGTCGAACAAGTGCTCGGTTATTTGCGGACGTGGTCGGCAACGCAGCGATTCATCGCGGCAGAAAAGAGAGATCCGTTAGGGCAGACTGAAAGCCAATTGCGCGGGGTGTGGGGAGACGATGCGCGGCGAGTGGTTTGGCCGCTCACGATTCGAGTCGGGCGGGTGTGACTTCAACAGGCGAGACGCCTGTTGGCCGCACAGCCGAAGACGGCCGTGCTACGATTTTCGTCGCGCGAGTTTTTTCAACGCAGCATGGCGGCGGGCGAATTCGGTGAAGGGAACGGCGGGCGAGCCCATGACTTTCGTATCGTCGGGAACGTCGGCGAGGACCGCGCTCTTGGCCGCGACCTGGACGCGATTGCCGATTTTGAGATGGCCGGAGAAGCCGCTCTGGCCCGCGACCGCGACGTAATCGCCGAGCTCGGTCGAGCCTGCGATTCCAACCTGGGAAACGAGCAGGCAATGTTTTCCGACCTTCACGTTGTGGCCGATCTGGACCAGGTTATCGATCTTGGTCCCCTCGCCGATCACGGTTTCGCCCAGCGCCGCGCGGTCGATCGTCGTCCCGGCGCCGATCTCGACGTCGTCTTCAATCCGGACGATGCCGATCTGCGGGATCTTGTGATGTTTGCCGCCATGGGTGGCGAAGCCGTAGCCGTCGGAGCCGATGACGACGCCGCTGTGGACGATGCAACGATTCCCGATCCGCGTTCCGTCGTAGATGACAACGTTCGGGTAGATGATGCAATCGTCGCCAATAACCGAACCGGCTTCGATCGAGACGTTTTGAAAAATCGTCACGTTGTTTCCAATGACGACGTTCTCGCCGATGACGGCGAAATGGCCTAACGAAACGTTGTCTCCGAGCCTGGCGGATTCGGCGACGATCGCCTTTGGCGACACGCCTTGCGGTTTCGGCCGATCGGCAAACCAGCAGGTCATGATTTTCGCGAAGGCGAAATAAGGGTCGTCCACCCGGATCCAGCGTGAATCGCAACCGTCGAGCGTTTTCGGGACAAGAATCGCGCCGGCGCCGGTCGATGCGAGTTCGGATACATATTTGCGATTGCTGAGAAAGCCAAGCTGATCGCCTTTTGCGGAGGCAAGAGGCGCGACAGAGCGGATCGTCTGCTTGCGGTCGCCGGCAAACTCGCCACCGACGAAATCGACGATTTCTCCTATGGAAACAGCGGGCATCGCCGGGATTGTAAAGTCGCTTGGGCCGAGCGCCTAACCAAAAGATGGGTGAAAAGCTTGAATAGATTCGGCCTCCCGGCCTTCTATTAAACCATGAAACGAACACTACTCAGCTTAATTGCCGCGGGCAGCGTTGCCCTGAGCGGCGTGGCCTTTGCCGCCAGCCCTTCCACCTACCAGGTCACCGGTCCCGTCACGGCCGTGGATGACAGCATGATTACGGTGATGAAAGGGAAAGAGAAGTTCGAGATCGCGCGCGATTCGAACACGAAAGTGACCGGCGATCTCAAGGTCGGCGACAAGGTGACGATCACCTACACGATGACTGCGAAACAGGTCGAGGTGAAGGCGGCCAAGACGGATAAGGCCGACAAATCGAAGAAGGACGACAAGGCTGCGGCGAGCCCGAGTCCGGCGGCCAAGAAATAGCTGTCTGGCCGAGTCGTTCATAGACAGCCCCGAAGTTTGGGTGGAGGTGTCGCCGGTGTCGAGCCGCCGAGTGTCCAAAAAGCGCTGTAGTCGCGCGGCTCTGTCGGCTCCCTGCGGAAGCGGCGACTGAGCGCCGCTGCTACAGCAACGCAACGGAGTTGCCGGGACAAGCGCGTTCCACGAGGAGAGAACCTGCGCTGTAGTCGCGCCGCTCTGTCGGCGCGCGGCCGGAGCGGCGACTGAGCGCCGCTGCTACAGCAAGGCAACGGAGTTGCCGGGACAAGTGCGTTCCACGAGGAGAGAACCTGCGCTGTAGTCGTGCCGCTCTGTCGGCGCGGCGGGAGCGGCGACTGAGCGCCGCTGCTACAGCGACGGCGTTACTCGACAGCGACGGGCTCGGGGACTTCCGCCAGCGATGGATCGGGCGGCGTGACGTCAACGGGCGCGGGCTCGATCGAGATGATCGCGAAGCGGCGAGTCTCGGCGTCGTCGCTCAGGGTCACGATCTCGCCGATCTTATGGCCGAGTAAGGCCTGACCAATCGCGGTCTGATACGAGATAATGCCGCGATCCGGATCGCCGTCCCAGGCGCCGAGGACGGTGTAAGTCTCTTCTTTGCCGGTATCGGAATCGCGCAGGCCGACAATCGTGCCGATCGACACCTGCGAAGTATCCGGGCTTTCGAACGCGGTCCCGCGCGCGTTATGGAGCGCGATCTCCAATTCGGATTTGCGCCGCATCAGCACCGCCTGCATTTCCTTCGCCGCCTTGAATTCAAAATTCTCCCGGAGATCGCCGTAGGACCGCGCGACCCCGATCTCCTTGCTGTTCTCGGGGATCTTTTTGTTCACGAGCTCCTCGTATTCGGCTTTGCGTTTCTCGAGGCTGCTCCAGGAAACGACGAGCGCCTCGCTTTTCTCTTCCTTCTGCTCGCCCGTGATGACGCTTTCCAGCTCCGGATAAAGTTTGATGATCCGCGCCAGGAGCGAGCGCTTGGTCAGCTCATCGAAGACCGGGGTCAACATGAGGCGGCGCATGGCGTCGCGAGCCACGCTGGATTCGGCGCCCTCGAACATGTCGGGGATGAGCTCGCGATCGTCGAGCAACAGATCGCGCAGCTTGCTGCCGCGGCTCGTTTCGTTGTGCTGATCACGCTCGAGCGCCGACAAAATCGTCCCGAGCAGGTCCGGCATGATCAGGCCGCGCCATTCGCCTCCGCGTTCCTTGCAGAGCCAGACCAAAATCTCGCTCGTCAGCGAATGGTCGCGGATCCCGCGTTCCAGGAACGTCCGCAGCTCGTCCTGTTTTCCTTCCTCCATGAAAACCCGTGGGATCTGTTGCGCGGCGCGGGCGTGGTTGCCTTGCATGAGCTGCAAGGCCCGCGTTGTCCACGTTTCTCCCAGCGCCACGGGCAACGTCTGCAAAACTTTCTTCTCTTTTCCTGACGGCAACTTCGGCAGGATCGCGCCCAGCCGCGCCTGTTCGTCCGCGATCAATTTCGGAAGGGTCAGCGAAAGATTTGTCGTCTTTAAACCGGGGCAGCGCGCCAGCAATTCGTCCCGCGCGATGACCAGCTCGAAGGTGAGCGGCGCGTTCAAGCGCTGGTTGCGCGCCGCCGCGTTCTCGATCGCGGTCACGATCGGCTGCAGTTGCGCTTCGGGTTTGTCGAACTCGTTGTAGAACTTGATGATTTGCTCGAGCGCCGCCACCTGCTCCTTGGATTGCCGCGCCTGGTCGAAAAACGCGATCAGTTCATCCGCGCGCGACACTTTTTCGCCGCGCAATTGCAGCGGCTCGGTTTTCTTGGCCGGGATGTGGAAAAAGCCGTCCTTTTTCAGCGCCTTGGTCGTCGCGCTCCACCACCGTTTCCATTCCGCTTCGTTGAACAGGTCGCCGATCATCATCTGGCTGATCTGCTGGACGGTCGCCGAGCCGCCGAGGCTCTCGAGAATGTTGCGCACGATCGCGGCCGGATCGCTCTTGAGCAACTCCTTCACCCCGGCCAGATTCGTCGCCTTCCGGGTGAGGAAATGTTCGGCGCTCAACGGCGTCACGTTGTCGGCCGCGTAGGCCAGCTGCATGGGGTGGCCCTTCTTCGCCGGGAAATCGATCAGGATCTGATTGAGGAGAAGATTCCACTCGGCCACGCGACCAAACCCCCAGCTTTTATGGAGGCAAAATGTTCCGGCCCGCAGTTGTTCGAGCTGATCGGCCTGGCGCGCAGTCAGCTTTCCGGCTTCGACGAGTTTCTCTAATTCGGCATCCATGAGACGGGTCGGACAAGTTACGGAAAACGCCCGGGCGCGCGAATGGAAATTCAGGCCGGCGTCGCGTCGAGGACAGGATCCGGAGCAAGATCAAGAGCAGGAGCGGGATTTGATGGGCCGCCTTTGGCGTTGCGACGGCGTGCCCGCCATGGGACGGTCTGCGCCGTGTCCACGAACATCTGGTTTTGGGTGGCCTTCCACGTGGGCGTCTTCATCGCGCTGGCCGTTGACCTGACCACCTTCAAGCGGCGCA
>JBEEHG010000016.1:0-5339 GCA_041167265.1 Verrucomicrobiota bacterium | reverse complement strand
CGCAGAACCCGAAATGGAACGAGATCCCGTCGAGCACCGGCGAAATCTACGAGTGGGACGAGAAGAGCGATTACATTCATAAGCCGCCGTTCTTCGAGAATTTTTCGATGGACGCCGGGAAGATCGAAGAGATTCGAGGGGCGCGGCCGCTCGGGATTTTCGGGGATTCCGTCACGACCGATCACATTTCGCCGGCGGGCGCGATCAAGCCGAGTTCGCCCGCGGGCCAGTACCTGAAGAGCCGCGGGATCGAGCCCGCCGATTTCAACAGCTATGGGTCCCGGCGTGGAAACGATCTGGTCATGACGCGAGGCACGTTTGCGAATGTGCGGATCAAGAACCTGATGGTTCCGGGAACCGAAGGCGGGGTGACGATTCATCATCCGGCGGGTGAACAGATGTCGATTTACGACGCCGCGGTGAAATACCAGGCGGACGCGATTCCGCTGGTGATCCTGGCGGGTCACGAATACGGAACGGGATCGAGTCGGGATTGGGCGGCGAAAGGGACGCGGCTGCTCGGCGTGAAGGCGGTGGTCGCGGCCAGCTTCGAGCGGATCCATCGCTCGAATCTCGTCGGCATGGGGGTGTTGCCGTTGCAGTTCGCGGAAGGAACCAACGCGCAGACGCTCGGGCTCGACGGTTCGGAGACCTATTCGGTTACCGGATTGTCGGACGCGATTCAACCCGGACAAACCGTGACGCTGGAAATCGCGCGGAAAGAGGGAAAGACGGAATCGATTCCGGTAAAGCTGCGGATCGATACCCCGATCGAGATCGATTACTATCGGCACGGCGGGATTCTGCCATTTGTTTTGCGCGAGTTGATGTCGCGAAGCTGACGGCCTCGACGGAGTTTCGCCTACCAAAGCATGAAGAAGCTGCGCGTGGCGGTCTTGTACGGCGGCCGGTCCGGCGAGCACGAAGTTTCGCTGCAATCCGCTGCGTCCGTCATCAATCATCTGGATCGCGATCGCTTCGAGATCGTGCCGGTCGCGATCGATAAGCAGGGCCGGTGGCATCTCAACGACGTGTCGCTGATCGAAGGGCGGAAAGCGCTGCCCGTTTTCAAGGACGCGCCGAAAGTGATTCTTCCGCCCAACGTCGCGGACGCCGGCAGCGGCAGCGCGTTGATCAGTTTGGGTGAACCCGGAGAAGCGAGAGCGATCGACGTCGTTTTTCCCGTCGTGCACGGGCCACTCTGCGAAGACGGAACCATCCAGGGGCTGCTCGAACTGGCGGACGTTCCCTACGTCGGCTGCGGCGTGCTCGCGTCAGCCGTGGCGATGGACAAGGAAATGGCGAAGCGCGTGGCGCGTGACGCCGGAATTCCAATCGTCCCGTACGTGTCGTTGAGGCACGAGCAGTGGAAAAAAGATGAGCGAAGCGCGGCGGAGAAGATTGAGCGCGAGCTCGGCTATTCGGTTTTCGTGAAACCGGCGAACCTTGGTTCGAGCGTCGGCGTGCACAAGGTCACCGAACCCGGCGGGCTGAAGGCCGCTCTCGACGATGCTTTCCGCTACGATGTCAAAGTTCTCGTCGAGGTGGCCATTGACGCGCGCGAAATAGAATTGGCCGTGCTCGAGAACGCGGATTCGGGCGGGGAACCGTTGGTCAGCGTGCCGGGAGAAATTAATCCGACCCACCAGTTCTATTCCTACGAGGCTAAATACCTGGACGAAAACGGCGCGGAACTGATCATCCCGGCCAAACTGGACCCGGAGCAAACCAAAGCGGTCCAGGAAATCGGGCGCAACGCTTTCTCCGCGATTGAGTGCGAAGGAATGGCGCGGGTCGATCTGCTCATGGATCGGTCGAGCGGCAAGTTCTACTTCAACGAGCTGAATACGATCCCGGGATTCACCTCTATCAGCATGTATCCGAAAATGTGGGAAGCCTCCGGAATCAGCTACCGCGAATTGTTATCGCGCCTGATCGATCTGGCCGTGGCGCGCCATGAACGCAAGCGGGCTCTCGTTAGGGAGTATCATGGAGAATTGTAGGGCGTTTCTGTGAAACGCCGCTGCAGGTTGGCGTCTGACACAGGCGCCCTACAATTACGGTATAATGGCGGGTGAGAGCGGCTGGCTGTCGTGGTCATCCCGAGCCGCGCAGACGGCGAGGGACCACGCGAGCGGTTAATCGCTTTCGCCACACCCGGGCCTGTTGCGGCGGCGGACGCGCATTGGTTCGCGGTTGCGGTTGAGCAACTGAGGGGTCCCTCGCCGTCTGCGCGGCTCGGGATGACAATCCAGGCAACGCAGCGTAAAGAAACCGCCGTGAGAGGGGCGGAGAAAAAATTTCATTTCGTCGGGATTTGCGGCACCGCCATGGGTGCAGTCGCGGCGGCGTTGCGCGATCGCGGGTTCACAGTCACGGGATCGGACGAGAGCGTGTATCCGCCGATGTCGACATTCCTGGAGAGCAAAGGGATCTCTTTGTTTTCCGGATTTCGCCCCGAGAACATTCCCGGGGACGCGGAGGTCATCGTGATCGGCAACGCGATGAAGCGGGGCAATCCGGAAGTGGAAGCCATTCTCAACCGGAAGCTTTACTACACGTCGCTGCCGGAAGTGTTGAAGGAATTGTTTCTGCGCGGCCGTCACAATCTCGTCGTCACCGGCACGCACGGGAAAACGACCACGACGTCGTTGCTCACGTGGATCCTGATCGTGGCGAAGCTGGAGCCGGGTTACATGATCGGCGGCATTCCCGCGAACCTCGGCCAGGGCGCGCGGTTCAACGACTCGAAGCATTTCGTGATCGAAGGTGACGAATACGATACCGCGTTCTTCGATAAACGATCGAAGTTCGTCCATTACCTGCCGGAGCTGGTGATCGTGAACAACATCGAGTTCGATCACGCCGACATCTTCGACGACCTCGAGCAGATCAAACGGAGCTTTCGTCATCTCCTTCGCATTGTCCCGCAAAACGGCATGGTCCTTCTGAACGGCGACGATCCGGTTTGCGTGGAAGTCGCGAAGGAATCCTCGGCCCCGATCCTCGAGATCGGGTTTTCGGAAAATTGCGGGCAACGGATTTCCGGCGCGACTTACGCCCCCGATCGTTCGCATTTTGTTCTGGGGGCGGATGAGTTCGAGATCCCGTTGGTCGGGGAGTTCAACATCCGGAACGCCGCGATGGCCATCTCCGCCGCACGGTTCTACGGAGTGTCGCTGGCGAATATTCGGAAGGCGCTGAAGAGCTTCAAGGGAATCGCGCGCCGGCAGGAGGTGCGCGGCGAGGAGCGCGGGATCAAAGTGATCGACGATTTCGCGCATCATCCCACGGCGATTCGGGAGACGATCCGCGCGCTCCAGCAGCGTTATCCCGGGTCGCGGATCTGGGCGGTGTTCGAACCGCGATCGAACACGACCCGGCGGGCGATCTTCCAGAAGGAGTTGCCCGATGCGCTGAAGCTCGCGGATGGAGTTTTCATTTCCCAGATCGCGCGACTCGACCAGATCCCGGAGGCAGAACGCCTCGATCCTGAGGCCGTAATCAAAACGATCGCTGCCGCCGGCCGTCCCGCGTTCTACGAACCAGACGCCGCGCATATAATAGAGAAGCTGGTCCCGTTGCTGAAAGAGAAAGACGTGGTGGCGGTTTTTAGCAATGGGGGGTTTGATGGGATTCATGGGAAGCTGCTGGACGCTCTGAAAGCGGCCCCCCTGTAGCGGCGGTCTATGACCGCCGAACCCCCGAACAACAAGCCGCGCACGGAGCGTCTCCGTCGCCTGAATCGCATCTTCCCAGCGTCTCCGGTTTACTTCCTTACCACTTGCACTTTCAACCGGAAGAGCCTTCTGGCGACTCGCAAAGTTCACGATGCGTTCTTGGAATTTGCGCACGCTGGAGAAGCGCACGGCGCGTACATCGGCTCCTACGTCCTGATGCCCGATCATCTCCACTTATTCGTGGCTCTGGCGCAGGATCGAACGCTAAGCGACTGGATGAAATCGCTTAAGAATTCGCTGTCGAAATCTATGAAACAGAGCGGCATTCCGGCGCCGCACTGGCAGAAAGGATTCTTCGATCATCTCCTGCGAAGCGCTGAGTCCTATTCACAGAAGTGGGAGTACGTTCGCGACAATCCCGTTCGCGCGGGATTAGCGAAGAGTTGGGAAGAATGGCCATTCCGCGGCGAAGTCTGGGAGCTCGAGTATCGAGAATAGTGCCGCCGCTCGGCGGTCATAGACCGCCGCTACAGATGAAGCTGCGCGCCCAAGACCCACTTGCCGCCGACCGTCGTGCGCTCCGCGGAATGGTAAGCAGCGACCCGGTAGCTTGAAGCTTGAGATTTGAACCTTTACGTCCGTCCGCGGGCGCCGGTTTGGCGCTTTAGCCGTCCCGGGCGTCCCACGGGCGTATAACCTTGACCTCGCCTCCCTGACCAATTACATAAAGCGCGTGCTTCGCCCACTCTGTTCCGTGGCGCTGTGTCTCGCGGCGCTGACTCCCGTTTTTGGGCAACCAAAACCGACCAGCACGAGCGGGCCTCCGACTACTCCGCGTCCGCTTCCGAGCGTTCCCGCGGCCGTCCTCCCTTCCACGCCGGCGGCCGCTACGACGGAACAAGCCCCCCCGGTTGTTCCTCCGGTACAACAGACCAGCCCCGCTCCGGCTTCGATTCCCGGCCTCACGCCGCAGCCCGATCGAATGGTCAACCTCCAGTTTCCCAATAGCGACGTCGTCGACGTCCTCCGGTATTACGAAACGCTCACCGGCAAGAAGTTGATCATGGACAACTTCGTCCAGGGCAAGGTGAACATCGCCCTCAGCCGCGCCGTCCCGCGCGAGGAAGCGATCAAGATCATCGAGATGAACCTGCTCATGAACGGGTATTCGCTGGTCCCGGCGGGCGACGACATCGTGAAGGTCATCGGCACCGGCCGCAGCCCGCGCAACGCCGGCATTCCGATCATTTCCGATGAGGCCGATATCCCCGAGGGCGAACACGTGATCAGCTTTCTCTTCAAGCTCCACTACGCCGACCCGATCGAGCTTCAGCAGGTGCTGGGGCAATACCTGTCGCCGCCGCAATCCTACACGTCGTTCCTGGCCCTGCCGAAATCCTCCAGCATTCTCATCACCGAAAACTCGAGCGTCATCCGGAGCCTGACCCGGATCGTCGAGCAGATCGACGTTCCGCCGGCGCAGGTGGTGAGCGAATTCATCAAGCTGGAGCGCGCGGACGCCGGCAAAGTGGTGGAGATGTTGAAAGACGTTTTCGAGAAAGGCACGAGCACCACGACGACGACGACCGTCAATCCCGGGGTGCGCCCGGTGCGGCCGCCGCCGAACGTGCCTCAGCCCCAGATCACGAACCAGGTTTC
>JBEEHG010000015.1:0-12851 GCA_041167265.1 Verrucomicrobiota bacterium | reverse complement strand
GGGACCCCACAGTCGCGGAGAGCGCCACCCATGGAAGGCTCCCGCGATGCGCGCTGCGAACACTTTGAATATGCTCGCTTTTAGTTTGGGTGACCTTCGAGCTACTGTGAGGTCCCTCGCCGTCTGCGCGGCTCGGGATGACAAAAGAAACGTTCACCGCTTAAGATCGGCTCCGGCACCAACGGCGGCGGCAAGCCAAGCTTCATCCTCGGGCCGTGCGTGATCGAATCGGAGAAGTTCGTCTGGCGAATGGCCAGAAAGATCGCGGACATCTGCAAAGCCGAAGCGGTCCCATTCATTTTCAAGGCGTCCTACGACAAGGCGAACCGCACTTCGGTCCGATCGTACCGAGGGATCGGAGTCGAGGAAGGGTGCGAGATTCTGGCCGCGATCGGCGCGGAATTGAAGATCCCGGTGACGACGGATGTCCATTCGCCGGCGGAAGCGGAGATCGCCGGACATGTGATCGATGTCTTGCAGATCCCGGCTTTTCTTTGCCGGCAAACGGACTTGCTTCGGGCCGCAGCGGAGACGGGCCGGGTCATCAACGTGAAGAAAGGCCAGTTCCTCGCGCCATGGGACGTGAAGAACATCGCCGAAAAGCTGGTCGCGTTCGGAAACCGGAATTTCCTGTTCACCGAGCGCGGCACCACCTTCGGCTACAACAATCTCGTCGCGGACTTCCGCTCGCTCTACTGGATGCGGGAAGCGGGGTATCGCGTGATATTCGACGCGACCCATTCGGTGCAACGACCAGGCGGGGCCGGCGACGCCACTTCCGGGGACGGGGTTCTCGCTCCGGTTTTGGCCCGGGCCGCGATGGCAGCCGGGTGCGACGGCATTTTCATGGAGGTGCACGAGAATCCGGCGCGGGCGTTGTCCGATGGGCCGAACCAGATTCCGCTAAAGCAGTTGCCGAAGCATCTTCGCATGTTAAAAGCTATTCATGCTGCCGTTTCGTAGCGGTCGCGCTGGAATCGCCAGCGTCGTCGCCGCTCTTTTGCTCCTGATTTTGCTCAGTTGTGCTGTCGTCGCGGCGGACAAAAAGACGCCGAAATCCGACGGAAAAACAGCGACACCCGCCGCGAAGTTGGACAAAAAACAGCGGCCGAAACCGGAAGAGGGGATCAAGGACGTCCCGATCGCCGCGGGTCATGACGCGAAAGGCCTGGTCCTGCCCGACTTCGATCTCCTCGGGCGGCTGCGGGGAAAACTTCACGCGGGAGTGACCCGCCGGCTCGACGACCAGAACGTCGAGTTCGAAGGCGTCAAGTTTACGACCTTCCAGGCGGAGACCGAGACGCCCGACCTCGACATCAGCCTGGACAAGGCCGTGTTCAATCTCAAAACGCAGGTGCTCACTTCGAAAGTCCGTTCGACCGTGAAGCGCGCCGATTTCGAAGTGGGCGGCGACACCATGCGATTCGAGATGGTGACGCGTCAGAGCACCCTGGAGGGAAACGTCAAAATGGTGGTGCGCGGAAAAGCGCGCGCTGCGAACGATGCGCCGCAATGAGAAATTTCTTCGTCGTCTGCGCAATGCTTTTTTCGGGGGCGCTGGCGGGGACCGTCCGCGGCCAGGGATCCGCGCCGCCCTCTCTGTCCTCACACCTCGCGCCGGACGCGACCGCCTCGCCGTCGGCGACGCCGACCCCGAAGAACAAACCCGCACCTGAGAAAAGTCCGGTCGACAAGGCGAAGCCGGGCGCTTCTCCGGCCGGGCCGCAGGAAGCGATCGTCACAGAAATTTACGCGGACAAGGTGGTGTTCGATTCGACAAAATCGACCGGCGTTTTCACGGGCCACATCGTCGTGATCGATCCGCGTTTTCAAATCCAGGGAGACAAGCTGACGATCTACATCAGCAAAAAACAGAGTGAAGGCCTGGAGACCGCCGTGGTCGAAGGAAACGTCGGCGTGATTCGCGACCGGCCCGATCCCGACGGCGGACCGCCCAGTCGCATGGTCGGCCGATCCGACAAGGCGGTCTACACGGCGAAGACGGGAAACTTTGAACTGACCGGGAACCCGCGCGTGCAACAGGGGTTGAATACCCACGTGGCCACGAGTCCCGACACCGTGATGGTCTTGAACGACAAAGGCGAGCTGCAAACGACCGGACCGAGCCGGACCGAAATCCGCCAGCCGCCGAAGAGCGAAGTGACGCCCACGCCCACGCCGACACGGTGACAATGCCAATCGCCACAGCGCCAACCACGGTCTCGACGTCGGCCAAACCCGGGGCGGAGGATTACGTCCTGACGACCGACCAGCTCGTGAAAATTTATGGCGGACGCGCGGTCGTTAACGGCATCGACATCAAGGTGCGGGCCGGCGAGATCGTCGGATTACTCGGGCCAAACGGCGCCGGCAAGACGACCAGCTTTTACATGATCGTCGGACTCGTTAGGCCAAATAGCGGGCGCGTCATGTTTTCGGGCACGGACGTGACCAGGTATCCGATGTACAAACGGGCCCGGCTCGGGATGGGATATTTGCCGCAGGAAGAATCGATCTTCCGCAAGATGACGGTGGAACAGAACATTCTCGCCATTTTGGAGACGTTGCCATTGAGCAAGTACGAGCGGCGCCAGCGGTGCGACCAGTTGCTCCACCAGTTTGGGATCGAGCGGATCGCGAAGAACACCGCGATCACCTTGAGCGGCGGTGAAAAACGGCGGCTCACCATCGCGCGCTCCCTCGTCACCCAGCCGAGCCTGCTCATGCTCGACGAACCATTTAGTGGCGTCGACCCCATCGCCGTCTATGATGTTCAGCAGATCGTGGTCAATCTCCGCAAGTCCGGCCTCGCCATTCTCATCACCGACCACAATGTGCGCGAGACCCTTTCCATCGTGGACCGCGCTTATCTCATTTTCGAAGGACGCGTCGAGAGCGAAGGGACCAAGGATTTCCTGATCAACGATCCGATCAGCCGGCAGCTCTATCTCGGCGAGCGTTTTCAGATGTAGGGGAAAGGAAAACCGTGATTTCGACCAACGCTCACCCGCACATCAAAGTCACCGGCCGCCATCTCGCGATCACGGACGCGATCAACGATTATTGCACCCGCAAAATCGAGAGCCTCCACCTCGATTACCCGAAGATCATCGAAGCGCACGTCATTCTCGAGGTCGAAAAATACCGGCACTCCGCCGAAGTCGTCCTTGTCTGTTCGAACCACATCACGATCGAGGCCTGCGAAGAAACCGACGACATGTATGCGGCCATCGATGCCGTGACCGACAAGGTCGCGCGCCAGATGCGCAAGTACAAGACGCGGCTGATGCGAAAGCACCGCCCGCGGAAAGACATCGTCCAGCACCTCTCAGAACACATCCTGCACCCGGAGCCGGTCGAGGAAGACGACCATCATGAGCACGCCGTGGTGCGCACCGAGCGGTTGCCGGTGAAGCCGATGTTCGTCGACGAAGCGGTGCTCCAGCTGGAAATGTCGCACCGGCAATTCATGGTTTTTCTCAATGCGCGCAACGCGCGGGTGAATGTCCTCTATCGCCGCAAGAGTGGCGACTTCGGTTTGATCGAGCCGACCGCGAACTGATCGCAGTTCCGATGAAGTTCCGCACCGCTTCCATCGTCCTTTTCTCCGTAATGACGACCGCGTTCTCAGCCACGCCCATTCCCGCGCCGGATGATGTCGCGGCCCCAGCCCCGGACGCCGAGAAAACCGCGTCCGGCCTTGCCTCGAAAGTTCTTACGCCGGGCAAAGGGACGACCCATCCCGCGAAGACCGATCTTGTCACCGTCCATTACAGCGGCTGGACCACGGACGGAAAAAACTTCGACAGCTCGCTGGCCGGAGGAAAACCGGCGACCTTCCCGCTCGATCGAGTGATCGCCGGTTGGACCGAAGGCGTGCAGCTCATGGTCGCGGGAGAAAAAAGGCGGTTCTGGATTCCAGAAGAGCTGGCTTACAAAGGCAAGGAAGGCCGGCCTGCTGGCATGCTGGTCTTCGACGTCGAGCTGATCTCTTTCAAGCCGGCGGTCGCAAAAGAAACCGCCGTCGATCCGACCAGGGCTCCCGAAGATGTCCAGCGCCCGCCCGCTGACGCGAAACGCACCGGGAGCGGAATCAGTTACAAAATTCTCAAACCCGGCGCCGGCTCGCGCCACCCGAACGCCACCAGCTCAGTGACCGTCCACTATTCCGGCTGGACGACGGACGGAAAACTATTCGACAGCACCTACACCCGGAACGAGCCGGCGACATTTAAGCTGAATCGCGTCATCCCCGGCTGGACCGAAGGCCTGCAATTGATGACCGAAGGCGAGAAGCGCCGCTTCTGGATCCCCGAAGCCCTTGCCTACGCCGGCAACGGCCCGATCAGCGGCGATCTCGTGTTCGATGTCGAGCTGATCAAGATCAACTAGTTTGGCGAGTGCCACCTCGTTGGGTAGCGCCACGTCCTCGTTCCCAAGCTCCAGCTTGGGAACGCACTTGTCTTCGAAGCTTTGCTTCGTCAGCGTGGAACTCGGAATGCGCAGTCGCTACCGCGTTCACCACCCAGATCATGCCCACTTCGTGACCGGCACGATTGTCGAATGGTTGCCGGTGTTCACATCGCCGGCGTGCTGCGACATTCTGGTGAAATCCCTTCAGCACTGCCGCCAGCATAAGATGCTGAAGATTTATGCGTGGGTAATCCTCGAGAACCACTTCCACGCCATCCTGGCCGCGCCGGATCTATCGTCCGTTCTCCGCGATCTGAAGAGTTTCACGGCAGCCAAAATCCTGGAGCAACTTACCGAGGAACGACGCGATTGGCTTCTTAATCAGCTTCGCTACTACCGCCGGGCGCATAAGGCCGACCAGTACCAAGTCTGGCAGGAAGGATCGCATCCGCAGGCGATCATGGATGACGCAACGATGCTGCAGAAGCTCGAGTATTTGCACAACAATCCGGTCAAACGCGGGTGGGTGACGGCGCCGGAACATTGGCGTTACTCATCAGCGCATGAGTGGCTCGGGGGAGCGGAGCCGATGTTGCGTTGCGATGCATGGCGGTGAGGCTGGCGAAGCTGGAGCTTCGAAGACAAGTGCGTTCCCAAGCTGGAGCTTGGGAACGAGGTGCGGCGACGAGGAGGGGCGTGAGGGCGTTCGAGGGTTTGGAGCGGCGCCGATTAGGTGGCGTAAAGGTTTGTGCGCTGTCTCCTCGTTCTCAAGCTCCAGCTTGGGAATGCGGCTGTCCGCAAAGCTCCAGCTTCGCCACCGCCGATGGTCAAAAACGATCCACGGTGGAAATCGCCGCCATACCGCGATAAAGGAGAAGGGCGATGGCTGACAAACCGACAGCGCTCTCGGTCTCTTCCCGGAACGATCTGCGCAAGAACGTTCCGGTCGTCACCGTGGAAAGTTTCTATCGCGCCCACGGTGAGAAACTCCACCTCAAGCTCGAAGGGAAGCCCGTCGGTTTTCATCGCAAAATCCGCGAACCGACCATCAACCGTCCCGGGCTGGCGCTCTCCGGCTTCTATAATTATTTCGCTGAGAAACGCGTCCAGGTTCTCGGCGCAGCCGAGCAATCGTACCTGGAAAGTCTCTCGCGCCGGCAACGCATCCTGCGCTTCCGTAATTTGTGCGCGCAAAAAATTCCGTGTCTGGTCACGTCTCGCGGCGCCCATCTCGATGCCGACCTGATGGCCGTGGCGGAGGAACTGCAGGTCGCCGTTTTTCGCACCCCGCTGGTAACGATGCGTTTCATTAACGCGGCGACGATCGCGATGGAGGTCGATTTTTCACCGACGGTGACGGAGTTCGGCAGCATGGTCGACATTCTCGGCGTCGGCGTGCTGATCCGCGGCCAGAGCGGCATCGGCAAGAGCGAGTGCGTGCTCGGGTTGATCGAGCGCGGTTACAGCCTGGTGGCGGACGATGTCACGCGGGTGAAATCGTTCGAGGGCCGCGAGCTCATGGCGACCGCGCCCGACCTGACGCGCTACCACATGGAAGTTCGCGGCATCGGCATCATCAATGTCGCCTCGATCTTCGGCATCGGGAGTATTCGGATCGAGAAACGGCTCGACATGGTGGTGACCTTGCAGGATTGGCAGGAGCTGGAGGAAGTCGACCGGATCGGGCTCGACCAGGAGTTTTACGAAATCCTGCGGCTGAAAGTGCCGCACGTGACCATCCCGGTGCGGCCGGGGCGCGACATCGCGCGGCTGGTTGAAGTTGCGGCGATGGACCAGAAGTTGAAAGGTCTGGGACGCAATAGTGCGGTGGAGTTTAATGATAAACTGCTGAACCTGATGGAGACGAAGCAAAGCTAATGGGCCTGTTGAATCGCAGATCGTCCGGTCCCGACCAAAAAATCGAGAAAGAGATCACGGTCGTCAACCGGCTCGGTTTGCACGCGCGGCCGGCGGCGTTGTTCGTGCGCCACGCCAACCGCTATCGCTCGGAAGTGTGGGTGGAAAAAGAGGGCGAAAACATCAACGGCAAAAGCATCATGGGCCTGATGATGCTGGCGGCAGGACAGGGATCGAAGCTCATCATTCGCTGCGAAGGACCCGATGCCGAGAAAGCGATGGAAGACCTCGAGGCGCTGATCCAGCAGAAGTTCGACGAAGAGTGAGGAAGTTGAGAGGTTGAGGAGTTGAGGGGTTGTGAGGATTCAGAATCAACGCCGCCCCAGGGTCCTCTCAACCACTCAACTCCTCAACCTCTCAACCCACTCCTTGACATTCGCGCTACTCTCTCTGGATGAGCGGCGATAACGCGAAACAGGAGGTCCGCCTCCAGGGCGTCGGGGTTTCCCCCGGCGTTGCCCGCGGCACGCTCTACGTCGTCGACGACGATCGCGATGAGATCGCCCGCCATCGGATTAACGCGTCGCAAATCCCGGGCGAGATCGCGCGATTCGAGACCGCGCTCCTCCAGACGCGTTCCCAGATTCTCGAGATGCAGGAACGGATCGCCCAATCGATCGGCGCGAAGGACGCCGGAATTTTCGACGCCCATCTCCTCGTCGTGGAAGACCGGACCTTGATCGACGAAGTCCTGCGCAAACTCCAGGCGGACCTTTGCAACGTCGAGTTTGTCTTTCAGGAAGTCGCCACCAACTACGCGAACACCCTCAGCGAAATCGACGATCCCTACCTCCGGGAACGGGCCCTCGATATCCAGGACGTCACGCGCCGGGTCGTCCGCAACCTTCAGGGCAAGGCGCCGAAGGATTTCCTGGCCCTGACCCACCCGCACGTTCTCCTCGCCCACAACATCACGCCTTCGGACACCGCGACCATGAATCGCGAATATGTTCTGGGCCTCGCCACCGATCTGGGCAGCCGCATTTCCCACACCGCCATCATGGCGCGCTCCCTCAATCTCCCCGCGGTCGTCGGATTGCATAACGCCAGCGAGAAGCTGGAGACCGGCCGCGAAATTTTGCTCGATGGCTACAACGGCCTGCTCATCCTCGATCCGACGCCGGAAACGCTCTGGCATTACGGCGAACTCGAGCAGAAACGCTCGCTGGTCGCGGAGCAGCTCACCGGTTTGCGCGAAACCAAATCGACTACGCGCGACGGCCGGCACATCGTTCTCTCAGCGAACATTGAGCTGCCGCACGACGTGGAAGCCGCCCCGCGCAATGGCGCCGAAGGCATCGGCCTCTACCGGACCGAGTTTCTTTACCTCAACCGCACCACCCTGCCGAGCGAAGAGGAACAATACGCGACTTACCGCAAGGTCGCGGAGACGGTCCATCCGCATCCGCTGATCATCCGCACCTTCGATCTCGGCGGCGACAAGCTCGCCGGCGCGCTCGACGGCGACGACGAAATGAATCCGTTTCTGGGCCACCGGGCAGTCCGGTTCTCGCTCGAGCGGGTCGACATTTTCAAAGACCAGCTTCGCGCCATCATCCGGGCGAGCGCCGTCGGCAACGTCAAAGTGATGTTCCCGATGATCTCGGGTCTGGAGGAATTGAATCGTGCTCTGGCTGTTTTCCACGAATGCAAAACCGAGCTCCACAAGGAAGGTCATGCGTTCGATCCGAAGACGGAGGTCGGGGCCATGATCGAAATCCCGAGCGCGGCCATGTGCGCGGAGCGGCTCGCGCGCGAGATCGATTTTTTCAGCATCGGGACGAACGACCTGATTCAGTACGCGGTGGCGGTTGACCGGACGAACGAACGCGTGGCGCACCTCTACGAGCCGACGCATCCCGCGGTGGTGCGGTTGTTGAAGATGGTCGCGGACGCCGCCCACGGAAACGACATCTGGGTGGGCGTCTGCGGCGAGATGGCGGGCGATCTCGCGCTGACGCCGCTGTTGCTCGGCCTGGGCATGGACGAGTTAAGTGTCGGTGCTTCCCTGGTTCCGCGGGTGAAGCGAGCCGTCCAGAGCCTGGCCCACAGCGAATGCCAAAAGCTCGTCGCCGATATCCTGGAGCTGGATACGCCCTCGGAAATTCTGGCGCGGTGCACCGAGCTGGCCCAGGCACGTTACGGAGAAGTGCTCGGGTAACTCATGCTCATGATCCTGATCTTACTCCTGATCCCGGTCTGATGCGTCGCCAGCCCTGAAAGATCAGGAGCAGGATCATGATCAAGAGCAGGAAGCTCAGTCTTCCTCCGTCGATTCGGATTCGGATTCCGACTCCGATTCGACGTCGGGCTTGAGCCCGTCCTCTTCCATCTTGCGCAGGACGTCGCTCATGTCGTCGACTTCGTCCCAGACCTCCTGGCTGACGTACATCGGCGCCTTTTGCTGCGTGGCCATGGCGATGCAATCGCTCGGCCGGCCATCCAGCTCGATGATTTTCTTCTGCTGCAATTCGTTCTCGGCCCGAATGATCATGCGCGCGTAATAGGTCGCATTTTTCAGGTCGTTAATGATGACGCGCTCCACTTTCGCCCCCAGCGCCGTCATCAAATGGCCCATCAAATCATGGGTCAGCGGACGTTCCTTGGAGACATCGCGCATGAACATCGTGATCGCGCTCCCGACGGTCTGGTCGACGTAAATGATGAAGACCTTGTCGCTGTTTCCGAGGAAAACGGCGCAGCCGCCGCTGGTGGGTAACACCGCGCGGACTTGCACTTCGATCACGGTCTTGTTCATCCGCGCAAACCGTATCAGCCGGATACCGAAATACAAATCCTCCTGCTCATGATCTTGATCCTGATCATGCTCTTTTCTGAAGACGTGCGCTGCTCACACGATCAGGAGCATGATCAGGATCACGAGCAGGAAACCGAAAACCTCGTGGCTCGCGTAGATCTTATAATGCGTGCTTGCATGTGCACCGCGCTGATTGATTATGCGCTTCGCGGCGGACGCCGCGCGCCAAAAAGAGAATGAAGAACGAGTGGGACCTCGAATCCGCCATCTCCACTTACAACGTGGACGGCTGGGGCACCGGTTACTTTTCGATCAACGCCGCGGGCAACGCCGAAGTCCGCCCGCTCAAGGAAAAAGGCGGGGCGATCGACATTCTCGAAGTCGTCAACGAAGCGCGCAATCGCGGGCTCGGTTTCCCGCTCGTCCTCCGTTTCCAGGATCTCCTCCGGCATCGCGTCGAGTCAGTAAATTGCGCGTTCCAGAAAGCGATCGAGGAGTTTGGTTACAAGAACCATTACCGCGGCGTGTTTCCGATCAAGGTGAACCAGCTCCGCGAAGTGATCGAAGAGATCGTCGACGCCGGGCAGGAATTTCACTTTGGCCTGGAAGCGGGGAGCAAGCCGGAGCTGGTGGCCGCGCTCGCGATGCACAAGGACCCGGAGAGCCTGATCATCTGCAACGGCTACAAGGATCGCGCTTTCATCCGGATCGCGCTCCTGGGGCGCAAGCTCGGCAAGAGAGTCGTGATTGTGGTCGAGAAACTGGAAGAGCTCGAGCAGGCGATCCGCGCCGCGAAGGAAGTCGGAGTCGAGCCGATGATCGGAATTCGTGTTCGTCTCTACAGCAAAGGCTCGGGCAAATGGTCGCCGAGCGGCGGCGAGAACGCGAAGTTTGGCCTGGATACGACGAGCCTGGTCGCGGCGAGCGAGATGCTAAAAGCCGCCGGTCTCGGCCATTGTTTCAAGCTCGTCCATTTCCATGTCGGCTCGCAGGTGCCGGATATTTCGACGATCAAGCGCGCCGTGCGCGAGGCCGCCCGTTATTATGCGAAGCTCCAGAAGCTCGGCCATGAGCTGGGCTACCTCGATGTCGGTGGCGGCCTGGCCGTCGACTACGACGGCTCACGGAGCGACTTCGACAGCTCCGCGAATTATTCGCTCCAGGAATACGCCAACGACGTGGTCTGGAACATCATGGACGTCTGCGATTCGGAAAACGTCCCGCACCCCGCAATCGTGAACGAAGGCGGACGCGCGATCGTGGCGCATCACTCGGTCCTGGTGGTGGAAGCATTCAGTTCCATCGAAAAAACCACGACCAAGCTGAAGATCGACATCAGCGAAAAAGATCACAAGCTTGTCCGGGACATTCTCGATGTGAAGCAGCGCCTCAAGCGCGGCAATCGGCTCGAGAGCCTGCACGACATCCAGCAGATCAAGGAAGAAGCGCAGCAGACCTTCACCCTCGGCCTGCTCGATTTGGAATCGAAGGCCAAGATCGATTCCGTTTACTGGCAGCTGGCCCAGCAGATCGTCAACATGCACCGCGGCCTGCGTTACGTGCCCGAAGAAGTGAAGGAGCTGGAGACCGCACTGGGCGACCAGTACATCTGCAACTTCTCCGTCTTCCAATCGCTCCTCGACCACTGGGCGCTCGGCCAGTTGTTCCCCATCATGCCGATCCATCGGCTCCTGACACCGCCGGATCGCAACGGCATGCTGGTCGATATCACCTGCGATTCGGACGGGAAGGTCTCGAAGTTCATCGACCTCCAGGACGTGAAATATACGTTACCGCTCCATCGCATCCTGCCAGGTGAGATTTATTACCTCGGCGTGTTCATGGTCGGCGCCTACCAGGACATCATGGGTGACCTGCACAATCTCTTTGGGCGGGTCACGGAAGCACACATCTTTCTCGATCCGGACGAAGAATCCGGCTGGTACATTGAGGAGGTCATCGAAGGCAGCACCATCGGCGAAGTCCTTGCCATGACCCAGTGGGACAAGGTCGAATTGATGCGTCTCCTCAAGACCCAGGTGGACGGCGCGATCAAGAGCGACCGGCTCAAGCCTAACGATGCCATGAAGCTGTTGTCGGATTACGAGCGGCTCCTGCACGAATACACCTATCTCTCCCTCACCGAAGGCAAGCCGGTGCCGCAGCCCGGGAACTGGCTCCCGCTCAGTTGAAAATAGTTGTCGCGTTAGCTCTGCTTGCCGGGGCGCTGCTTTGCTTCGCTTCCTGCGCTACATCGAGCACGGCAGTCGGGGTGACGACCATCCAGGACGCCGACAAAGCCGATAAGGCTCGGTAAGCGAGCGAGCAACAATTCGCTCCAGCTCGCCCGCAAGGCGTTGGTCCGGCCCACGACCAATTTTTTCCATTGTCGCCAGCGGCCGTGGCGCTTACGTTCTGGAACATGCTCCCCCGCCCAGTGACTTTCCTTCCGGACGACCGTGATAGACGGGAAAATCCCGTATTTAAGTCCGGGGTTTTCCAATCTACTTCTCGTTAGGCGTATGAGTGCCGAGCTCGACACTGTGCTTCTCAACCTTCTGGTAGTCGCGTTGCATACAGCGGAGCGTGTCCCTACTCCTTCAGAGCCGCCCGAATCCGCTTGGGAGTCCGCAGCCGACGAGTATTGCTACCGCGCCGCTCGCACTTCAGAGTTCGAACCACTTTCGCCAGAGGTCGCGTCAGCCTTGATTCCCCGGCTTCGCATCGCGCGTGTTTTCGCTTCGTTCGTCGAGTCTGCCTACGACCAGCAGGCGAGGCTAGGCGACGCTTCGGCGGGCGAGCGCAAAATACTCGAGTCACTTCTTGTGGAGTCATGGCACAGCTCGTGGAAGCCGCGTTGGCTGCTCGGAGAGCTTCAGTGAGCTGCCACGCGAATACGCTTAACCAGGCGATACAGCTAACCGCTGGCCGCTCCGGTACGTCGCTTCTCGTAGCCAGAACGCTCAACCCGCAGCCATGCTCACCCTCGCTAGCGGTCGCTGATCTTCGGTCTCGTTAGATGCTGAGCGCTACGCGACACAAGAAGCTTTTGCTCGCGCTCATTTTGCTCGCGGGCAGCGCAGTCGTAGCGTTTGCAGCATGTCGCATCCGGGATGCCCTGCTTTTCTCGCGCCTCTCCGAGACAGAAAAGAAGGTCGTCGGGGCATGGTCATGGACTTACCTAGAGGGCGTCGGTCGAATGATTTTCACTGCCGACCACCGAGTAAAAGCGGGCTTCCCTCCACCCGATTCGACCCGTCCCGCCGTTCGCGACAGGGATTTCGAATATCTGTTATCTGGCACCTGGCGGGTTGAAGGCGATATTCTCACTACCGAAATTGATAACCACTTATTACTGGAGATGCTTTCGCATCGCACTCTACTTCAGATCGTTTTCTTCTTGCCGCGCAACTCGTTCAAGCCTGAATTTGAGAAGAAGATTCACCGCGAAAAGATCGTCAGCATTGACGGCAACAAGATAGTATTCGAAGGGGATCATTCCCCCTTGCAACGCGTTTACCGATGATAGCCGCATCTAACCATGCGATGGAGCGAACGCCGCACCGTTCCATGTCGACTCTTGCGCTTCCATTTCACGCGACACGCCCTCATGCGGCGTCGCTCATCTTATTCTCATTAGGTGCTATGACCCGTTTCGTGCTCGCGATTCTTTTGCTCGGGTTGTCCGAGGCGGTCGTTCAGGCCCAAATGACCGTTACGCAGTTGCTGCAGAGTCCGCGCCAATTTGTCGGTCAGCGCGTCA
>JBEEHG010000014.1:0-155382 GCA_041167265.1 Verrucomicrobiota bacterium | reverse complement strand
TGATCGACGGACATTTCCATGTCGAAAGCACGATGGTCACGATCCCGGAATTTGCCCGCGCCGTCGTGCCGCACGGCACCGGCGCGATGGTGATCGATCCGCACGAGTACGCCAACGTCCTCGGCATGGACGGGATTCGGTACGTGCTCGAATCGAGCAAGGGTCTGCCGATCGATTTTTTTATCATGCTGCCGTCCTGCGTTCCGGCGACGCCGTTGGAGACGGCGGGCGCGCGTTTTACCGCCGACGATCTCGCCTTCATGATGTCGGACGACCGCATCGCGGGCGTGGCCGAGTTGATGAATTATCCGGGCGTCTTTCTCGGTCACGAGAGCGAGCTGGCCAAGATCGCTGCCGGTCGCCGCAAGGTGATCGACGGGCACGCGCCGGGATTGCGCGGGAAAAACCTGAACGCCTACGCGCTGGCCGGCGTCCGCTCCGATCACGAAAGCACCGAGCTCGAGGAAGCGCGCGAGAAGCTGCGTCTCGGGATGCACCTGCTGGTCCGCGAAGGCAGCACCGAACGAAACCTGGAACACATCATCGCGCTGGTTACTCCGCAGAACTCCGCGAACTGCTCGTTCGCCACTGACGACAAATTGCCCGGCGACCTGGTCAACGAAGGGCACATCGATCATTCGATCCGGAAAGCGATCGCGCTCGGCGTCCCGCCCGTCACCGCCGTCCAGATGGGATCGATCAATACCGCCCGCCATTACCGTCTCAAAAATCATGGCGCGATTGCGCCGCGTTATTGGGCGGACTTCATCGTCCTCGACGATCTGCAGAAGTTCGACGTGCGGCGTGTTTACAAAAAGGGCGCGCTCGTCGCGCAGGATGGAAAATATCTTGGCTCCGCCAGCCGATCCACGGAACAGCCGCGCAGCACCATGAACCTCAGCTATCGCGCGCCCGCCGATTTCGAAGTCCGTGGACCCGCGAAAAAAATCCGGGTCATCGAGATTGTTCCGCACCAGATCGTGACGAAAGAGGTTCTCGAAACGCCGAAGATGCACGACGGCCAGATCGTTTCCGATCCGGAGCGAGACATTCTGAAGCTGGTGGTCGTCGAACGCCATCGCGCCACCGGCAATGTGGGCGTTGGGTTTGTGCGCGGGTTTGGGCTGAAGCGGGGCGCCATTGGTTCCACCGTGGCGCACGATGCGCATAATGTGGTCGTCGTCGGCGTGACCGATTCCGACATCGTCGCCGCGATCCGGGCGCTGGAAGAAATGCGCGGCGGGCAGGTGGTCGTCGCCGATGGCAAGATCGAAGCGTCCCTCGCGTTGCCCATCGCGGGTCTGGTTTCGGATCAGCCGCTCGAGTTCGTGATCGAGAAAATCGCCGAGCTCAAGGCGGCGGCCGCGCGCCTGGGATCAACGCTCGACGCGCCCTTGATGTCGCTTTCGTTCCTGAGCCTGTCGCCCATTCCCGCTTTGAAACTCACCGACCAGGGTTTGGTCGATGCCGTGAACCTGAAACTCACCACCCTGATCGCCAAATGATGAACTCGACAGACGACGCCGCGCAGCACGCGCGCTGGATGAACGAGGCGATCGCGCTCGCGCGCGCCGGAATGCGCGAACACGGCGGCGGACCGTTCGGTGCCGTCGTTGTCGCTGACAACAAAATCGTCGGGCGCGGCTGGAACCAGGTCACGCATCTGCTCGACCCGACCGCGCACGCTGAGGTCACCGCGATCCGCGACGCCTGCCGAGCGCTGAAACGCTTCGAGCTGCGCGGTTGCGTTCTCTACACCAGTTGCGAGCCCTGCCCCATGTGTCTTTCCGCGATTTACTGGGCCCGGCTCGATCGCATCTATTACGCGTCAACCCGGCACGACGCAGCCACGATCGGGTTCGACGACGAGTTCATTTATCAACAAATCCCGCTCGAGCTAAGCGCTCGCTCCCTCCCGATGATCCAGCTTCCCACTGCCGCGGCCGCCGAACTGTTCGCCGATTGGACCGCGAACCCGGACAAGATTCCCTACTGAGGAAAGTGACATGTGACGTGTGACAAGTGACGAGTCAAAAATCGCCTTCCCTCATGTCACATGTCACTCGTCACTTTCTTCTCCCCGTCACGCCATCATTACTTCCGTACTCGTCGCTCCACATTTCCAGCACGTGAACCATTTCGAGTCCGGTCCGACATACTGGTGCGCTCCGCAATTGAAACAGGTCACCGTAATTTGCCGGCTGTGTCCTTCCACTTCGCCGCCCGTGGCCAGCTCGGCCTGGCCTATCTCCCCCGGCCCCTCCGGCGTGCCTGGTGCGTCCCATTTCCCCCATTTTTTGTCTGCCATATCAATTTCCTTTCTCCGAGTTTCGCTCTCCCGCTTTGTGTCGACGATCTCATCTAGGACATTTTCACTTTTCGACGCGAGCCGAATCTCAGGGCGAGGGGCCGAATGCTGTAGCGGCGGCGCTCAGTCGCCGCCTTTGACTTTGTAGCCACCGCGCTGCGTCGCCGTGCCGTGGCTGCGAAACAAGACGCGGCGACAGAGCGCCGCGGCTACAGCGTTATTTCGTCATGCTCCCTCGTTCCCAAGTTGCACTTGGGAACGTCGTTGTCTTCGAAGCTTTGCTTCGTGACCTCTGCAATTGCTTCATCGTCCGCTTTAGTTAGTGTACTGACCGCACTCATCCCATGGGCGACACCGTCACTCCATCCAACACCCAAGTTCAGTTGCCCGACCCAGCCACCGCTGGCCTTGGCGCGGCAGCGCCTATCGCCAATCTGGCATCAGATCGGGCGGACCTGCGGCCGGAAAACATCAACGACGCGGTGATCCGGCTCGCCGGCAATTCGCAGGACGGCATCCAGAGCGCCGGCGCGTTCCTCGCCCGGCTCGCCGGCCGTTCCGCCCAGGAAGTCATGACCTACATGACGATTCCCGCAACGATCTCCGGCGGCCCCTCGATTTTCCAGGTCCGCATGGGCACCGGCGAAGTTCTTTCCTCCGGCGACGAAGCCGATTTCCTGGTCGCGTTTTACCAGCACAGCTACCAGGACCACGTCGGGTTTTTGAAAGAAGGTGGCGTGCTCCTTTACGACTCGGATAACGTCGAGCCCGATCTCGACGACAAACGTTTCGTTTACGTCGGCGTCCCGATCACCGGCCTCACCGTCGAAGCGCTCGGCGGCACCGCCAAGGACAAGGGCAAAAACATTTTCGTCCTCGGCCTGATCGCGAAAATCTTCCATCTCGACGTCGAGAAGCTGAAGACTTTGATCCGGGAAAAATTCACCGGCAAAGACGAGAGCGTCGTCAACACCGCGCTCATGGCGTTCCAGGCCGGCTACGCTTATCCCGTCGGCAACTTGCTCGCGAAGCTCTATCAGTTCGAAGCCAGCGTGCACAAGGAAGGCGACCGCGCCCAGATCACCATGGACGGCAACACCGCGCTCGCCTACGGCCTCATCGCCGCCGGCATTCGTTACGGCGCCGGATATCCGATCACGCCGTGGTCGTCTGTCATGGAAATTTTGCGGCGCGAATTGCCGAAGTACGGCGGCATCTTTGTCCAGGCCGAGGACGAGCTCGGCGCGGTGTCGCTCGCGCTCGGCATGTCCTATTCCGGTAACCTGGCCGTTACTGGGAGCGCCGGTCCTGGAATTTCGCTCAAGACCGAGGCGATCGGGTGGGCGTCGATGGCGGAGATGCCGCTCATAATTATCAATGTCCAACGGGGCGGCCCGAGCACCGGTCTCCCGACCAACGTCGAGCAGAGCGATCTTTTCCAGGCGATCTACGGCGGCCACGGCGACAGCCCCCGCGTCGTTCTCGCAGCGAAAACAGTCGAAGATTGTTTCTTCATCGCGATCGAAGCCGCCAAAATCGCACGCAAATACAGCACGCCAGTTTTCATTTTGAGCGACACCTCGCTCGCCACCCGGATCGAAGCGTTCGACGAACCCGATCTGCCGGCGTTGATGATCGATCCGAAACCCGATCTCACCCCGCGCAACGCTTTCACGCCATACCCGCTCGACGCCATTACCCAGCACGTCGCGCCCGGCACCCGGATTCGCGACGGCAAATATCCGCTCATGTCCGGACTCGAGCACGACGAGATGGGTCACCCGACCGGCAGCCCGAAGCTCCACATGGCCATGACCGCCAAGCGTCGCAACAAACTCCGGAAGCTCGCCGAAGAATTACCGGTGCCGGAAATTTTTGGCGACCAGGAAGGCGACACCCTTCTTGTTGGCTGGGGGTCCACCTTCGGCCCGATCCACGACGCCGTGAAGATGGGTCGCGAACAGGGCGAAAAAATCGCCGCGCTCCATTTCCGCCATCTCCATCCGTTGCCGGACGGCCTCGAAAAGATCTGGGCGAGCTTCAAACGGATTGTTGTCGTCGAGATGAACGACCAGGGCGTCTACGGCTACGGCCAGTTCGCCACGATCCTCCGCGCCCGCTATTGCGAACCGAAGATCGAGAGCTTCACCAAGACCGACGGCCTCACCTTCCGCGTCAAAGAAATTTTGGAAGGCGTCTTCAAACGCTCCTTCTCCAAGAACGGCTCGTCTTCTTCCCCGAATGGGGAGCACACGCGCCCTCGCGTGTCGGCTTCGGCGCCCTCGCCGAAGTCCTCTTCATCCTCCGCCGAAAGCGCCACTCCCGAGATCTCCTCGCGCACCGAGATCGCCGGCAACACCACTCCCACCAAACCCGGCACCAAACCCGGCACCGAAGCCGCCCGCGCATCGAGCGGCACCGCGCAAACCCGTCCCGACTCCGCGCAGGTCAACCCGTCATGATCAACGAAAACTTCGAACGGTCCGAGCCAGACTTGCAAACGCCGAACGCCGAATTTCGAATGGGGAGCGCTGCCCCCTCTGACTTCGACATTGGGCGTTGGACGTTAACCGCCAGTGCGGCTCGCACCGTTCGGCGTTTTCCTTTTTCTGCCTTCACCATTCGCGCCGCACCCTCTCAACCCCTCAACTTCTCAACCTCTCAACAGCTTTCATGAGCGAAGAAACCGTAACAGTACCAGTAGACACCCGCGGCCTCGTCGACTTCCCGCGCGAAAAACTAACGAAAAAAGCCATCACCGCCGATCACCCTACCTGGTGTCCCGGCTGCGGCGACTTCGCCGTGCTCGCTTCCTATTACAAGGTCCTCGAGAAACGCCAGATCGATCACGAAAAGATCATCACCATTGCCGGGATCGGTTGTTCCTCGCGCTTTCCTTATTTCGTCAACGGCTTCGGCACCCATTTCATTCATGGGCGCGCCGTCCCGTATGCCAGCGGGATCAGCCTGGCCCGGCCCGATCTCCACGTCTTTTTGTTCGGCGGCGACGGCGACGGATTCTCGATCGGCGGGAACCATCTCAACCACGGCGCCCGCAAGAACATCAACCTGACTTATTTCATCATGGACAATTTCGTCTACGGCCTGACGAAGAAACAGACCTCGCCCACCTCTCCTATCGGTTTCAAATCCAAGACCGACCCGACCGGCGCCATCGACATGCCGGTGAACCCGATGAAACAACTCATCAGCGCCGGCGCCAGCTTCATCGCCCGGACCCACGCCACCCAGGTCAACCACATGATCCAGATGATCGAGCGCGCCATGGACCACCAGGGCTTTAGCGTCATCGAATGCCTGAGCGAATGCGTGGAGTTTTATCCGGGAGCGTTCGACCCCGCCAACCCCCGCAAAGGCGGCAGCTTCGAGCTCATCCAGGAAAAGAAATGGGATAACACCCCCGAAGACGAGCTCCGCCACGACGTCACCGACGAACTCGCCGCCTACAAACTCGCCCAACTCCCATTCCCCGGCGTGTTCGGCGTCTTCTACGAATCCGATCGCCCGACTAAAAACGCTCTTGAGAAAAAATGGATCGACACCACCCGCGAAAAACTCGGGAACCCCACTGACTTGGCTCTATTGCAAAAGACTTTCGACCGAATGAAGTAGTTCCCCAGCTCGTCACTGGTCCCATGTCACTCGTAACTTTCTTCTCCCCATGAGCCTGACTGAAATTCTTGCCGAAATTCCGAAGCTATCCTTCGCGGAACGACAAGAGTTGGTTCGCCGCGCGATTGAACTAGAAGATCAGGACATCACCGCAGAAGAAAAAGCGATTTTAGATCAGCGCCTCGAAGATTTCCGCCACGACCCAAATTCCGGTATCCCCGCAGAACAAGTGAAAGGTGAAGTGCTGCAGCGACTAAAGCCGCAATGATTCACCAAATCATCTTTCGAGCGACGGCGATCGCGGTCTTGGGACGGTGCGGCGTGTACGAAGCGGTCGCTTGAGCTTCGCGAAAAATTGACCGACAAGATATCAACCGGCGGAACAACAGATCGTCGGATCGGCGCCCCTCACAATGAATCCAAAGTGGCACTTTAATCAGCGCCGAGCGTGCGACCGCATGCGTGACTCAGCAAATGACGCATTTTTTACCGCGGAAAGTCTGGAGAATCTCAGTGAAGCGCTGGTTCGTGAGGGCAATCAGAATTCGCTCGATGCAGCAGAACGTTCTGGCGGGCCAGTCCGACAAGTGCGCGTTCGGATCGCTTTCATACCCAACGCCTCATCTGACGCGCGCCAATATTTGGCGGATGTGTTCGGCTCGGCACGACAAAACTTTGAGAGCGGCTTGTCATGTCCAAGCCTTGAGGATCTTCTCGGTGATAACTGCGGTTATCTCGTTTTCGAAGACTTCGGTACCCGCGGACTCACTGGGGATGTGGACGAGTGGCGCCTCGAACACGCAGAGCAAAACGCATTCTTCAGCTTCTTTCGCGCGGAAGGTCGCTCCGCAAAAACCGGTGAAAACCTTGGACGATGGGGCATTGGCAAGCAAGTCTTCCCGACTGCAAGCCGCCTGCACGCAATGTTCGGCCTAACGGTTCGGAATGAATCTCCTGCCCGCGCGTTGATGGGCTCGGCTGTCGTTCGCAACCATTCTGTTGGAGGCGAGGATTTCCAGCCGGACGCGTGGTTCGGATGCCGCGACGTTATTGATGATCCCGTATCACCTGTGACCGACACTGACTTCATCGACCGTTTCGTAGCGACGTTTGGGTTGCAGCGGGGCGATACACCCGGTCTTTCGGTCGTAGTGCCTGCCATTGATGACCGCGTTAACGCCAGCGATTTGAGGCGAGGCGTGGTGCGAAGCTTCTTCTGGCCAATTCTTCAAGGTGAGCTTGTCGTAGATCTCGAGTCACCGGACGGAAGCTGGCGTATCGACGCGGAAACATTGGCATCGCATCGGTCACTATTGCCGGCACCTGAGGCCGCCGTCGTGGAGTTTGCTAGCTGGGCTTCGACGGCCAAGCCGGCAGATATCGTTATCCTGCCGTCTGACGCGGCAACGAAACCCGACTGGAGAAGCATTATTGATTCGGTGCTCACCGAGCCAAAGCTCGTTGAGATTCGTTCAAAGCTGGGAACACGAGAGCGGGTTGGCGTGAAAGTGCCTGTACGTGTCAGGCCGAAATATGATGGAGGTGGGGACAGCATGTCCTTTTTCAAGGTGTTCGTGGCTCAGTGCCGGGACGTTGGTTTTCGACCGCTCTTTCTCCGCGATGGTATTGTCATCACTGACGTTCGCGCTCCACACCTTTCGGGTACTCGCTCGCTCGTGATCGTCGAACATCCGCCACTCGCGACGTTGCTCGGCGATTCAGAGGGCGTGAATCACACGCAGTGGCAGAAGGATTCACCGAAATTCCACGGGAGATACGTTTACGGCCCGGAAACAATCAAATTCGTCACCCGCAGTGTGTACGAGATCATGCAGCGACTCCACGCCGCGGAAACCCAGGGAGATCCAACCCTTCTCTTGGATATCTTTTATTTACCCATCGATGAGGGTGTCGTCGAACCAACCCGGAAGCCAACTAAGGAAAAGGACGGTTCCGTCGTTCCACCGCCGGAACCTCCTCCCCCGCCAAAACCAAAGCGGTTCACACTGACTCCTGTAAAAGGCGGCTTCAATTTGAAACCTAGTGACGCACAGATCGAAGTCTTTCCCGTGCGCGTACGAATCGAAGCGGGCTATGCTGTTCGGCGAGGAAGCGCGATCAAACGGTGGGCGTCTGACGACTTCGTGTTTGTCCGACCACCGCTACGTCAAGAGCGAGCGGAAGGAATTATTGTTTCGCGAGCTGACGGGAACTCATTAGAAATCGAAATCCGCAAGCCGGATTTTCATTTCGAGGTTTCGGGCTTCGATACCAAACGCGACCTCGTAGTACGTGCCCTCGAACTGAAAGATCCAAATGAAGAGGACGTTTAACTACACCGGCCGACGCAGGATTGGCCGAACGGATATTTCTATTACTCTCCGCCACGCCAGCGGAGCTTGGTCATTCGATGCCAATTTGAAACTAAACGATTATCACTTTGCGCGAAACGCCGAGGTTTGGATCGAGGCCCATCGGCAGAACCTGTGGATGCAGTGGCCGTGGGGAACTGTTTCATCACTGCGCCCTGCCGCTGAACGCAAGCTGAGCGAATTCGATGTGCCTGATGGGGTGCTGTTTCGGGTTCGCGTGGTACAGCCGCCCGGGCAAGAGCACCACAAGCTTCTTGGCGAGGCCGACGGAATCCCTTTTGTAAAAGCCGGCGAGGCTGATGACCTACGACGCCATCTTCTGATACCGGTTCCCGATGCACTGGATCAGCAGCTATGGCGTTTAAATTTCGAGAGCGATCCGCCTTCACTGCTTGTGAACAAAGACGCGAAGCCTAGTTGGAAGGAGCTGGCACGCTCTCCTCAATTCATCGCGCTAGTTTATCCCGAAGTGTTCCGTTCCATATTAAGCCGCGTCGTGATCGAGGATAAATGGAGCGAAGATGACGAGGAAAGCGACTGGCAGGCGGACTGGATGAAATTCGCGCGCAACCTTGGTGGAATCGCGCCACTGCCGTCTTCTGAGTTCGAGCAGGAGCGCGTAAATTGGATCGAGGATGCGGTGGCTGCTTTTTGCCGGCGTCTGGACCTCCGCTCGACATGGGATCGTACGTACGACGAGGACGTCCGTCGATGAAATTACATCGCTTCAATCCTGATGGTATGCGCGAATTCGTCGGATATCGCGCGAGTCTCGCTTTGGATCCGACCTTGCCGCCGCCCTTTGAAATGTTAGAAGATGCGGCGCTGACGGACCCAGTGCTGGGTGACGTAGAAGTCCCGAGGCGCGGATTTACAAATCGTTTGGAAGCTGGGCGATTCCTCAATGATCTTCTAGATACTGCGAACGTACGGGCGCCTGAGCGTGATGCAGGTCTGTGGAGTTGGCTCACGCTCTTCTATTTTAATGACGTTTGCCCTGCTGACGGTCACGGCCGTCGTCGTCCGCAGGACGAGGCGCGGCTTATTCCGATCCTCGACAACCACCAGCGTTTTTATCGTCATCTTTTGCTCGGCCCTTTCCTTATCGTGCGGGCACATCGCGATCAGCCCGACCGTGCGATCGCGATGTTGTGCAATCCGCTTTGGAAGCCGGGTGAAATTGTCGAACAGCTCGCGTCGCGCAAGGAGTTGGTGACCAATCGCGCAATAGTAGAGCTCGCGACAAAACTTTATTATGACCCGGCAACCGGTTCATTTAAACGCGGTGCGGGTTCTTCGGTCAAAGGAGCGCCGCGGCGCTTGGCTGCATTATTCAACCAACTGGATTTGACTTGGTATCTCTACGGGATGAACACCGACGAAGTACTCCACCTTTTGCCGAAGGAATTCGATCGATTTCGTGCAGCAGGATAGCGCTCGATGTCTATTCCTGTGATTGATCTTTTTGCCGGACCCGGCGGACTTAGCGAAGGATTCTCCGCCTTTGCACTACCCAACGGCGTCAAGCCGTTCAAGGTTGGTTTATCTATTGAGAAGGATTCAATCGCCCATCAAACTTTGGAGCTACGGAGCTTTTATCGGCAGTTTGGGAATCAGCCACCCCGGCAATATTTCCAATATCTTCGAAGAGAAATTACGCGATCCGAACTGTTTGCCGGGTTCCCACAGCAAGCGAAACAGGCTCGAAAGGAAGCGTGGTGTGCGACGCTTGGGGAAGTCTCGACCGCTGAGGTTGATCGCCGCATTACCGAGAGCTTAGGTCCCGCGACTGAGTGGGTATTAATCGGAGGTCCTCCGTGCCAGGCGTATTCAATGGCCGGGCGCTCGCGTAACGGAGGAATCGACCCGAAAGATGACAACGTCTTCCTCTACAAAGAGTATTTCCGCATTTTGGCAGTGCATAAGCCGCCCGTGTTTGTAATGGAGAACGTGAAGGGATTGCTTTCCGCTCGCACGAAGAAGTCGCGAATTTTTCACCAGATGCTCCGCGACCTGGAAAATCCGATTTCTGCTTTGGCCGGTGATACGAGCAACGACCGAACCCTAGAATATCAGATTTTTTCGTTGGTCGAACCAGCAGTTCAGTTCGAAGCGAACGGAAGGCCGGTATTTGCCGATTCAGATTTTGTCATCAAATCTGAAAAATATGGGATTCCCCAGGCGCGCCACAGAGTGATTCTGTTGGGAATCAAGAACCAACGCCATGAGACACCCGCCCTACGTGTTCTGAGAAAGCGGAAAATAGTTTCTACAAATGAAATAATTGCCGGCCTGCCGCGACTGCGAAGTGGCCTGTCGAAAAAAGGCGACACTGAGGAAAAATGGCTTGGAGCGTTGAAACAAATGCCGATGCGGAAATGGTTTTCCTCCGTGGATCCCAGCATCAGAGAATCAATTGAAAAATACTTGGAGCGGTTAAGACCGCCACGCCTTGATAGAGGAAGTGAATTTCTGTCATGTTCTCCGAGAGTCGGGTTTTACGCGAGATGGTTTCTCGACAAGCGCATCGGCGGTGTTTGCAATCATTCGACACGCGGACATTTGAAGAAGGATTTGTTTCGATATCTCTTCTGCGCTGCGTACGGAAAAGTAAGATTAAAGACACCGCTCCTTGCTGAATTCCCCCACGAACTTTTGCCGGAACACGACAACGTGATGACAGCTATGGACGGAGCTAATTTCCCCGATCGTTTTCGTGTCCAAATTGGATGGCGATGTGCGACGACAATCACTAGTCACATTTCAAAGGACGGTCATTACTATATCCATCCCGACCCTACGCAGTGTCGCAGTCTTACTGTTCGGGAAGCTGCTCGGCTTCAAACATTTCCTGACAATTATTTCTTTGAAGGACCTAGAACCTTTCAGTATGAGCAGGTCGGTAACGCGGTGCCGCCATTACTCGCCCGGCAAATTGCGCGAGTAGTTTGGCAGGTGCTTCGGGAACCGCCAAAGATCCGGAATGGATCTCCGGCAAAGCCGCCTCGTCCCAGTGGGCATTTGGAGAAAGCGTCACTAAATGGTCGTAGATAAAACAGCTCAATCCCGTTCAGAGAATCTGCCGTTTAAGCCGCGTGCGCGCATGCTCCTGCTTCTTGGCGAGCAATTAATTCGCGATCCCGGTATAGCCGTGTTCGAACTCGTTAAAAACGCCTATGATGCGGATGCCACGGACGTCAAGGTTGAGCTAAATCAGGTTGATGACGCCGAGGCCGGACGAGTAATTATTGAAGATAACGGAAGCGGGATGGATTGGGACATTGTCGTCAACGTCTGGCTTGAGCCGGGTACAGACTTCCGCGAGAAGCAAAAGGCGAAGGGAAAGAGAACGCCAAAATTCCATCGTTTTCCGCTCGGAGAGAAAGGCGTTGGCAGGTTTGCAGCCCACAAGCTCGGACGAAAGGTAAGGCTCATAACCAAGACACGCTCATCGCCCGAAGTTACCGTAGACGTCGACTGGACTGAATTCGGGAGTAAGAAATACCTCTCTGAGACAAACGTTCGGGTGTCGCAAGGGCCAGCGACCCACTTTCTCGGCAAGGAAAGTGGAACCAGAATCGAAGTTTCTGCCCTTCGCGAGCCGATGACGCGGGCAACGGTAAGGCAAATACAGCGCGCCGTTACGTCGATTTGCTCCCCGTTCAAGGAGCCCAGCGAATTTGTCGCGGCCCTACGGGTCATTCCCGAAAGCTCCCAACTTGCAGGACTTTTAAACATCGATAAGGCCTTGGAGTCGGCGCCATATCTCGCAACGTGTCTGATCGATGGGAGCGTGCTGACATATGATTACCAGTTCGTCCCACTGCCTGGAATGGACCGCATCTCAGGCCGTGCGGAGAAAGGCCGAAAGTTCAATGTTCCTTTGGTAGATTTATTCAATAAACGTCAAATCGAGGAGAACATCGGGCCGATTTTGATCGAGTTCAGAATTTTCGACCTTGATTCGCAAGTCCTGCAATTTGCTGTGTCCGACAAAAAGGGACTGCGTGATTTTCTCAAATACAACGGAGGCGTTCGCGTTTATCGAGACGGTGTTCGCGTTTACGACTACGGTGAAGTCGGCAACGATTGGCTAAGTCTTGGAGTTCGTCGTGTTAATCATCCAACCCGTCACGTTACAAGCAACCAATTGATTGGTGCAGTCCATCTCCAAGGCTCCACAAGTCGCGGATTGATCGAGAAGACAAACAGAGAGGGCTTTATCGAGGATCTAAATTACGAATTATTTCGTGACCTAGTTTCTTTCGCGCTGACCCAAATTGAGTTCGAACGCAATCGAGATAAGGAGCGAATCCGCAGCGCATATTCGAGCAAGGTGCTGCGCGAACCGGTTCTTGGCGAGGTGTCCCGCCTCAAGTCTGAGCTAAAAAAATATCCTAAAATCGAGACTGCGCTCGTTCCACTCGTTGAATCCATTGAAGATCAATATGTGAGGATGAGGGATCAACTTCTCACAGCAGCGGGCACCGGATTAACTTTATCTGTGGTGATCCACGAGGTGGAGAAAGCAATCAAAAGCCTTTCGCGAGCTATAGAGAGGCAAAGCCCTATCGCTGAGCTAAAGGATATAGCCACCCACCTAAACGAGCTCATTGAGGGGCTTACCTATCTTACGCGTAAATCCGGAAGAAAGTTAGAACCGTTTAGCAATCTGATTCGACAGGCACAGTTCAACACCAACTACAGAACACGTGCGCATGGAATCGAGATCATTAACGGCACAGAGAGAGGAAATCCCGATCCACACGTTAAGTGCACGCGCCGGCTAGTCATTGCGACGTTGATGAATCTTATCGACAACTCGATCTTTTGGCTCAACACCAAAGGAACAAAAGACAAGCGCATTTGGATCGGCAGCTCATTGGATATCAAGGGGGGGCCCGTGTTGTTTGTCGCTGATACCGGACCGGGCTTCCAGGATCCCCCTGAGTTGCTTGTGGAGCCTTTTATGACGCGGAAACCTGAGGGGATGGGTTTGGGCCTTCATATCGCGAATGAGATAATGAAAGTCCACGAAGGACGCCTCATTTTCCCCAACCGAGGGGATCTAGGTCTAGACGACACTTATGCGGGTGCAATTGTCGGCCTCCAATTCAAGCCATAGCGATGCAAGGATTCAACACGGCGCGAGTCCTTGTGCTCGATGATCAACTAGAGCAAGCGATGCCGGTGATTCGCGCCCTCGGGTCGCTGGGAATGGCGGCAATCTATCATAATGGCGGGGTCGACGTTCCTCTCGAACGAAAGCTTACGGGAGTCCGGGTCATGTTTATCGATATGGTTTTAGCTGAGCACGGAGCAGATGCGAATGACCCGACTTCGTGTATTGCGCTTGTGACCCAAACTTTAAATCGTCTGGTCGAAGATTCCTATGACCCGATCACGGTCGTGTGTTGGACCGGCCATGAAGACATGGCAGGTGCTTTTTTCACGGCGCTCAAGCTCGCATTTCCCAAGGCTAAGATTGACAACGTTATCGTTGCCCAAAAACCCGATGCCTCTGAAGAGGACGAATGCGTGGAAAAACTTAGACAACTGATCACGGAGGCAATCCAAGCGCAGCGCCCGGTAAACGCATTGTTCCGGTGGGAACAGATGGTGCACGACGCTGCAACACAAACGACGTCTGAAATAACTCGTTTAATGCGCGGAGCTGAATGCAAAGAGAAAGCCTGGGGTCAATGCGGGTATCAGATTTGCGCAGCTTTAGCTCTAGCAGAACGAGGTTCTCGCCTACTGGATGAAGACGACTTCCGTTCTTTGAAAGCGCTTTTCGATGCTTTGAATCCTCTTCTGAGTGATCGACTGGACTACAGCCCAGTTCCGGACGAACCCGAACTGGGTTCTTTGGCGAAGACGCTGAAGGAAACGGCGAAGGCAGAGTTGGCCCAGTGGCCAAAGAAATCTTTGCTTACGTCGGAACTACGCGCCGCTTTGAATACGATGGTCCACCTTTCGCCGAATGCGACGCAAGGGGAGCTATGTCCCGGCGACGTCTATTTTGCTGACGAAAAAAACTGCAAAATAGCCGGAGATGCATTTCCAGATTGGAAGGACGTTCGGGGCGAGATTTGCAGCTCGGAGGAAAATTCATCTGCGCCCCCGCTCATTCCTCTTGTGATTGAAGTTTCCGCAGCGTGCGACTTCGCGCAGGCGAAGACCCGGCTGCCAAGGTTTATTGCGGGTTTTTTTGTTCCCGAAAGTAAAAAAAAGATTATCAGACGGTCGAATTATGCGAAAATGGTGGGCCCGCTCTTTATTAAGACGGACGGTGAATTCAAGTTAGATGGCGTTTATTACCTCGTCTGCAATGCCCATTACTTATTGAGTATCGAGCGGACTCGCGCGATCGAACTCGCGCCATCACGACGACTCCGCACACCGATTCTTTCCGATTTTCTGGCCTGGATCGGCAGTCACATGTCCCGCCCTGGGCCCTTGCATATTGGTCCATAACCGACGAAGTGCGCGCAGAGAGTCTTGCCCATCCTCTATTTCGCATTCCCAGATAACAATGACGCGCCAGCCGAGTTTTCTCAGCGCCACGTGATGCTGTCTGTCGCGCAAAACATTGTGCTCGAGTTTCGAAAGCCACCAATCACGCCGGTTTGTGGGCGTTGTGCAATTTTTGCATCCTTTGTGCCGATGCCAAAAGCAGCCGTGAACGAAAACCACGGTCTTGTATTTGGCGAGCACTACATCGGGCTTGCCGGGAAGATTCCTGCCGTGAATCCGGAAACGGAAACCGAGCCGGTGTAGCAAAGACCGGACGCGGATTTCGGGAGTGGTATTCTTCCCGCGAATACGGCTCATGTTCCACGATCGCCGCTCTTTCGTCAGTCGGTCACGACTGGCACCATGTGCGGCAATTTGATTCCGCACTGATCGAGATTTCCGTAAAGCCGAGCGTGTTTGTGATGCATGCAGACGCGTCATTTTCGAAAATAGATGGCCAATGCCGCAACTATGAGACTCCCAATTGTGACTAGCATTTGGAAATAAAATCCCCAAACATCACGGATCTGTTTCTTTTCTTTCCGAATTTTCTCGCGCATTTCTTCCCGCCCGCGTGTAGTCAGAATTAAACGGTCCCCGACATGAGTCATCCGTTCCCAAAATTCCCCTTCTGCGCGAACAGGCAGCGAGATATCTAGCCTTTCCGCTCGCTCGCGGACGTTGTCTGACAACAATTCGTCAATTTCCTCCTGAACCATGAAGTATTCAAAACTCCATTCCGCTTCGAGTCTTTGTCTTTCTTCTCCCTTTGCGTTTTGTATCTCAGCTCTGCTTTTCTCCGCGATTCGCTCCCTGTCTTTTTGCAGCGTCTGCAGCCGCCGACGATATCGAAACCATGTCATACCACCTTTTTACACCTTAGGGCTCGTTCCACCCAGAGTCATAGAGAACACCAATCTCAATCGCAATCGCCGAGAAGGGGCGCAAGCCGTGAGCAGAATCGCACCGAACAACGGGATCGGTGACAAGGTCACCATTACGGCCCCGGCGGCGGAGGGGCGAGCGGATTTTAGTTGAGAGCCGAAGTCGACTATGCAGCAGGCGTTCGGAAGGCAAATACTCAAAGCGGAAATGCTGAAATGGGGATTCAGTTTTTCCGGATTTACGTTCATGATCAGCGGTCGTGGCTGATTCTGTCTCTCCGGATTCCCCAAAGCCGGAGGGGTTTCTGGTTCATTTGGCGGGACACGTTCTCCTTTTCGACAAGAGGTCGGCGCCAGAGTTCAACGCGTCGGTCGGGATGCGGCTCCTAGTGGTTGCGATCGTCGTGGAGGCATTGCGGCTTGTCGCGGTAAAGGGGCTTTACCAGGCAGTGCCGCTGGTGATTCTCGTTCTTCTCTTCCTGGTTTGCGCGTTGTTGTTGGTTCGCTTCGTGGCGGGGTTGAGGTTCCGGCAGATCGGGCTCTATCCGTGGCGGGAATGGACTCCGGTCGAGAAGTCCTATTTCATCCAGCTCATCGTCCTGGCGAACGTCGTTTTCCCGTTCATGTTCGCCGGCAAATTGCGGCTCATTTGGGCGCAGCCGGCGGCGCTTGCCATCATTTGGAACGGATTCGTGCCCTATCTTTTCTTCGGGTTTTATCAGGAGGTCGTGTATCGCGGGATGGTGCAATCCGAGCTGGTGCGCCGCTGGGGTGCGTTCGCCGGCATTCTCGTCGCGAACATTCTGTATACCTTCGGGCCGCTGCACTGGAATTACTTCTGGTCGCGCACCGCGGTGGCGGTCCCGATGTTCGCGGCCATCTTCGCGATTGGTCTGTTCTTTGGCGTGCTCTTCCGGCGATCGGGCAATCTCTGGATCGTGGCCGTCATCCACGGGATCGGGAACGCGTATATTGTCGGAAGCCTTGCGAAGTATTGAGTGCGCGGGCGCGGGAAGTGACCCGCCTCCGCCGAGGCTACGGCGCGGCAAGCGTGTGACATGTGATCCGGAAAGACGCGTCCCACAGGGACGCGGCTACAGAAGAACGCCCCGATTCCGCGGCCGCGGGAACCGTAGGGTTATGACCCATGTGAGGATAGGATTAGTTCGCATGAGCGAACGCATCCGACCGGCATCGGCGATGCTCCTTAAATGGTTCACACCATGAGCGAAATACAATACAGCGAACTGGGAAGCCGCCGGATAGACGGTACAGCCGCGCAGGGTAGCGGTGCGAAGCCGGGGACGGCGGAGCATCAATTCTCCAGCCTTATAACCGAGCACGCCACTCAGGTGGGACCGGGTAGAATGGGTCGTTATAGCGCTGAGCAGCGCAGCATACGCGCGAGTCGGATGAGCCGGCTCTCCTTGTTGGCGGTAGTGGTCGCGGCGTTCGCCGCCGTCGTCGCCTGCCGAGACGAAGTGCAGTTTGTCGTGGATGACATCGCCGCGAAGTTTCAAACTTCGCGGGCTTATGCCGCGGCAGAGAGAAAAGCGAAATTGAGGAGTCTCGATCTCCAAAAAACGGACGTGCGGCAGACTGCCGTCGCATCAAATAAGTAGGACCTCTGGCCTCTGAGTGGCGCGGCCGAGAGCGCGCAGGGCCGAGAGTCCACTGCGAGGATGGATGATCGAGGATTGCGGATGGTGAATTAGTTCGCGGTACGACTGGGAAGAAAAAAAGTCGAGCCCTGCTCCATGTGCAAAATCAGAGGGTGAGTTCACAGGGATGATCGCGGAGGTCACGCACCGGAGGCTTTGCACAGAAGTTAGCGAAGGAAGCGAAGTTCAGAATCTTGGTTGTCTTTGTTTCCTTCTGTGAAATGAACTGGGGATCGCGAAGAGACGCACCGACACAGCGGCGCGGCTACAGAAGAGACGCCGGTCCCGCAATGAGCCGGAACGCGGCGACTGAGCGCCGCGGCTACAGAGGAGGCGGCGACTGAGCGCCGCGGCTACAGAGAACGCGTTGAGGGGCGCTTCAGCGGCAGTCGAAGATCAAGCTGTCAGCGTTAACAGAAGGTGCGAAGCGTCGGCGTCATTGGATGCCTTCTCCACGGAGGTGATTTTGAATCCGCATTTTTGGAGGACGCGGATGGAGGCGACGTTATGCTTCGCCACCCCGGCGTGAAGCGGGCGGATCTGTTCCAGGCGGAGAAAAGCGGAGAGCGCTTCGGTGGCTACGCCCCGGCCCCAAAAGGCGCGGTCGATCCAATAGCCGACTTCTCGTTTCCCGTCGGCCGTCCAACTGCCGATGTTGCCGGCGACCTGGTTTTCCGCTGAGACAGCAGACACTACAACGATCGTCTTTTTCAGGAGCGTGTCGTCGGCCAGGAGCTTCGCCCAATGCTGGTCGAAGGCCGCGCGGTCGCGCGAACGGAATGCGACCATTGCCACCGCGATCGGATCCCGCTGGTGCTCGAAAAAGAGCGGCAAGTCGTTCGCTTCGACATCCCGCAATTGGACCTTGGTCTTCATCGGGGTCTGTGATGCTGGCTCATAAATTCGAGATTCGAAGCACGAAATCCGAAAGAAATTCAAATCTTCGAATGATCCAACACTCGAAACCAGTATCTTCGAAGCAGCCATGGAAATTCATCAGCTGAGGTACTTCGTGGCGGTGGCGGAGGAGGGGAGCTTTTCGCAGGCGGCGCAGAGGGAGCATATCTCGCAACCGTCGCTCAGCCAGCAGATCCATAAGCTGGAAGAGGAGTTGAATCAGTCACTGTTCGATCGGCTGCCGCGGTCGGTGGTTCTGACTGCGGCGGGCACGTGTTTGTTGCCGTACGCGAGAGTGGTCCTGACCGCGATCGCGGATGGGGCGCGCGCGGTGACGGCGCTGGAAGCTGATGTCGCGGGGCGGCTGGCGGTCGGGGCGATTCCGTCGATCGCGCTTTATATCCTCCCGCGATTGATCGGAAGATTTCAGCACGCGTATCCGAAGGTCGTCTTCGAGCTGTTCGAGGACACGACGGGGAAGCTGGCCCAACGCCTCGAGGACGGGACGCTCGACCTGGTTATCGCGTCAGGCACGGACGAGAGCCCGAACCTGGCGCGTTATTCCCTCGGCCGGGAAGCGTTATTGTTACTGGTGCCGGAGAAGCATCCGTTCGCGCGCCGGAAAAGCATCCGATGGAGCGATCTCGCGGACGAAAAGTTCCTGCTTCTGCATGACGAGCATTCGCTATCGATCCATGTGCGCCAGCTCCTGGCGGCAAACAATCTCAAACCGGAGCTGGTCCTGCGGGGCGCTCAGCTGGTGACGATCGCGAGAATGGTCGCGGCCGGGCTGGGCGTGACGGTGATACCTGAGATGATGGCGGCGACAGAGTTCGTGAAAGGCTGTGTCGCGGTGCCTTTCACGAAACCCGTCCCGACGCGCGAACTGACCTTATTGCGTAACCCGCTCCGGGCTGAAAGCAATGCGGCCGCGGCGTTCCGTGAGGAAGCCGCGGCCACGTTTCTTCGACAACCGTCGTCGGTCGGTAAGACCAGCGAAGGCTGACGTTATTGTTAGAGGTTCACCCTCATGGCATGCGCCAGAGAGAAGAGTGACCACGTGGAGGTGAGAACGATCAGCGCGAAAAGAATAAACTCGGCGGCGACACTTGGCCGCTCGCGTTGCGCGAAGCGCTCGCTCACGAAGCGAAAAGCGCGCAGGCGCATGGAGGTTTTCGAATAAGGCAGCTGACCGTTCGGACCCTTGCTGCTTGTTAGTGATATTTGCATGCCTAACTAAAAAGCAGGCCGCGGGCTGTTTTTAATACTTAATCCCATTGGCTGCGATAGGCAGGGCCTATGGGAGGATGGAGGATGGAGGATGGAGGATGGAGGATTGAGGATTGAGGATGGATGGGCGATGCGGGATGCGGGATGGGGGAGGACGGCTGGTTCGGTTGTCGACGCTAGCTGCGGGGAGACGCGGCGACTGAGCGCCGCGGCTACAGGACCAGGAAGAATCGATTGGCTGGCGTCGATCGGTCCGAACGGGTACAAGACCTTCGCTCGCCATTCGATGAACTTTTTGTCCGAACTGAAGCGGCGGAACGTGTACAAGGTCGCGGTCGCGTATGCGGTGGTGGGCTGGCTGGTGGTCCAGATCGCGACGCAAACATTTCCGTTTTTCGATGTGCCGAACTGGGCAGTGCGCCTGGTGATCCTGCTGGTCGCGATTGGATTTCCGATCGGGCTCGTCATCGCGTGGGCCTTCGAGCTCACGCCGGAAGGATTGAAACGGACGGAATCAGTTCCGGCCGCGCCGCGAAAAGAGTCCCGCAGCCGGGCGTGGATCTATGTGGTGATGGCGGGCGCAGGGCTTTCGATCGGGTTGTTTTTTGTGGGCCGTTACACGGCGCGGATAACTTCGACGGGAGAAGACGGCCGCCGCGCGGCGTCCTTACCGGGAAAATCCATCGCGGTGTTGCCGTTCGAGAACCTGAGCGAGGATAAGGCGAACAGTTATTTCGTAGACGGGATGCAGGATGAAGTGATCACGCGGCTGGCGAAGATCAGCGAGCTGCGCGTGATATCGCGGACGTCGACGCAGCGTTACAAAACGCAACGGTCCAACCTGGCGGAAATCGCGCACGAGCTGGGCGTGTCGCACCTGGTGGAAGGCACGGTCCAGCGGCTCGGCGATCGGGTGCGGATCAATGTGCAGCTGATCCGGGCCGAGAACGAAGGCCATCTCTGGGCCGAGATCTACGATCGGAACGTGACCGACATTTTCGCGGTCCAGACCGAATTGGCGACGGCGATCGCGCGCGAGCTCCAAACAAAACTCACCGGGAGCGAGCAAAAGGCGATCGCTGAAAAACCAACCAGCAATCTCGTCGCGTACGATGCCTACTTGCGCGGGATCGATTTCGCATCGCGACCGGGGCAAAATCCGGCCGACGAACGAAAAGCCGCGGCAGCATTTGAAGAAGCGGCTCGACTCGATCCGCAATTTGCCCAGGCGTGGGCACGCCTGTCCCAGAGCAGTTCGAGTCTTTATTTTCTGAGCTTCGATGCCACGCCGGCCCGCCAGGAAATCGCGCGGACGGCAGCGGAGAAGGCCACCCAGCTCGCGCCCGCGTCACCCGAGACGTTGCTGGCCAACGCCTATTACCGGTATCATGTGCAGCGCGATTACCCTGGTGCGCGCGAGCTGTTCGAAAAACTCCGGCGCGAACTGCCGAGCAACAGCGAAGCGGTCGAAGCGCTGGCGCGGATCGCGCGGCGGCAAACGCGCTGGAACGATGCCATCCGGTTGTTCGAAGAGGCGGAGAAACTGAATCCGCGGGACGCGCACCTGTTCATGGATCGGGCCTGGACTTTCTCGATGATTCGCAATAACGCCGGCACGCTCCATATGATTGAGCGCGCCGAAGCGATCCTCCCGGGCGATGCCGACGTGCTCGAGAACAAGGCTTACTTCTTTCAATGGATAGGCGACCTGAAGGCGGCGCGGAGCTTGATCGAACGGATTAACGATCCGGGTCGAAGGTCCCATGTCGAAGCATCGCAGCTCGTTTTCGAACGGCGTTACGCGGAGGCTGCACGGGTTCTCGAAACGGATTTATTGAATACGGACGGCGCTGATCCTTCTGCTCGGGCCGGCACCCTCGAATGGCTCGGCAGAGTTCGCCTTCAGGCGGGAGACCGGGAAGGGGCGATCAAAGCGTTCCTCGAAGCGAAACCACAACTGGAGAAATTAAGCCGGGAACAGCCGAAAAATTTTTGGATACCCCTTTCGTTGGCGGGTGTCGAAGCAGGGCTGGGCGACAAACAAGCCGCTAAGAGCACGCTGGAACGGGCGCTGGAAATAGCAGCGGCAAGTGACGATCCGGTTTTCGCGCCGGGTGTGGAAGAGAACGTCGCTAAGATTGAAGCCCAAATCGGCGAGGCGGAGGCAGCGATCGACCGCATCGAGCGGTTGTTGCCGCTGGCTTACGGCCCTTTTCCGATTACACAAACTCAATTGCGAATCGATCCGGCATGGGATCCTCTCCGATGGCATGCGCGGTTCAAAACGATAGTGGAGGGTCCGGAGCCAAAGACGATCTACAAGTAAGCGGACGGAACTGCAAAGCGTCCCAAAAAGGATTTGGCTACGGAAGAAACGCGGCGACTGAGCGCCGCGGCTACAGCGGGCATCCCGAGGTCCGACTTCCGGCGTTGGGCGTTTGCGCGTAAGGTTTTGGCATGAAGACGCTCGGCATCGTGGGCGGGATCGGGCCGGAATCGACGATCGAATATTATCGGTTCATTCTCGATGGGTACCGCAAGCGAGTAACGGAGGCGCCGACGCCGCTCGAGCTCCGCGCCGGGGCGGCGAGCGTGCCGCACATCATCATCGATAGCATCGATGTGAACCGCGGGCTGGCGATGCTGGACGCAAACGATCTGGCGGCCCTGGCGGATTATGTTGCGGAGTCAGTCGAGCGGTTGACGCGGGCCGGCGCGGAGATCGGGCTGATCGCCGCGAACACTCCCCACATCGTGTTCGAAGAAGTCGAGCGGCGCGCGACGATCCCGATGATCAGCCTCGTGCGGGCCACGTGCGACCGGGCGTTGGCGCTCGGGTTCCGGAAGCTGGCGTTGCTCGGGACGGGATTCACGATGCGCGGACGATTTTATCCGGAGGTGTTCGCGCGCGCGGGGATCGAGCTGATCACGCCGGCAGAAGAGGAAAAGGACTTCATTCATCGCGCTTACATCGGGGAGCTGCTCAAGAACCAGTTTCTGCCCGAGACCCGAGACCGCATGATCGCCATCATCAATCGCCTGCGCGCGGAGGAGGGGATCGACGCGGTGATCCTGGCTGGGACGGAGTTGCCGTTGCTTCTTCGTGGCGCGGAACCGGAAGGTTTGCCGTTCCTCGACACGACGTTGATCCATGTCGACGCCGCGGTGGAAGCGGTTCTTCGTTAAAACGGAGGTCGGAGGCCCAAAGGTCGGCGGTCGCAAGTCGGAGGTCGGAGGTCGGAGGTCGGGTGGAAAACGGCGGACTGAAGACGAAGGCTCAGAGTCCGGTGATCTTCCAGAGTTGGTAGGGTTCGGTCCGGGTGGATTTGCCGTTGTTAAAGCGCGGCATGTTTTGGATTTGAGAGGCGGTGACGTAGAGCTCGCCGGTCGGGCTCCACGCGAGGGTGTCGGGCCACATGAGCCGTAAGTCTGTAATCACCGGCTCCACTTGTTTGGTGCCGGCGTTCCAGCGCGAGATTCCGCCCCGCTCGATATCGGTGAAATAAATACTGCCGTCCGGGGCTTCGAGCATACCGTCCGGCGCCGGGGTTTGGGCGACCGTTTCGATCTTTGATTCCAAATCGGTCCTGGAAAGTTTCTCGTCGGTCAACGCCGCGGTCGGGATGCGGTAGAGGGTGCGGGCGGTGAGGGCGTGGTAATAGAGATAGCCGTTCTTCGTGTCCAACGCGATGCCGTCGCACGCGATCTGCGGCGGACTTTGCTTTTCCGAATCGAGCAATGCCCTGCCTTTGACTTTGAGCTTGAAGTCCTTTTCGGGCTGGGTGGATGAATGGCCCTCGAGGAGCCGGCGCGCTTTCCCGCTCTTCAGGTCGACGACGATGATCGCGCCGTTCGCGCTGTCGGTGATGAACGCGACATTGGCGGCGGTGTCGACGCGGACGTCGTTCAGATACGATTTCTTCGGCGCGATCTCTTCACCGAACGGGATGGTCTGCGCGACGTTGTTCGTTTTCAGGTCGACTTTCACCAGCTTCGGCCCGCCTTTGACGATCTCCTGCATCTTCGGCGCGGCGGGATCGAGGATCCAAAGGTTGTCCTGATCGTCAACGACGACGCTCTGGACGCAGATGAAATGCGAACCGGCCGCGCCCGGTTTGTTCCACTCATCGTTCGGGAACGCCTTCGGCTTGCCGTCGACGAGCTCCGCCACGGAAAGGAGGTGGCCGTCCGCCCAATTCGGGAAATTCACGAAGACGCGCCCGGTTTTTTTGGAAACGCCGACGCCGGTGACCTGCTGGTCGCCAAACTTCGCGACTTCGATGAGGTCCAGCGCGCGACAGGTGGCGGTGGTGGCGAAGAGTGCGGCGACGAGAAACAGACAGCGTGAATTCATGGTGTGAAAATTAGAGAGGACGTACCCGCCGAGCGCAACTAATCGCTCCCGGATTTTTCCTCGTGCGGCTGCCGCGCGGCGGCTAGCCTCGCGACCGCGACATGGCCGCTGAATCGGAAACTTATTCGCAGCTGGAGATCGCGCATGTCCTCTTCATGGACATCGTCAGCTACTCGAAGCTGCCGATCGATCAGCAGAGCGAATTGCTGGGGCAACTGAATGGGATCGTGCGCGGGACGGAACAATTCCGGTCGGCGGAAGCGGCCGGAAAATTGGTGCGGTTACCGACGGGCGACGGGATGGCGCTCGCGTTTTTTACGAGTGTCGATGCGCCGGTGCGATGCGCGCTCGAAGTCGCGGAAGCGTTGAAGAGCCGGCCGAACATCAGGCTCCGCATGGGCGTCGACAGCGGCCCGGTCGATTTAATCACGGATGTAAACGACCGGCCGAACGTCGCCGGCGCTGGGATCAACATGGCGCAACGGGTGATGGACTGCGGCGACGCGGGCCACATTCTTTTGTCGCGGCGCGTCGCGGGCGATCTCGGCCAATACAGCAACTGGCAGCCGCACTTGCAGGACCTCGGCGAAGCGGAAGTAAAGCACGGGGTCAAGGTCGACCTGGTGAATCTCTTCACCGAGAACCTCGGCAACCCGGCCGTCCCGGACAAAGTGCATCGGGCGCGGCGCGTGGAGATGCTTCGCGGTCGCAAGCATCGTAATCGGCGAATTGCGGTCGCCGGCCTGGCGCTCATCGTTGTTCTCGCTGCGGGCGCATTCTGGTGGTGGTTGAAGCGCGCGCCGTCATCACTGGTCGCGTCGACGACCGCGCCGGCGATCGTCGCTCCCGCGAAAAGCATCGCCGTTCTGCCCCTGGAAAATTTGTCCGACGACAAGGAGAACGCCTTTTTCGCCGACGGCATCCAGGACGACGTGCTCACCAGCCTGGCGAAGATCAAGGATTTGAAAGTGATCTCGCGCACGTCGGTGATGGGTTATCGGAACAAAGGCGCCCGGAATTTGCGGGACATCGGGAAGGAACTCGGTGTCGCCAGTGTCCTGGAAGGCAGCGTCCGCCGGGTGGGGAACCGGGTGCTGGTGAATGTCCAGTTGATCGATACCGCGACGGACCAGCATCTCTGGGCGGAGCGTTACGATCGGACGCTGACCGATTCGATTTCGCTGCAGGGCGAGCTTGCTGCCGAAATTGCGGGCGCGTTGCGGTCCACATTGACCGCCGAGGAAAAGGCGCGGGTCGAATCCAAGCCAACGGATAACCCGGACGCCTACGTCGCTTATCTCCGCGGCCGGGAAGCGCATCTCCGTCCGGAGACCTCGCGCGAAAATTTCCTGAGCGCGGAAAGTTTTTACAAACAGGCGATCGCGCTGGATCCGAAGTTTGTCCTGGCACGGGCGCGGCTCAGCCTGGTGTAGGCGCTGATCTACGAGTATTTCGAGCCGGGCAACGCGGCCCGCCTGGCCGAGGCGCGGACCAACGCGGAAGAAGCGCTCCGCCTGGATCCAAATTCAGCCGAAGCGCATTCGTCCCTGGCCCGGTGCGCCCAAAACGCGAACGATGCCACGACGACCCGGCGCGAGCTCGAGACCGCGGTGCGGCTGTTGCCTAACGACGCGTCCCTGATCCTGACCGCTGCCGTCACCCAGTGGGGAATGGGATGGAACGATGAGGCCGTGGCGAATTTCAAGCGCGCGACCGAGCTCGGACCCCGCGAAGCGAAGACGTTCTCCAGCTACGGGGCTCTCCTTCGGGAGCTCGGCCGCGATTCCGAAGCGCGGGCGGCGATCGACCGCGCCTTGCTGTTGGCGCCCGAATCCGTTTACTTCCGGCTCCAGCGGGCCAGTGCGGAAATCTCGTGGACGGGCGACCTGAAACGCGCGCGAGAGATTCTCGCTCAACTTCCTGCCGGCCAGGACCCGGACGGCCGGGTGACGTCCGCCTGGTGCACGCTCGCCATTTACGAACGCAACTTCGCGGAAGCCCTGCGCCTGCTTCAGGCGTATCCGGGCGAAACGTTGCCCTGGGCCGATAGCGGCGGGTTCGGCTCGCAGGACACGAAAATATTCAGCGAAGGAATCATTCGCCTTTACGCCGGCGACTACCCGCGCGCCTACGAATGCTTCGACGCCGAGCGCTGGAAAGGAGAAGCCGAAGTCGCGCACGAAGAATCGGCGAACGGCCGCGCCGGCATGGCCCTGCTCTACGCCCAGATGCGCTGGAAAGAATCCGCCCTTAAGGAGGCCGCGCGCGCGGTGGAGCTCGGTGCGCCGGCCGATCCGATTGCGAAACGCTGGTACCATTTTAACCTGGCCCGCGCCTATACCTGGGCAGGCGAACCCGAGGCCGCGTTGAAACAAATCGAAATGTTCCTAGGCCTGCCTTCGGCCTACAAGCCAAACAACTTCCGGCTCGACCCCGTCTGGGACCCGATGAGGAAAGATCCGCGGTTCGAGAAGCTCGTGGCCAACAAGAAGCTATGACCCTGTCCCGAACAGCGGGGGGGCGACACTTTCTCTTCAGTTTGAGTCTTTTTTACCGTTCCGAGGACAGGCGCTTCACCGTACCCGTTCTCCGCGCTGGTCGCTACTGCTCGTCCTCGTTCACCGAAGTAGGACGAATATTATCAGGCATGCTGCGAGGACGCCTAAAATCCGAATAACCCCTGAGTTCACTGGCGCAGGCTTTCCGCCCAACCACGAATAAAATGGAATCACCGAATCCGGAAAAAGGGATCCACCAGGCTGCGAACGCAAGGCAAAGTGTCGCAATTATAATAGCTCCTATATGCATCTTACTGACGAAGTGTTAGTGCTTCCAGATTAGGAATCCGGCGTGTAATTGTAGGACCCTCCCAATTGCGCAGTTAGGGACCCAATTCCCATTGGTGTTTTTACAGTAATGGGTATCACGCTCCAAGTTGATTGGTACAAGAAGCAATGACGAGGGCGACTCAATAAATTCAGTCGACTAGGACTCGATGCGTGCGGCAGAATTCAACCCCTTTCCGATATGCTCCTTCCTTAATTCGTTGCAGAACTGTTCGAGCCCTATCCGTCGCCAAGACCCCCTGCTGAGCCGTCGCGAGCATAACTACGCTGAAATCTTGACGCTCTAACCTTTTAAGATAGACGTTGAACCGCGGGCGGTTTAGCTCGCGCAATCCCGCCAACGCATACATTTTGCCTTGGTTATTGCCCGTGTCGATAATGGATTCGAGACAGGCCACTGCGTCGGTCCGATGCAAGACACCAGAGAAGGAGCGCTTACCGGACAGAACCGTTCCCGCGGTCACTTTCGTGCCAAAAGAAAAACTCTTTGCCTCACCCAACGCTGAACACGATCCGTCATACGCTTCGAGCCTTACAGTGAGTAAAGAACTGGCGACAAAGAAAACAACACCGACAAACCAATGCTTAAATTTTGATGGCATAGATAATGTCTTCTTATGAGAGCTCACTTTTCAGTTCAAATCCCACGTCACAGGATGAGTTCCTTCGCCGGGCAACGGGCCGCCGCCCGGAATACCGAATAAAGTCTGGACGATAGTTGCAGCGACAGTCGCAGTGCTTGCCCCGCCTAAGCTGCCTTCGTTTAAGCCACTGCCGTGGCCCCAGCCTTGGCCAAACATAATCGTCCCAAGTAAATAATATCGGGTGTATGACGCCGAGAATTGCACGCTTGCTGTAGGGTCACTGGTGTTTTGAAATTCGCCACGGTGATCCTGCCGCGTAGCCTCTCGTAACTCGTTTGCTATTTGCGTTTCGGTTTGGACCGCCGCGAACTCTTCCATGTCGTCGTAGACTCCCGCGGGAGTATTGGAGTTGGCGTCGTAACTGTCAGGGTCTACATCGTAATCTTGTGCGTGGCCCGCTAGCTCATGCGCTAATATCATTGCGGCAGATTGAATTCCCTCGGCGCTTGTGACCCAAAGTGCCAGGCTCGGGTTCCAAACTATGACACCTCCGCCGTTACCTGTAGGCGTGAAGCTTCCGTTTTGAAAGGAATAGTTTGTAGTAATGGTATACACGTTAGGGGAATTCTGCAGGGCGGTGAAAATTGCCGCAAATGTCGGACTGCCCCCTAAGTAATTGATCGCCGTATTTATGGCTCCCACATTGCCTCGAAAATTGACGGTAGTGCCCATGGGGTCGCGCGCGTTTACCGAATTGTTCCGACAATAACGGTAGAGGTTCGCTGGGTCGCCCTTAAATCCGATCGGGTCGGGCTGCAGGAAGACTCCCATGGAAGGGAGAGCCTGCCGGTTGCGATGATCGTTCAGCCCCGTCTGCGGAGTCCAGAGCTCCCCTTGAAACAAATGGCGACTGTCGTAGTTAGAGGCTGTAAGCGCCGTACCCGAGCCGTCGTAGAAGCTCGGCTGTCCGAAGGCGGTGTACCGATAGCTTTCCAGTAAGTTGCCGTACCTATCGCTCAGGTGCGAAGTGTTTCCGGTCGCGTCCTGATAGTAAAATCGCTCAGTCGTTAAATTCTCCAGAATCCCTTCGCGGCCGTAGAGGTAGGCGTTTCGGAGCCCGTTCCCCAAGCCCCGTTCTTCAATCAGGTTCCACCCATCCCAGACGTTGAACGTCATGTCCCAGGACGATCCATTCCACACCCCCTTGGTGATCTGTCGATTCAGGCCGTCGTAATAATAATTTACCTGGCCCGAACCATTGATCGCACTGCGCAACCGGTTTTGGGCGTCGTATACGTAAGTCGAGCCGTTGTAAGATGCGAGGTTTCCATTCGCGTCGTAACTTGTCGCCTGGTTATTGAACCAGTCGTATTCGTTCAAATTGTTCGGGCTGAAAAACCCGCCGCCGTTCATACTCGTTCGGTTGCCATTGGCGTCATAGCCAAAATTGCTGGCCGTGCCATTCAGCGTGGAGCTGGTCAGCTGACTTGCGCGATCGTACCCATACGTATCGGGCACGCCGCCGTCACGCTGAAGCCACGTCACATTACTCATCTCGTTATACTGATAGTCCATGGTGCGCGTGCCGCTGGCGAACCTGTGTTCTACATGGGTCGGGCGATCGAGGACATCGCGCTGGCTGAGGTCGGTGACGACCCACCAGTTACCCACGTAACGCGTCGTGACGTTGCTGTTGACGTCGTAAATGTAGGCCGTCCGATAAATTCCGGTGGCGTTATCAAGGATCCACCACAAATCGTTTCTGCCATAATAACCGTAGCTGTAACTCCTGCCTGACGGGTAAATAATGTTCGACCTTAAACCGTCGGGGTTATACGCGTAGGTGACGGTCCTGGGTGTGTTGTCGCCCCAGTCCCCGGTCACCTCGGTCTGGGTTTTAAGTGATCCGTCATTGAAATAGGTGTTAGTGATCGTCGCGTCCCAGTTCCAGATCTGGGTGATGCGCGAGGCCGCGTCGTAGGTGGTCCGTTGCTGCGGCGTGAAGCCGTCGTTCCAATCGAACCCGGTCGGGCGATTGAAGTTGTCGAAGTAAAAGGTTTGGACGTTGCCGGCGCGGTTTGTGTAGGCCTGCGGATGGCCCGTCAGCGCGTTGTAGGCGTACGTCTCGGAACGGGTGGCATTTGCGGAATCGGCTGGATAAACCGTGCTCAGCTTGCGGCCGATCAGATCGTAGCTGTAAATATAGGTTTTTCCGCGCGGATCCTGCACGGTGTGCAGCTGCCCTGAAGGCCACCAGGTGTAATTGGTGACGGCGTCCAGCGTGGGGACTTGGGTGACGGTCTGCGTGAGCGGCCGGTTCATTGGATCGTAATCGTTGTACGTGATGATCTGTCCATTTGGACGTTCTTCGCTAAGTTTTCGTCCGCCGTGGTCGTACTTAAACTGGGTGACGTGGGGAAAGGCATCGGTCACGGAGGCGACGCGGTTGCGTTCATCATATTCGTAAGTCGCGGCGGTCGACCCCGAGTAAGCCTGTCCAGGCTGTTGTTTGGGGTTCTTCACCGTCTTCAGGTTGCCCGCGTAGTCGTATGTGTAGGTAGTCGTCGCAGAGTCAGCCCCATCCGCGCCCGAAACTGTCTCCGCGCTCTTGCGTGAATTGGCGTCGTAGACCGTCACTGTCTTGCGTCCAGTCGGCAGTCGGAGAAGGTGAACATTGCTGTCGGTATGGGTGTAATCGTCGCCCGAACCGGAAGCGTCGTAGAAATACCAGGCGGTTTGCGGCGTGTCGTTCCCCGGCGTCGTGAGCGAACGCAACCGCCTGTAATCATCATACCCGTAGCTCGTGACGTGGCCGAGCGGATCAGTGACGGAAACAAGAGTGCCGTCATTATTCGGATTGTACGAATTCACGATTACATGACGGTAATAGTCGTTTGGATCGATCGGCAGCGTCGTGGTGGTTATCTGGCCGCGCAGGTTGTATTCATAACTCGTCGTGTGCCAGGGATCGCCGGGGCCTGAGCCCTGCGCGTCCGTTACGCTACTCACTCGGCCAAGGGGGTCATATTGAAACCATGCTGTTGGGTTGCCAGTTTGGCCGACCGGATCATGATACGGGTCGCGATAGGAAGTCAGTAAATGAGTGCCCGGGTCGTACGCGAACGTTTCGACTCCCCCCGTCTTTAATTGATGAGAAGTGACCTGGCCGAATCCGTTGTAGGCAAAGGTCTCGGTTCCGCCGTCGGGGTAATTGATCTGTATCACCCGTTTGTTGGAATCGCGCCAATAAACGGTGACGTTGCCGGCTTCATCCTGGCTGCTGTACAGGTAATAGGGGTTGTTCCCATCGCGATTATTCGGGTCGGGGCAATTCCAGCTTCCATAGGTATTGACGACGAAGCCCGCCGGTGTCCCCGGCGGCGTATCACCCGGCGTGGATGGGTACGTCGTCCGGACCGCATTTCCGGCGAGAGAATCGTTCTCAATCCAGGTGTTGTGACCGTTGCGGTCGGTGAGCTGATTAATGAAACCATTGCCGTCGCGATTCTGGTGTGCGCCGATCTGGTTAAAGTCGGTCGACGTTTGCAACATTGGACCGTAGCCATACCCCACGTACATGAACGTCCGAGAGTAGGGCCCGTCTCCGCGAGTCTCGCTCCGCCACGTGGTTGTAGGAGCGCCAGCAGTCGACACCGGCTGTCCGGTTGTGCCGCTGTTTTCGCTCCCGATTTGTCCGACGACAACGGGGCTACCGTCTCCGTTGGTGCCGGTCGCGTAAGTGTATGAAATGCGCCTCATCGGCCCGGCGTACATTGGATCATCGGCAGCCGCCAGCAGCGGGACGCCATTCGGATCACCAGTGTTGGGGTTCTGGTAGGAATAATAAGCCGTGGGCGGAGAGGCAATGGACGGGTCCGGATAGTAGACGACATTGCCCAGGTAAGTATAGGCAAGGTTGCCCGGCCAATAAGAGGTCTGCCCGTAATTATACCTGACGGTTCGTCCATCGCTCGCCTGGAGGTGGTCAATTACCCGGTCGTAATAACCGGTGGATGGATTGATCCAGGGCGTCAGGGTGTAAACGAGCTGGATCCAGCGTCCGCCCGGCTCCTGGATTACGCTCAACGTCCCGTCGCCGTTATACGTCAGGGTGGTTCTTAGTCCGTAGGGGTCGATGATCGCCTGAGCTTTGTAATGGTATCCGTAATATCGGGGCCCATCGCCTGGGGGCGGCTCCCCGAGATTCGGGCTGATGTCTGTTTCGGCGCGATTGACAGAGGTTGGGCCAGTGGGCGGCGGGGTGCTCCCGCCCCCTCCATCGCCGAGGACGTAGCTGTATCGCGACGCTCTAAACTCGACTTTGCCTCCGTCTGGAAGAACGAGGTAGGCGAGCATGGTGCTTTGGTTGAGGGGAATGAAGCGCTCGCGGATGCCCGGTGTGGCCCGAAAATACGGATCGGCTCCGTTGGCAAAGAAAGTCTCGGTCCGTCCGTCGGGAAATTCGACCGGGTAATAGCTGGGCTGGAAATTGAGGTTGGTCGATTCCTCCGACGAATCGATATCCCAGGCATAGGAATGCCGCCATGACCCCGGATCGCCGAACTGATTCTGCTGGCCTGTATTCCATCGCGAGTTCGACACTCTTGCGAAGGCGAGGGGATAAGTGCCGACCGATCCGGCCACGACCATGTCGGTTACGGCACGTGTTGCGTTCCCGGTATAGGGATCATAAGAGCAACCGGTTGTAACATTGCCGTTGAACTGGCCGGAAGGGCCGGTTGGGTTGTCGTTGCCGAGCTGAGCCGAGGCTGTTGGTCCAGCGGCAGCCGCGATGGCTATCGCCAGGGTGACCAGGAAGTTTAAGCGGGGGCGCCGATTGGCAGGAGTGGATCGAGTGATCATGGGGAGGATGTTTTTTATTTGGTGGGATTCGAGGCAGGCGGATTGCGTCTGGGATTTTGAGGATCAGGGACCCAAAATTGGAGCAGCGAGCGGCTTTCCCTGCAGACGATCAGAACCCGATAGAGGCCGGGTTGGCCTCCCGCCGAAAAGTGCATCGAGGTTTTGCCGTCCGGACCGATGGTTGCGTTCGGCTTGGAAATAGTCGCCTCGCCTCCATCGAGCGCGGCGGCCGTCACCGGCTTCCCGGCCAAAGAAACTGGATACTCCAGGCGGACATTCACTGTCTGATTCGGCCGGATACTTGTGAGCCGAAAATGACCACGCGAACTCCGCGTGTGAACCTCACCCGCGTTACCAAATTGGATCACAGCCACCGGATCAACGTCTGTCGGTGCGTTAAGGGAGAGGTCCGGCGGAGGTGGTGGCGGAATTGCCGGCGATTCGGCATTAAGATGCCCGACAGTGAGAGGATGCAGCGAGAGCGCTGTGAGACCGACGACGAGCAGAGTTCTAATCATAAGCGGGGAGGGATGAATGGAGGTGGAGGTGGCGAGGAGGGGAGTAGAAGTTAGGGTGAAACGGTTCTCGATTTAGCCGACCGCAATGACAGAGTCTAGTGAAACAGATTGAGAACAGTTAGAAACACATAGGAACACAATAACGCGGTGTCGTCGGCTTGCTCTGAGACTGAGGTGTACCAAGCCTGCCTTTACGCCGGCGATTACCGCGCGCCTACGAATGCTTTGATGCCGAGCGATGGAAAGCCGAGGCCGAAGTTTCGCACGAGGAATCCGCGAACGGCCGCGCCGGCCTGGCGCTTCTCTACGCCCAGATGCGCTGGAAAGAAACAGCCCTCAAGGAGGCCGCGCGCGCGGTGGAGCTCGGCCCGCACGCCGATCCGATTGCGAAACGCTGGTATCATTTCAACCTGGCCCGCGCTTACACTTGGGCCGGCGAACCCGATGCCGCACTGAAACAGATCGAAATTTTCCTAGGTCTGCCTTCCGCCTACAAGCCAAACAACTTCCGGCTCGACCCCGTCTGGGACCCGATCAGGAAAGACCCGCGGTTCGAGAGGCTGGTGGTGAGGAAGAAACTGTGATCGTGGTGACCGCCCACGCCTTGAGCACGATCATGTGGCGGCAACCGACTGGCGGGGCGATTCGGGTTCGGACCAAATTCCGCGTGAGGACTGTCGTTACTGTCCCGGCTCTAAATTTCTGGAACCTGGGGTGGCATTCAGAAAAGACTGCCATGTGACGAATCGATCGCCACTTGAATGTATCTGCACCTTAGCGCTGGCGAAATGGCCATCGTTAAAACGCAAAAAGTACGCCTTTTCAATAAAGCTGTCCCAACGTTCGCGAGGTAACGACGCGGGCATATCAATCGAATCCTTCAAAACGTACCCGTCGGGGGGTGCTTCAAAAGACGTTTCTGTTTTGGTGAGAAGGCCGCCTTTAACTGGCGAGATCTCGGCGCGCCAGTCATATCGTTCCTGGTTATCCAGTTTATTGCTCCAGCAACGTACCGCGACCTGATGGGTCCCTGTAGGATCGAGAGAAATCACGAGCGGCGAGCCATTTTGCGCGATCGGGTAATCCTTGCTCGGAACTCTGTAGAGAGATTCGCTGGGTCCAATTTTGTGCAATACGAAACGTACTGGGTTGTCAGGATCGGGCTGATGTCTCCCACGGTTCGACGAAAGCCCGTAATTGAAGACCCCGCTGGACGTCACGCGATTATCGGCCGGAGGAATTACGCGGTATCCAGGTTTCGATACCTCCACCGCTAGAGTAATGCCTTTTATTCCTGAGATAGCGAACAGGCCCGCAGCGTCGGTTGTGAGAGTATGTTGCGAAGGTTTGCCGCCAAATGCATCGTCATTCGCAGCAATCTGCACGTTTGCGCCTACCACCGGTGCACTATTTTGGTCCACAACCAGTCCGAAGAACGTGATGGGCGAGTTAAACGCGTCAACGAACCTTCGCTCTTGCGTTTTAACGGAGTTACGACTAGGCGTCGGAGCAGACGTCATCACTGGCGCTACAGAAGACGTGGTCGGACCCAGGTTAGCGCTAGATGACGCGTAAGTTCGCAGAGTCGTCGCTTCGCTTGTACGCAAAGGTTTATGGCCGAACCACCACGACATGAGGAAGGCAGCAGCCAACAATACCAACCCGAAAAGGCCGGTTTTTTGCGGACGTGTCATGGTGACGACTGAGTCGGTACCGAGAAATCGAACTGGTGGAGGATTTCACGCCAGAAGGGATACGTTCGCTGCATAGTGAATTCCCACGCGGCACTATGTTCGGTGCCGAAACCGAAGCCACCTGAGCCCATGTTAACAACAGCGTTGATACTGCCGCTGAGCGACTGCTTCGTGCCTTCTGCGGTCGATCGCGATTGCGTAACGTATCCCATGGCCTCAGCTACCGATGTTACCACCCGTACGGTAACTAGACCTTCGTAGGTCAATTTTCTGCCAGATGAATTCAACGGTCTATAATAATAATTTGCGGTAAGGCGCGGCTGCGGTTTGAAGAATTCATTGTTAGCGTTCCATTGACCAAGCGCGAAGTCCGCGGGCAAGCTGAAATTGATCAACTTTGTTCCGCTAGGGTTGAACTTATTTGCTAGTCCGAATGTTGATCGCGTCCTTTGATCGGAATCAGTATCGGGCGTCTCGTAGTTGAAATCGACTATGTTTTGGTCATACGCCATCGCAGCTACGGCGGCGTTACACATTGCATATCGCGCGACCTGCATGTTGGCGCGTAGGGCGGACCCCGCCACTGCGTTTCCCATGCTATGACCGATGATGTATTTACGCGAGCTCGGTAATGAATTGACGAAGTTTGCTAGCGCCGGACCTGATTGCCAAGCTCGGTATTCGCTCGGGTTATACGTCGCCCCTCCCGGCACAAATAAATCTGCCGGGTCGATCCCGTTATTTTCGCCATTGAATGTCGGCCAATGAAAGGCGTAAAATCGGCCTTTATAGCCGACACGGTACAGTCGCTTAAAAGTAGTATCGGCCCATTTGAGATACTCAGCGTATGTTAAGCGCCAGCCGTGGACAAAAACGATCGCATCATCAGAAGCAGTATCAATGTCTGGCGGCCATTGCCACGGATCCCATGTCCATTCGAGGGGCCCCGGGTGAGGATTGTCCCACGGGTCGGGAATTCCTGGCGCCTCGACCGTAATCTTTCCTCTTTCGTACATGGTTCGTACGTTCTTGAGATCCAACCAAACACCGGACGACTCGCCGATCTTTGTACCGCCGCGCCAGAATGTTAAAATTAGCTCGCCGGTGCCTTCGCCAGCAGCTTCGAAAAGTAGAAATGCGTTGGGCCGGCTGTCGCTGAGCGTACTAAATAGACTTGACGGCAGCGAGAGCGGTTGGCCCCGCCCAACGCGGCCAAGCGAAATGCTGTATTCGGTCGGCATGTTGCCATAAGAGACCTGATTCTTGGCGGTAGCTTCGTCGCTCAGATATCGATTGCCACCATCGCCTTCCACCGCCTTGAAGACGTTGATCGCTGGATTGCCTGCGTTCCCCGACCAACTTGTTCCGCCATCGGCCGGCTTCCATTGGAGCTGGGCCGTTACGTCGCCAGTCTTCACCATTTCACTAATTCCCTTGAATGAAATCCAGAGGCGGGTGAAATCCTCTAGGTCGCGCACGCTTTTTAGAAAAGTATCGGCATAGTCCGCGGATCCACCCTCCAACTCTTTCCCGTCAAGGATCCCATCATTGTCATCATTCACCCAGAATCGATAGGGTTTTTCTTCGGAGGTTTGATCGGCTTCGTGGGCGGCGAGGTCGGTGAATGACATTTCATTATCGCGGTTACCGTCGACCATGAGTTCAACGGGGACGAGGAGAAAGCCGTGCTGCTCGCCCGGGGCGCCGGGGCTTGATGGGTCGGTATACCACGCGCGGCCCACGATGGCGCCGGCGTCGTTCATGTCGTAGGGTTCGAGGTATTCCCAGCCGTCCATAGATGGGATCATTTCTTCCAAGCCGAAAGGATGCCAGGTACCGGCCCCTTCCTCGCGCTCCCACAAGACGACCGCGTTGCCTAGCCAAGCGAGAATCTGTGGGGCCGGCACCGGTGGCAATACTGGACTGGCCGCGGATGAGGGGGCCGGCCTGGTGTGATCGTTGATTGCGAGTGGGCTGGCGCCGCTGATCGTGGTCTGGGAGTCGGGAGAGGAACTCACAACCATATCGGCGCCAGCCGAACCTACGACGATGCCTGTCTCGTTGATGTCGATCGGATCGAAAGAAACGGATTGGCCGTCGATCATTCCGGCCTCAATGCCTTCCAGAAACCCTGCGCAGGTAGGGAACGGCGTAAATTTCCGGCCAATGTAATGTCCGTCTGAATTCGCTCGCGAAATCGTGTCAGTGGTTCCCTGCCAATAGGACACGAATGTCTGAGAGGGATCGTTTATGGCGCTGGCATTGCTCAGAGCTCCCGGGATTCCGCCTGCCGGCCAAACATACGCATTGGTTACTGCAATCGGCCTAAACAGAAAGCCGACCACGCCGCCATCGCGGACCCCCCCATAGATGTCGTTGCGATTGTTGATCGCGGAGAAGGACGCCTCCCGAACGGTTCCAGGATGCCGGAAATCACGACTGGGGACGACAACTGGCGCGGACACCTTGGTGCCGCTCAAGGTGTCAGGCAGCCATTTTAATCCAGCGTGGGTTTCGTTCTCCGCATTATCCGTCCACGTCGGGCGTCGAAACCAGCCCACGACGGTCCCGCTGTCGTTGATGTCGGTCGCGACAACGTCAAAGTTGGGGTCCGGATAGGTCAAGGGCTGTAACGTGCCGCCTTTCCATCGGAAATTGCCCCAGTTACCATTCGCATCGAGGCCTCGGACCAGAATTTGGCCCGTGTTATTGATTCGCGCCGGATACATGTCTTTACCCAAATCGATGATGGCGTAGCGATAAGGCGCGAGTGGCGTCGTCGTTGGATTCGGAGCTGGCGTTGGACTCGCATTTGGGTCGGGGGTCGGCGTGGCCGAAGGAGTAGGTGTAGGTGGAAGGGAGAATCTGACCACGCCTCGGAAAGTCGTGGAGGCTGATGCGCCGGGTTTGCCAGCGCTGGCCACGACTCGCGTGCTTGTGCCCGCAGCGAACGGTAATGAATGGTAGGCGGCTGCTTCACCCGCTGTATCGGTGCGGACCACCAACGTTTGCTCCTGCTGGCCACTCATTGCCAGGGCGAGGCCTCCAGAGCCGTCGGAGATCGTGAATCTGATCGGGGCGTTGGCAAGTATCTGTCCGCTCTGGTCTCGCACCCGCACCTTAAATGGCTTACTCAGAAATGTTCCCGGGTCGCCGATTTGATTGTTACCTCCAGCGATCTCGATCAATGGCGCCGTGCCGTTGAAATAATCCGCCGGATCGGTGCCACGGAGGTATTCCTGTCGGTTAGAAATGCCGTCCTTATCGAAATCGGCGTCAGCGGGCTGATCGAGGTTTTCAAAGAAGTGCATTTCCCAGCGGTCATCCATTCCGTTGTGATTGGTATCGTAAAGGCCGAGGCCAACCTGCTGCGGAACATGGTGATCGATCCCGGGTAGAATCCCAGTCGCGCCGCCACCCCAAGCCCAAACAGTTCCATCCGACTTCATCGCGATCGAAAAAGAATAGGCAGTGGCTATACTAATAACATCGGTAAGCCCGACAACCTGGACGGGCGTTTGACGCGCTTCGGTGGTGCCGTCGCCAAGCTGGCCGTTAGAATTATACCCCCATGCCCACACCGTTCCATTCGTAGCCACGGCGAGAGTGTGATCGTACGCTGAAGCGACCTTTGAAATAGGAGGCAGATTAGGCACGTGAAAAGGAACATCCTGATATTGCCACCATGGGTTTCCGTTCCCGATCTGATTTGCGTAGTTGGACCCCCACGCCCAAACGGTGCCGTCAGACCTCACGGCCACGACATGTTCGTAACCCGCGGCGACATCGATAACACCATCGAACTTAGGGACGGAAGTGGGGGTCGCGGTGAAAAGGTTTTGACCATTGTCGTATCGTTGATAACCCCAGGTCCAGACAGTGCCGTCCTCCTTGAGAGCGACACTACTCTGGTAACCGGCGGCAATTTTGTGAACAGCGGCCAAAAGATGTATCGCCTGGGGGGCTAGCGAAGGTGTTTGATCTCCGGCGCCGAGTTGGCCATAGGAGTTGTCGCCCCAGGCGACGACGGTGCCGTCTTCTAATAGCGCGAGCATATGCGCCGCTCCCGCCTTGACAGAGATAACGTCCGTTAAATTGGGAATCGTAAGAGGAACCATGCGACTCGCCGTCGTGCCATCACCCAGTTGTCCGTTCGCGTTATCGCCCCAGGCCCACACTGTGCCGTCTTCGGCAAGCACGGCAAGATGGCGTTCGCCTGCAGTCACCGATTTTATCGATGGCAGACCCGACATGCGTCGAGGAATCGACATTTCGAGATCGTCGGCGTTGGCCTGTTGATCATTCCAAATCCAGATCGCGTTAGATTCCAACGCAAGGTTGCCCGCATAGGGGCTGGCCGCTATTCGAGTCCCGATCGAATCGTCGAGAGGGTTAGGTGGTGGGATGGCGAAGCTAAACAGGCTCTTGACCTGACCTACATTTGCCACGGTAAAGTCATCAGGATTATTTAGTGCCGTTAGCCAAGGATATGTGTCGACAACGCCAGCTGCGACGAGCCGGTCGTAAAATGGTTTAGCCAGTGCCTTTAACTGACCGAGGTTGATCGGAGCGAAGTCGTTCGAGGTCGCATTCGTGGCAGACCAAGTGTCGAGAAGAGTGTGAATTGCGTTACCAGCGCCGCCTGCGAGCTTCGCATCCATTTCTTGGGCGGCAGCGCGGCTAATGTTCTTTAGCTGGCCTTGATTAGCGGGCGCATAATCATCGGGAGCGGCTCCTTCGGCTAAGACGCCTCGGTGAGACCACCACGAAGGGGCGCTGCCATAAAGCATTAATGGAATAAGGGCTACTGCCGCGACAAGAAGAAGCGCGCGTACAATAGAAAGAGCCTTTCGTTTATCTGGCGAGCCAAGTTTCATGCCGGGGAGAACAGCTGGCTGGTCCTGGGCCTAGGGCGGAGGCCCCTGGGTAAACTCACCCATCGCCAGATCGCCTCGTCGTTCGATGCGAGTCGGCCAAATAGCGGCGGGTCCGGGCGGGCCCGCGGGACCGACAGGACCCATAAGTCCACTAGGACCGATGGGACCTGCATCGCCGTTAAGCCCGGCGGGGCCTTGTGCGCCTGCGACACCGGGCGGGCCTTGAGCGCCGTTAGCGCCCACGTCGCCTTTCGCGCCTTCCGTTCCGGGATCGCCCTTCGCTCCATGCAGATTTCCCTGTATCGTCCAAACCGCATCGCCCTGGTTGGTGAGCTTTTGCCAGACGTCGCCGGTTGAGAGATCGACGTAGTAATCGGCAAGAGTTCCGAGGCTTTGCCCGGGTGGGCCCGTGGACGAAAACCATTTCGTGCCGCTCGGTCCAACAACACCCTGCGGTCCTTGTGGACCAGGCGAACCAGCCGGTCCAACGGGGCCCACACTACCGGCGGGTCCTGGAGGGCCCGATGCGCCGATAGCTCCTGGTGTTCCAGGAGGGCCTTGTGGACCGGCCGGTCCTATTCTGTTGAGGGAAACTTCCAGACGCGGCTCGTGGCTGGTCTGGTTCGATTCTTTGCTGTCGAACGAAAGGTCGACAAGGGTTGTCGTTGTCCCAGGTTCGATCAGGATTCCTTCGTTAACGAGGGTCCCGTTGAGCCAGGCTTTGATCCAATCGGTCACGTCGATACTAGTGAAGCTGCTACTCGTGGTCACCGGCAGATCGGAAAGCTTTGGGAGACCAAGTGTGAGAGTGCCGCTGGTGTTATCTTTCAATAAATATTCGTCCCAGGCAGCGGTAACGGGAGTAAGAGTGATGGCTCCGGCAGCCGTGCTATTCGTATTGACCCACAGACGCAGTCTTGCCGAAGCTACGTCGCTCGCGATCGTGCCCGGCGGGAGCGTAGCCAGGGTGAATTTCAGGAATGCCCGCGCGACCCGGCCGTTGCCCTTGAACACCCGCAAGTCCATGGCGGCTCCGTAATTTGTGTTGAACGGCTTGCCGCCTCCCGTGCCGTTATCGACGTAGGTGTCTTGTAAGAGTAACGCTTCGACCGCGGATGCGGGGCTGGCAGTGATGAGTATCGCAAAGAGAGCAACTACGGCGAGCAGACTGGCGCGAAGTGAGAGCTTGTTCATGGTTTTGCTTTTGCGGCGGCAGGTGGGAACGGCGGGAGGGAAATGGAATATGGCGGATGATGCTCGATCTCGCGGAACGAGCACAATGGGCCGAATGGCGTATGCGATTAGGGGCGCTTGGGCTTGCGCCGCGGAGAGGGAGAAGTATCGCGATTCAGGCGCCGCTCGTACCACCAGATGCAAACACCGGTTCGGGTTTCGAGGTGGAGCTTCTCGAGAATATGCTGCACGTGCTTTTGGACGGTGCGCGGACTGCAGTCGAGGATTTTGCCGATTTCGTGGTTCCGCTTTCCGGCCACGATCCATTCCACGACCTCGAGTTCGCGCTGGGTCAGGTAGGGCGGCTCAGTCTCGGCTACACGCAGGCTCTTCGCCTGGCCGTTACGGCGTCCATTCCGGGAGGGCATGACGGCACTCTTCTACCGAAGATCGGCGGCCCCGTCCATACGCACAACGGCGTATGCGGCGGAAATTTATTTCCAGACGCCGAGGTCGCGCAGTTGCGCGGTGACCGCGCCGGCCCAGTCGTTGTTCGAAGCGGGACAGGCGGGGCTGGGATGGAGGATCCGCCCGAGTCCGAGCCGGGCTGGCGGATTTCCCTGAGCAACAACCTCAACAGCACGCTTGGCCGCAAATTCTCCGACGCCGATGAGCCATTCGGGTTCCAGGATCCGGATGATGGCGTGCAAATGGGTGTCACATGCTGCGAAAAGCGCGGCGCGCTCACCCGGTGGTAATTTATCCGGAGTGCGGTTCCGGCCGGATTCTTCGATGAAGGCGAGCGGGCAATAATTTACGACCACGTGGTCGCGGAAGAATTTGTCGGGGGCGCCGAATCGTTTGGCGAACAATCCCCAGAGCCGTTCGCCGCTCACTTCGCTGCGCGGGCAATCGAATCCGGTAACGAGGCGCTTTGGATGTTCTCGCGGCGGGCGATCGATCGGCGCGGTGATGCCGAGCCAGTCGCGCACGGCAGCGACCTGGCCGAATGGGACGCCGGTCTGGGCCATGCCGAATGGACCTGGATTCATGCCGAGAAACAAGACGCGTTTGGGAGTGTTTGCGTAACGTCGAAGATAGAGCTCGTGCGCGCGCCAGGCGTAGCGGAGCGGATTGTAAACGTGCGTGACCGGCGGCGCGAAACGGAGCTGGTCGACGTCGTCGCGGAGACGGCGAGCGGCGGCGAGCAAGGTCGGAGGTCGGAGGTCGGAGGTCAGAGGACGGAGGTCAGAGGCCAGAGGTCGGAGGACGGAGGTCAGAGGACGGGTTAGGCGCGGTATTTTTGGATGAGGTGGTCGATGTAGGAGCTGTAGGTTTGGGCGAGGGCGGGGCTTTCGAGGAAGAGGATGTTCTCGGCGTTGAACTGGGCACTGCGGGAGAAGTTGTAGGAACCGGTAATGACAGTGTCGTCGATGACGAGGACTTTGTTGTGCATGAAATCGTGGCGGCTGGTCGGGCTGTAGGGAGTGGAATTTTTTCCGGCGAGATGCGCGCGGGTGACGATCTCCTGGAGCGCGGGGATCTTCCAATGGTTCGACGGAACTTCCTGCCACTGGGTGTAAACCTCGGCCATCTGGGTGCGATCGTAGATGCCGTCGACCTGGACCCGCCCGGCCCGAAGCAGATTGATGAGCTCACCGATGAGAGTGCCGGAGTTGATGAGCAGGCTGCAGATGCGGACGCGGCGTTGCGCGGCCCGGACGCGGCGGGCGATCTCGGCATCGATCTCGAGGCCGCACCCGGGCGAGAACATGACGTGCGCGGTGGCGGGTTGTCCGGCGAAGGTAAGAGCGATTGGCGCAGTCCGGATCTTGCCGGTGTTCTCGAAATTTTCCTTTTCCCAGAGCTGCTCGAAGTCGGTCGCGTAATATGCGGCCAAGGGCGCGGAATCGATGGTGACGACGTTGTTTTCCATGAAGGTAAAGGCGTCACCGGTGAAGTTGGTCGAGCCGGTCCAGACCGATTCGCGATCGCGGATGATGAATTTGCTGTGCATCAATTTCATCCCGGCGATGCGTCGCCAGGGATGGCCTAACGACTGGACGAACGCGCTGGTGCCGGCGGGGGCGGGGTCCTGGCCGGCGGCGACGTTTGGTTCCACCGGTTTGTCGCCGTCGTAGCAAATGCGAATCTGGACGCCGGCGTTCGCGCGCTCAGCAAGGGCAGCGGCGAGCTGCGCCCGGAGCGCGTCATTGAACCGCATGTCATAAGCGGCGATGTCGAGGGATCGCTTCGCCGCGCTGATGAATGCGGTGAGCCGCGCCATGACGGAGTCGGCGGTTTGTTCGCCTTCGGCGAGAAAGAAAACGGCGAGGTTGTTCAAAGGTCGGAAGTCAGAGGTCAGAGGTCGGTGGTCGGCTGGCGATTCGATGCCGCAACTGGAGGAACGGGCGTTCGATCACGAGGAAGAGAAGGGTGGCTGCAGCGAAAATGCAAACCTGAATGCTGACGACCGCGAGGGCGGAATCCATCGCGATGTGGTGGCTGGAACACCATTGCACGGCGGAATGGATCACCAGCTTTTGAACGAGGTAGGCGCTGTAAGCGATGCTGGCGATAAAAGCGACGCCGGGAATTCTCATCCGACGCAACGGCAGGCGCGGGCTGAGGGCGCAGACGAGCAGCGTAGCCATGCCGAAAGCGATGAGAGGAAATTGCCAGACCGCGGCGACAACCGTCACTTCGTCGGCGTCGCTGAGATACAACGCGTAACCGATCGAAGCCAGTCCCGGTAACCAAAGCCACAACGCATAATCAGTCAGGCGTTGCCACCATTGCGGCCGGAATTTTTCGATCGCGGCCAGGGCGACGCCGAAAATCAGGGGATCGAGCCGGCTCCAGGTAGCGTAATAAATCCAGGTCTGAAATGCGCGGAAGCCGACACCTGTGTCGGTGATGTTTTGGAGAGCGAGAATCCAGCGCACGGCGAATCCCAAGAACACGAGCAGAAAGGGAACAAGGAGCGCGGCACGCGGCCGGCGGGCCAGCAGCAGCACGATCACGGGCAGAAGAAGGTAGAACTGATCTTCAACCGCGAGGGACCAGGCATGGGAGAAGGAGGTGCCACCGCGCAGCCCGATGTTCTGAACAGAGAGGAGGAACTTCCAGAGCGGCGAGATCGTGGGAAACTCGCGCCAGGCCGGCAGGAGGAAGTAGATGGCAAGAACGGCGAGGTAGGCCGGCAGGATCCGCAAGGCCCGCCGGGCAAAGAACCGTCGTAGCGGGATGCGGGATACGGGATCCGAGATACGGGATGAAAGGAGTTGTCCGCCGATCAGGTAACCGCTCAGGACAAAGAAGAGATCGACGCCGATCCAGCCAAAGCGATCGAGCTGGCCGGGCGTTTTGAATCCGAAAAGCGCGGCGTGATAGATCGTGACGATAACGACAGCGAGCGCGCGCAGCAGATCGAGACCGGGCTGACGCGTGCGATCCGCGAAACGCGGGTCTATGTCAGAGGTCGGAGGTCGGAGGTCGGAGGCCAGAGGTCGGAGGTCGGAGGTCGGAAGTCGGAAGTCGGAGGTCGGAGTTCGGGATAAGAAGAACCCGCTGCCGAAACGCGTGGCGCATTCGGCAGCGGGTAACAGGTATTAGTTACAAGAAAGCCCGAAGCTACTTCTTCTTGGTGTAGTTGATCTCCATGGTCTTAGTCTCGCCCTGGCCGCGGTCCTCGTAGTATTCCATGTTCATGTGGGTCGCGTCCGTCATCTTGATGACCTGGCGCACTTTTTCTTTCATCCCGGGCATCATCTCGTATTCGCCTGTATAGGTGAACGCCTTGGCGGCGGCGTCATACGTGCCGTCCATCGTCATGATTCCCGTGCCCATGTTATCAACCCATCCTGAGACGAATTTCTTTTTCACGTTGTCGTAACCGTCCATGGACATGCCGATGAAGTTCATCTCCTGGACCTTGCCATCGGCACCCGGCATCTTGAATTTGCCGTTGTACTCGCCGCTCACATAGCGGCCATCCATAATTGCTTTACGGGTGGCGGTGCCGGTGGATTCGGTCGGCTTTCCACTGGGATCCATCCACATTTTCACGGTATAACTCCAGGTGCCGGCGGTCGTCGCGAGAAGCTTGTGGTTCTCATTAAGCTTCGCCAATTCCATCATTTGCTTCATCTCTTCGGCGCTCGGCGCGGTGGAGCTGGACGTGGTTGTAGCCGGGCTGGACGCCGCGGTCGTGGTGGAGGTGGCTGGACTGGATGCGGTGGTCGGAGCTTTCGGAGCGGCCGATGGGCTTTGGGCGATGGAGAGAGAGGCCGTCGCGGCCAAAACGATAGCTGAGTTAAGCAGGGTTGTAGGTGTCATGGTGAAGGGAGTGTGGGAAGGCGAATGCCTGCGCGTCAAGCTTTCGCGTACCGACAATCAAGGGCGTTTCTACTTGTTCGGCAGAGCTAGTAGACGTCGCGCCGGTAACGTTTCTGCGTTCTAAGGCCGGCCACGAATTCCGCCGCTGCTTCCTTGCTCATCGCGCCGTATTCTTCCGCAACCGCGTGAATGGCGGCGTCGACGTCCGGGGCCATGCGTTCGGCATCGCCGCAAAGGTAAAGGTAAGCGCCCTCGTTCAGCCACGACCAAACTTCCTTTCCGCATTCGCGGATCCGGTGCTGGACGTAAATCTTGGAAGCCTGGTCCCGGGAGAAGGCCGTGTCGAACCGGGTCAGCAGTCCGGACGCGGAGTAATCGGCAAACTCCTTTTCGTGGTAGAAGTTCGCGGCGCGCCGTTGTTCGCCGAAGAAAAGCCAGTTTTTGCCCGAGGCGCCGATTGCTTCGCGTTCCTGGAGGTAACCCCGGTAAGGGGCGAGCCCGGTGCCGACGCCGATCATGATGATGGGCGCGGCCGGATCGTCCGGCAGCCTGAAGTGTTTCGCGCTATGGATGAACGCGGGGACGCGGGAGCCTCCCTCGATCCGTTCGGAAAGGAAGCTGGTGCTAACCCCTTTCCGGGCGCGTCCGTAACTGACGAAGCCGACGTTAGTGACGAGCAGGTGCGCCTGTTCTGGATAGCGTTTCAAGCTCGAGGCGATGGAATACAGGCGCGGTTGAAGCTTGGAAAGGCTGCCGGCAAATTCCGCCGCAGAAATTTTGTTGCGGAGCTCAGGATATTCGAGCGCGAAGTCGACCACGTGCCGGCCCCAGAGGTAGGCGTCGAGTTTCGCCCGGTTGTTTGGATCGCAATACTCGAGCAGAAAATGGGCGGACGGGATTCGTTCGGCGACCAGCTGGACAAACTGGCGTGAAGGCGTGGTGATCGTGCGTTCCCGGAGCAAAGCGGTCCGGAGCGACACGGTGGCGCCCGAGATGCCAGTCACTTCCTGCGCGCCGGAAAACCCGAGCAGGTTGATGATCTCGTCGACGAGCTCGGGCGCGTTCGCGGGAAACAGGCCTAACGAATCGCCGGGCTCGAAGGTCAAACCTGATTGGGCGAGCGAGAATTCGTAATGGAAGGTCGCTTTCTCGGAACCGGCCCCATCCAGGCGCCGGCGGCAAAGGAGGGGGGCGGGAAAGGGATTCTTGCGGGAAAACGGGGCAGGTGTGGTCGCGGGCGGTGCCGTTTCGGTCAACATATTCAGAGCGAACCCAGCTTAACGGCTACCCATTCGTCATTCCCACAGCGGGAGGATAGTAGCAAAAGCGGGTGCAAACATCCAGTTCTTAACTCCGGCGGATAATCAAGGCAGGGAGCTGGTGATTTTCCAGACAAGACCGCCCGGAAACATGCCCAGGAACAGAACGATGAGGGCCAGGGCGGTGATGGAGGCGCGTTGCAGGAAATCGATTCGTGCCGGCGCCACATCGGCGGCGGTCGTATCCACGAAGATCGCCTTCAAGACCACGAGATAATAATAGAAGGAGATCAGGCTGCCAAAGAGCGCCAGGGCGACGAGCCAAAGCAAGCTGTAGTGCGTCCCGGCATGCAAAGCTGCGGTGAAAAGGTAAAATTTACCGAAGAAACCAGCCAGGGGCGGCAGACCGGCGAGCGAAAGGAGGAAGACGGCCATGCATGCGGCCAGCCAGGGAGAGCGCCGGCGCAGGGCGGCGAAGTGAGCGAGATCGTCGCCGCCGGTTTCCTGGCGCACGAGCGCGACCACTCCGAAAGCCCCAACCAGAGTGAACGCATAAATGGTTGTGTAAAAGAGCGTGGCGCTAAAACCTTCGCGCCCGCCAGCGACCAAACCGAGGAGCGTGTAACCGGCGTGCGCCACTGCCGAGTAGGCGAGGAGGCGGCGAACGTTGGATTGCGCGAGCGCGGCGAGGTTGCCAATAAGGATCGAAAGCGCTGCCAGGACGGCGAGGAAAGGCGCCCAGCCGGCGACCATCGAATGCCAACCGGCGGAACCTTGCGCGGGACCAAAACCGATGAGCACAATTTTTCCCAGGACCACGAACGACGCGACCTTCGACGCGGAAGCAATGAACGCGGCCGAGGAGGGCGGTGCGCCCTGATAGGTGTCGGGCGCCCAGAGATGGAACGGCGCGGCGGCGATCTTGAACGCGAAGCCGATCAGCGTCATGACGAGACCCGCTGCGAGCAACGGTGTCATGGCTCCGAGTCTCGGGGCGATGCCGGCGAGCGTCGTGGTTCCGGTCATGCCATAGACCAGGCTGATCCCAAACAGGGTGAAGGCGCTCGCGGTGCTGCCGAACAAAAAATATTTCAACCCGGCTTCCGCCGAACGCACGTCCGCCTTGTCGAAAGCAGCCAGGACATAAAGAGACAGGCCGGTCAGCTCGAGGCCGATAAAGATGACGAGGAGTTCCTCGCTCCCGACCAGCAACATCAGGCCGACGGTCGCCAGCAAAAGGAGCGCGAGATATTCGCCACGATGCCGGGTCCGAAGTTGTCCCGCGAGAATGACGGTAAAGAAGGCGAGCGCGAGGCAGATGATCTTGAACAAGGATACGAGTGGCGTTACGACCAGCATGCCGTTGAGGAGCGACGCCTGGGCGGGAAGCATCAGGACAGCGGACGAGGCGAAAAGAAGACCGGCGGCGGCGGCGGCGGAACAGAGCGCGTGGGCGTGTGCCTGCCACAAACCCAACGCGAGAACGACCAGCGCGGTGACAACCAGAACCGTTTCGGGCGCGGCGAGTCGGAGAAGCTCGAAATAGTTCATGGTTTCAGGAACCGCATCGCTTCAACCGCGGGAACAAGCCGATCGAGGAGCAGCTTTGGATAGAGTCCGGCCGCGAGCGTAGCGAACATGAGGATGCCGGCGCCCCATTTTTCCGCGGCGGAAATCGCCGAGTGTTCGTTCCAATCGGGATCGACCGGGACACGGCCTTGCTCGACGCGGGCGTCACTGAAGAAAGTTTTTTTCAGGGCCCGCAACGTGAACGCCGCGACCAGCACCATCCCAGCGCCGGTGATCAGAACCGCCAGCGGGAAGGATTTCCAGGCGCCAAGAAGGATCGTGATTTCCGCGGCGAACCCGCTGAACCCCGGGATGCCCATCGAGGCAGCGGAGGCGACGACAAAGGAGAACGCGGCGAACGGCAGGGCGTGGCTCAGGTTCATCCCGGACAAAGTGTCGAGATCGCGAGTGTGGGTGCGGCGGTAGATCATTCTGCCGGCCACGGCGAAGAGGAGGGCAGCGATGACGCCGTGGGAAAACATTTGCAGGACCGCGCCGCCGATACCAAGGGCGTTGGCGGTGGCAAAGCCGAGCAACACGAATCCCATGTGGCTGACGCTCGAGTAGCCGATCACGAACTTGAGATCGCGCTGGCGCAAGGCCACTCCGGCGGCGTAAACAATTCCGATCACGCCCAGGACCGCGATCCATTTACTCCAGGTTTGGAAACCGAGGGGGAGGAGATTCATGGCGACCCGCAGGGCGGCGTAGGCTCCGAGTTTCATGACGATGCCGGCGAGAAGCATCGAGCCGGCGGTGGGCGCGGCGACGTGACCCGTCGGAGCCCAGGTGTGCAGCGGCCAGATGCCGGCTAGGACCGCGAACCCGAGAAACAGAATGGGAAAGACCCAGTTCTGGAATTGGGGAGCGAATTGGAACTGGCCGAGCTGCTGGAGATCGAGGGTGTGCCCGCCGGCGGTGACGTAAATGGCGAGGATACCGATGAGAGCCAGCGCGCCGCCAAAGAACGAATACAGTGTCAGTTTCATCGCGCCGTATTCCTTGTTCGTCGAACCCCAGATCGCGATGAGGAAGTATTTCGGGACGATGACCAGCTCGTAAAAGACGAAGAGCAGAAAGAGATCGGCGCTGAGAAAGACGCCATACGAACCGCCGACCACCAGAAGCAGCCAGAAGAAGAATTCGTTAGGCCTTTCTTCCACGTCCCAGGAAAAGAGAACGGCGCTGACCGCCGTCAGACCCGTGACGAGGCACATCGTCAGGCTGATGCCGTCGACCGCCAGGTGGTATTCGAACCCGAGCGTTCGAATCCAGGGCAATTGGACGATCGTTTTGAAAGTGCCGTTGTCGCTGTTGTCGAAGAATCCCTGGAGACTGATGGCGAAACCGGTGAGCGCTGTGAGGAGCGCCATCCAGCGGGCGAGGATGTTCGGCAGGAACAAGAGCAAGAGCGCCCCGCCAAACGTGACGTAAATGGTCCAGGCGATCATCGGCGGCGGCTCCGTACGCGATAACGCGGCGGTTGTTCCCGGACATGAAATCCAATTTCACGCCGCGGTTTCTCCGGCGGCGCCATCAACTGCCGGATCGCGTCGATGATCGCGGCTATCTCCTGATCGTGTTTCCCGACATGTTTCTCCAGCTCGGTAAACTTGCGGGCGAACTCGCGGTTTGTTTCGAGGGTCTCGCGCAGTCGCACAAACGCGCGCATGATCGCGATGTTCACTTTTACGGCACGCTCGCTGTTCAGGACGCTGGAAAGCATCGCCACGCCCTGTTCCGTGAAGGCACGTACCCGCTTGGAAAATTTTAGCGCGGAGGAGGATGTCACAGATTGTGATATCCTCGCTATCTCACTCCGAGAGAGAGTGAACACAAAGTCAGGCGGAAACCGATTCGAGTTGCGTTTAACGGCCTGGTTCAGAGCCCGCGTCTCAACGCCATAAAGCGCCGCCAGATCCGAATCCAGCATCACTTTTTGGCCGCGGAGGAGATGGATTGACTGCGCGATTCGGGCGACCGCAATGAGTTCGCGTTTCGCGGTCATGTCAGGCAAAGAGCCGTGTCATCTGGACGACGGCGCCGTTAAAGAGGTTGAAGAGGAATTGTGGCGCGATGCCGGCGGCGAACATCAGCAGCGTGACCGGAATAACGACAAACTTTTCCCGCCCCAACAGGTCGGGGAACGCGTGGCAGCTTTCGGACAATGGTCCGCTGAAAAGGAGCTGCATCGCGCGAAGAAAAGTGATCGCGGTGAAAAGCAATCCGAGCACGGCGACGGCGGTCGGGATGGTCGCGAGGCTGAACGAGCCCTTGAAGATCAGGAATTCGCCGACGAACCCATTCAGTCCAGGCAAGCCAAGCGACGAAAACATGGCGACGCTCATCCAGCCGCAGAGCAACGGCGTTCGCTGCATCAAACCGCCGAAGTCATGGATGCCGCGCGCGCCGCGACGGTCTTCGAGGAGCCCTACGAAATAAAACAAGGCGGCCGCGGTGATGCCATGGTTGAAAATTTGGATGAAAACGCCGCTCAGCGCGGCCTGGATTTCGACGATGGGGCGCGCCGTTGCCGTCGTGATGGCAAACAGGCCGAGCATGCAATAGCCGAGATGGTTGATGGAGAGATAGCCGACCATCCTTTTTAGGTCGGATTGCGCCCAGGCGGCGAGCGACGAAAAAACGATCGAGCAAACGGCGAGGCCGAGCAGCCATGGTCCGAGCGCCTGGACCTCGCGTGGAAAGAGCGGGAGCAATAGACGAACGAACCCGTACACGCCCATTTTCGAGAGGACCCCGGTCAACACCATCGCCACGCCGGTGGGCGCCGCTTCATACGCGTCCGGCAGCCAGGTGTGGAACGGGAAGAGCGGCACCTTTACTGCCAGCCCGAGAAAGATTCCGGCAAACGCGATCCACCCAAGGTTTCCGGCCAGCAACGGCCCGGTGCGCGCCATTTCCGCGAGCGTCGCGAAATCGAACGTGCCTTTCGTCAAATAAATTCCGAGGAACGCCAGCAGCATCGCGACGCTTCCCAGGAACGTGTAGAGAAAAAACTTCGTCGCGGCCCAATCCCGATTTTCGCCGCCCCAGATTTTGATGAGGAGAAATCCCGGGACCAGGCTCATTTCATAAAACAGGAACCAGAGAACGAAGTTTTGCGCGGTGAACGTCCCGTAAAGTGCGGCCTGCATCACGAGCATGAGGGCGCAGGCGCCCCGCGTCATTCGCCGGGCCAGGAACGCGAACGGAAAGATGATCGAAGTGAGCAGAACGAGGAGCAGACTGAGGCCGTCGACGCCGATAAAATACTCCGCGCCGATTGATGGAATCCAGGGATGGCGTTCGGCCAATTGGATTCCGGCCGCTGCGGTATCGAAACTCCGCCAAAGGAAAAAAGCTGTTATCGCGCTGAGTGCCGCAAATCCCAGCGCGACCGCGCGCGCCGCATTCGGCCGGGACGCGCTCACAAAAAGCGCGCCGGCGAGCGGCAACAAAATGAGAATCGTGATTAGCCCAGCCATGCGTAGAAAAGGAGAAAGGCGAGGAGCGCGACGGCGACGGCGCCGAGATAAAGTTGGACCTGGCCGGTGTGAGACCGCGCGATGACTCGCCCGAGGCCACGCGTGCCGGCGGTGCTTTCATCGACTCCGGCATTGATGGCGCGATCGTCGACGCCGGCGAACAGGCCCCCGAACATTCCGCCGATCCCTCCGACGGCGCGGACAAGTCCGTCCCAGACAAAACGGTCGAGCCAGCTCGAGACCAGCGCCGCGGTCTTGCTCAACGCGATGATGGTGTGCGCATAAAGTTCGTCGATCCACATTTTGTGTTCGAGGAAACGAAACACGGCGGGCTGTGCCTGCTGCAACGGATCGGTTTGGCCGGAACGGCGGTAGATCAAAATGCCCAGACCGATTCCGCCGGCGACGAGCGCGAGCGAAACAAAAAGCATCGGCTGAATGAGGAGACCGAAATTGAGCGCCGCAGGTTCGCCCGACAAGTAACCGTGCAGCCAGGGCCAGGCAGGACTGAGAATGGCGCTCAACCCGATCGTGCAAAGCGCGAGGACAAGAAGCGGCCGCGTCATGACGCCCGGACTTTCGTGCGCGGCCGCGGAGACGCGGCTCTTGCCAAAGAAAACGTAAATCATCTGGCGCGTCATGTAGAGCGCTGTCAGGACGACGCCGGCCAGCATCAGGTAAAAGGGCACCGGCGATTTCGGCCAATGCGCGGTGGCGTGGAGGACTTCTTCCTTCGTCCAGGCGCCCGCGAAAAAAAGCGGAACCCCGCTGAGCGCCATCATCCCGATCGCGTAAGTCGCGAACGTTACCGGCATCACCTTCCGCAGCCCGCCCATTTTTCGGATGTCCTGCTCGTGATGGCTCGCGTGAATGACCGAGCCGGAACCGAGAAACAGCAGCGCCTTGAAAAATCCATGGGCGAGCAAATGCATGATGCCGGCCGCGACGCCGCCCACGCCGAGCGAGACCATCATCAACCCGAGCTGCGAGACAGTGGAGTAAGCGAGCACGCGTTTGATGTCTGATTGCGCGATCGCAATCAGCGACGCCATCAGCGCGGTAACGACCCCAACCCAGACGACGACTGTGAGCGACGGCGTCACCCCATCGACCGCGCCTAACGAGAAGATCGGATAGACGCGCGCCACGAGAAAAACACCGGCCGCGACCATCGTGGCCGCGTGGATCAAGGCGCTGACGGGCGTGGGGCCTTCCATGGCATCCGGCAGCCAGACGTGGAGCGGGAACTGGCCGGACTTGCCAGTGGCGCCGGAAAAAATAAGGAGGGCAATGAACGTGGCGCTCGAGCCGATCGCGAGAAGGCCGGCCGCTTCGAGGCAACCCTTGCCGCCATCATAAAACAGGAGCGTTCCCGTGCTTCGATAAAGCCAGAGCAGGCCCAGGAACAATCCGAGATCGCCAATCCGGGTCGTGATGAACGCCTTTTTCGCCGCCGCCGCCGCACTCGGTTTGTGAATCCAGAAACCGATGAGGAGGTAGGACGCGAGTCCCACCAGTTCCCACGAGATAAAGAGCAGCAGCAAACTGTTGGCGATCACCACGCCGAGCATGGCCGCCGAAAAAAAGGAGAGGTATGCGAAGAAACGGGTGAAGTCCTTGTCGTCCGCCATGTAGCCCTTGCTGAAAACGAAGATCCAAAGTCCCACGAACGTGATCATGACGAGCATCGCGGCGGCGAGCGGATCGAGGACGAACCCGAGACGCAACGCCTGTTCGCCGAAGGTGAACCAGGTGAAGTTGCGGACCTCGCGCGCTCCGGGCGTTTGCAGAGTGGCGACGAACGCGCCAATCGCGAGCGCAACCGCCGCAACCTGACCGACAACTGCCAGCGCGAACGCCGCGGTTCGGCGGGAACGGCCGAGACTCAAAATCAGCAGCGAGGCCGCGAGCGGCAACAGCGGAATCAACCAGAAGTTGGCGGTGGCCCAGGAAATCATCCCTTGAGCTGGTTGAACCGGTGGACGTTCGTCGTCCGGTAATGGCGGTAAACGGCGATGACGAGCGCGAGACCGACGGCCGCTTCCGCGGCGGCGATCGCGATCGAGAAGATGGCGACCATCACGCCGGTCGGATTCGGCGAAGCGGGGCCGAACCGCCAGAACGCAATGAAGTTCAAATTCGCTGCGGCAAGCATGAGCTCGATGCCGATCAGGATAAAAATGGCGTGCCGGCGACTGAGCGCAGCCAGCAAGCCGATCGAGAAAAGAGCGGCAGAGACGAGCAAGCAAAGCTGAAGGGTCGGTGTCATTTGATTGGGGGAAAACGCCCAACGCCCAACGTCCAACGCCCAATGCCGAAATCAGAGTCTCTGCCTTCGAGATTCGGCGTTGGGCGTTGGGCGTTGGGCGTTTTCTTCATCCTATCGGTTCTCCTCCATCACGAGAACGAGGGCGCCGATCAACGCCGCCGTGAGCAGCAGCCCGATGCATTGCAGCGGCCAGACGTAGCTCGTCATCAGGACGTCGCCGATGCGTTTGACGGTGAGCGCCTCGATCCCCGGCGCGGCCACGGAAAGCGACGGTGTTCTCAGGATCGTCCAGGCCAGACCAGCGAACACGGCCAGAGCGACCATGGCCCCGCCCCAGTTGAAGCCGGCGGCGTCTTCATCTTCGCGTCGCGTGAGCAGGATCGTGAACACGATCAGGACCGCGACGGCGCCGACGTAAACGAACACTTGGACGAGGCCGACGAATTCAGCGCCGAGGAGAAAATAAAAGGCGGCCAACCCCAGGAAAGCCAGGACAAGACAAAGCGCGGCGTGAATCAATTTGCGCAGACAAGCCGCCGCCAGCGCCCCGGCGAGGGTGAAGATCGCGATGACGATGAATGCGGTCGCGCTCATTCAGCAAAGCGGTAGGTGCGGGTCGCCAGGTTTTTTCCGGTGCGCAGGAACCGCGACAGCGCCAGGTAGACGGCCACAACGATCGCGAGAGACCAGAGCCAGCCGGCCAGGCCGTGGGATTGATAATGCCACGTCGCTGCCGCGATGATGCAGGTGAACGCCATCGGCATCATGAATTTCCAGGCGAAATTCATCACGTGATCGACCCGCATCCGCGGCAGCGTCCCGCGGATCCAGATGAACACGAAAAGGAGGGCGCTCAGTTTCGCGAAGAACCAGACGTAGGAAGGAATGACTTCGAGAAACGGCAGGGGCGCATGCCAGCCGCCGAGGAACAACGTCACCGCCAGGCCGCTCACCGCGAACATCCCGAAATATTCCGCCAGGAAAAAGATCGCGTATTTGAATCCGGAATATTCGGTCATATGACCGGCGACGATTTCGGATTCCCCTTCCGGAACATCGAACGGCGTCCGGTTCGACTCGACCAGGCTGGAGACGAAAAACAGAATGAAGGCCGCGCCGCCCCAAGGCGTGAAAACAAACCAGCGCGGCACCAAGCCGTGCGCGTAACCGGCCTGCGCCTGGACGATCGCGTCCGCGGAAAGCGACCCGACAATCATCACCGCCGGCAGAACCGTAAGGATCAGAGGCAATTCGTAGCTGACCATCTGGGCAATCGCGCGCATCGCGCCGAGCATCGAGAACTTGTTGTTGCTGCCCCAGCCGGCCATGAAAACCGCCAGTTCCGTCGCCGACCCGACCGCGAAGAAAAACAGGATCCCGCCGTCGATCGAAAACGCGGTCATGTTTCGCCCGTAGGGAATAACGCCGAGCGCGAGAATCGTGGGCGCCGCCATCATGATGGGCGCGAGAAAATGGACGGCCTTGTCCGCGCGCGTGGGCACGATGTCCTCCTTGATGAGGAGCTTAATCCCGTCGGCGATCGGCTGGAAAAGGCCGAACGGCCCGACGCGATTCGGTCCGTAGCGGTTCTGAATGCGGCCGAGAATTTTTCGTTCGAGCACCGAGATGAGCGCAAACAGGGTCATGAATACGCCGAGCACCGCCGAAATGCTGATGAGGCTCGAGACGATGCCCTGGACCCAATCCGGCGCCGCCGAAACAAACGAAAGCAGCCAACCCTTCAACGAAACAAAAGCCTGATCCACGGAGCTGGCGGTCATTCGCTGTGAAGGAAAGCGATGGCCGATTACTTAGGCAAGGCCGAATGCGACGCGCTATGGTTCAAGCGGCCGTGAAACGCCAGGCTGTGCGCGCCGACAACGAGATATTCAACGCCGCGGGCGTTTAACAATTCGAGAAACTCTTTCCAATCGCTGCTCAGGGACATGTCTCGATAGTTCCATCAGGATTTGCAGACGCTCGTTACCGCTTAATTTTTTATAGAAGTCGCGATCGGCTTTTTCTGCCTCAGCGAAACTGGCGAAGCGGCGAACGTTTTTTTCCACTCGCCCAATTATAGGCAGACGCCGCTTATTTCCGAGCATAATCACGGCCAGCCGGCGCGATGGAGCGATTCACGATCGCGCGCAGGGCGAGCAGGCCTGCGACCACGCAGACGAGCGCCGCCAGCGCTTCGTTCATCAGCATCCAGCTCGTGCCGTAGCGATCGTGGACGTAGCCGTTCAGTGCGGTCATGTAGACGACGGGCAGATTGCCAAGCGATTGGCAGAAGGCGTACTTCGTCGAGGCGACGCCTTTGCCGATGGCGTGCACGACCATGGCGGAAAAGGCCGCGTAACCGGCTCCGACGAAGAATGAGTAAATGAGAACGCCCACTTCGTAGACCAGTGGAGTGCGGGCTAATAGCGCCATGACGATCGCGACAAACGCGAGGGCAAGGCCAAAACCAAAGTAGGCCCACCAGCGGCCGAAACGGTCAACCACCCAGCCAGCCAGGACGCAGCCAACTGCGGCCACGATTCCGTTGAGCACGCCGGTGACGAGCGCAACGGTATCGGCGTTCGCGTGCCAGTCATCGGCCACGGCCGACCAGAGATTGTTCATCGCGCCGGCGCCGATCGGAGAAGCGACGAGCACAATCGTCAGCAACGGGATCGCCATCTTCACCATGGCGAGAAGATCGCGGCCGAGCAGGTGCATTCGGCTGCGAAAACTTTCGCCGGCCGAAACGATGCGAACATCGGAAGCGAGATAGAGAGCAAGGGCCGAGAGCAGCATCGCAAGTCCGAGGACGGAGCCGGCAAGTTCCTTGGACATATGCGCGCCAAGCCAAACGCCCGCGCCGCCGCCCACGCCGTTGCCGCCCAGGTTTCCCGCCTGATACCAGCCGGCAGCGCGGCCCTTTTGGTTGTCGGAAACGGTATGCGCCATCAGTCCGCCGAGGGGCAGCACCACCAGCGTGGTCGCGATTTGCGAAACAAAAACCATCACGGTCAGGAGCGCGGCCGAGCCTTGCTGGAATGGGATCAGGCTCAAAACGAAGATGGCGCCGGCGCCGGTCGTCAGGCCGACGAGATACCAGCGCTTCGGCGTGAGGGTGAGATCGGCCAGCGGTCCCCAGAGAAACAGCCAGAGATTCGCGGACACCCCAACGGCGACGATCGCGCCCGCCGCCGCGACGGAAAATCCGGCGCGCGTGAGGAAAAATGGGAGGGTGATGGAGACGAAGCCGCTGCTGATGCCGTAAGGCAGGACGAGAAAAAAGAAAGCGAAGGGAGGAGTTGATTGACGAACGGTCCGCCCTTCATTTTGGTCCACAAAGAATGACTGACAGAATGCACCCGGCCCGGCAAGCTGGCCGCGCAAAACCTAATCGCGACCTCGCATGAATCCCGATCCGTATTTTTTTCTCGTCATCTTCGCCGGCGTGGCGCTCGTCTTTCCGTTGATGCCGCTGACGCTGGCCTGGGTGTGGAGACATTTCCTGCAGCCGCCCAAACCCGGGCCCCAGAAAAATGCGACGTATGAATGCGGGATGGAATCGCTGGGGCCGGCGCAGGTGCAGTTCCAATCGCAGTATTACCTTTACTGCATCATCTTCCTGATCTTCGACGTGGAAGCGGTCTTCCTGGTGCCGTTCGCGGTCGCGTTCACCGGTCTCCCGTTCGGGGCGTTCGTCGCGATTCTCGTTTTTCTGCTGTTGCTGCTGGAGGGACTCGTTTGGGCCTGGAGCAAAGGTTGTTTAGATTGGGCGCGGATTCGTAAGACCGCATGAGCGACAACCAGATCGACGAAGGACTCCGGAGCGAGCTGCAGAAACGCGGCGTTTGGGTGACGTCCACCCAGGAGCTTTATAACTGGGGCCGGCGCAATTCCATCTGGCCACTCCAGTTCGGCCTCGCCTGTTGCGCGATCGAAATGATCGCGACGGCGGCGTCGCGTTATGATCTGGCGCGGTTCGGCGGCGAAGTGTTTCGCCCCTCGCCCCGCCAGGCGGACCTGATGATCGTGGCGGGAACCGTCACCAAAAAAATGGCGCCGCAGATCGTGCGGCTCTACAACCAGATGCCGGACCCGAAGTACGTCATCTCGATGGGCGCGTGCGCGATTTCCGGCGGGCCGTTCAAACAGGGTTACAACGTCCTCAAAGGGATCGATCGCTACATCCCGGTCGATGTTTACATTCCCGGTTGCCCGCCGCGGCCGGAAGCGTTGCTCCACGCCTTCATGGAATTGCAGCGCAAAATCAAGGACCAGGAACTCACCGGCAAAAACAAGGCCGCGCATCTCAATCGCGAACAGCCGAGCGAGTTTCCGGTGCCGAACTTCGGCGCCCACGATTTGGAACCGCCGAATAATCCCGCGATCTTTCACCCACCAGCGATACAACGAAGCTAATGAATTGGCCCCAAGCCAAAGAAGTCGTCGAGGTGCTTGCGCCGACAATTACGGCTGTCGGCGGTATCATCGCGGCGTTTTGGGCCGTCCTCGTCTATCGGTCGAACGCGCGGGTCCGTCGCGCTGAATGGTTGGCGAAATTGTATGAGAAGTTTTACGAAGAAAACGAGTCTCTTAAAGATATTCGCGAGAAGCTAGATTGCGATGAAAACGCTTCACCTGAAATCAAGACTCTTGATGAGCAGGGATCCGGTTTCAGCGATTATTTGAATTTCTTCGAATTCGTTGCGGTTCTTGAAAAATCGGGGCAACTCACGAGCGGCGAGATTGAAGATCTTTTTGGGTATTATCTGGATTGCCTTGAACGTTGTAAGCCTGTCCGGCGCTACATAGGGGAAAAAGGTTACGAACAATTGAATCGCCTGTTGCTAAAGCGGGCGGGGGACAAATGAGCGATTACCTTTTCGCGTACGGAACACTGGCAGAAAAGCCGCCCGCGGAAATCGCGGCTCTGGTCAGGCAATTGAAGCCCATTGGCGAAGGTTACGTTTCGGGACTGCTCTATGATGCGGGAGAGTATCCTGGGGCCGTCTTGGGCGGCCCGTCACGGGCGCGCGTGTTCGGAAAAATATTCCAACTTTCGTCTGATCGGTCAGTGCTGAAACAGCTCGACAATTACGAAGGCTTCGATCCCCGGCATCCTGGGACGAGCTTGTTCGTCCGCAAGCGCGCGTTCGTCAGCCGGGCGAAGCAGCCGCCGCTCGAAGCGTGGATATACGAGTATAACAAAGACGTCCGCTCATTGCCGCTGATCAAGAGCGGTCACTACGCAAAAGCGTACGCATGATTGCGGTGGAAGAAGTCAAAGCCCGCGTGGAAGGCGCGGTGCCCGGCGCGAAGATCGAGATTGTTTCAAATGCCGCGGTTCCGGCGCAATCGTCATTGCTGCTCGACCGGGAGCACGCGGCCGCGATCGCGAAGTTCCTTCGCGACGATCCAGCATTGAAATTGGATCACTGTTCGAATGTCACCGGCGTCGACTGGCTCGACCGCAAGGTGACGAAGAAGGTGAAAGTGAAGAAGCTGATCGAGGGCGTGGAACAAGAAGTCGAAGAATCCACCGAAGAATTTTTCCCCGGATATCTGGAAGCGGTTTATCACCTCTTCTCGATGACGCTCAAGCATGGGCCGGTCGTCATTCGAATGCGCACGCCGGATCGGGGAGCAGGCGCGCAGTTGCCGTCGCTGACGCCGATCTGGCGGAGCGCTGAATTCCAGGAGCGCGAGATCTTCGATCTCTACGGAATCAAGTTCGATGGTCATCCCGATCTCCGCCGGATTCTGATGTGGGACGAATTCGAAGATTTCCCAATGCGAAAAGATTATCGCGACCCCGACGATTACGAATATGAACCGACGCCGCACGACGAAGTGCTGGAGCGCGCGAAGGGGCATTACAGTGCGCGGCCCGAGATTAACGAGAGTCTTACACCACAATGAACTGTCATCCTCAGCGCAGCGAAGAGCCTGTCCTGAGTCTTTCGAAGGAATCTCTGACTATTTCCGGCTCTCAGCGCTGGGAATCAGAAATAGTCAGAGATCCTTCGCCGTCTGCGCGGCTCAGGATGACATGCCTTTTAAGATGAGCGCCACGGGTTTTCACGAGCTGGAAGAAGCGCCGCCAGCGATGAGCGCGCGGATGGAGGGCGACCTGATGGAGATCTCGATGGGGCCGCAGCATCCCTCCACCCACGGCGTTTTCCGGATGAACGTCGCGCTCGACGGCGAAGTGGTGCGCAAGCTCAAGCCGGTCTTCGGTTACCTCCATCGCAACCACGAGAAGATCGGCGAGAACACCAGCTACCTCGGCTCGATGCCCTACACCGACCGGCTCGATTACTTTTGCTCGATGACCAACAACTGGGCCTACGCGCTCAGTGTCGAAAAACTCGCCGGGATCGAAGTGCCGGAACGCGCGGAGTATCTGCGCGTCATCCTCGCGGAGCTAACCCGGCTCCAGAATCACGCGTCGCTCCTCGGCTTTCTTCTCAGCGACATGGGCGCGTGGGGGACGCCGCTCATGTACGCGTTCCGCGAGCGGGAGAAAATCCTGGACCTGTTCGAATCGCTCTCGGGTTCGCGAATGATGTGCGACTACATGCGGTTCGGCGGGTGCCGGGTCGACGCCGGGCCGGATTGGTTCGCGCGCGCGCAAAAGATCGTCGATGCCTTTCCCGCTTTCCTCGACGAGTTCGAACAGCTGATTGTCTCCAACGAAATCCTGATCGCTCGGACGCAGGGCGTGGGAAAGGTCCCGGCCGATCTCGCGATCAGCGCCGGCATTACCGGGCCAATGTTGCGGGCGAGCGGCGTGAACTACGATCTGCGAAAGGTCGACGCTTACGGGATCTATCCGCGTTTCAAATTCCGGGTACCGCTCGGCGACCACGGCGATTGCTACGACCGGTTAATGATCCGCGCCCTCGAGATGCGCGAGACACTCGGGATCCTGCAGCAGGCGATGAAAGAGATTCCGGCGGGCCCGATCATGAATCCGAAGTCAAAACTGCGCGCGTTCCGGCCGCCGATCGGCGAAGCATATGGCCGGATCGAGGGACCGAAGGGCGAGCTCGGCTTCTATCTTATTAGCGACGGCGGAACGAATCCCTATCGTTATCGCGTCCGGCCGCCGAGCTTCATTAATCTCACCGTGCTCGAAGACATGTGTCTCGGCCATACGGTGGCAGACGTGATGGTAATTCTGGGCAGCGTCGATATCGTCATGGGCGAAGTGGATCGATGAGGAAGATGTTAAAGGGTTACAAGCGTTACACGGTTACAGCGGACAGATCTGCCGATGTAACGATGTAACGCTTCAACTATTGTAACGAACCACATGATTGGCACGGGCGTTCTCAAAGGAATGGCGGTAACGGCGAAAAATTTCGTCGGGAGTTACTTCGTCAAGGAACGGCTCATCACGGTGCAATACCCGGAAGAGCGAACGCCGTTGCCGGAGAATTACCGGAACTTTCCGTTCCTGGTGTTCGACAACGATCCGGAAGCCGGGTTGCGCTGCGTGGCCTGCAAGATTTGCGAGAAGGAATGCCCGCCGCAATGCATTTACATCGTCAAGAGCGACGACAAGAAGCCCGATTACATGGGCAAACAGCAGTTTTATCCGAAGACATTCGACATCGATATCTCGGTCTGCATGAGCTGCCAGATCTGCGTCGAGGTTTGTCCGTTCGAGGCGATCAAGATGGACAAGGTCTATGAACTGAGCCGGCGCGAGCGTTTCGACGCGCTCCTCATGGGCAAGCCCGAGCTGGCGAAGTCGAACGATTATTATCACACCATTCACCCAATCGAAGCAGCCGAGGTGGATGCGGCTTTGGCAAAGGCAGCGGCCGAGGCGGAAACAAAAAAGAAAGCAGCCGCGGCGGCCGCAGCCGCCAAGGCGGCGTCGGCGGCGCCAACCGGAACAGCGGCGGCACCGGCCCCAGATCCGGCCAAGCCAGCGCCAAAGACCTAGATGCGGTTGCGAAGCGGAGCCGTTCTCAGTCTCGCGCTTTTTCTCGGCGTTTTTGTCGCGGAGGCGCAGCAGGATTTTTCGGGAATACTCCGTTGGCGAAACATCGGGCCGTTTCGCGGCGGACGTGTGCGCGCGGTTTGCGGGGTTCCGTCGCAACCCAACGTATTTTACTTCGCGCAGGTAAACGGCGGAGTTTTCAAGACCACGGATTACGGCCGCACCTGGCAACCGATCTTCGACGATCAACCGACGGGATCCGTCGGCGCGCTCGCCGTATCCGTTTCTAATCCGGACATAATCTACGTCGGCAGCGGCGAAGGTTTGCATCGCCCGGATTTGTCGGTCGGCGACGGGATTTACAAATCAACTGATGCGGGAAAAACCTGGACGCACCTCGGATTGCGCGAGGGCCAGCAGATCGCGGCGATTGCGGTGGACCCACGAAATCCGGACCGGGTCCTGGTCGCCGTCGCCGGCCATCCCTACGGGCCTAACGAAGAGCGCGGCGTGTATCTTTCGACTGACGGCGGGAAGAGCTTCGAGAAGACGCTCTCGAAAGATGAAAACACCGGGGCCGCCGATGTGCAGATCGATCCGTCGAATCCGGAGATTGTTTACGCGGCGTTGTGGGAAGCGCGCGAAGGGCCGTGGGAAAATGGATCGTGGAATGGAACCGGCGGCGGCATTTACAAATCGATCGATGGCTGCAAGAGCTGGAAACAATTAACGAAGGGCCTGCCTAACGACATCGTCCAGGCGAACCTCGGGATCGCGGCGAGCGCGCCGCAGACTTTGATCGCGGCCGTCGCGACAACCAAAGCCGGCAAGCTTTATCGCTCCGACGATGGCGGTGAAAACTGGACGCTGGCCACGGAAGACGAACGTCCCGGCGCGCGGATCGGGGGCGGCGATCTGCCGTTGATCCGGATCGATCCGCAGCATCCGAACATCGTTTATTCCGCGAGCGTGGTTTGCTGGAAATCAATCGATGGCGGCAAAACCTGGGAAGGCTGGCGGGGCGCGCCCGGCGGCGATGATTACCAGAACGTCTGGATCAACCCGACGAACTCCGACGTGGTCCTGCTCGGGAGCGACCAGGGCGCGATCGTGACAGTCAACGGCGGCAAGACCTGGAGCTCGTGGTATAACCAGTCGACCGCGCAGCTTTATCACGTCGCGGCCGACAACGCTTTTCCCTATCGGCTTTACAGCGGGCAACAGGAGAGCGGCTCCGTCGGGATCACGAGCCGGGGGTCTGATGGCGCGATAACGTTCCGCGATTGGCGGCCGGTGGCGGCGGAAGAATACGGTTATTGCGCGCCCGATCCGCTCGACCCGGATATCATCTACGGCGGGAAACTGACGCGTTACGATCGCCGGACCAATCAGGCCCAGGGAATTTTGCCGAAGCCCTTTCGCTCAGCCGATTTCCGAATGGTGCGGACGCAACCGATCGTGTTTTCGCCGATCGATCCGCGACTGCTTTTCTTCGCTGCCAACACGCTTTGGCAGACAAACAACGGCGGCCGGCATTGGACCCAGATCAGTCCCGACCTGACGCGGAAAACTTTCGAGGTGCCGGCGAGCGTCGGGAAATATCGGTCGCAACCAACGGCGCAGCCCCGCCAGCGCGGGGTGATTTACACCGTCGCTCCGTCGCCGCTCGACAAGAATCGTATCTGGGCCGGCACCGACGACGGACTGATTCATCTCACGACTGACGCCGGGAAAAATTGGAGGGACGTTACCCCGCCCGCGATCACCGCGTGGCAAAAAATCTCGATCATGGACGCCGGTCACTTCGATGCGAACGCGGCCTACGCAGCCGTGAACACGATCCGGCTCGACGATCTCCGGCCGCACATTTACCGCACGAACGACGCCGGCAAGACCTGGAAGGAAATTTCTCTCGGGATTCCGGAGAACGAAAACGTGAACGTCGTTCGCGAAGATCCGCGGCGGCGCGGAATGGTTTTCGCCGGAACGGAGCGCGCCGTTTATGTCTCGTTCGACGACGGCGAAAACTGGCGCTCGTTGCAGCTTAACATGCCTGCGACCTCGGTGCGCGATCTGATTATCAAAGACGACGACATTGCGGTCGCGACGCACGGCCGCGGTTTCTGGATTCTGGATGACATCACCGCGCTCCGGCAAATGGAGATTGGGGGCCCCGATTCGTTTCTCTTCAAGCCGCAGACAGCGTGGCGTGTCCGCTGGAATTTGAATACCGACACGCCGCTGCCGCCGGACGAACCGCAAGGCGAGAATCCGCCGGAAGGCGCGGCGATCGACTATCGGCTGGGGTCGAATGCGACCGGTCCGGTCACGCTCGAGATCAAAGACAACAAGGGGTCCGTGATCCGGCGTTACGCGAGCAGCGATCCGGTTCCGACGCCGGATCCGCAGTTAAAAATTCCGCGCTACTGGGTGAAACCGCCGGCGCCACTCTCGGCCGCGCCCGGCCTGCATCGGTTCCATTGGGACATGCACATGGAGCCGTTGAAGGAAGTAGAGCCCGAGTATCCGATGCAGGCAGTTTTCCAGAAAACGGCGGCGCATCCTACCGGGCCGTGGATCGTGCCGGGCGACTATTCCGTCGTTCTCACCGCCGGCGGGAAGACATTTGCCCAATCGCTGACGGTGAAAATGGATCCGCGCGTGAAAGTTTTGCCCGCGGACCTGGCGAAACAATTCGATCTCTCGAAAGCGCTTTACGAAACGCGAGCGGCCCTCTTGCCGATCGGGAAGAGCTTCGACGCGCTGGTCGCCGAGGTCGCGAAAATCAAAGAGCGAGCGGGCGACGCGCCGATCAGGGAGAAGATCGAGGCGTTTCACCGCAAGCTGGAAACGTTTGGCGACCCCGCCCCGTCGCGGCCGGGACAACCACTTCATTTCGACGCGCTGACGAAGGTCGAACAATTGTTCGGCGACCTGCAGGAAGCCGACGCTGGACCGACGCCGCAAGTTGAAGCGGCGGCGCTGGCCGTGCAGCGGGATGCGAAATCGGCGGTTGAACGCTGGCGCGCGATTCCGCAGGATGTGACCGCGTTGAATTCAACGCTCGAGGCTTCCGGTCTCGAGAAGATCAAGTTTCCGTAACTATTTATGTCTACTCACGCTAAAAAATTTCGAACCGGGGCGGTTTTATCCGCAGCCTTTATCGCTGCCACTTTGTTGTCGGGCCGATCGGACGCGGCCGACGAGAAGGTGGAATTTCCCCAGGCCAGCCAGCATGCCGTCGTTAAACAACGCATCGGCCTGACGGACGTGGAGATCGATTATTCGCGGCCGAACAAAAACGGGCGGGTAATTTTTGGCGGTCTGGTGCCTTACGATAAACCGTGGCGGACGGGCGCGAACCAGCCCACGAAAATCAAGACGAGCGCGCCGCTAAAGTTCGGCGACAAGGAAGTGCCGGCCGGCGAGTACGCGCTCTACACGATTCCGGGGGCAAACGAGTGGAATCTTCTGCTCTCGAAAAATCTAACGGCGCAAACGCCGGCCGATCACAAACCTGAGAACGAGGCCGCGCGTGCCGCCGCGAAACCTTCACTCCTGGTGGGGCCTCCCGTGGAGACGTTCACGATCGGGTTTGAAGATCTGCGCGCCAACTCGGCGACGCTCTATCTCGAATGGGACAAGACGCGCGTGGATGTGAAGCTGACCACGAACGACGTCGAGAAAGTCACCCAAGGGATCGACGCCGCGGTGAAAAGCGGGAAGGAACAGGACGCGAATTTTTATTACAGCGCGGCCAGCTTCTATTTCGACCAGAACAAGGACCTGCCGCAGGCTTTGAAGTGGGTCGACCAGGCGATCGAGAAGAATCCGAAGGCCTATTTCATGCAGTATAAGAAAGCGCAGATTTTGGCGAAGCTGGGGAACAAGAAGGAGGCGATCGCGGCCGCGGAGAAGTCGATCGAGCTCTTGAAGGCGAGTCCGAATCCGGATGAAACAGCGATCGCGAACAGCCGGACGTTGATCGATAGCCTGCGCTGATATTTCCCCGGCCCTGAACGATTCCACGCAGCGGCTCGCCGACTTTCTGCAGCGTTCGGAGAGAGCGCTGATCTTCACCGGCGCGGGAATTTCGACCGGCAGCGGCATTCCGGATTTTCGCGGGCCACAAGGCGTCTGGACGCGGCGGAAGCCGGTTTACTTCCAGGACTTCATGACGTCGGAAGCGGCGCGGATCGAACACTGGGATTACAAGCTGGAAGGCTGGGATCGTTTTCGAAATGCGCAGCCGAATGCAATTCACCGGGCGATCGCCGCGCTAGAGGCAGCGGGCAAGGTCTTGATGGTGGTCACGCAAAACATCGATGGGTTGCATGCTCTTGCTGGAACGGGCCCGGATCGGCTGGTGGAATTACACGGCACAAATCTGGAAGTGGAATGTGTGACCTGCCGGTCGCGGACCAGTCCGGGCCCGCATTTCGATTTTTTTCGGGTCCATCGCCAACCACCGGTTTGTCGCTGCGGAGGTTTTCTGAAACCGGCGACGATCAGCTTCGGGCAAAGTCTGGAGCCGGAGACGCTCAAACGCGCGGAGCAGGCAGCGATGGGCGCCGACCTGGTGGTCGCGCTCGGTTCGACTTTGTCGGTCTATCCGGCGGCGTCGTTCCCTCTCCTCGCGGCCCAACGCGGGGTTCCTTACGTCATCATCAATCGCGGCGCGACAGAGCACGATGACGAACCGGCGGTGTCGTTGCGCATCGAGGGCGACGTTGGCGAAATCTTTCCGCCAGCGGTCGCAGCTGCGTTAGCCTAACACCCGGCGATAAACCGCCTCGTATAACGGGACGACGCGATCCGCCGTGAACAGACTTTCCGCGCGTTCGCGGAGGCGCTCGCCGATGTTTCGCGCGGCTTCCGGCGAATCGACCAGGGAATCGAGCGAGCGCGCCATGGCCGCGGCGTCGCCGAATTCATGAAGGTGCGCTTCGTCTCCCACAACTTCCGGAATGCCGCCAATCCGAAAAGCCACCACCGGTTTCTCGAAGAACATGGTTTCGAGAACGCTGAGCCCGAAGCTTTCGTTTTCGGACGTGTAAAGGCCGGCGTCGGATGCCGGGAGGAAATCTTCGACGACGGCTGCGTCCTCTTTCACGATCACGTTTGCGCGCAATCCGAGCTCGTCCACAAGCGGTTGGAAGGGTGCGAACGGCGCGCCGGCCAGGATCAGGAGCCGAATCCGGTCGCGCCTGGCGGCCGCGGCAATCACCCGCAGCAACAAATCGATCCGCTTGGTGGGCCGCAGATTCGACATGTGGGTGACCAGAAAGTCGCTCTCCTTGATCCCCAGCTCGTTCCGAACTTCCTCGCGGCGGCGCCGGGGCCGGTTCGGCGTGAAAAAATTCGGGATCACGGCGATCGGATCGCGGAGTTGAAAGATTTCTTCAGTCTGTCGCCGCAAACTTTCCGAGACAGTGGTGACGGCGTGGGAGTGAATGAGAGCGTGTTCGATCGCGGCGCGATATTGCGGGTTGGGACCGAGCAGGGTGGTGTCGGTTCCGTGCAAAGTCGTGATCACTTTCGGAGCGCCGGCACCGATCATCTCGCTGGCGAGGAACGCCGCCGTCGCGTGCGGCACGGCATAATGGACATGGAACAAATCCAGCCGGTTCGCCTTCCCGATCTCCGCCATTTTTACGGCCAGGGGCAGAGTGTAATCAGGACACGGAAAGACGGTGGCGCGCCCAACTTCGACCTGATGAAAGCGAATTCGCGGGAGCGAGAGATCGAGTCTGACTGGTTTGGCGTGACTGAAGAAATGGACTTCGTGGCCGCGGTTCGCGAGCTCCGTTCCGAGCGCCGTCGCCAGAATGCCGCTGCCACCAATTAGCGGAAAACACGCGATCCCGATTTTGAGCGGATGGTCCATTTAGCCGCCAATATACGCGAGCCCGGAGTCGGAGATCTCGTCGCGTTGAACAAAAGTCACGCCGGGCGCCTCGGCTTCGTTCAGGTATTCCCGCTCACCAGCGCCCGCCACATAATGCGTGCAACGAATAACGGACTGCATCCAGCGCAGGCGGGTGTCGCGCGTCGGACTGATCTGGGCAGCGTCGAACGACTGCGGCGGTAGCTCGATGTAATTATCGCCGCCTTTGTGAAGGAGAAGTTTTGCGTCGCGGTGCCGGGCGCGAACGGTTTCGCCTTCCCAGTGCACGTCGACAAAGAAATCGTCGATGGCGACCGCGCGTTTCCGGAACTTGGGAGCGCTCGACCGCTCGACGCGAATACCTTCGAGCAGTCCCATCCGCCGGTACATCTCCTGACAAAAGTCTGCGGCGGTCGCACCTTGAGCGGCTTTGAAATGCTCGACCAAATCCGGACCGACGTAATTCGGGAGCTGCCGCGCGATCTTTGCCTGCCAGTCGGGCACGAGGCGCTTGGCATAGAGCGGCGAAAACTGTTTCTGGATCTTGTTCGCGAATTCGAAGTTGAACGACCGTTCGTCGCCAGTCCGTCGTTCGCGCAAGAGCGTGATCGTCTCGCGCGGATCGTGATCGCTATCGTGGTAAAAGAAAACGATCTCGCCACCGATCTCCTTTTGGAGCCGGCGGGCCGTGAGGATCTTCGCGAAGAGAAAGCGCTTCGGGAAAAATCCGCACGGTTGCTGCCCGAAGGCGATGACTGGTGCACTCATGCCGCGGCGCTCTTCCCAAAGACCGTTGTCTGCAAGATCCCGGCGAAGAGCAGGACGGCCGCGCAGCCGATCAGGTTGTACCAAAGGTAGCCGATGTTCGTGGTCAGGAAGAGCACGATCACCATGGTTTGGGCGAGGAGCGCGCCGAAAAAGACAGCAGAGCCGCGCACGTTCCGCATGAAAAACGCGACCAGAAACAGGCCGAGGATGCTGCCGTAAAAAACCGAGGCGAGGATGTTACCGGCTTCGATCAGATTTTCGACCAGGCTGCAGAACGAAGCCACGGCGATGGCGACGATGCCCCAGCCGAGGGTGAGCCAGCGGGTGGCCACGACGTAATGATGGTCGGAGCCGCCGGGCCGGAAGACCCGGTAGAAGTCGACCGCGGTGGTGGACCCGAGCGCGTTCAGGACCGCGGAAGTCGCGGACATGGTTGCGCAAAAAATTACCGCGACGAGCAGGCCGACCACGCCATGGGGCAGGTGCTGGAGAACGAAGGTGATGAACACATAATCGGAATCCTTGCTCTTTGGGCTGGCCCCCGCCTGCTCGAGAATCTTTTTCGTTTCGTCGCGAATAGCGCGGCTGCGAGCATCGAGTTGCTGAATCTCGGAATCGGCCGGGGCGGTTTGGAGAAGCTGCCGTTTCCGGGTGAAGACGTCGTCGAACTGGGCCTGGAGAGCGTCGAGCTTTGGCCCGTAACCGCTCGCGACCGCGCGCTGGTAGCTGGGTTGATTAAAAAAGATCGGCGGCTTTTCGAATTGATAGAAGAGAAAGATCATCGCGCCGAGGAGGAGGATGAGGAATTGCATCGGCACTTTGACGAGGGCGTTGAAGAGCAGACCGATGCGGCTGGCGCGTAACGAATTGCCGGCGAGATAACGCTGCACCTGGGATTGGTCGGCGCCGAAGTAGGAGAGCGAGAGAAAGAATCCACCGAGGATGCCCGACCAAAAGGTGTAACGCTTCGAGGGATCAATCGAGAAATCGACGGCCTGAAGTTTTCCCATTCGCCCGGCGATCTGAAGCGCGTCGGTGAATGAAAGATCGGCGGGCAATCGATGAACGGCGATGCCGAAGGCGAGCGCCATGCCGATGAAGATCACCAGGATCTGGTAGCGCTGCGTCAGGCTGACGATCTTCGTCCCGCCGACGACGGTGTAGGCGATAACAAAACCGCCCGCGAGCCAGATGGTCAGGTTCAAATCCCAGCCGAGCAAGGCCGACAGAATGATCGCCGGCGCGTAGATCGTGATGCCTCCCGCGATCCCGCGCTGGATGAGAAACAGGAACGCGCCCAGCAGCCGGGTTTTATTATCGAAACGCTGGCCGAGATATTCGTAGGCGGTGAAAACTTTCAACCGCTGATAAATCGGGACGAAAATCGCGCAGACGACGATGAGGGCGAACGGTTGCCCGAAATAATTTTGGATGAACCCGATGCCGCTCTCGTAGGCCTGGCCGGGCATGGAGAGAAACGTGATCGGACCGGCCTGGGTGGCGAGGACGGAAAGCCCGATTGTTCCCCAGCGAATGGTGCGGTCGCCCTTGAGGTATTCGCGAAGGTTCGGATGATTATAGGTGCGCCAGAGTCCGTAGAGCGGGATCGCGACGATGGTCGCGAAGAGGACGAAGTAATCGAACCGGTTCACGAAAACCGGAGCGTGAAAGCGTAGAGCAACGCCACTTCGACGGCGAAGAGCGCAATCGCGAACACGTACGCCTTCCGCCAGGTCGAGAAAAACGGGGGATGCTCGTGCAGGCTCATTTGTCTTCTGTAGCCGTCGCCCTGTGGGCGACGCGGGCTTCGACGACGCTTCCTATCACGCTTCGCATAGCGAAGCGGCTACACAAGAGGCGCCATTTGCAGCGTTTCATTTCGCGTCGCGCAACGAAACCAGGTTCGCGAAGAGGCGATAGGCGCCCGGAACCCCGGCAGGCAGCTGCCGGAAAAACGCGTAACCGGTGTAGACGAAATAGCCCTGGCCCGATTTCGCCACGATCAGTCCGCCATCGAGCGGTTTTTCGTTCGGATCGTTACAGGAAAGCAGCGCCGTCCAGTTCGCGTCCCACTTGTTTGGGAAATAAAGGCCGCGTTCCTGGACCCAGCCTTTGAAATCGTCGGCGCTAATTTTGTTCGGCGTGTTCAACGCTGGATGATCCCGCGCCAGGATCCGAATTTCCGCGTTCTCATCCGTGACGCGTTCGCGGCTGATCTCCACCGGGGCGGGGCCGATCGTCTTCGTCTTCAAATCGGTCGTGTTATACTGGGCGACGACCACGCCGCCGGCTTTGACGTAAGCGAGCAACTCCGCCTGCCAGGCCGCGATCCGATCCTGGGTGTTGTAGGCGCGAATTCCGAGCACGACGGCATCAAAGCGTTTCAGGGTTTCGGCGGTGATGTCGGAACCGTCGAGGACCTTCACGGTGTAGCCAATCTGTTGAAGGCTCTGTGGAATGTCGTCGCCGGCGCCAGGGATGTAGCCGATCAGCTCGCCTTTCTTTTTGATGTCGGCGTGCACGATCCGCGCTTCGGCCGGCGGCATGAGCAGGTGGGTGCCGATGTGTTGGTAGGAAATCTTTTCGCGAGCGAAGGAATAATCGCGGCCGTCGACCTTGACGATTGCGCGGAGCGTTCCTTCACCGGGACTGGGCGGCGCATGAACCGTGAAGCTGGCGTACGATTCGTTATCCGCCGCAGCCAGATCGACGGCAACGCTCGCCGGTTCGACCCGCCAGCCTTTTGGCGCCTCGAGTCGCAGCTCGCCCTTCACCGCGCCGGTCGAAGAGGTGACGCGAACCTGGACGCTCTTCGGTTTGTCGTCCCCGAAAACAAAGACGGAATTCTGAAGATTCGCGAAGACCGGCGGCGCGATGACAAGGTCATCCCGCACTTCGCCAATCACCCGATCGACGCTCCGAGTTTTGGTGTCGAGCAAATAGGAGAGTTCCTGATCGCCGACGCGGACGACGACCTCGACGGGAAACGCGGGCGGGTTGACCGCGAGGCCGATCAGTTTCTGGTCCTCGACAACAAAGGTGCCAAGCTTCGGCGGCGTTCGCAACCAGTACGGCTGGGTGTAAGCGACATTCGCGGGCAGGGTCGGGGCGAGGTCTTTCGCGACGAACTGGTCCTGGGGCAACGGCGTGTCCAGGCGCAGGGTTTGAGCGGACACCGGCGTCCGCGCTTCGACTAATTGCACCGGCACTTTCGAGCGATTGATCGCTTCGAGTTTGATCGGCAGGGTTTGGCCGGGCGAAACCACCGCGTTCGCCGTCGAGCTTTCGATGTGCAAGGCGAGACACGCGGCGATGAGCGAGTCTACCTCCCCAACTTTCGCGGCGCGCCAATCGTCAGCCGCAAGCCCGGTCAGGTCCTTCCGCAATTCCAGCAACTTCGGCACCGATGCCGCCGGGTCCGCTGCGACGAACGTTGCCAGCACGTCCTTCACTTTGGCCGCGATCGCTTCCGATCCAGGAACTCGTTTCCAACTCGTGTCGATTCCGTCGAAGAGCGACTCCTTCATCGGCGCGCCTTCGAGCAATTTGAAATATTCTTTGCGCGCCCCGCGGCGGGGTGGACCGCCGACGCCCTGGCTTTTGTGCATGCTCAAGCTCGCCGCGGCGATTTCGGTAAACGCTTTGCCGAGCAACGGACTGAACCCGCCCGCCTCCAACTCTGCGAGGCCCGCCGGATCGAACGGAATGTTGCGGTTCTGGAAAAAGAACGGCGACGTGTTCCAGACGAGCCGGTTCGGTTTCCAAACCGTGACCGAGGCGAGCTGCTCGGGAAAGCGCTTTGGGTCGGCGGCGGCGGTGAAGGCTTCGCGCGCGAGGATGGCCGAACTGGTGTGGTGGCCGTGCGTTTTGTCGTCCTCGGGACTGAACCGGGTGACGATCACGTCCGGCTTCCAGCGCCGAATCGTCCAGACGATATCCGCCAGGATCTTGTCACGGTCCCAGATGCGCAGAGTTTCCGACGCGCTTTTCGAGAAACCGAAGTCGACCGCGCGAGTGAAGAATTGTTGCGCGTGATCCAGCCGGCGCGCGGCCAGGAGCTCGTGGGTCCGGATGAACCCGAGACGCTCGCCGAGTTCGGGTCCAATCAAGTTCTGGCCGCCGTCGCCGCGCGTAACCGACAAATAAGCGGTCTGGTAAAGCGCGCCATTCGCCCAGAGAGCCATGAGGTTCGTGTTCTCGTCGTCCGGATGCGCCGCGATGTAGAGGACGCGTCCGAGGACATTCAGCTTCTGGAGGCCGAGCTGAATCTCGGCTGCGTTCATCGGCGGCGGGAAACTCCGTGCCGGCAATTCCGCCCCGTGTGCGATCGCCGCGGTCATCAGCAGAACGCCCAGCGTGCCATGCAACAATCTCGCTCTCCCATTACCCATGAGCGCTACCCATCTCCCAATTTGTTCAACCGCGCAGCTTACTTATTGATGTCCTGCTTCGCGTTGAGCCGGTCGATCAGCACCTTGATATTCGCCTTTTGCTGATCGGAGACCGCGACGGCCTGTGCCTTCTTCGCGTCTTCGGCGGCGCCGGCAAAGTCACCCGTGGCGGATTTCATCCGCGCGTCCGCCAGATGGCCGAACGGTGTTTCCGGATAACGCTTCGAGACTTCCTTCAGGATCTCCATTCCCTCGGCGTCTTTCTTCTCCGATTGCAACCGGCGCGCATAAGAATAGAGCTGGATCGGCGTGGTCTTGGCGATGGCCTGTTCCCAGGCCTTCTTCGCTTCGTCCGGCTTGTTCATGGCCTTGAGCAGATCGGCCTTGGTCGTCAGGTTCTCGAACCGCTCCTCGTTTTGGATCGAGAGGTTCACCCATTTCAATGCCTCATCCAGATTGATCTTGTGGGTCAGGCAAAAGTTCGCGGCCTGATTTGGCGCTTCCCATTCGTACTGGGCGCGGCCCCGCATTTGACCGCGGATATTCGCGACCGTCGTCTCAGGAGTGACGGCCAGCTTCACCGGCACCGCGATCTTCTCCCACTTCAACGTCATCGTGGCCGAGTCGGGTTTGAGATCCTCGAACTCGTATTCGAGCGCTTCCTCCATCTCCGTCGGGCGCGGCTTCACGGTGACGCGGAGCGCGTCTTCGGCCTGGTTATAGGTGTAGCTGCCCCAGGCCGTCGCCATTTTGGAAAAGATGATCGTCCAGCTATCGGCGGACGGGATCATGTGCAGGCCGTAGGTTCCTTTCGGGAGTGCCTGGCCTTCGACGGTGATCGGGTCGCTGACCTCAACTGTCGTGTTTTCGTTCGCCCCCGCGCGCCAGACTTCGCCCAGCGGGACAAGGCCGCCCCAAATTTTCCGGCCGTTCACCAACGGCCGATGATAAGTGACTTTGACGTCGGTCAACCCGATCCGCTGCTTGGTGACGGCGAGCTGGCTGGCGTCGGGAAGATTGAGGTCGGCCCTGACGGATGCCCCGAGCGCCAGAATGGCAAGTAGAACAGTGATACGTTTCATTTCATCCTTTGGTTGGAGTTGCTTGGGGCGGAACACTTCAACTGCAACCTCGTGATAAAAACAAGCGGAGATTTGAAATGAAAGGTGACGCGCCGCAGCGCCTCGGGGATTACGAAATCCATCGCGCTTGGGAAGGGTTTTCCAGCATCCGCCAGATTTCTTCCGGTGAAATCATGCACTCCCGGACCGATCCCATTCGGGAAGCGCGGGAGCTTTACGTCGAGCAGGCCCGACTGGCTGAGCGCCTCTCGAAAACGCAGTTGGACGAGCCGCTCGTAATTTGGGACGTCGGTCTGGGCGCGGCAGCAAACGCGACCGCGGCCATCGAATGCTACGAGACAATGTCGGCCCGGCGACCGCTCGAGATCGTTAGTTTCGAGAACGATCTCGATTCGTTGCGACTCGCGCTGAAGAACCCGGCGAACTTTCCTTATCTTCGGATTGAAGCGACGACCGGCATCGCGAGAAATGGGCGATGGGCCTCAGCCGATCATCCCGGTTTATCCTGGCACGTTCTCCTCGGCGATTTCCGGGAGGAGATGATGCACGCGCCGCCACCCGATCTCATCTTCTACGACATGTTTTCGACGAAGACATCAGCCGGGCTTTGGACTGCCGACACTTTTCGCAGGGTGTTCCAGGCTTGCCGAAATCGCGACGCCGAGCTTTTCACCTACACCTGTTCGACCGCGAACCGCGCCGCGCTTCTGGCTGCCGGCTTTTTCGTCGCGAATGGGCGTAACGCCGGCGAGAAGCTCGAGACGACGATCGCTTTGACGCCGGCGGCATTCCGCTCCGAGCCCGACAAACGCGATCTGCTCTCTCACGCCTGGCTTGCGAAATGGGAACGGTCAGCGGCGAAATTTCCGAGCGACATCCCGCCTAACGAGCGCCCGGCGTTCGAAGAAATTATCCGCGGCCACGAACAATTTCGAAATTCCGCCGGCCCGAAGCGTCTGTCATCCACCACATGATCTCGCGACGACAGAGGGCTTGCTTCGGGTGCCGGGACTCGGCATAACTGGCGACCCGCCGTCACACGGAACGATGTGGCAGGCAAAAACCAACAACCAACGGAGGACAAAAATATGGCTGACGAAAAATCAGGTCAGAAGCCGGATAAAGAGGGCGGCAGTGGGGCGGAAAAAGGGGATGACGCGAGTGAAGCAGGCGGTCGGCGCCGGCATATGCTCTACACCTGCTGGAACGATGGAGCGGGGAACTACGTCCACTCCAACTGGAGCTGGTTCACGTGCTGGCGTTGCGGCGCGTTGAACTACATGTAGTCCGGTAGTTTGTTCAAGAGCGGCGCAGAGGTTCATTCCTCTGCGCCTCTTTTTTTTGGGCGGGTCCGCGTCAGCTATTGTGATTGACGCTGGCGAACGAGGACCTCAATCTGAATTCACCCCTGGTCATCACCCCCCAGGTATTCATTATGAGCGAAAAAGGAGGCGGCTTTCAGTTTGGCAACATCGGCGGCAACGTGAGCCAGACCGCGGGCGGCGATATCGTCGGCGGCGACAAAACCACGACCACCACGACGACGACCACGATCCAGAAGGGCTTTGCCGACGAAGAAAAAAAGGACCAATTCCATTCCGAGATAGAGCAATTGCGGGAAGCGTTGCGGGCGATGAAAACGGAGATCGAGGCGAGCGCGTCACTCGATCAGGACAAGAAGGACGAAGTCATCTCCGAGATTCTTCAGCAGGTAAAAGCGCTCAAGGAAGTGAAAGAGAAAACCGCCGAGGTCGCGCCGGGTGCGCCGGCGCCGGCCCCGGTTGCGACCGAGGTTGAAGGCACGCTGGATCGCGCGGGCGGCATCATGGACAAGTTGCAAGGCCTGGCGGGCAAGGCGAGTGACGTGGCCGAAACCGTAGGCAAGTTCGCGGTAAAATATGGTCCGCTCATCCTGAGCGCTCGGCATCTTTTTGGTTTGCCCTGATCCGGCTGGGCTCCGGGCCGATAACTCTGGATGGCAACGATTCCCCCACTGCCGCCGCCGGATTCGAGTGGCATTCGAATTGGGGACGTCGGCGGAAGCGTTAACTTCAGCGCGCTGGGGGACATCGTCGGTGGCGACAAGATCACCACCATCACCACGACGATCCAGATCTCGGTCGAGGCGATCACGCAGCGGCCGCTTATCACCACGTCGCCTTATCGCGGGTTGGATCGCTTTGAAGATCGCGACAAGGATCTCTTCTTCGGCCGCGACCAATTGATTAAGAGCCTGCTTGCGCAATTGAGCGTCAGCAATGTGCTGCTGGTGCTGGGCGCATCGGGCAGCGGCAAATCGTCGGTCGTGCGCGCGGGGCTGCTGCCGCAGTTGTCGCAGTTGATCGGCGCGCCGTTCCGCTATTTCACTCTCGTGCCGGACGTGAATCCGTTCGAGTCGCTCCGCACCGCGGTGCAAGGCGCCGGGTTCAGCCAGGCCCAAACGCGCGAGCTCGTCGACGCAAAAGCAGAGACTCCGGCCAAACTCATTCGCACCCTGCAACGCACTGGCGACCAGTGGCTTTTTTTCGTCGATCAATTCGAGGAAATTTTCACCGTCGGCGACGAGAAGCTGCGTGCTGCTTTCATTGCAGCCCTGGTCGAGATCGCCCAGGACGCGAAGAGCTCGACCAAATTGGTTCTGGCGATGCGCGCCGATTTTCTCGACCGCTTCAGCCCGTTCCCGCAATTCGCCAAGATCATCGAGAAGAATATCGATTTCGTGGCGGACATGCATGCGGACGAGTTGCGGCAGGCGATCGAGCAGCCAGCGGCGCGCCATGGCGTGGTCTTCGAGCAAGGCCTGGTCGAAGAGATCATCAAGGACGTGCAAGGCCAGGCGGGATCGCTCCCACTGCTGCAATACACGCTCGATCTGCTTTGGCATGAGGAAGCGCGGGAAGATGGCCTCGCAGATCGGCACCTCAACACAAAAGCCTATCGCGAGCTCGGCGGCGTCCGCGGCGCGTTGCAAAAACGCGCGGACGAGATCTACGACTCATTTGCCGAAGGCACCGACGGGAAAACCGCGAGCCCGAAACAGGAGATCGTGCGCCAAATTTTTCTCCGCCTCGTCGATCTCGCCGGCGAAGGCTCCGACGCTGCAGCCTGGCGTCCCGTCCGCCGCCGCGCTTCGATGGCGATGTTTGCCACAGGACAAGAGCAGGAGATCCTGCAAGCGCTCATCAATCAGAAACTTCTGGTAAGCAATCGCGAGGGCGACGACGCGACTGTCGAAGTCGCACACGAAGCGCTCTTCACTTCATGGGGCCGGCTCAAGAATTGGATTGAAGTGGGCAAACAAGTCATCTTCGCGAAGAACCGTCTCGCTGATGACGCGCGCCGCTGGCAACGCCGGCAAGAGGAAGGCGATCGCGGCGCGGAGGAAGAATTGCTCAGCGGCTCCCGCCTCGCGCAGGCACTCGATATGCGGGCGCGCGGCGATTTTGCCACGGTCGTAGGCGGATTGGGCGATTCCGAGAATCTGTTTCTGGATCGGAGCGTGGCTCAGCGTGAAAAGCGGGCGCGACTCCGGCGAATCCTCGAAATGGTTGGTGTTGGTCTGCTCCTCATTTCCGTCGCTGGGGCGATCTTCGGTTGGATCGGTCAGCGCAGCGCCCGGATAAAGGCCGAGGAGGCTAGGAAGAGTGCTGATCGAGCGCAGGAAGCGGCGAAGAAGGCCCAGCTCACCCTCAGCCAATCCGATTTCTTGCGCGCGGCCGAGTTGCTCCGCGACAAAGATCCCCGGAAAACTCAGACTGCGCTTGCCTTCCTGGCACGGGCCTGCCGAAAAGATCCAAGCAACCAGTTGGCTGCCACTCGACTTTTCTCGTTGCTATCACAAAGGAACTGGATCCTTCCACTGACAGAGCCGGTGCCCCAGCCATCAAATTGGCGCGTTTTCTTTAACCCTTTCGAGGGGGGCGCGACGTTCGCCACAAGTGGAGACACGGTGCAGATTTGGGACGCAAAGAGCGCGAAGTTGCTTTTCGATTCGCCCAAAATTAGCGGAAACTTCGACGAGCGTTCGCTTAATCCGAGGGAGCCCTGGATCCTGCTCCCCTCCGGCAAGGAAGTGAGGATTGCGAACTTCCTGACAAAGGAAATCCGGCAACCAATTCTGAAGCTCACTTCCGAGGTCAAAACTGCGCAATTTAGCCTGGACGGCAAAACTATCATTACTTGCGATTCCAACGGAGAAGTCACCAGTTGGAACGCCGAAAAGGGATCTGTAGTTAATCGCCGGGTGAAAATCCCGGCGAAAGACATCGAACTTAGTCGCGATGGCACTCATGCCAAAGAATCCTTTAGCAACTCCGTCGAGCGCGTCTGGAAGCTGGACTTCGTGGCGGGAAAAGCCGTCCCCGTGGGAATTCCGATCCGTGGAAGCCTTCGGGCCATGAGCGCGGACGGACGAATGGTATGCAGTTCGCCAAAAGACGAGAACACCACGAAGGAGATTTACTTTGCCGATGTGGAATCCACAGGCCAGCCGATTACCGCGAAACTTGTTAACGAGCCGGTGTCCGACGACTCCTACCTCGAACACGTGAGCTTCAGCAACGACGGACAGCGGGCGGTTTCGCTCGAGGAGCGGCGATCTTCCGCGGACCTTCGAGCGCCGGATTCATTCTCTCGCTGGGAACCCCCTCCAGTGGAAGATGCCATCACCGGGCTAAACTATGTTTCAACCGCGCAACTGCGTTTGTGGGACGTCTTCACGGGCAAGCAGCTCTCGCGCATGTGGCATGAGTCAAAAGAGTATGGCCCGGGAGAGCGCGGCGATGTCACAAACGTGGCGGAGTTCAGCCCGGACGGCTTGAAGATTGTCTCGACCTACTATGAGTCACGCTCGCTCCGGCTCTGGGATGGCAGGGATGGCGCCTTGCTGAATGAATTGCCCTGCGTCAGCAACTCCGAGAACGACTATTTCGGCAAGGCTGGTTTCAGCCCAGATAGCAGCCGCCTTATCACTTCAAACTTCTCGCGGGATGTGCAGGTCTGAGACATCCAACCGACCGTGCCGTTGAACCGGCCGGTCCGCATTATCGGCAAGTTCACAAAGGCGCAATTCTCGAAGAATGCCAACGTGATTCGTTTGGTAGGTGCTGATGGAACAGCCAGCGACTTTCTGGTGGAAAGCGGACAGTCCGCTCCCGCCCGAGGCGCGTTCGACACGCCCGACCCGAGCGCCTTCGACATTGCCGCCCTCTCTTCGACACGCCGCTTCGACGAGTTTGCGACCGGCACCACGCGGACGACGGGCACCGGCACTGAGGAGAAGGAGATGAAAAGACGCCTGGTCGACGTCGCAGGCGACAAAAAGCTCACGGCTGAAATCATCATCGCGGGAAACGACCACTATAAGTTTAGCGGCAAAGGTGAAAAGCTACTTACCTTCCAGACCGACTATCCTAGTGGGATCAAGCTTTTGAACGCGGAGAGCGGTCTGCCGCTGCACGATACTTTCATTGGTTGCTACAATGCCTGGTTCAGTCCGGATGGCACGAAGACTATTGTTGCGGGATACCACCGCCTGGAAGGGAATTACCAGGGCCTCGGCGTGGTGGACATAGAATCCGGCGCCGATCTCATTGAGCCGATGCCTTATGCGGGTCTCGATGCCCAAGCTGCTGCTTTCACTTCCAGTGGCATCGTCGTCGCGTTCGTGGGCGAGAGTTACACGGAAATTCAACGGCTCGACTTCCAGTTGAAAAACGCGCCGGCTCTGCTGGCCGATGTCGCGGAAGCCATCGCCCAGCACAAACTCAACGATTTCGGGGTCCTCGAGGCAAAGAGCGTGACCATTCCGAAGCTGCGCGAACTTGGGAGCGGTGCCCCTCAAAACAATTCAGACCCGCTATTTGCCAACTGGCTAAAATGGTTTCTCGCTCCCCGCGAAAGTCGCGCGATCGCGCCGGACAGCACGCTCACATTCGCGCAATACGTCGATAAATATGTTGAGATTGTTTCGGACGATTCGTTACGCCAGGCCGAGTTTCTGGCTCTCGGCAACAAGGAACTCCTGGCCAAGCTCGCCGCGGGACGCGCGAAAATCGCCGCCCGACGGGAAGAGCTTCGGAAGTCGGGCAACATGAACGACGAGCGCTGAAACAGATCGGTGCGGCGAAGGGGAGTTCAGGGGGTTTCGGTTTTAATGATTCTTGAAGGCGCTGGAATTCCGGGTCTGGCTTCACGAACTCGGGCAGGATTTTGTCGATGAGCAGCCCAGGCTGACTTCCCAAAAAAAACTGGTCCCAGATTCGGAACGGCTAATCCCGAGGGCGAAACAAATCGCTTGAGTCGTTAGGCCGCATTCAATTCTTCAAGCTGTTGTCGATCAATGACTTGAAAATCTCCGCGGGGGCGTGGCACGGGCATTGCAATAGGAGTAGTCGTCAAACCAATCAACCCTATGAAAAACGAAACTTACTCCGCCAAAGGATTCGAATCGACCTACGCATTGATCGTTCGCTCCGAAGAAAAAGAACGCGGCCTTTTTGAAGGCGCGGTTTACTTCGCCGTTGTGCTCAGCGCGCTCTTTTCGCTTTGGCAGGTCGCGAAGCATCCGATCGAACTGCCGTTGACCACGGTCCACACCAGCTCGATTTCGCAGTCCGCGAAAGCAATTCAGCGCGCCTGATCCGCAACGCAGTTCAGGAGAACTTCGTTGCGATTATTCGCGGCTATTTTGTTTGCCAGCGCTGCGCTTGGCCACGCGGCTGAAAGCGCGGCCGGACGCTGGGAAGGCGTCGCGCAGATTCCCGGGCAGGAGCTGAAGCTCGTCGTTGATCTTTCGGATGACGGCGGAAAAGGCTGGATCGGATCGATCGTCATCCCGGGCTTTGGCGTTAAAGGCGCGCAACTTGTCGACCTGCATGTGCGCGGCGGCGATCTGACGTTTGCGATCAAGGGTGCCTTGGGGAACGAACGCGCCGGCCGAGCGGAACTGACAGCGCATCTCAATTCGGAGGGTCGCCTGGCCGGCGACTTCAAGCAGGGCGGGAATACGGCGCCGTTCGTCCTCGTGAAGACGGGACCGGCGCAAGTCGATTTGCCCATTCAAAGCAGTGCCGTCGCCAAAGAGTTGGAGGGCGAATGGAAAGGGGACTACGAGATGATGGGATACGCGCGCCATGCGACCATGAAATTTTCGAATCGAGGCGCGGAGGGCGCGGCGCTCGAGTTCACCATCGTTGGTAAAAAAGTAAACAACGTCCCGGTGACTCTCGTGACCCAGGACGGCGATTTCGTCACCGTAAAATCGGAGGAGTTTGGAATGACCTTCGAAGGCCGGTTCTCAAAAGAGGCCGGCGAGATCAAAGGGACGTTGAGCCAGGGACCGATGGAAGCGTCGCTGGTTTTGAAACGGACACAATGATCGCCCAGTTCTGTCATCCTGAGCGCGGCGAAGGATCTCTCAATATTTCAGGTTCGCAGCGCGCAGAAATGGTCAGAGATGTTTCGCTGCCGCTCAACATGACAACCGCAAAGGCAGTGATTGCGGTGGCGCTGCTTTGCCTTGCGGCGCCGGTTTACGCGCAATCAATGTTTCGTGGAGATGCTGCGCACTCGGGAAGTTCGAAAGAAACCGCGCCGCGCCAATTTCATCGGGTGAAATGGAAATTTCCGACGGGCGATCGGATCGTTTCGTCGCCGGTTTGGGACAACAAGATTGTCTACTTCGGGGGCGACGACGGCAATATCTACGCCGTCGATTCGGAGACCGGGCGGCAAATCTGGAAACGCGCCACCGGCGGTCCCGCGCCCTGCACGCCCGCGGTCGCCAACGGCACGCTCTACGCGACCAGCTACGACGGAAAGTTCTACGCGTTGAACGCGCAGACCGGCGCGATCAAATGGAAGTTTGCGACGGAAGGCGAGCGGCGCTTCGAAGCGAAAGGAATTCACGGACTTCAGCCGAAGAACCAGACGATCGCGGACCAGTTCGACGTGTTTCTTTCCAGTCCGGTCGTGGCGGAGGGCGCGGTCTATTTTGGGAGTGGGGACGGAAACGTGTACGCGCTCGATGCGGGCACGGGCGAGTTGAAATGGAAATTCAAGACCGGCGACGTCGTGCACGCATCGCCGGCCTATGCGGATGGCGTCGTCTTTGTTGGAAGCTGGGACAGTTACTTCTACGCGATCGACGCCGCGACTGGGAAAGAGAAGTGGCGTTTCCACGGCGGCGAAGACGCGATGATCCACAACCAGGTCGGTTTTCAATCCTCGGCGGCGGTGATCGACGGCGTCGTTTACGTCGGCTGCCGCGATGCCCATCTTTACGCGCTCGACGCTGCGACCGGGAAAGAGAAGTGGAAGATCTTTAATGACCTGAGCTGGGTGATCGTTTCTCCCGCGGTCGCCGACGGGAAAGTGGTGTTCGCGACTTCGGACTCGAGCCTCTTTCGCGTCGCCGAGGCCGCGACCGGCAAGGAATTGCTGAAAAAAGAGGAGAAGGCTTACATGTTTTCTTCGCCGGTAATCGCCGGCGACGTCGTCCTGATCGGGATCCTCAACGGCACGTTGCAGGCGCGCGATCTGAAAACGGCGGAACCGCTCTGGGATTTTCAGACCGAGACGTCGAAGCAGAACAAGGGCTGGGTCCTGACCGCCGACCGCAAGTTCAATGGGCCGATGCTCTATTATTCGAGCTGGCGGGAAGCGCCCACCGTCGCCACCGAGCGAGAATTCAACATCGGCGCGATCTTCTCGACGCCGCTCGTGATGAACGGCGTCGTCTATTTCGGGAGCACGGACGGAAACCTTTATGCCATCGAGTAGCGGCCGTGCGGGGTTGAACAAAAGCCGCGGGTGGCGGCGTTTGTTTAGCGTGGCCGATGGTTTTCTGAATCCATTTCCGGCCCGCGCCGCATCTCATTCTGGAAGCGCCCCGCAATTCCAACTCAACCCAGCATTATGATCCTCGACACGTTTCGCCAGGATATCCGCGTCGGCCTTCGCGTTCTCTTGAAGGACAAGGTTTTTCTCGTTCTCGCGGTGGTCGTGCTGGCGCTCGGCATCGGCGGCGCGATGACGCAGTTCGCCGTGGTCAACGCGATTGTCCTGCGCGGCTTTTCATTTCCGCACCCGGAGCAGCTCGTGAGCGTCGGGCTGATCGACCCAAAGGCGAGCGATCAGAACAACAACTTCGGCAACGGCAACATTCCGGCCGCGCAGGATTACGAGGACATAAGGGCGGCGCAGAAGTCGTTCGCGATGATGGCCGGTTACCTGAGCGGTTCGACCATCAACGTCACCTACCATAACAACCCGCAGCGATACACCGGCGCCTACATCACCGACGAACTGTTCAGGATCGTTGGCGTTTCGCCCGTGCTGGGCCGCGATTTCACCGCCGCTGATAACAAGGCCGGCGCACCGAAGACCGCGATCCTCGGAGATAAAATCTGGCGGCGCGATTTCAATGCCGACCCCAGCGTCGTCGGCCAGAGCGTCACGATAAATGGCAAAGGCGCAACCATCATCGGGGTGATGCCGCCGGGATTTGAGTTTCCATTTTCGGAGGAACTCTGGACGCCGCTCTATAATGAGTGGCCGCCCACGCCGCGCGGCGAACTATTCCTCGGCGCAAACAGCCGCGCGCCCGCCGTGATGGGCCGGTTGAAGCCGGGCGTCACGCTCGACCAGGCCAACGCGGAGATGATCGCGATCGCGCGCAACATTGCGGCCGACAATCCGAAAACGAACCAGAATTTCACCTCCGCCAGCGTCATGCCGTTGATCAACGCCTTCACCGGCGTGCAACTGCGCCAGATCGTGTGGGCGATGCTCGGCGCTGTCATCGTCGTGTTGCTGATCGCATGCGTGAACGTGATGAACATGCAATTCGGCCGCTCCGCGTTGCGCGCGAAGGAGCTGGCTATTCGCGGCGCGCTCGGCGCGACCCGCTGGCGTCTCGTCAGGCAAATGCTCACGGAAAGTCTGGTCGTCGCGGTCCTGGGCGCGATCGGCGGCACGGTCCTCGCGTTTTGGGGCACGGACATGTTCGACAAAGTTGTGAAAGCGGCGCCGTTCCCGCCCCCTTATTGGTGGAAGTTCACCATCGACGGCCGGGTCCTGGCATTCACTCTCGGGATCACCCTCGTCGCCACGATCGTGTCCGGTTTGCTCCCGGCCTTTCTTAGTTCGCGCGGCAATCCCGCCGAGGTGATGAAAGAAGGCGGCCGCGGGAACAGCAGCCGGCTCGTCAACGTCATCACCCGCGTCTTGGTTGTCGGACAAATCGCGCTGACCGCGGCCCTGCTCATTGCCGCGATGTTGCAGATCAAATCGATCCGCAACCAGACGAAGCTCGACTATGGCTACGATGAGAACAGCCTCTACGCCGCGCGCCTCGCTTTGATGGAAGCGCCGTATCCGACCGAAGAATCCCGCCGCGATTTCTTCACCCGCGCGGTCCGGGCCTTGCGCAACAATCCGCAGTTCGAAGCCGCGGCCATGACCGACCGCTTCCGCATGACCTTCGGGCCCGGCGGCCAATATGAAGTCGACGGCCAAAGTTATCTGACCGATCGGGATCGGCCGCGGTGCAATTTCGAATCGGTCTCGGACGGCTACTTCACAACCCTCGGGCTCAAGCTCCGCGAAGGCCGCGATTTCACCATCGAGGACAGCGACGCGAAGCAACCGGTCGCGATCGTGAACGCCAGCTTCGCCCGCAAGCATTGGGGCAACCAGAGCCCGATCGGCCATCAGCTGCGCATCTTCAATCCCGGCAAGGAACAGCCGTGGCGCACCGTTGTCGGCGTCGTGCCCGACACGTTGATGCAGGGCCCCTTCGATCAGCAAACCGACGCGGCGGGCTTTTACATGCCGTTGCTCGGCGCTTCGCCCGCGACCCAGTTCGCGACCGTGCTCGTTAGGCCGCGCGCCGGTGTGCGGGCCGACACCCTCGGCCCCATCCTGAGCAAAGCCGTCGCCGTACTCGACTCCAACCTGCCGACGTACTTTCCCGGGACGCCCGCGCAATTCCACGCCGACATCCTTTCCGGCAATCGCGTCATCGCCACGCTCTTCAGCATTTTTGGTGTCGTCGCCTTCATCCTTTCGGGCGTCGGTCTCTACGGCGTGATGAGTTTTTCTGTGACGCAACGCACCCAGGAATTCGGCATCCGGATGGCACTCGGCGCTAATGCGCTCCGGATCGTGCGGATGGTCATCAGCCAGGGCGCGTGGCAACTCGCGATCGGTCTCGTCCTCGGCGCGGGCGGGATCGCGTTGCTTCTCGGCGTCGTCGCCGCGGCGGCGCTGAGCAACATCCTTTTCAAGGTCAATCCGCTCGACCCGACCATTTACCTCGTAGTCTCCGGTCTTCTCACCCTGGTCGCCGCCGCGTCCTGTTTGGTTCCCGCTCGCCGGGCCACGCGGGTGAACCCAATGGTCGCGCTCCGGACCGAGTAGCCGGTTTGCCGCTGCATCTCCATCTCGAACGCCCTTCAACTCCTCAACCCAACGCGCAACATGATCCTCGATACTCTTAGCCAGGATGTCCGCATCGGTCTCCGCATTCTCTTCAAGGAAAAATCCTTTTGTCTCCTCGCCGTGCTCGTTCTCGCGCTCGGCATCGCCGGGGTTACGACCCAATTCACGATCGTCAACGCATTCGTCCTCCGCGGATTTTCCTTCGCGCATCCCGAGCAGCTCATGAGCGTGGGGCTCATCGATCCGCAGGGAACGCCGCAACAAAACAATTTCGGCAACGGCAACATTCCAGCGGCCCAGGACTACGAGGATTTGAAGGCGGGCCAGCAATCGTTCGCGCTCATGTCCGGTTACCTGAACGGCTCGACGATCAACGTGACCTACAAGAACAACCCGCAGCGCTACACCGGCGGATATGTCACCGAGGATTTTTTCCGGATCGTCGGCGTGTCGCCGATCGTCGGCCGCGATTTTACCGCGGACGACAACAAGCCGGGCGCGGAAAAGACGACCATTCTCGGGTACGAAATCTGGAAGCGCGATTTCGGCTGCGACGCGAATATCGTCGGCCAGTCCGTCCGGATTAACGGCAAAGCGGCGACCATCATTGGGGTGATGCCGGAGAACTTTAAGTTCCCGATTTCCGAGCAGCTTTGGGTGCCGCTTTATAACGAGTTTCCGCTTCGGCCTCGCGAAGACGCGCGCGCCGGCGGTTCGGCCCCCGCCGTGATGGGCCGCTTGAAGGACGGCGTTTCGATCGACCAGGCGAATGCAGAGTTCGCTGCACTGGCCAAACGGATCGCGAAGGATAACCCGAAAACCAACGAGCACCTGACCTCGGTCAGCGTCCAGCCGCTCCTGAATTCATTCACCGGTCCCCAATTGCGCGGGACTGTTTACGCGATGCTCGGCGCCGTCCTGCTCGTTCTCGTCATCGCGTGCGTCAACGTGATGAACATGCAATTTGGTCGCGCCGCTTTGCGAGCGAAAGAGCTCGCCATCCGCGGCGCGCTCGGCGCAACCCGCTGGCGCCTCATTCGCCAAATGTTGACGGAGAGTTTTCTCGTCGCGGCCATGGGGGCGATCGTCGGGGTCGTCTTCGCGCAGTGGGCTGTCCGGCTTCTTATTCGCGCCACGAACGCGCTCCCGTTCCCATTGCCCTACTGGGTCCAGTTCACGATCGACGGCAAGGTCCTCCTCTTCACGCTCGCCATCGTTGTCCTGGCGACGATTTTGTCGGGACTCGTCCCTGCGATCCTGAGCGCGCGGGGCAACGCCGCCGAAATGATGAAGGAAGGCGGCCGCGGCAACAGCAGCCGGCTCGTGAATGTGATCACGCGGGTTTTGGTGATCGGCCAGATCGCGATGACGGCCGCGCTCCTGATTGCCGCGACGTTGCAGATCAAGTCGATCCGCAACCAGACGTCGCAGGATTACGGGTACGACGAGAACGGCGTCTACAGCGCGCGAATGGGATTAATGGAAGGCGATTACCCGACCGACGACGCGAAGCACCAGTTTTTCGTGCGCGCCTTGCGCTCGCTTCGTAGCGGTCCCTCCTTTGAAAATGCGGCCATGAGCGACCGGTTCCGGATGACGTTTGCGCCCGGCGGCCAATATGAAGTCGATGGGCAGACATACGTCGTCGACAAGGACCGGCCCCGCGGCAACATGGAATCGGTCTCGGACGGTTACTTCACCACGCTCGGATTGAAGATGCTCGAGGGCCGCGATTTCACCATCGAAGACAGCGACGCGAAACAGCCGGTCGCGATCGTGAACGCGAGTTTTGCCCGAAAATATTTCGGCGGCCAGAGTGCGATTGGCCACCAGGTGCGGCGCTTCAATCCCGTGAAACCGGAGCCGTGGCGGATGATCGTCGGGATCGCTCCGGACATGCTCATGCAGGGACCGTTCAATGCGCAGCAGGATAGCGTCGGCTTCTACGTTCCGTTGCTTGGATCGACGCCGGCTCCGCAGTTTTGCACCATCGTGGTCCGGCCGCGCGCCGGAATCAACGCGGGCAACGCCGGGCCGCTTTTGAGCAAGGCGATCGCGGAACTCGATTCCAACCTCCCGACTTACTTCGCCGGCACGCCCGCGCGGTTGCATGACGAGATCCTCGGCGTCAATCGTTTGACTGCGAATCTGTTCACGATCTTCGGCGCGGTGGCGTTCGCGCTCTCCGCGGTCGGTCTCTACGGCGTGATGAGTTTCTCGGTCAACCAGCGGACCCAGGAATTCGGAATCCGGATGGCGCTCGGGGCCGACGCGAAACGGATTTTCCGGATGGTGATGCAGCAAGGCGCGTGGCAGCTCGTGATCGGGCTTCTTCTTGGCGGCGGCGCCGCAGCCCTTCTGCTCGGCGTCCTTCTGGCCAACGCGCTCCAAAACATTCTGTTCAAAGTGAAGCCGCTAGATCCAACTATTTACCTCGTCGTTTCCGCCCTGCTCACTTTGGTTGCCGCGGCTTCGTGCTTCGTCCCCGCCCGTCGCGCCACCCGGGTGAATCCGATGGTGGCGTTGCGGACGGAATAGCCGGCCGCAATCAGCGAAGGTTATATACTTCGATCAAGCCGACCCCGGTGGCGCCGTCCTTGCCTGACATGATGGCAGTGTAAGCGCCGGGACTAAGATCAGCGACGATAGCCGATTCCAACGGGTCGTTAGGCGGAATGCTGGTCTGCTCGATGGCGGCCTGCTGGTGATCTTGCCAGTCGTCGTTCGCGAGCAAGAGCCCGCCGTTTGCGTCCCGTAACTCGAGGGTCGGATTCGCCAATGGGTTAGCGACGCCGGCGTTCTTCAGCGACGGACCGATCGCCCGCACAAGCACCTTCGCGTTTGTATTTGCGCCCCCGAGAATGAAGCCGCCAATCAGGACGTTTTCGGCCGATTGGACGCCGCCGCGCGTGCTGATGTTCGCGAGCTGCGACGCCGCTCCTTGGTCCAGATCGTAAATTTCAACGAGACCAACGCCCGTCGCGCCATTCTTTCCGGTAACAGTCGCGGTGTAGTTCCCGGGCATGAGAGTTTCGACGAGCGCCGATTCGAGGCCGTCGCCCGGCGCAAGCTTCTTCGCTTCGATTTCCGCAGCCTGGGCATGGTCTTCTCCCCAGTTGTCGTTTTGACGAATGAGAGCGCCGTTCGCTCCGCGAAGCACCAGGATTGGGTCCGAAATCGCGCCGCTCAACAACCCTCGCAACGACGGACCGATGGCGCGAACGATCACTTTCTTCGGAGCACTTCCCGTGACGATGAACCCGCCGATCATCGCGTCGTCGCCAGAGCCGATGCGGCCGCGGGTGGCGATGTTGACCGGCTGCGAAGCTGGAACTGGGGTCGCGCTTGGAGTGGCCGACGCGGAAGGTGACGGCGTCGGAGTTGGTGACGGCGTGGGTGTTGAAACGGGAGTTGGAGTGGGAGTCGGCGATGTTATCGGACTAGCTGTTGGCGTTGCCGTGGGAGTAGCAGTCGGTGTCGGCGACGGAGTAGGAGTCGGAGATGGCGCGCCAGCCGGGGTCAAGATCACGGCGCGATTTGTGTTCGTCGGAACGTGGACGGCCTGGACCAAAATCTGTCCCGCGTCGGTAATACCGACCGCGGAGTAAAGGCGGTAACCGGCACCGGAGCCATCGACCGTTGTCTCGAGATCGAACATCGTGCCGTTACGATAAACAAAGCCCACCTGATAAAGGGCCCCGCCCGTGTAAGGCCTGTAACTGCTGCCCACCACTTCGTCGTGAATATTGATGCCGGTCGCGCCGCTCCGATCGCTTTCAAAACCGTCCGAGCCGAGCGAGCCGAGATCGTGGATGGCGCTATCGTAAATGAAAGCGTGCGAGCGGTTGTCGAAATTGTTGACGGTGGAATTCCCGACAACGTGGCCGTTCGCATTGACGAATGTCCCGGAACTGCTGTCGCCTGCGATCGTGCCGATGTCGCGCATTCCGTTCGCCGCGTTCCAAACGAAAGCGTGGAAGTTTCCGAACCCTGTCCCGATCTGCGCGGTGCCCGTCACCGTCCCGGCGTTGTTAACGCTGAACGCCTTGGCATACTGGCCGCCCAAGGTTCCCAAGTCGAGCGTGCCGTTGGTCGCGTCCCAGAGGAAAGCATGTGTGTTCGTCGTGGAAAGATTGGGTCCGGAATAGCCGGCGACCTGTCCCGAGTCGTTGATGCCGGCGGCGGTGCTGTAATTTCCCCACAGCGGCAGGGTGCCGAGATCGGTGACACCGCCGCTGCTGAAGAGCGTCGCGTGAACGATCGAGCCGCCATTCGTGTACTGAGAACTGCCGGCGACGTGGCCGAGATTGTTGATCGCGTCTGCACCGCTCACATTTCCGCCCGGCAGTGTGCCGAGATTTTCCCAGACGCCGTTTGTATTGCGGAACGCGAACCGCTCGGATGACCCGGCCACCTGCCCCTGATTATTGATCGCAGCCGGCGAAAACATTTGCTGGCCCGGCGGCAGACCGAGATCGGTCAGATGATATAACGGGGCGCTCGAAGCGTAAGACTTCGGTGCGTTGAGAGTGGTTTTCGCGATGCCCGAACGGCCGTCGGCAAGCTCGAAATAAAAGACGACTTCGTTGCGGTTGTTCAGGCCGCGCGAAAAGGTCACATTCGTAGCCGTGGATCCGAATAACGGTTTACCGACGCGAATGATCTCGTCCGCGACCGGATCAGGCCCGGCATAGATACCGCGGCCGCCGGTGTCGAGGTTCGCATAAAATACCACGATCCCGCGGTCGTTGATCGCGGGGCTTTCGAACATGCTGTACGGCCCGCTGCCACCGATTCCCCCGGCCCTCGCCACCGTGCGCAGATTGGTCCCGTCCTGATTGACGACGAAAATGCCCGGCTCACCCGTGGTGTCCTCGTAGGCCTTGAAGGCGATCTCGCCCTTGTTATTGAGGTAAGGGCCGCCGTCGAAGTTATACAGCCGGCTGGCGTCCGCCGTCAGGATCGGGGTGGTCGCCCCGTTGCCAGCGGCGGTGCCAAGGTACAGGCCGCTCTCGGAACTGTTGTTCACGACATCCTTCGAGCCCGTGAACGCGACCGTGCCCGCGCTGTTGATTGTCGGCGATCCGCCGAAAACGTTAAACACCCCCTTGTTATCGACGACGAGGGAGGTGGTTGCGTCGCCGGTTGCCGTGAAAATGCCCCAATGCCCGGGACTGACCGGATTTTTGCGCGCCCAAAAGACGGCCGTGCCATTGGCGGAAAGATGCATTGGCGTTCCGAAACTCCGGAACTCCCCGTCATTCCGGACGAGCGAGACGATCGCCCCGCCAGGTGTTGCCTTGTAAAGCTCGGTCGTGAGATCGGCGCTCACGTACTGGCGTGAAGCGATCTCGCCGAATTGGTTGATGAACGGGTCCCCGGTGACGCTCCCACCGACAAGCATCGGCGTTTTTCCCGGCTCCGCGCGGTAGGTGCCGACCTGGTCGACGACGAAAGCCACTGTCCCGTCATCGCTGATCGAAGGAAACGTACCGAACCCGCGACCCTGGAATTGGGGCTGCGAACTGTCGGCTATGATCGTGAAATTGCTGGCCATCTGGGCATGAATAGAATGCGGCGCGGAGGCTGCGAAAATCAGCGCGACCAAACGGAGAACTGGAAGTGATTTGGAGAGCATCATGGAAATCGGAGCGGTTGTTTTACGACGAATTTGGGCTCAATCAAGGGGAGTTTTTACTTCAATCATAACAAAAAGTAACAGACCTGTAACCCGCGCTGTTTTCAGAGTGAAACGGACGTTCGCCGGCCCTCGGAATCCGGGCTTTCGGACGGCGCGTCTCGCCGGTTGCGTTACTATTGCGTGAAAAGATGGATTTACTTTCGGTGATCAGCCAGACTAGCTGGCGCGAATCATCTGTATGCGCCTGGCTTTCCCATTAGCCGCTGCTCTCGGTTGCACCCTCCGGCTGGCTTTCGCGGACGCCACCGTGGAAGGCCGGGTTGAATTGCCCAAAAGCAAATCAGCGCCTGTTATGGCGAAGCGCTACGAGATCGTGACCAGCGGCGGCGTGCTGGGGACGAACCCGCCGCTCGCGGTCGTGTATCTGGAGGGTTCTTTCCCGCGACCCGCGAATTTGCCGACGAAAGAAGTCGCCCAAAAGGACCTGGCATTCGTGCCGGCCCTCTTGCCGGTGCAGATCGGCACGAAGGTCGAATTTCCCAATCGGGAGAAGGACACCTATCACAACATTTTTTCCTACTCGCCCGCCAAGCGCTTCGATCTCGGCCGCTATCGGCCCGACGAAAAACCGGTGCCGTCCCAGGTGTTCGACGTCGCTGGCCTGATCACGCTGCGCTGCGATATTCACGAGCACATGCGCGGCCTGCTCCTTGTCCTGGCGACGCCGCATTTCGTGGTGACCGACGATGCTGGCCACTTCAAGTTGTCCGGCTTGCCGGCCGGCCATTACACCCTGAAAGCGTGGGTCGACAGCCGGACGACTCGCGAGCAGCCGGTCGACCTCAAGAGCGGGTCGACCGTTCACGTCGATTTCCCGTGACCCTTTGACCGACGAACGCACATCGCCCGTCGCAAGTTTTCGCGCGAAGCTTTCGATCGCGATGATGCTGGTAGTGGCGGGACTGACCGCGGCCGGCCTTTATTTTGCGCAGCGCAACGCGACCGGCGCGCTCCAGCAGAATCTTCAACGCGATTTCCAGGCGGACCTCGACGCCTTGCACAAGGTCGAGGAACTCCGTTACGCCGCGCTTGCGGAACGTTGTCGCGCCCTGGTGGCGAAACCGCGCATCCATGCCGCCCTTGAAGACAACGCTCTCGATCTGCTTTATCCGAGCGCGAAAGACGAGTTGCGCGACATCATGCAGAATGAAGCGCGCCCCCAGCCCGACCAGATCGCCGGTGTTCCGCGAGCGCGATTTTACCGGTTCCTCGATCGGACCGGCGCCGTGTTGCCTCCACCCAATCCCCGCGAGGTCGGCGCCCTCCGCCCCGACGAAGAAGCCCAGCTCGCCTTGAAAACGTTACCGCAAACCGGGCAGATCGGGTACCTCCTCCGCAACGCCGGGACGGCCGAAGAAACAATCGACGAGATCATCGCGTTGCCGATCGGCTCGACGGAAACCGGGGAGTTCATCGCGGCGCTCGTCATCGGGTTCAAGCCCCTCGAAGTCGCGCAAAAAAGCGGTCCTGAAGAAATGAAGAGCGGAATCTGGCTCAACGGCTGGCTCCATTTGCCCGCGCTTCCCGAATCAGCGCGGGTCGCGATCGATCGCGAGATCACGCACTTGCTCGCCGCGAACCGCGCCGACCGCAGCTCCCCCATTGAGATCGGCGGCGATCCATATCTGCTCTTTTTTAAGAGACTCAATCCCGACTCCGCGTTTCCGCCAGTCTACGAAGTCTGCGTCTATCCGCTGCGGAGCGCGCTCGCCCGCCAGCACCGGCTGCGGTGGCAAATTCTGGGCGCGGGCGGCATCCTGTTGCTCATCGGATTCGTCGCCAGTCATTTGATCGCGCGGCGGCTTTCCGCGCCGGTGGCCAAACTCGCGATCGATTCCGAGGAAAATCGGGCCCGGCGAAAACGGGTCGAAGCGGCTCTCGCCTCGAAGCAGGAAGAACTGCAACGCTCGACGCGTTTTTCGGCGGACGCTTCGCATCAATTGAAAACTCCGGTCACGGTCCTGCGGGCAGGGATTGAAGAACTGCTTCGCCGCGAAAATCTCGAACCGGTCCTTTACGATGAACTGTCGGCCCTGCATCACCAGACCTATCGCCTAACCGGGGTGATCGACGATCTGCTCCTGCTGTCGCGCATGGACGCCGGCCGTCTCAAGATCGAGTTCAGTCCGGTGAACCTGACGCAGCTCGTCGAAGAATGGTTGGACGATCTGAATGCGTTACCCGATCCACTGGGGCTGGACGTGAAGACGCACCTTCCCGCCTCCCTTCTCATCTCGGGCGAACGCCGATACACCTCTCTTATCCTTCAAAACCTGCTCGAAAATGCGCGGAAGTACAACCGGCCGGGCGGACGCATCCACGTGAGCGGCCGGGAAGAGGACGGCGCGGTTTTCCTCACGGTTGGCAATTCCGGCCCGGCGATTCCCCCGGAAATGCAGCCACACATTTTCGAGCGTTTTTCTCGCGGCGCAAACGGCGAGAAGATCGCCGGTCACGGGATCGGGTTGAATCTCGCGCGCGAACTGGCGCGGCTTCACGGCGGGGAATTGCAGCTCGTTTCCTCGGAGAACGAGTGGACGGAATTTGAGGTTCGTTTTCGGCCCCCCGAGCAAACGGCAACAGCGGGCTTGCAAGGCGCCGGCATGAAGAACGCCGCCGCCACCGTCGCCATCATCATGCTCTGTCTGCTCTCCGTCGCCCGGGGTGAGGATTTTCTCGATCGCGTCGATGAAGCCCTGACTTTTTCCAGTTTCAATAACACCGTCCGGACGCGGATCAGCGGCACGCTCGACCTCGAAGGGTACGCCTTCAGTGGCCCTGCGCCGGGCCTGATCCTGACGACCAGCGACGCGCTTTTTAATCCGCGCCTCAGCTTGTTCGTCGACGCGCAGCTTGGTCCCGCGATTTATGCTTTCACCCAGACGCGGGTCGACCGTGGTTTCGATCCGTCCGATCACGGCGCGCAAATTCGGCTGGACGAATACGCGGTGCGCATCACGCCATGGGAAGATGGACGTTTCAATCTTCAAGCCGGGCAATTCGCCACCGTGGTCGGAACCTGGGTGGGGCGCCATCTTTCGTGGGACAACCCGTTCGTCAACGCGCCGTTGCCGTACGAAAACGTGACCGGCATCGAGGACAAATCCGCGCCCAATTACCTGCTCCTCGATATCGGGACGCCGAATGAGAAGTACGAATACAATCCCGTCATCTGGGGACCGAGTTACGCCACCGGCGTCTCAGTGGCGGGGCGAATCGGACAATTCGATTACGCGGCCGAGATCAAGAACGCGTCGCTCTCCTCGCGGCCGGAATCGTGGCCGATCACCCGGATGGATTTCGATCATCCGTCCGTCAACGGCCGGGTTGGCTTTCGGCCTAACGAAATGTGGACGTTCGGGTTTTCCGCCAGCGACGGCGCCTATTTCCGCCCGGAGGCGATGTCGACCCTGCCGTTCGGGCGCGACCTTGGCGATTTCCACGAACGCCTTCTCGGCCAGGACATCAGTTTCGCCTGGCACCACTGGCAATTTTGGGCGGAGTTTTTCGAGGCGCGATTCGAAGTCCCAGGGTTCAGCGACGCCGACACCTTCGCGTATTACCTGGAAGCGAAATACAAATTCACGCCGCAGTTTTTCGCGGCGGTCCGTTGGAACCAGCAGTTTTTCGGCGACGTCACCAACATCTATGGCGACACCGCCTCCTGGGGTCGCGATCTGTGGCGCGCGGACATTGCTGCCGGTTATCGGTTCACGGCCCACACCCAGCTAAAGGTCCAGTACAGTTTTCAGCGCGATAATTACGGTCTGCGCGATTTGACTCACATGTTGGCCGCGCAATTCACGGTGCGCTTCTAGTTGTCATTCTGAGCGCAGCGAAGAATCCCTGATCATTTCCGGTTTCCTGCGGTTATGGACAGGAGAAATAGTCAGAGATCCTTCGCGTTCGCTCAGGATGACAAGGTTCTTGGAATGGATAATCCGAGAGCTTGTCGCGGTTCGCGAGCGAATCGAAACCCGGTCAAGATTTCTGTCGGCGCATTTTTCCCTAGCGCCAGATACTGAAACCGGGTCCCGAGGAATTCCGGATGCAGCAGGGTTTGCAGGGCGCGGCGCTCGTCTTCCGCGGGCGCGCGCCGCGCCAGTAGTCCCGTCAGGAAGTGATGCTGGTCGGTGAACCCGATGACGTTCAGGCCCGCTTCTTCCGCGCGTTCGGCCACGCTGGTCCAATCGACATGCGCGGTAATATCGACCTGGCCGACGCCTTCGAGCGGCGACGACACGGTGCGATGCCGCGCGAACGCCTGGAGTGTCCCGGCCGTCCGCGCAGCCGAATAGAATTCGGGCCGCGGATATCCGTAGTCGGCGGCCAGAACGAATCCGCGCGTCAATTTTCGCGCGACGCTCTGGATCCAGTCGAGCGCCGCCAGGTTCACCTCGGTTTCGTAACGAACGTTTTCCGTAAGAGGAATCTTTCGGAGATGATCGCGCAGCCGTTCGTCCGCGATCGGCTTGGTCGTAAAAACAAAGTCGTCACCCGAAAGAGCGACAAACTTTTCCTCCCAATCCTTCGCCGGTTCGCGAGCAATCAGGCGGACGGGCATCGCGTCGAGCAGTTCGTTGGAAAAGTGAATGCCGGTAAACGGCTCGAGCTCGGTTAACGATCTACTCCAGGCGACCGCGCCGGTGAATTCGGCCAGAGTTTCTCTCTGGCGCTCCTCCAGAATCCGGAATGGCTCGACGATCCAATAGCGGACCGGAACCGCAGAATCTCTAAGCGCCTTAAGCACGTCGCTCGCGAATTCCCCATGGTGCGCGCCCTGCTCGACGATCGTGAAATCATCGGGCCGTTCCATCATTTCCCAGATCTGGGCGAACTGCGCTGCCAGCATTTTCCCGAAAAGCGGACCGACGCTGACGTTGGTAAAATAATCGCCCCGGCGTCCGATCGCGCATCGGCCGGAGCTGTAGTAACCGAATTGCGGATGATACAGCGCCTGCTCCATGAACCAGTCGAAGGAAACAGGACCGGTTTGGCGAATCACCCCCCGAATGAAGTCGGTCAGCGCTTGATCGCCTGTGAGCATGGGTATCTTTACGGTAAATCGTTGAATCGTTACATCGTGAAACGGCGTTGCAGCGATATGATCTTCTTCGATTTAACGATTTAACGTTGTAACCGATCACGTCTGCCGCCGCATGCCCGTTTCCTATCTTCCGCAAACGCCGGTCGAGTTCTTCGAGCGGCCGCCCTGGTACAAGCGCCGGAGATTCTATGTCCCGATCGCGGCCGTTCTCGTCGGCCTGCTGGGCGGCGGAATTTATTTCTGGTATTTGATGGGCGTCCTCACGGTCGAGGCCGGGACTTTCGATCTCTCAAAGCTCGAGCAGATGGAATCCGCGAGCGTCATTCTTGATCGCAACGACAAGATCTTTGGCCAGATTTACGTCGAGAACCGCGAGACGGTTCCTTACGAGCAATTGCCGCGGGATTTGATCAACGCCGTCGTCGCGGTCGAGGACAACAAGTTTTACCAGCACGGCGGCTACGACCTGTCGGGCATTGTGCGGGCGGCCTTGAGAAATTTTACGGCCGGCCACGTTCGCCAGGGCGCCAGCACCATCACGCAGCAGCTGGCGCGAAACAGTTTTTCGCTCAAGGAACGGACGTTCCGCCGGAAGCTGCTCGAGATCATTCTCTCGAAGCGGATCGAGGAACGGTTCGGCAAGCAGAAGATCATGGAGCTCTATCTGAACCGAATTTATTTCGGGGCCGGGCTCTACGGCGCGGAAGCGGCCTCGCGCGGCTACTTCGGGAAACCGGCGAAAGAGATGACGCTGTCGGAGTGCGCTACGCTCGCGGGGTTAATCAAAAGCCCGAATAGACTTTCGCCGTGGAGCGACAGAAACGGTTCGCGGGACGCCCGGAACGTCGCCCTCGCCCGGATGCGCGATCTTGGGTTCATCTCGCGAGAACGTTGCGAAGTGGCGCAGGCGGAAGAGATCGTAATCGGGAGCCGGCAGAGCGCGCAGGGACAAACTTACGCGGTCGATTACATCCGGCAGCAGGTCATTGCCGCGGTCGGCTGGGACCGCGCGATGAATGAAGGTTACCGCATCCACACGACGATCGACGCGGAGCTGCAGCGCGTCGGCGAGGAATCGCTCCGCAAGCATCTGACCGAAGCCGAGCAGCATCCCGGTTACAACCACCCGACTTACGAAGTGTGGGCGAACCGTTACAAGAGCGCGAAGCAACTGGCCGTGCCGAACGTCGCGACGGCGCCCGATTATTTGCAGGGCGCGCTGATCGCGCTCGACAATCAAACCGCCGGCATTCTTGCGCTGATTGGCGGGCGCGATTTCGAGCATAACCAGTACGATCGCGCCCTCCAGGCGCGCCGGCCCGCCGGCACCGCGATCAAGCCGTTGGTGTACGCGGCCGCGTTCGAGAATGGATTGTTTCCCGGTTCGCTCGTGGACGATTCCGCCCTCGATAACCGCGCGGTGATGATCGGCGGCACTACCGGAATTCTCGGCGAATGGGGGCCGGAGACGGAGGACAATCGTTACGAAGGATCGATCACCGCCCGGGAGGCGCTCGTGAAATCCAAGAACGGCGCGACGGTCCGCGTGGGCATGACGGTCGGCGTCGATCCTGTCCTCCAACTTTGCAAAGCCGCGGGGATCAAGTCGCCGTTGCGCCCGTTTCCAGCGACGTTCCTCGGCAGCAGCGAGATCACGCTGGCCGAGCTCGCCCTCGCTTACACGATATTTCCGAATGGCGGTTGGCGGCCGAACGCGCCCCACATTCTCGATCGGATCGAAGAAAAGGACGGCACCGTCGTCTGGGAATCGCCCAAGGACCGGACGCGGCAGACGGTGGTGAAACCGGAGACCGCCTACGAAGTGCATTCGTGCCTGGTCGAAGCGCTCGGCTCTGGAACGGGTCGCGCGGCCCGCGAGAAATTTGGTCTCCAGAAATTTCCAGCGGCCGGGAAGACGGGGACCGCTTACGATTTTACCGACGCGCTTTTTGCCGGTTACGACAGTTCGATCACGTGCGCGGTCTGGACGGGGTTCGACAAGCCGCAGAAGATTTTTCGGGGCGCGTTCGGAGGCGAGATCGCGCTGCCGATCTGGGTGGATGTGATGAATGCCGCGAACGAACGCTATCCCGCGAAAGAAATTCCCGAGCCCAAGGGAATTCAGAAAGCCGAGATCTGCGTGCGGTCGGGATTGCTCGCCACGGACAAGTGCTACGACTCGGTCAAGTCCGCCAGCGGCGAGACCGTCCGGAAACGCACGACCTACGTCGAGCTGGCGACTTCGACTCAAATGCCGACCGAGCCGTGCAGCGTCCATGGCGAAGCCCGGACGCGTCTCGTGCGCGACCTGCCCGCATCCGGTTTTCCGCGCGCCTCGCTCGCGGTCGATCCAAAGCAGGTCCAGCCGATTCCGCCGCAAGGCCCGGTGCTCCTGGCCGAGAACGATCCCTATAACGCGGTCCATTCCACGGTGAAACCCAAGCCCGTCGAAAAACCTGAGCCGGAAAAATCGGCCGCGGAGGAGCCAAACAAATTGCCCGACCCGACGAAGCCGGTCTTGAAAGCGGAAGCGGTCGAAACGCCCACGGACAAGCCCGTCATGAAAGCCGAGCGCGCCGGGCCGGAAGAAACCAAGCCGGTCCTTCGCGCGGAGCCGGTCACGCCGACGCCATTGCCGCAAAAGGAAATTCGACGCGCGGAACGAGTCCGGCCGAGCGGTCAAATTCCTGACGACTCAATTCTGCGCCCGACGCCGCCACCCTCCTCCACCCCGGACGACGAATAACGATGGAGCCATCAACCCAGGACGATTTTCGCCTCACGGTTCTAAATCCGGGTGGTCGCGATGAAGCGCAGGATTTTCCGGATGCTGCCGGCGAGACGGCGCTGCCGCATCCGCCGACGAATTTCCATGCTTACGCGGCGTGCACGCGCGGAAGCTTTCAGTGCGACATCAAAAGCGCGCTGGAAGCAAAGACGCCGGTCCTGGTTTTGCTGCGCGGAGATTTCCGTTCCTCGGAGCGCGCCGTGGAAACGTTGCAAAGGGCCGGCCGTTTTGTCGCGGTGTCGTTCAAGGAAACCGGCCTGCATCAAATCGCGGGCCAGCTCCGGAACTCAACCCGCCTGGCCCGGTTTGTTCGCATCGTAAAGAAAGCGGACGCCTGCCTCGCGCCCACGGCGGAAGCCGCGGATTTGTATCGCGTGCTGCGAGGACCCGAACGGGTCGCTTTTATTCCCACGCCTTATCCCGTCGATGATCCGCGCTGGGATTTTTCCCGGCCGATCGAACAACGGGCAGGCATTTTTATCGGGACCCGCGAGTGGGAGGTTCCTTCAAGGAATCATCTGGCCGCTTTGATGGTCGCGCGTCGGCTGAGCGAGAGCACCGGCGAAGCCGTCACCGTTTTCGATTACGATGGCCGGAGAGGCGCGCGGCTCCTTTCCGAAATTGGCTTTGGCGCCGAAAGGCTTCGCGTCCTTACCAGGAAAGTGGCGTATCCGGATTATCTCCGGGAAATCGCGCGGCACAAAATCGTGCTGCAATTGGATACGAGTTTCGTTCCCGGCCAGGTCGCCGGCGACGCGTTGCTCTGCCGGATTCCCTGCGTGGGCGGGAATGGCGCGATTGATCGCGTGGGATTTCCGGAAACGTGCGGCGGCTCGCGCTCGATCGCCGAGCTGGGGCAAATCGCCGACCGTCTGCTGACGGACACGGCTTTTTATCGGACAACAGTCGCTTCAATGATCCCGGCCGCATCGAAGGCGCTCGGCTTCGGAGCCGTGGCAAAACAGCTGAAGGAGTTCTTCCGGTAGGGATGCCGCGCTGCGGCGTCCCTACCGGATCGCTTCCAAATAATAATCCTCGAGCTGCCGGGTCTGCCCGGTTTGCTCGAAATGTTTGCGCACGACTTCGGCGCCGCTCCGCGCAATCGCGGCGAGCCCTTCCGGATTCGCGGTTTGTTCGAGGAGCGCGGCCGCAAGCCCGTCCTCGTCGCGTTCCCGCACCAGGATGCCGCTCCGGCCGTTGTCGATCGCCTCGGGAATTCCGCCGTGTTCGGTGGCGAAAACCGGAAGCCCGCTCGCCATGGCTTCGAGCATGGAATTGGGAACGCCTTCCTGGTTGCCGTCGCCGCCCAATTCGCTGGGATGAAGAAAAATGTGGGACTGATAAAAAAGCTCGCGCAGCTGGGTCTGGGAAATGAAGCCGGGAAAAAAAACTTTGTCGGCAATGCCAAGGGCGGCGGCGAGTTCGCCCAGTTCGTTCCGGAGCGGGCCTTCCCCCGCGATCGTGAAAGTGGAGGCGGGATGGCGCACGGCGAATTTCGCAAAGGCGCGCAAGCTCACGCGCAATCCTTTCTTCGCGATGAGCCGGCAGGCTTGGACGAATTTCCACGCGCCCGTTTCCGGCCATTCGCGGGAACGAAACGGAATCTCGTCCACCGGGATTCCGGTATGCTGGAGCCGGATCTTTCCGGCGGCGCAACCAAGATTGATCAGGGCCCGGCCTAACGACTGGGAGCGGACCAGGACCAGCCGGACCGCTTCAAGCATCTGCTGGGTGGCGGCGCGATAGCCCGGTTTATCGAGGTCGACCATGACGTCGGCGCCGTGGAACGACACCACCGATGGTTTCGGCCACGCTCGGATGAGCGGCAGCAAATGGACGGCGATATGGCCGAAATAAACATGGAGGAGCCCGGCTTTTTCGCGTTCGAGGAGGGCCAGGAGTTTCCGCACTTCGCCCGGCGAAATTTGCCAGGGCGTTTCCCGGACTTTTTTGAACCAGAACCGTCTCGCGAAATGCGTGGCCGGTTTGCCGACGATCGCGATCCGGTCAAACGGAAACCGGTCTGCTTCCTCGCGTTTCTGGGCGATGACAAAAGGGTCGACTCGTTTGAGAGAGGTGATCTGCCGGTAAACGTGCAGCATTTCCGGCTTGAGAAATGTCGCGCAATAGCACGCGACAACCGGCCGCGCTGCCGAACGCGCGGAACCGTCAGCAGCTTCCGTCAAAACCGAAACACGAAGAACTTAATGCCCTTCCATTTCCCGGCATCGGTCTGACCATTCTGAGCCGGGACAGAGTTCATGGGCGCGGCGTCGAAAACGACCGCTTCCTGCGAGGTGCCGTATTTGGCGGGCGCTTTCGGGTTGAACATCTGGAGAAAATTTCCGCCGCGCACTCCGCGGGGAATAACTCCGTCCACTGGAGCCGGCGCCAGCGGAGGGGCCTTCGGTTGCTGCTTCTGGCGCGGGCGCGCAGCGGGCGTGCGATACGTTTCCGCGACGACGGAACTGGCAGCGGTCGCGATGAGGCAAAGGACGAGCAGGCAGGTTTTCATAACGATGGAACGCCAGTTCAATCAGGTCCGTTGCGCAAAAGCAAGCCATTGTCATCCCGAGGCTGGCGCAGCGCGCCGAGGGACCTCTCAGTTGCAGATTGGCTAACGCCAAATGCCAGACCTTCGCTGACGGCATATGCTGACCGTCGTCGCGGAAGCGGTGGAGCGTTTGCGAGGTCCCTCGGCGCGCTGCGCCAGCCTCGGGATGACTTGCCGCGCTTCCCGGCCCAGCGCACAATCACGGCGCGATGGATTATCTGGAAAAGGCCCGGCGCGTCCTGGATATCGAGATTCTCGAGCTGCAACGGTTGCGCGAGCGGCTCGACGAGAATTTTTCGCGGGCGGTGACCCTGATCAAGAACGGCCTCGAAGGTCGCGGCAAGGTCGTCGTGGTGGGGGTGGGGAAGTCCGGGCATATCGGGAGGAAAATCGCTTCTACCCTCACCAGCACCGGGTCGCCCGCGGTCGTGCTCGATTCGCTCGATGCTTTGCACGGCGACCTCGGCATGGTGGCCGATGGCGATGTCATCCTCGCCTTTAGCGCGAGCGGCGAAACCGAAGAGCTCCTGCGGGTGCTTCCGGCCATCGCGCGCTTCCAGGTCCAAATCGTCGCGATTTGCGGCGACGTGAATTCGACCCTGGCCCAGAACGCCCATGTTGTTCTCGACGTGAACATCGAACAGGAAGCCTGCCCCCTGAATCTCGCGCCAACCTCCAGCACCACGGTGATGCTCGCCCTCGGTGACGCGCTCGCCATGGTTTTACTCGAAGCGCGCGGTTTTCAAAAAGAAGATTTCGCGCGCTTTCATCCGGCGGGAATGATCGGCCGCAGCTTGCTTCTCCGCGTCCACCAGATCATGCGGCCGCGCCACGCGCTCGCCATGGTCGCGCCCGACGCCCCCATTCGCGTCGTTCTAAAAACAATGACCGAAGTCCGGGCCGGCGCCGCCGTGGTGGCCGACGAAGAAGGCCAGCTCCTCGGCATTTTCACCCACGGCGATTTCGTCCGTCATTTCCAATCCGACGACAAGATCGCCGATCGTCTCGTGGGCGATTTGATGACGCTGAATCCGGTGACAGTTCACCAGGACAAACTCGCGGTGGAAGTGCTGAACCTTCTGGAACGCCATCGGATCGATGACCTCGTCGTCGTCGACGACCATCAGGCCCCGGTCGGCATCGTCGATTCGCAGGACCTGACGAAACTGAAGCTGTTGTAGCGACGCCGCGCGGCAGAGCCGATGTTGTAGCGACGCCGCTCTGTCGGCGTACAACGCGTCGCTGCTAACGGCACGTCTGACGGCGACAGAGCGCCGTCGCTACAGCAGCTGGTTTATCTGGGTTGCGCTACATCACGTGCCACTTCGGCCGGCGCGTCTTCGAGTCGGTTTCCCACATGCGGACGCCGCCGCGATAACTGTTGCGGTTGTCACCGGGCTCGATGCCGTCGGGCAGGGCGGCGTCGAGCTCGTGGATGAGACCGCCCCCGACGACCACGGTGTCGGCGATGAAGGAAAGTTTGAGGTGCTTCAGCCATAACAGGACACGGCGCGTCCATTGTTTTTTGCCGAGGCGAACGAGACCGACTTTACCCAGCAGGTCTTCGATGATCCCCTCTTCAGTCGGCAAATCGCCCAGCTCGAGAGGGAGAAGATTTTTTTCCCAGACGAGGGCGGAACCAAGGCCGGTGCCGAGCCCGAGAAAGAGCATGCGGCCGGCGCGATAACTGCCGATCGCCTGCATGGCGGCGTCATTGATGACGCGAGTCGGTTTGCCTAACGACTTGCCGAAGTCCCAGTCGATCCAGCCGGCAGCGAGATGCTTCGGATCTTTTTTTACCCGGCCTTTTTTGATCACGGACGGAAAGCCGATCGAGATCGCGTCGTATTTCCAGCCGGCCGCGGTTTTCTTGATGGCGGGAGCGAGCTGGCGCGGCGAGAAATTCATTCCGGAATCGAATTTCCGGGTCTCGCCGGGCGAGATCATGAGCTTGACGTGGGTGCCGCCGATGTCGACGACGAGGACCTTCTTCTTCATCGCGACCTGGGCGCGCGCGAGCTATTCGCCGAACCCGAACTTCTGGAAGAATCCACGCTTTTCGGGTTTCGCCGCCGTGGTGGCCGGCGGCCAGCATTCGACGATCTCCAGGGCGAGGAAACGGAACAGGGTAAGCCGCGCAAATTTGAAATCGAGCCGGAGGTTCTTCGCGATCTGGGCCACGGAGCGGACGCCGTTGAATTGCGAGGCGAACTGCGCTTCCGCTACGGTGAGCCGGAGGTTCTGGACGCGCTCGTAGCCGTCGCGGGTGTAGGCGGGGACGGAACCCGATTCGATGTCGGGCGTGTCGCCCAATTCCTGGAACTGGATGCAGCGTAATGTCGTCAACGCCCAGTGATCGATGTCTTCCTCTCCGGAAACGTCGCTCGCGAATTCCGGCAGGGTCTCGCTCTGCTCGAAAACGAACCGGACTTTTTTCGCTGCCCAAAGCTGGGCGAAAAGTTTCTGGCCGTAATGCTGAACCAGCTGGACCGCCGGTTCGTGCAGGATCAAACCTTCGCGGGCCAGAGTGAGGAAAAGCGGGCAACCGGTGTCGCGTTGTTCGGCGCGCGCTTTCTCCGTCTGTTCCGCGTCGACATTGACCAGCGTGATCGGCGCTTCCGGGCAATAGAGAACGGGATCGCGAGTGGTGACGAGCACGATCGCGCCGTTGCGCGCCAGAAGGTCGACCGTCGCCTTGTTCCAGAAGGAGCGGAGCGTCCCGGTCAGTTTTTCTTTGCCGATCGTGTGGAGGGCGCCGTTGAGCGAAAAGAAACTGGTATCGCCGGAGAAGAAGGCGCCGTTCGCCGGGAGACGCTCTTCACTGGCGGCCGGTTCGGGAGAAGATTGGAACGACGATGGGGCGTCGGCCGGCTGTTGTTCCCACGTGGGAGCGGTCGCCGGCGCGCTCCACCAGGCGTCGGCCGTGCCCCCCGCAGCGGAAGCGATTTCGGCGGTTTCCTTTGGGGCGGCAGAACTTTGATCGCCGGCCTCGGGCCACACCGGCGTGCTGGTGGCGTCCGGTTCACGTTCGGTCGGCGGGACCATTTCGTCCTGAGGCCAAATCGGCGCCGTGCCCGGCTCCTCAACCGGAGCGGCAAATGGCTCCTGTTCCGCAGTTTCGTGCTGAGGTTCGACCGGCTCGTTCGGATCCTTGGGCATGTAATTCTCCACCGTTTTGATTAGCAAATCAGATTTGAACGGTTTGTTCAACGATCCGATCACGCTCGGGCTGGTGATCTGGTCGGGCTGCAGATCGGTGCCGAATCCGGACATGTAAACGATCTGCACATTCGCCGTTGCCGGGTTCGCGCTTAAGCGCTGGCAAACTTCGTCGCCGGTCATGTCGGGGAGAACGTAATCGAGCAAAATCAGGTCGGGCCGATCGGCCGCGGCCGCGCTCAATCCCTCTTCAGCGGTCGGCGCCGTGCTCACTTCATAGTGCGCTTCGGACAATATTTCCTTCACGAAACTCAGGAGCATCAGGCTGTCGTCGATCACCAGAATTTTGCGGGTGCTGGAACGTTTCGGCGCCGCCTTCATCGTCGCGGCGTGCCCGCGCTCATCCATTTTGCGCACCGCTTCCATGAGCAACATTTGCCAGTCTTCCGTGATCGTCCGCGGCGCCGGGCCTGCCCCTGACACTTCGGAAATCTGCCCGCCCTTCCAGCTCACGATCTCGTTGAATGCGGCCACGCCTTCCTTGCCGGGCGCGGTCGCGTGGCGGACCTGGCCGCCGTCGAAATAGACGCGCGCCTTTTCTCCTTTGGGTCCGGTGAACTGGAGCACGGCCGAGGAGCCGCTCATGCATTTAAGCTGGATGATATCGGCCAGATGAAGGTCGCTGAGGGTGCCCTGGAATTTCTCGCTGTCGGGCGCGCTGGCGTGGGAGAGAAGGGCCTGGGCGAGATCGACGAAATCGCCGTGCGGAAATGGTTTCTCCAGAAAATGAATCGCCCCCAGGCCGGCCGCCTGTTCGCGGTGGGCCGCGAAATGCGCGCCGGTCAGGACAATGGCGCGCGCGTTGGGATGGCTGGTGCGAAGGTCGTAAAGAAATTCCTGGCCAAGGTCGGGCACCGCTTCCACATCGAGCACGAACAAATCAGGTTTCGCTTCGAGGATCAGTCCCTGGGCCTGGTCGAGCGTCGGGGCGACATCTACCCGGGCCGAGGGCGCGGCTTCCTGGAGCGCCTCGCGAATTTTCTCGGCGACTTCCAGGTCCGGTTCCAGGACAAGGACATGGCCATGGCCGGTATTCAGGGCCGGATCGTCAATATGGCTCGGCGTGGCGTCGTTCACGATGAAATCGGCGCGGGGGTCTGCCCTTCCGGGCACTCACGCGCCACGCCTTATGGACAGATGCCTGCTTCCACGAAAATGGAAAGTAGTTTTTACGCGGTGTTACCGTGGCGCTTCAAGGAGCGGCGGCCTCCAGACCGCCGAATCTGAAGAGGGCGATTACAAATCGCCCCTCCTTGTTAATGCACGCCCGCCGTCACGCCGTGACCGCTGTCGGTCTTGAGGCTGGTCGAGCAACTGCTGAGTCCGCCGAGCAGCGCGATGGCTGCGATGAGAGAAAGTAAGATGGTTCGCATAATCGATTTCCTTTCCCTTTAATCGGAATCAGACGGCGGTTCGACCGCATCAATCGCGCCTAAAGCGTTCCGCCAGTTCGCGTCGGCTTACTTTGCCCCGCTCGTTTACCGGGATCTCCTCGACGAAAAAGATCCGCTTCGGGACTTGCCAGCCGCTCAACCGCTGGCGGCAGAATTCCAGCAGCTCCGCTTCGCGAACATCGGCACTCGCGGCGACACACGCCGCCACCTCTTCGTTCCGCAAAACGGATTCGCGCCCGAACACAATGGCGCCGCGGACGCCGCCGAACCGCAATAATTCCGCTTCCACCTCCGCCGGATTCACCTTTTTGCCGGCCACGTTGATGACGTCGGAGACGCGGCCCACAATCCGAAAGCCCTTGCCGCTCCGGCTCAGCAGATCGTCCGGCGCAAAATAGCCGTGGCCGAGTTTGTCTTCGTCGGGCTCGGGAAAATAGCAGTCCCCAGCGGCGGCGCTTCGAATCCGGATCCGGCTCGCGGCTGCTTCCGGCTCGAGCATTTCGATTGTCACGCCCTCCATCGGCGGCCCGACGAAGCCCGCTTCTTCCAATTGCGCTTCGCGATCGTAACAGATCCCGCCGCACTCCGAAGAGCCGTAAAAGGAATGGATCGATTGACCAAAGCGCTCGCGGAACTTTCGCGCGACTTCGAGAGGGAGCGGAGCCCCCGCCGAGATGCAAAGCCTCAGCGCGTCCGGCGACGGCGCCTTCTCCATCTCGCAGAATGCCTGGTAGAAGACCGGCATCCCGGGGAAAACGGTGGCGCTGGTGCGGGCGAGATCGTCGAGGACGGCGCGCGGCATGCGGTCGCGGCTCAGCACCATCGGCACTCCTCGCGCCAGGAGCGGCGTCACGAGATTGCTAAACCCGTAGGAATGGGAGAGCGGGATCACGCCGAAGTTGACGTCGTCCTTCCCGATTCCCATCGTGTCGCAAATCTGGATGCAATCGGCGAGGAGCTGTTCGCTCCGGAAACGGATGGCGCGCGGCGCCGCGGTCGTGCCGGAGGTCAGCTTCAAGAGAACGGTTCCCTGTTTGTCCCAGTCGCCGCCGGTGCAGATGCCGAGCGCCGTTTCGCGTTGTTGCGGCGTGATGGAACTTTCCAGCGGCAAGACCACGACGCGCCGCCGCAATGCCGCCAGCAAATGGCACGGCCAATCCGGCTGGTTGCCGATGTCGATCGGGTAGATCTCGCCGGCAACGGCGTCGGCCAATTCCGAGCCCCGGCTTTCGACGTCGGCAAACGTTCGCAGCACTTCGCCGCGCGTGTCGAAAATGGCCGGGGCGCCGCCTTTTCGGGCCAGCGTCTTGTCCCAGGCGGCCAGGAGGGCGTCGTCCGATTTCATCCCTTGCGCGAGAGCCGGAGCGCGCTACAGTTCGCCCCTCGTTTCCAAACATGAAAGCGGACATTCATCCAGAGTATTACGAGACCGATATCGTCTGCGCTTGCGGCGCTGTCTATCACACGCGCTCGACCAAGCGGGACATTAAAATCGGCATCTGCGCGGCGTGCCATCCGTTTTTCACCGGGGAACAGAAGTTCGTCGATACGGCCGGGCGCGTGGAGAAATTCGCGCGGCGCTACGGCGGCACCAAGGCGGTCCGCGCCAGCGCCCCGCGCAAAGCTTAGCTGAATCGCCAAAAGCGCTGTAGCCGCGTCGCTCTGTCGACGCGTTTCACGAACGGCGATTGAGCGCCGTTGCTACAGCGAAAACATCCATGGACTTTAATTCCCTGATCGCACGCAAACGCGAACGCTTCGCCGAACTCGAACGCGAGATCGCCGATCCCGCCCTGTTCGAGAACCGGAAACGCGCCAGCGAAATCATGCGGGAACATTCCGGCGTGAAGCAAATGCTCGCGCTTTGGCAGGAGTTGGAAGCCGCCCGCGAACAGCTCGACCAAAATCGCGAGCTGGCGGCGTCGAACGACGTCGAGATCGCGGCCATGGCCGAGGACGAGATCCCGGATCTGCAAAAACGGGTCGCGGACCTGGAGCGCGATTTCCAGATCGCTTTGCTTCCTCCCGACCAGGATGAAGCTCGCGACGCGATCGTCGAGATCCGGGCCGGGACCGGCGGGAGCGAAGCGGCCATTTTCGCCGCCGACCTTTACCGGATGTACAACCGCTATGCCGAGTCGGCCGGACTCAAGGTCGAAGACCTCGAATCAAGTCCCTCTGAATTAGGCGGCTTGAAGGAATCGATCTTTCGGGTGTCGGGCGAAAACGTTTTCAAGACGCTGCGGTTCGAAAGCGGCGTCCATCGCGTCCAGCGTGTCCCCGCCACGGAAGCCCAGGGACGCATTCACACTTCGACGGCCACCGTCGCCGTCCTCCCCGAAGCCGAGGAAGTCGATTTGGAATTAAAGCCGGAAGATCTGCGAATCGAAGTCTGCCGGGCGGGCGGTCCGGGCGGCCAGGGCGTCAATACGACCGATTCCGCCGTGCAAGTTCTCTACATTCCTACGGGCCGCATCGTTCGTTGCCAGGATGGGCGGAGCCAGCAAAAGAACAAGGAGAAGGCGCTCAAGATCATGCGAGCCCGTCTCCTCGAGGATAAGCGGCGCGAAGAAGAAGAAAAATATTCCGCCCATCGCCGGAACCAGATCGGTTCGGGCGGCCGCGAAGAAAAAATCCGCACCTACAATTACGCCCAGAACCGCGTCACCGACCACCGGATTGGCCTGACTCTCTACAATCTCGACCGCTTTATGGAAGGCGACCTGGATGAGATGATCAAATCCCTCCGGTCCGCCGATCTGCAGGAACGACTGCAGGAATCGTCGCTCAGCGCCTGATCGCTCGTTTTCGGAGCTTGCAGACGAGCACGTAAATTGCCTTTGATTGGCGCTGGTGGCGAAGGACGTTATACACAGCGACAAGAAAAAGAGCGGGCCCGTCAGGGTTCGAGTTCGTGCCCAAGGGCGTACGCTGGCTATTCCGGCGTTGCTGCCAAAGCCTGTCGGAGACCTTTTGTTCGATCCCCAAAATCCTCGGCATCCTAAAAGCCTCGAAGGTGTCGACGAGCCAGCGTTGATCGACTGGATGGTCGAGAACGCATCGATCATCGAACTCATGAACTCCATTGGCGAACAGGGTTATTTCCCCGGCGAGCCGCTTATGGTTGTTCCTTCGACTCATCAAAAGGGAAAATTCGATGTCGTCGAGGGAAATCGCCGTCTCACGGCAGTCAAGCTCTTAGCGAATCCGAAGCTCGGTAGCAAACGAAAGGCTGCGATCACGCAAGCCGCCGCCACCGCGAAGTTCAAGCCGTCTAGTGTGCCTTGCCAGGTTTACGAACGCCGAGAAGACCTTCTTCATTTCCTAGCTTTTCGACACGTAACCGGAATCAAGCCTTGGGACCCCCTGATGAAAGCGCGCTATCTGCGCCAACTCGGAGAATCACCGAGTTTCAAGCAACTCGATGCTAAAGAAAAGCAGAAGAGGCTCGCGAGAGAGATCGGTTCAACTCCGAATTACGTTGCGCGGCTTCTTGCTGGGCTTGCGGTGTACGAAGAACTGGAGGAGAGAAATTTCTTCGGGATCACTTCGTTGGAGGGGGAGGGTGATCGTTACAGCGTCCTCACTACGGCCGTTACTTCGTATACGAGCATTGCGAAGTACATTGGATTGGAAAGTGCCACTGATGCAAACAGGGCAAATCTCAAGAAGGCGCGCCTTGAGAATTTGGCTCGGTGGCTGTTCGAACGGGAACCAGGAAAGAAAGCACGAGTGCCAGAGTCCCGCGCACTACAGCAGCTTAATCGCGTCGTGGCCAATGCCGCCGCTTTGCACCGTTTTGAACGGGGCGGCACGTTACAAGAGGCTGATTTGCTCACCGAAGGACCTCTTGAAGCTTTTCGTTCCGCGATCTCTGAGGCCCGATCGCGGCTCGAAATCGCAATGGAGATTGTGCATAAAACAAAAGGTATCACCGACGCAGACGTCGAGGCTGTGCACGACATCCGTCAATTAGTGAACGCGTTGCATGGGGCGGCCCGCGCGACGCGAACTCCCGAAGAATAACGATGCCCGAAGGCCGCTTTGAAGCGCCGGAAAAATTCGCGCAGTTTGACATACATCATTGGGCGGATTGGACAGAACTGTGTTGCCTGGAAAACATGGATGGCGCGGTGTCCCGCAAAGATATGGAGAAGCGGCTACGCGAATCCGGTGAAGATGATAAGGCTGAAATTATCGATCCAGAGGATCCGGCGGGTCTTTCGATAGATCCCGAGGACGAAGACATTATATTCGATGACGCGATCACCGAACGGGTCGCGTCGTGGTTTAAGCATCTAGCTGGGAGGGCGGAACATTTCGGAAATTCGTATCCCTTCGAACTCAGCCAGGCAAATGGGGAAATCAGTCTTCGAACGCAATTAAACGACGCTCAACGGCTGTACCTCCTTCTTCTCGTGATGGCCAATCTCCACTATTTTGGGACGCTGACCTCGGACCTTACAGCCGACTTCGAGCGCCTCTCGACGAAGGCTCTTCGCAACCTTCTCCCAGCAGGCGCCCAAGTTCACATCTTCGGCAAAGGGGGCGCCGGAAGTAATCGTTACACAGGTAACGTGTGGAATAGGATTCAACAGCTCGCAGCCGACTTGCGTGCAGCGCTTCTGGCCGCGGCGGCGGATTTCCCCCCTCAAAGTACCGGCGACGTCGGTGTCGACCTCGTTGCTTGGGTGCCATGGCGCGACGTCGAACGGGGCACGATTGTCATTTTTGCCCAATGCGCATGCACGCCGCAGTGGAATGAAAAACAACACTCATCGAATCCGGCGACATGGTGCGCGCACAAGATGGCGCCTTCATGTATGCCTCTAAACGCCGTCTTCACCCCGTACTTCCTGAGAAGGCATGACGGAACGTGGCAGCGGCCCGCCGATATGGGGCCGTATCTCCACATCGACCGGTTGCGGTTGTCCCATCTCTTGGAGCAAGATGTTGCGCAGTTGACGAACTTGGCATCCTTCGGTCATCTTAACGCAATTCTCGCCCAAAAGGCGGATCCAACTTAGAACTGCGATTGAAGAAACTTACGGCTGTCTCCCTCTTTTCCGGCTGCGGAGGATTCGATTTGGGCGCCAAGCAGGCAGGCGTCAAAATCATTTGGGCAAACGACTGCGACGCTTACGCTGCTGCAGCATATAAGTCGATCTTGCCGAATGTTCCTTTTCATGAAGGCGACATACGGGAGGTAAAGGAGTTTCCGAAAGCAGATATCCTCATCGGATGTTATCCCTGCACTGGCTTTAGTCAGGCTGCTAAAAGACGCGCCGCTGGACGCAGCGTGCGGCGCAACCTACGAACAAATCCGGGAAATTACTTGTATAGGGAATTCTTGCGCGCATTGCGCCAAGTAAAGCCCCAATTTTTGTTCGTGGAAAATGTCCCGGGCATGCTGACTGCCGCTGACGGCTGGTTTTTGAAGCGTCAACTCGCTGGTTTCCGGCGCCATGGATTTAAGGTAAAGGCAAAACTTATATTGGCTGCGGATTACGGCGTGGCACAGACACGAAAGCGAGTGTTTTTGGTTGGCGTTCATAAGAGCGTGAAGGATTTTGTGTATGAGTTTCCGCAGCCGTTATATGGCCCCGGTTCCTCTAAGCCATGGAAGACGCTTCGTGATGTTCTCGGTACATTCGAACGTCGTTCTGACGATGCGTATTGTCGGAAAGAGTTCCACGGACACTATCTGACCCGACCCCGTAAACGCGCGTGGGATGAAGTGGGATTTACAATTGTGGCCCATGCAAGTCATGTTCCGCTTTACCCACGTGGCAAGGCCACGCGGTGGTTGGGCAAGGATCGACATGGCCTTCAGGGAAAATTTAACCGACGATTTTCATGGCGTGAATGTGCAAAGCTTCAATGCTTGCCTGACGGTTTGAGGATTAACGGGGGTCTGGTAGCCAAATATCGAGTAGTTGGAAACGCGGTGCCTCCGCCGGTTGCAAAGGCATTGATCAAACCGGTGGCGACAAGGCGAATCGCAGCTTAGCCAGCGACCAAGAGTGGTGGATCATCTCACGATCAAGGGTCGATCTGCCTTGATGTCGAGGATCCGCGGGTATGACAACAGCACAACAGAAGCAAGACTAGCGTTTCTTCTTCGAAAGCACCGGCTTGCCGGATGGCGACGTTCGTCGGTGCTGACAGGCAGACCGGATTTCGTTTGGGTAAAAGAACGTGTCGCGGTTTTCGTCGATGGTTGTTTTTGGCATGGGTGTCCCAGACACGGCCACGTTCCGAAGTCTCGACTCGAATACTGGCAGCCAAAATTAGAACGCAACCGCCGCCGTGACCGGTCTGCCTCGCGAATTCTAAGGAGTCAGGGGTGGAAAGTTATTCGTATTTGGGAATGTGCGCTCCGGCAAAATCGCGAAACAGTACCGCTCCGCCGTCTGGCAAAACTATTAGGGAAGGACTCAGCTTGTCCGCGACGTCAGAAACGCTCACTGCGAAATGACCGGTGACGCCTTACCTTCTCGCCTGATGGATTCGTTTCTCGCCAGCGCGATTGAAGAAGCGGCGAAGGGATTACGCGAAGGCGGGATCCCGATCGGAGCGGTGCTTGTTCACCAGGACCAAATCATCGGGCGCGGGCATAACCAGCGGGTCCAGCGAGGGAGCGTGATTCACCACGCGGAGATGAACTGCCTCGAGAACGCCGGACGGCAGAGCGCCGCAGTTTATCGAGAATGCACGATCTACACGACCTTGTCGCCCTGCCCGATGTGCACCGGCGCGATCCTGCTCTACGGAATTCCGCGGGTGGTGATCGGCGAGAACGTGACCTTCATCGGCGCCGAGGAATCTCTCCGCGCCGCGGCAGTGCAAACAGACGTGCTCCAGAACGCGGAATGCGTCGCGATGATGCGCGAGTTTATCACGAAAAATCCGACGCTTTGGAACGAGGACATCGGACGTTGAGTCGCCAGAAGTCGTGGGGCCGCACACACCCTCAGGAATCGCCGCTCGCCTAACGCGCGGTGCCGGATATCATTCGACCATAGACTCGCGCGAGAAAAAGAACTTCCTCAGACGCTGCCGCCGTCGGTTGGAATGGGACGTGGCAAAGCGCATCCGATATGGCTTTCGGCCGGCGAACAGGCCGGTGCTCGACGAAATGCCGTCACGCGCCTTTGCGACGATGGCTGAGTATCGCGAATGGTGTGAGCGAGAGTTGCCGGCGCATCTGGGATTCGGGCCGTCGGACAAGCCGGAAGAGTAGACCGCATGACGGTGCTGGAACTCTTGCAACGCACCACCGACTTTTTCCAGAAGCACGGCGTCGAGAGTGCGCGGTTGAACGCGGAGCATTTGCTCGCGCACACGCTGAAGCGGAAACGGATTGAGCTCTATCTCGAATTCGAACGGGAATTGACCGAGGCCGAGTTAGCGCCGCTCCGCGATCTTGTTCGCCGGCGCGGGAAGGGAGAGCCGCTGCAGCATCTGCTCGGAACGGTCGAGTTCGCCGGGCAAACATTCATCTGCGACAAGCGCGCGCTGGTGCCGCGCCCCGAGACGGAGCAGCTGGTGGAAATTCTTCAATCGAAAATCGAAAATCGAGAATCGAAAATCCTCGATGTGGGCACCGGCAGTGGAGTCATTGCATTGAGTCTGGCCGCGAAATTTCCAGAGGCGACGATAACCGCGACCGATGTTTCCGAGGACGCGCTCGCCCTGGCCCGGGAAAATGCCGGCCGGCTTGGCCTAACGACCAGGGTGGAATTCCTGAACGCCGATCTGTTGCCATCCGTGAATCATGGATATGACGTGATCGTGGCGAACCTTCCGTACGTCGCGGCGGGCGAGCGACCGACGCTTTCGCGCGAAGTGTTGCATGATCCGGAAGGGGCGCTCTTTGGCGGCGAACGCGGCGACGAAATGGTGCGGCGACTGATCGAGGAGGCCCCGGGTCAGCTTGCGCCGGGCGGACTGCTCGCGCTGGAACTGGGCCTGGGACAGGCGGACGATCTGGCCGCCTTCATGGCAAAAAAAAATTATCACGACATCAGAACGGAACGCGATTATGCCGGTGTGATACGATTCCTTTTTGGCAGGTATGGATAAGATCCTCATTCACGGCGGGCGTCCGCTCTCGGGCTCGATCAAGATCAGTGGCTCGAAGAACTCGGCCCTGCCGATCGTGGCCGCGACTTTGCTGACCCGCGAACCGTGCATCCTCCATCGCGTGCCGGACTTGAGCGACCTCCATTACATGCTCCAGATCCTGACCCATCTCGGCGCGCAGGTGGAGCGCGCCAGCGGGACCGTAACCGTGACAGCGGAGACGATCGAATCGGTCGCGCCCTACGACGTCGTGCGCAAGATGCGGGCGTCGGTCTGCGTGCTCGGCCCGCTCCTCGGCCGGTGCAAAGAAGCGACGGTCTCGTTGCCGGGCGGCTGCGTCATTGGCGATCGGCCGATCGATTTGCATCTGAAAGGATTCGAAGCGCTGGGCGCCGCGGTCCGGGTGGAGGGCGGTAACGTGAAAGTGTTCGCGCCGAAATTAAAAGGCGCCGTCATCAACCTCACCGGCAAATTCGGGCCGACGGTTCTCGGGACTGACAACGTCATGATGGCGGCGGTCCTGGCGGAAGGGGTCACCGTGATTGAAGGGGCGGCGACCGAACCGGAAGTCGTGGACCTGGCGAATTTCCTCAACAAGATGGGCGCGAAGATCGAAGGCGCCGGCACGCGCCGGTTGATCATCGAGGGTGTCAAGGAATTGCATGGGGCCGAGCACGACGTGATTCCGGACCGGATTGAAGCGGGCACGTTCCTGATTGCGGGCGCGATCTGTGGCAAAGGCGTCACCGTCCGACGGGTGATGCGCGATCATCTCACCGCGCTCACTGATGTGCTCACGGCCTGCGGTTACCAAATCCAATGGGCGCACGATTCCATAACGGTTTCGCCGAATGGCGCGGCCAAACCGATCGAGCTGGCCACCGAACCGTATCCCGGTTTTCCGACGGACATGCAGGCGCAGATGTGCGCCCTGCTGTCGACGACGGAAGGCATCAGCGTAATCACGGAAAACATTTTTCCGCAGCGTTACATGCACGTCGCGGAATTGAAACGGATGGGCGCCCACGTCCAGCTCGAGGGCGCGAGCGCGATCATCACCGGCGTCGATCGGCTCTTTGGTGCGCCGGTCATGGCGAGCGATCTGCGAGCCTCGGCGGCGTTGGTCCTGGCCGGATTGAAAGCCGAAGGCCGGACGGAAGTGAGCCGCGTTTATCATATCGATCGCGGTTACGAGCATCTCGATGAAAAACTGAGCGAGCTCGGCGCTCACATCGAGCGGGTGAAGGCAGATTAGACCGCCGCCATTCATTCCTGCTCTTGCTCATGATCCTGATCATAATCCTGTGAGTGGCGCTCGAGGAAAGATCAGGAGCACGATCAGGATCAGGAGCAGGAATTACAAAAGCCCGCGCAGCGTCTTCATATTCTCGACATCCTCGGCCAGGTCTTCGCCTTTCTTCGTCTCCAGCACTTTCGGAATTTTTCGAAAACGGCGATCGCGCATGATGAAACGAAAGGCATCCAGGCCGATCTGGCCTTTGCCGATGTGCTCGTGCCGATCGACCCGCGAACCGCGCGCGGTTTTCGAATCGTTGAGATGGATCGCTGAGAGACGATCCAGCCCGATTATCCGGTCGAATTCGCGAAACGTTTTTTTCACGCCGGCTTCGCTGCCGATGTCGTAACCGGCCTCGAAGACATGGGCGGTGTCGAGACAAACGCAAAGCCGCTCCGGCTCGCGAACGTTCTCGATGATCGTGGCGAGATGTTCGAACTTGTCGCCCAGACACGATCCCTGGCCGGCCGTCGTTTCGAGCGCAATCTTCGTTTTCACTTTTGGAATCACCGTCCAGATCGCATCGAGCGACGCGATGATTTTCTCGAGCCCGGCTTGTTCGCCGGCGCCGAGATGCGCTCCCGGATGCAGGACGAGAAAGGGCAGCTCGAGTTGATGCGCGCGGGTCAACTCTTCGGCGAGGGCCCGAAGCGAGTTCGCATGAAACTGCGGATTGGTTGCGGCGAGATTGATCAGGTAACTCGAGTGCGCAAAAGCCGCTTCGATCTGCTTCCGCTGCGCGTGCCTGAGGAACGCTTTGATTTCAGCGCGGTCGAGCGGCCGCGCGAACCATTGCATATTGTTCTTCACGAACATCTGCATCGCCGTGCACTCGATCGAACAAGAGCGCTCAATCGCGCGATGCACGCCACCGCCGATCGACATGTGGGCGCCGAGGAGGATTTTCGATTCTCGATTTTCGAATTTCGCTTTAGCCATCGTGCTGAAACCAACACTATATGCATGTCATCCCGAGTCGCGCAGACGACGAGGGACCCTTCATGCGCTGACGCGCTTGCGCGAGGCGCGATGGCCTCTACGTCAGATCGACGCTATTCGTCGCTTGCGTGACACAGCTTCCAACTGGGAGGTCCCTCGCCGTCTCCGCGGCTCGGGATGACGGCCAACCCGAAAATTCAGAATCGCTTCGGGTGCCAGTTCGGCTTCGAGATGGGGCCTTCGCCTTTGTACTCGAAAAGTTTGTAGACCGGGGTGAGGAGCACGCCGGCGCCGCCGGCTTCGATCCGAATATCGAAGTCGAGTTTGTCCTCGATGAAATGGATGTCGCCGTGGCCGACCATCCCGAAAAGTTTGCCGGACACTTTGAAATCGTCGGTGTGAATGATGCCGTTATTGATCGTAAAAGTCGATTTTGCGGTTTTGGCGATGCTGTAACCGGCGCCGGGAATGATCGCGGAGGTAAGTTCGGAGAGCGGCCCGAAAATCGGGATCGCGAAGACATCGCCTTCGGTGACGCTGGCAGTGCCGCGCCCCTGCATGGCGCGCGCGTCGCTGCCCACGCTGGTCCATTCGTAGGCCCCGCTCAACTTTCCCCGGGTCGTTTTGTATTTGAAATAGAGATCGGCCAGACGCGGGAAATCGACGGCGTCGAGCGTGAGGTTCGCATGATACCGCTTGTCATTTTGGGCGAGGGAAACGTCGGCGCTACCGCGCACCGCGCCGTTAAAGAGCTTGCCGTCGATGTCGAATAACTGGAGCCGGTTATCGGTAAACAAGAGCCGGCCGGAGACGCGGTCGAACGGCAGGGTCTTGCCCAGAAAGACGTAATCCATCCCGGTCGGCGCATCGACCTTGATCTCGATGTGATCGTTCTTTCCGTGGAAATGAAAGACGCCGTTGACCACGAGGTTCGGCGGGTGCCGGAATTTGTAGTCGACCACTTCCTTGAAATACTTCGGGTCGACCCAGACGATCGCTTCGGTAAGACGGAGCCCGGTCCTGATGTCTTTGAAGCGGATTTCGTGGTGTGCGAAATCGTAGGCGATCGAGCCCGTGCCTGTCCCTTCGTCGCGAACGACCCGGAGATTGTCGAGATGCAGGGCGCCGTTTTCGAAGCGAAGAGCAGCACTCGCTTCATTCATCCAGGCGCCGCGGAAGCGCGTCCGCTGGGCGCTTATGGTTCCGCCTCCCGTCCACGTTTCGGGGTCGCGGCTCTGTCCGTGCAGGGCGAGGCGAATCGGCGGCGGCCGGCTCCATTCCCACTCGGCGAGAAACCGGCCCATCTCCGGAGAAGCGAACGCGCGGAAGACGATCGGGTCGATTGTGCTTTCGAGGGTGAGCCGGAAATCGTCAGGCGCATCGAGAAGATCGCCCCGGAGCTCGCCGGATTCATGGCGCAAACGGAGCTCGCGGACCATGGCGCGGTTGCCGTCCCAGGAAAAGTCGGCGGTCAATTTCAGGAGCGGCACGCTCTTGTAACTGAAGCGTTCCACATCGACGCGGCCAATGAGGCTGAGCTTCGGCGCAGCGCCCGAGAAATCCGCCGAACCGGAAAGCTCGAGGAGCGGCGGTGAAGTCAAGGTGACGTCCGCGAGCAATTGCGGGAAGCCGGCCGCGTCCAGGAATCGCTTCGCGTCGAGCGTGCTCCGGCCCTGGAACTCCGCGGTTTTGGTTTCACGGCCCCAGGTCGCGCGGCCCGCAAAATTCCCGGTGTTATCGGCCCAGGTGCATTGATTGACGTGCAGCGTCTGGTTCGCCCATTCGGCGGCGATGGTCAGGTTCGAGATCTCGTAGTCACCCCGGCGCAACCGGTCGCCCCTGAGAGTCGCTTCCGCGTGGACGGTCTCAAATTGCGAGAGGTCGCCGGCAAATTTTACCTGGAGCGACGGCGCTTCGGCCGGGAAACTAAACTTGCTCAATTCCTCGGCCAGGCGGTGAACGAGGAGGAGCCGTTGCCGCCATTCTTCGTCGGAGATTTCGCCGGACGGCTTGTAGTTGTCGCGTTTGATCAGCTGGCCGGTGGCGGAAATTCGGAGACCGGCAAAAATTCCTTCCGCCTGGCTGACGTAAATTTGTTCGGGCGGAAAATAAATGTGGGCGCGCAGTTCCTTGATCTGGGTCTTTGGCGCGCGAGGCGCGGCCGCCGGATTCGGGATGGTCAGTTCCGCGCCGTGGACATCGAGCGCGTTGAGGAACGGTTTGTTGTGGAGGAGCGCCGCGTAATTAATGTCGAGCGCGACTTCGCTGATGACCGCCAGGGTATTGTCGCGATTCTTGAAATCGTAAATCCGGACGTTTTGCGCGATCAGTCCGCGAACGGGATCGACCGTGAGCCGCTGGATCGAAGCTTCGACGCCGCGCTTGTGCAATTCCTGGCTGACGCGGTCCCGCCATTCCTTGCCGAACCCGCGCTTGGCCAAATACCAGCTGGTCCAGCCGAAGATCAGGATGAACGCCACAATCGACAGGCGAAGAATGCGCCGGGACTGGGAGTGGTGAACCCTCGCGCGGCGGCGGTAAAATTGCCGCGCAAGCGATGGAGGCGTGGGCTCGAGGACGGAAGGCATTGAAGCGTTGAAGCGTTGAAGCGTTGAAGCGTTGAAGCGTTGAAGCGTAGGATACCACTCGCTTTAACGCTGTAACACTTCAACGCTGCAACGTGATCTCCATCGCCGACCTGCCGGCCATCAACGCCTCGCTGAATTTGATCAGCACCATTTTCATTTCGGCCGGGTGGTACCTGATCCGGCGCGGACATTGGCGCCGCCACGTCGCCTGCATGATTCCGGCGCTGATTTCATCGACCCTGTTCCTGGTCGGCTACCTCGTATATCACGCCCATGTCGGCGAGCGCTCGACGCATTTCACGGCCCAGGGAATTATTCGCCCGATCTATTTCGCGATGCTGATCTCGCACATCCTGCTGGCGTTTGTGACGCTGCCACTCGTCATCATCACGCTCGTCCCGGTATTTCGGCGGCGATGGGAGCGGCATACCCGGATCGCGCGCTGGACGATGCCGATCTGGCTTTATGTGTCGGTCACGGGCGTGCTCGTTTACCTGATGCTCTACAAATGGTTCCCGCCGCACGGGCTGCAGGGATGACCGCTGTAGCAGCGGCGCTCTGTCGCCGCTTCTGTGACGAATGAAGTGCTCACGTTTCAGCGCGTCGACAGAGCGACGCGGCTACAGCGCTGTTTATCCGCCGCGCGTAGCAGCAAGCGACAGCACCACGAATCTTGCGCTCGGCCAGGAGTTGATGTTTGATGGGAATTGCCCGAGCGAAAATCTCATGGTCACCATCGCGACATTCAACGAGCCGGCCAAGGCGAAGCATCTCAAGACGCGACTGCAGACGGCCGGGGTAAAGGCAGACGTCCATAACGAAGGTCATCTCCAGCAGGTCGCCTTCATGTCGAAGCCGCAGGCGAACGCCAAGGTCCTCGTCCACGAAGACGACTTCGAGAAAGCGAACCAGTTGATGCTCGAATGGGAGGCGAGCGATCCCGAGGTCGGCTCGGCCATTCGCTGCCCTCAATGCAAGTCACCCCGGATCGAGTATCCGCAGCTCACCCGGAAATTCATCACCCCGGGAATCGCGAGCATTCTTTTCGCGATGAAGATTTTCCCGAAGGAATTCTATTGCCAGGATTGCCATTTTACCTGGGGAAAAGACGGCGATCCGCTCCCGCAGCCCGCGGCCTGGGAAACGTTTAGCTGACCGGCGCAGCCGGTCAGAAATCCCAAATCCCAAGCTCCAAGCTCCAAAGAAGCTTCAAATCCCAAGCTCCAAGGGGCGTTCGAGCGGCGCCTGCTTTTTGATTATTGGTGCTTGGGATTTCCTTGGAACTTGGGATTTGGGATTTGGGATTTGGGCGCAACGCGGCGCCTGAAAAATCAGTCCCGCAACCGCGTGGACACGATTCATTTTTTAACGACCTTCATCCCGCCCCATGAAATGGCTTTTCCTTTTATTGCTCGCGGTCGTGATTTTTGGCGGGGCGGCATTTTTCAGCTACGACCTGTTCGTTAAGCCGGAACGAAAAATCCAGCAGGAGAAAAGCGGCGAGATCCCGGTCGAACCGGTCCCGGACGTGAGCCTGCCGGATTTTCAGGCGGCGGCAAAGTTGCGCCAGGAAGGGAAATTGATGGAGGCCCGCGATGCCCTTCTCGGTTACCTGCAAAAATTCCCGACCGGCCAACACATCGAGGAAGCGAAAGACCTTCTGGGGCAGGTGAACGTCGAGATGCTCTTTACCGAGTATCGGTCGCCGGAAAAACAGGAGTACATCGTGCGGAGCGGCGACGTCCTGGCGAAGATCGCGAACAAGACCAAGACCACCCCGGAATTGATCATGCGGACGAACAACCTGACGAACCCGATGCTGCGGGTCGGGCAACGCCTGCTGATTTCGCGTCCGGATTTTTCCATCTTCATCCAACGAAAAGCGCAGACGGTGATCCTGTTGAATCACGGCCAGTTTTTTAAGCGGTATCGCGTGAAGCTGGTGAAGCTGTCGGCGAAACAGGCGCCGCGAATTACCACCCGGGTCGCCGAAGTGATGGCCTGGAAAGGCGGCAAGCGGGTCGGATTCGGGACGAAGGAATGGCAGGGGAGCGTCCGGTGGATCCGGCTCGCGCAACCGGGCTACTTTCTTTTCTCGGTCCTGGAACCGGGGCAGCGCGACGAAGCGAGCCAGCCGCCGCCGCCCGGGCTGGGGCTGCCGGCGAGCGACATGGAAGAGCTGAGCAGCCTTGTAAACAGCAAGACCGCTGTCACCATTACGGACTAGAAGGTTGAGAGGAAGAGAGGTTGAGAGGTTGAGGGGAGATCGAAGTCGCGTGCTTCGGTCGTTCGCAAATCCTCTCAACCTCTCAACCGCTCAACCCCTCAACTGAACATGGAATCGCATCCACTCGATTTCGAAAAACCGATCCTGGAATTGCAGCGACGGCTCCAGGACCTGAAGAACCATTCCGATCAGCACGACCTCGATTTCGATACCGAGGTCGAGGCGATGGAAAACAAGATCCGTGAGACGCGCCGCCAGATTTACGACAACCTGACCGCGTGGCAGCGGGTCCAGCTCGCCCGCCACATCAAGCGGCCGTTCGCGCTCGATTACGTGGCGCGCTGTTTCACGAATTGGATCGAGCTTCATGGCGATCGCGTTTTCGGCGACGACAAGGCAATGCCGAGCGGCCTCGCGAAACTTGGCCCGCATCGCTGCATGGTCATTACCCACCAGAAAGGGCGCGACACGAAAGAGAACGTGAAACGCAATTTCGGCTGCGCCCATCCCGAGGGATACCGCAAGGCCCTGCGGCTGATGCGGCTCGCGGAAAAGTTCGGGTTGCCGGTCATTTCGTTGATCGATACGCCCGGGGCATTTCCTGGGATCGGCTCGGAAGAACGGCACATTTCGGAAGCGATCGCGGTGAACCTTCGCGAGATGATGACCCTGAAGGTGCCGACGATCGCAATCGTGATCGGCGAAGGGGGCTCCGGCGGCGCGCTCGGCATCGGCGTCTCGGACCGCGTCCTGATCCTCGAGAACGCCTATTATTCCGTGATCAGCCCGGAAGCATGTTCCGCGATTTTGTGGAAAGACCGCCGGCACGCAGCGGAAGCGGCCGAAGCCCTGAAATTAACGGCGCAAGACCTGATGGGACTCGGAGTCGTCGATGAAATCGTGCCGGAGCCCGAGGGAGGCGCGCATCGCGATCCGGACCTGGCCGCGGCAAATCTCGGGACGGCGCTCCGCCAAAACCTCGAGCGTTTGTCGGCGCTCCCGATCGACGAGCTGCTCCGGGCGCGCTACGAAAAATTCCGGAAGCTGGGCAAATTCTCCGAAGAATTGGCGACAGCAGATCCGGCGGTCGCGGAGATGGAATAGCCGCGGGCGAATCATGCCGCGACTGATCCGGTGGAATCTCAGCAGCCGGGCGCGCGAGCTTTCGGGAGGCGACGCCATCGTGGTTTCGATTCCGAAAAGCGGCCGCACCTGGGTGCGCACGTTTCTCTGCGCCTATTTTTGCGATCGCTACGGCCATCCGTTTTCGCTCGATCCAAAGCAGTTCGACGACCCGCGCATTCCACGGATCATCTATTCGCACGATCGCTTCGAACAACGCACCAAGGCCGACCGCTGGGACGAATTGCGCGGCAAATATTTTATTCCGGCGGCTGAGCGCCGCCGCGCGAAGATCGTCCTTCTGGCGCGCGACCCGCGGGACACATTCGTCTCGCATTATGTCCAGCTCACCCGGCGCACGCGTGAAACGCCGGATCAGTTAAAGCAAAAGGAAATCGGCGAAGTGCTCCGCGACCGGCGCCACGGGATCGCGTCCATGATCGAGATCATGAACAGCTGGCTCGAGGAATGGTCCGGACGCGAGAATTTTTTGCTGCTGCGCTACGAAGATCTTCAAGGCACGCCGGAGACGAGCTTTCGAAAACTGCTGAAGTTCCTTGGAAATGAGGAACCCGATGCCGATGCCTTCTCTCGCGCGCTCGAATTCTCACGTTTTGGGAACATGAAAAAGATGGAGGCGGCCGGCGCGTTCGTCTCAAAGATTCTTCAGCCGACGGATGTCGCCGATCCTGAGTCGTTCAAAGTCCGGCGCGGTAAAGTCGGCGGCTTTACCGATTACCTGACCGGCGACGATTTGGCCTGTGCGAATGAGGCGGTGCGAAAGCTCGACCCGCGGTTTGGCTACGCCTAGGCCAGGAACACCTTGGTGAGGGCGAGCGCGCGCCGGAGCAGCGGCTGGCGTTTGCTGACCGCGGCGACTTTTGCCACCGGCGGCGGGGGCGGCGGGAAAAGAAATCGTAAAACCGGATCGATGCGCGCGGCCCAGGCGCCTTCGCTGTGATCCGCGCCCTCGACTTCGAGGTAATGGAGATCGTCATACAGCCGCCAGCCTTTTTCGACGAGCCGATCGCGAAGGGTCGCGGCCCGTTCCCATCCAGGCTCGTGCGTCCCGGTATCGAGCCAGATTTTCAACGGCGGCTTCGCCGTTTCGTCGACCTCGTCGACAATGTCGTAGATCGCGCAGTCATCCCACCAGATCGAGGGCGAGAGCACGGCGAGGCGGGCAAAGTGGTTCGGAAACCAAAGCCCGAGCGTGAGGGTGGCGAGGCCGCCTAGCGACGAGCCGCCGAGGGCGGTAAATTCCGCTTCCCGGCGCGTCCGGTATTTCCGATCGATGAACGGCTTGAGTTCTTCGATGAGAAAGCGGCCGTAATTGCGGAGTTGTCCCTTGCTCCGTTTCCGCTTCGGCGGATCGATCCGTGCCGGGGTGGGGGCGTACTCGTGGATGCGGTCTTCGCCCGTGTTGGCGATCGCGACGATGATGAGCGGTTCGATCAATTTCTGCCGGATCAATTGTTGCGCGGTCTCGTCCACGCCCCATTCCACGCCCGCAAAGGCCGTGGCTGCATCGAAGACATTCTGGCCATCGTGCAAATAGAGGACCGGATAGCGCCGGGTGGAAAACCGCCGGTAACCAGGAGGCAGATAAACCAGAACGTCGCGGCGGTTCCTCAGAATCCGGGACGGAAAGGCGGCGTGTTTTTGAATATTTCCCGTAAGCGTCGTTGGCGGCATGAAACCGAAACGCATCGCGCGACGTTTCGGACTTGTCGAGGAATCTCTTAACTGTTTGGTTGGGAACTCCCGCGTAACGACCCGATCCGATGAACGAACGCTACATCCGTTGGTGGACGCCCCACTTGAACCGCGATTTCGAGATGCTCGCCTTCGGCGATGGCGGCGGCATCCCGCTCGTTTTGTTTCCGACGTCGTTCGGTCGCTATTCCCAGAACAAGGATTTCGGGCTGACGGATGCGATCGCGGGCTTCGTCGATAGCGGCAAGATCACCATCTATTGCCCGGACTCGGCCGACCTCGAGAGCTTTTATAACAAGGCGATTCATCCCGCCGACCGGATGCGAACGCATAACGCTTTCGAGCGGGTGATCGTCCAGGACGTGTTCGATCTCGCGCGCCGCGAATGCAACGCCCATCGCGTGATGCTCAGTGGCGCGAGCCTGGGCGCGTATCACGCCGCCAACATCGCGTTTCGCCATCCCGACGCGGTCAGCCATCTCATCTCACTGAGCGGTGCGTTCGACATCAGCTCGTTCTTCGACGGCTACTACGACGACAACATTTATTTCAACAGCCCCTACGATTATCTGCCGAACACGAGCGACCCGTGGAAATTCAATCACATGGGCATCATCATCGGCACCGGCGAATGGGACAACACCCGGCACGAATCGTATCGGCTCTCCGAGATCCTGAACTCGAAAGGCATCCAGCATTGGCTCGATGACGGCCGGTGGCGCGGCCACGACTGGAACTACTGGCGGGATATGCTCCCGCATTATCTCTCCAAAATTTGCGGGTGATCGCCGGGCACGAGCGCCCAACGGAATAAGCTTGCCAAGTTTGGAAGATCGGCAGCTAATGCGAAGCACCCCCTGACGCTTCCTTCCCCTCGGCATTCTTCCCCGACCTGTCGCATACCCCCTACCTACCCCAACCAGAAGGCGCTCCCCCATGATCAACACAACAATTAAATACATCGTTTACACGCACACCGGCGGCGGCGTGCGGCATCACCATTTCGGCACTCAAAATAACATTATCGACGAGGCCGACGGCCACGCCTCAACCGGGGACCTTATTAATGCTTTGGGGTTTGCGAGCTTGCCTTTCAATGGGGCTACCCTGCCATTTGCATTTATGTCGGTCCACGGAGCGGCCGACGGCAACCATCTTTACACCAGTCCGGGGAACCAGGAGGTGCAAGTTGGAGCCGACAACATCGATATCCTCGTGGTGTATGCGCCGCCCGGCGGGATCGGCGGCAACGGTGGACCCGGTGTGTGGGTCGATGCGTTTAACGTCGATACCGGCAACTTCTCGGATAGTTTGGACTTCATCAAAGTCCTGACGCCGCCCACGCCGCCGGATACCGAAGATGCGGCCAAGACTAGTTTCGGAAATTCCGATGGTGGAGTTCCGACAACAACCGCGGAAAACGTGAGGGCGAACTCCCGTATCGATGGCGCGGTTCCTTTCGTGGAATGGAAAAAGATAATTCCAACTCCGACCATCCAGGCGGGTGCCGATATTCATCTGACAAAGGGCGAAACCGGAGAAATATGGTTCGCCTTCTATCAAACACCGACCCCGCCATCATTCACGCTTCCGCGTGTCATTGAGGCAATGAGCAGTGGAATTTTCATCTGGACCGGGGACGACACCTGCGGCAACGGCGGGCACTGGATCTTTCCCCACGGCGGGGGTCCCGGTCCTGGGCCGGGCCAGTTCAGGATTTCGGTAGGCAAGAATGTCCTCTCTAAGCTGAGCGCAGAGCAGAAGAGAAAGCTGGACGCCTTTGCGAGTGAATACCCTGCGATCGCCGAGGCAGGCCTTAACGCTATCACGAAGGTTCTCGAGAGCATTCAGACGCTGAGTAATATCCTGGGCAAGGCGAACAGGTAGTTCAGCTGTTTTGATCGGACGTGGACATTCAATCGGTCCACGTCCGATTTTCGGTTCTCGCGGAGCGCCAATCGCGTTCTGATGCGCGCGCCGCAGCGCGGTAGCGAGATTTTCCCAAAAATCGAACTTGGCGGACGCGTGACACTGCGCCTTAATGCAACTTTCGTCTGGCGCCACAATGAGCTGGCGGCGACAACCGCAATCGTATGAAAAAGATCGGAATCCTTTTTGGAATGGAAGGGAGCTTCCCGCCGGCGTTCGTCGAGCGGGTAAACCAGAAGACCGCCGGGAAAGACATCCAGGCTGAGTTCGTGAAGATGGACAAGGTGGTCCAGGGCGAGCCGTGCGGTTACGACGTCGTGATCGATCGCATCTCGCAGGACGTGCCGTTCTATCGAGCCTGGCTCAAGAACGCGGCGCTCAGCGGCACGGCCGTGGTGAACAATCCGTTTTGGTGGAGCGCCGACGAAAAGTTTTTCAACAACGCCCTCGCCACCAAGATCGGCGTGGCGGTCCCGAAGACGGTGCTGTTGCCGTCCCACCAATTGCCGCCCGACACGAGCGATAATTCCTTCCGTAACCTCTCGTATCCGCTGGATTGGGAAGGCATTTTCAACTACGTCGGCTGGCCCGCCTTCTTCAAACCATTCGCGGGCGGCGGCTGGAAGAACGTGTATCGCCTTCATAACCCGGAGGAATTTTTCCGCGCTTACAGCGAGACCGGCCAGCTGGTGATGATGCTGCAGGAGGAAGTGAAGTTCGACATGTACTTCCGCTGTTACTCGATCGATCAACGGAACGTCCGGATCATGCCGTACGAACCGCGCCATCCGTATCATCTGCGTTACCAGACGGAATGGTCGGCGCCCAAAGAAATTTTGGAGGCGGTTGAATGGGGCGTGCTCCAGTTGAACCAGTATTTGGGGTACGATCTCAACACGGTCGAGTTCGCCATCCGCGACGGAGTTCCGCTCGCCATCGATTTTTGTAATCCCGCGCCGGACGCTGAAGCCGCGAGCGTCGGCCAGGCAAATTTTGAATGGGTCGTCGACGCGGTTTCCGACATGGCGATCCGGAAGGCGCGAGAGCATCAACCGGGACGCGACAACCTAAGCTGGGGCAAGTTTCTCCAAGCGGCGGTGATGAAGCGGGCGCTGGGCGAAGTGGCGTAACGACGTGTCATCCCGAGCCGCGTAGACGGCGAGGGACCTCGCAGTTGGAAATTGCGCTCCCGCGAAACATCGGGTGTTCACTGACGTCGGATGCGATTTCTTTTGCGGAGCGGTTGAGTGCTTGCGAGGTCCCTCGGCGCGCTTCGCCAGCCTCGGGATGACAGCGCGCGATAATTAGATCACCTTTGATTTTCACATGCCCGCCACGAACCACACCTTCACGCTCGGGATCGAGGAGGAATTCGCGATCGTCGATCCGGAGACGCGCGAGTTACGCTCGCACATCCAGGAGATTCTCGAGGGCGGCAAAGTCCTGTTGAAGGAACAGATCAAACCCGAGATGCACCAGTCGGTCGTGGAGCTGGGCACCGAGATTTGCACCTCGATCACAAACGCGCGCGAGCACGTCGTCGAGCTGCGCAGCAAACTGGCGTCGCTCGCGAACAAGGCCGGTCTCCGGATCGCATCCGCCGGCACTCATCCCTTTTCCAACTGGCGGGACCAGCTCATCACCGAGGGCGAGCGCTACAAGGAGATCGTGAAAGACATGCAGCGGCTCGCGCGCGCGAACCTGATCTTCGGCTTGCACGTCCACGTCGGAATTCCGAACCGCGAGTCCGCCATTCACGTCATGAATCAGGCGCGTTATTTTTTACCGCACCTCTACGCGCTCTCGGTCAATTCGCCCTTCTGGGGCGGCCAGGACACCGGCTTGAAGGGTTATCGCCTGAAAGTGTTCGAGCGCTTTCCACGGACCGGCATTCCAGACGCCTTCGAGTCGCTCTCCGAGTACGAGGATTTCTGCAAGCTCCTGGTCAAGACCGGATGCATCGATAATCCGAAGAAGATCTGGTGGGACATCCGGCTCCATCCGTTTTTCGACACTCTCGAAGTTCGGGTCTGCGACGCCCAGTCCCGGGTGGACGACACTCTGGCCATCGCCGCCCTGGTCCAGGCCGTGATCGCGAAGCTCTACAAACTCTTGAAATACAACACGACCTTTCGCGTCTACCGGCGCCGGTTGCTCGACGAAAACCGCTGGCGCGCGTCGCGCTACGGCATCGAAGGCAAGCTGATCGATTTCGGCCGCGAGACGGAAGTCGAGACCCGCAGTTTGCTCAATGAGCTCATGGAATTCGTTTCGACCGAAGTCGACGAACTGGAGAGCCGGAAAGAGATGGCGCACATCGAACGGATCATGCGGGAAGGCACCGGCGCGGACCGGCAGCTCGAAGTGTTTCACCGCACTGGCGACATCAAAGCGGTCGTCGATCAAATCGTGGAAGAGACTTACGAGGGGTTGAAAATCGAGGACGCGTCCGCGGCGCCGGCCTGACGCGATTTGTCTGACCGATCATGAATTGCTCTGCCGCAGGTTTCGCGTAAAACTGACGGCTCGCTGACACGATGCCCGACCGCGCACATACCATCACCATCGATCCCGAACTCCAGCCCGGGGCGCGCAATGCCATCCGCGATTGTCTGCGGCTGAAACCGGAGGAGCGAATCACGATCATTACCGATGAGGTGACGCGCGACATTGCCGCGGCGCTCCAATGCGAAGTGGAAGAAATCGGCGCGCAGCATTCCGTGTTTGTTTTGGAGGAACACGCGGACCGGCCGCTGGCGGACATGCCGGCGATCATTCTGGAGGACCTGGGCGAATCGCAGGTGAGTATCTTTTGCGCGCAAACTCAGCGCGGCGAATTGCGTTCGCGCATGCAGATGAGCGACGTCGTGAACCGGAACCGAATCCGGCACGGCCACATGGTGAACATCACCCGCCAGATCATGCTGGAAGGCATGCGCGCCGATTTTCTCGCGGTCGACGCTCTCAGCCAGCGACTGGTCTCACGTGCCCGGCTGGCCAAACGGATCAAATGCCGGACGCCGGCGGGGACGGATTATGAAGCCGAATTTTCCGAGAGCCTGAAATGGCTCAAGACGAGCGGAATCATCACGCCCGACAAATGGGGCAACCTGCCGGGCGGCGAGATCTTCACTTCGCCGATGAATTCCAACGGCGTCTTCGTCGTCGACGGCGTTGTGGGCGATTACCTTTGCGCCAAGTATGGCGACATCCAGGAGACGCCCTTGCGAATCGAGGTGGCTGACAATCGGATCCGCGATCTCCAGTGCGAGAACAAGGAACTGCTGGAAGAATTTCGCGCCTACACGAGCACCGATGAGAACAGCAACCGGGTCGGGGAATTCGCGGTGGGGACGAACACAGCCTGCACCCGCGTCGTCGGCAATATCCTGCAGGACGAAAAGATTCCCGGCATCCACATCGCCTTTGGTCATCCCTACTCGGAACACACCGGCGCGAAATGGGTCTCCAAGACCCACATCGATTGCGTCGGCCGCGACTTCGACATCTGGTTTGACGACGACAAGGTCATGGAGGGCGGGAAATTTTTGGTGTAAGATTCGGGCATGATTGCAGACATCCGCCACCGATGTGAACGCAGTCCGTTCACCCCGTTTTCAATTCGCACTTCCGATGGTCATGAGTGTCCGGTGCCGACCATGGATCATATTTATTTTCCGCCGGGAGGCCGACGAGTAATCGTCTCGGACGACAAAGGGATCGTTTCGATTCTTACTCCTCTCCATATCAGCGGCATCATTGACCAAGCGCGCAGCGCTTAGCCTAAAGCGGATCTAACGCGATGGATCCGCAACTTCGTTCTGCCTTCAACGCTGATTTTTCCGCGGATAAGTATGCGGCGCTCTTGCGCTGCGTGAACGAAGCAGTCCGCTGGCCGGCGGATTTCCGGATTGCCGAGACCCCGATCTTCCTGACCCGCGATTTCACGGACGAAGCGGTGGCCGCGGCGCGGGCCATCGAGGCCCAGACCCGCACCCCGGAATTCAAGCGGCACTCGGCTTCGGCGATTCCTCCCGGCTTGGAGGTGCCCGGCGAATCGTCGCACCCGGAGGTTGTGATCGTCGATTTGGGGATTTGCGAAGACGAAGGCGGGCTCGTGCCGCGGCTGATCGAGCTCCAGGCGTTCCCGAGTTTGTTTGGATTTCAATTCATGCTTCTGGGTTGCATGCGCCGGTCGTTTCCGGCGATCCCGGCGAACTGGACCTCGACCTTCGGCGGACTGCACGATGCCGATTATGTCGAGCTCCTTCGCCGGACAATCGTTGGCCAGACAAATCCGGAAAACGTCGTCCTCCTCGAAATCGAGCCGGACAAACAAAAGACGCGGATCGATTTCGCCTGCACCGAAGTGCTTCTCGGCATTCGTTCCGTCTGTCTGACGGACGTGAAGAAAAAAGGCCGCCAGTTATTTTACCAACTCGACGGACGCGAGGTGCGGATCGAGCGGATATACAACCGGGTGATCTTCGACGAGCTGGAGCGGCGCCCCGATCTGAAACCGGGCTTCAGTTTCCAGGAGGAGCTGGACGTAAAATGGGTTCCGCATCCGAACTGGTATTACCGGGTCAGCAAGCATTCGTTGCCTTTCCTGAAAACGCCGCACACTTCGCCCGCTTACTTTGCCGACGAATTTCCGCCTGACGAGTCGATCGAAGATTATGTCCTGAAACCGCTCTACTCGTTCGCGGGGCTGGGCGTGGACATGGAGCCGACGAAAGAAAAGCTCGCGGCCCTGCCTCAACCGCATTCCTGGATCCTGCAGAAGAAGGTGACCTACGCCGCCTTTGTCGAGACCATCGATGGGCCGAAATCGAAAGCGGAATTGCGAATGATGTTTCTCTGGCCGGAGAACGAGCCCGAGCCCATTCTGGTGAACAACCTCGTCCGGATGAGCCAGGGCAAAATGATGGGGGTCGATTTCAACAAGGAAAAGACCTGGGTCGGTTCCAGCATCGCGTTGCATTCGCGGTAGCGGCGCCGTCCTCCTCCTTCACTCTCATCCTGAGCCTGCGAAGGATCTCTGAATATTTCTCCGGCCGAAGTGACATTCGCGGGCGGCGACTGAGCGCCGCCGCTACAGCGTCAGTTCCGCGTTTGTTTCCGCGAAAGCATTCACGGCGAACTCCAGATCTTCGCGAGAATGCGCGGCCGAGACCTGCGTCCGGACACGCGCGGTTCCGTGCGGAACCACCGGATAGAAGAAACCGATCACGTAAACGCCTTTCTCGAGCATGCGCGCGGCAAATTTTTGGGAGAGAGCGGCGTCCCCGAGCATGATGGGGACAATCGGATGGGTCCCAGGCTTGATCGTGAGGCCGCGCTCAGTCAACGCTGCGCGAAAATACTTCGTGTTCTCTTCGAGCTTGTCGCGCAGCTCGGTCGATTCGCTCAGGAGCTCGAGCGCTTTCGCCGTGGCCGCGACGATATGCGGCGCGACGCTGTTGGAAAACAAATAGGGCCGCGATCGTTGCCGGAGCAACTCCACGATGCGCTTGCGCGCGCTGGTGAATCCGCCACTCGCCCCGCCAAGCGCTTTCCCCAGCGTCCCGGTGATGATGTCGATGCGGCCCATCACTCCGCGATATTCGTGGGTGCCGCGTCCGGTCGGTCCGAGAAACCCGGTCGCGTGGGCGTCGTCGATCATGGTGAGCGCGTTGTGCTTCTCGGCCAGTTCACAAATCGCGCCGAGGTCGGCGATCGTTCCATCCATCGAAAAACAGCCGTCGGTCGCGATGAGCCGGAGGCGGGCGCCGCTCGCCTCCTTCAACTTCGCCTCGAGGTCGGCCATGTCGTTATGCTTGTAGCGAAAGCGTTGCGCTTTGCAGAGCCGGACGCCGTCGATGATCGAAGCGTGATTGAGTTCGTCAGAAATCACGGCGTCCTCGGCGCCGAGCAAGGTCTCAAACAAACCGCCATTTGCGTCGAACGCCGACGGGTAAAGAATCGTGTCCTCCGTTCCGAGAAAACGGGAAAGCGCATCCTCGAGATCCTTGTGGATGTCCTGCGTGCCGCAGATGAAACGGACGGAGGCCATTCCGAATCCACGGGTGTCGAGGGCTTCCTTGGCCGCGGCAATCAGCGCGGGATGATCGGCGAGCCCGAGGTAATTGTTCGCGCACATATTGAGGACCTGGCGGCCGCCGGCGATTCCAATGTGCGCTTCCTGCGGCGACGTAATGATGCGTTCGGTTTTGTAAAGACCCTGCGACCTAATCTCAGCGAGGGTGTTGGCGAGCCGTCGATCGAATTCCTCCAGCATGAAGTGGAGCTAAGCAGAACGCAGCGGGATGGACAAAGTGAATCGCAGGCGAACGCCGCCGCGCCGCCGTGCCTGCTCCCGGCAATATGACAGCCATGTAGTTGTCGAACAGGAGAGGCCGTAGAAAAAATACTCTTGCATGTGGTTGTGAATAACTGTTAATAACGCCGCCGTTGCGTAACCGGAGCTACCTTCTTCTTCTCTGTGCCGCGATTTGCGCGCTCTGCCTGAGCGCGTGCGAAACCACGTCGACTTCCCGCCACACGACGGCGCTGCCGAAATACGAGCCGCCCCTCGCCAAGCGCGATTTCCAAAATGTGCGCACCACGGCTTACACGCACACCGAGTCCGATCATCTGCCCTACGGAAATCACAATGCGCTCGGCGGAAAACTTCACGCGGCCACGGGCGCCATTCGCCGCGCCGAATACACGCCACGAGCAATTCCGGTGAACGGAGACGATGCGGCAGATTACCGGCGCGCTTCCTACTCCGGTCCCGCGCTGGAAAAATTTTCCCTGAAAGAGACCAAGACGACGAAGCTGGTGAAGACGAAGCACGGCACCAAAAAAGTGGTGGTCACGCACAAGCCGCAAATCGGAAGTGCGGCGGCCGACTGGTCGCGCTGGCCGGTCGGGACGGTGTTCCGTCTTATTTCGACCGGGCAAGTTTATCGGGTCGACGATTACGGTTGGGCGCTCGCCGGCCGGAACACGATCGATCTCTACATGCCGTCGCGCCGCGAGATGAATTCGTGGGGCGCGCGCGAAGAGAACATTCAGATTTTGCAGTGGGGAAACCCGAACGAAAGCCTGCGGCTGTTGCAAGCCCACCAGGGCTATCGCCATATCCGGCGGATGGTGCTCGAGCTGCAAGGCCAGGACTCGGCGGCGGCTAGTTTGGAATAAGCCACCAGGGTTGGCCGGTCATCCCGAGCCGCGCAGACGGCGAGGGACCTCACGGGCGCTAAGTCGCTTTCGCGAAATAAAACGCCGGCACCGTCATCTAGCGCCTTCGCGTTGGGCGGTAGCCAGGATTGCAACTGCGAGGTCCCTCGGCGCGCTGCGCCAGCCTCGGGATGACGAGTGATTACGCGGCCCAGTCCAAAACGATCTTGCCGGAATTCCCGGACTTCATCAGCTCGAAGCCTTTCTCGAAATCCGTGTAGGGAAAGCGATGGGTGATGATCGGCGAAATGTCGAGGCCGCTCTGGATGAGCGCCGTCATTTTGTACCAGGTCTCAAACATTTCCCGTCCGTAGATTCCCTTGATCGTGAGCCCGTGGAAAACAACGAGGTTCCAATCAATGGCGGCGCTTCCCGGCATGATGCCGAGCATGGCGATGCGGCCGCCGTTGACCATGACGTCGAGCATGTCGGTAAACGCTTTCGGGTTCCCGGACATTTCGAGGCCGACATCGAAACCTTCCTTCATGTCGAGCTCTTGCATGGCGTCGTGCAGATTCCGCTCCCGGACATCGAGGGCGAGCGTTGCCCCCATTTTCCGGGCAAGATCGAGCCGGTAGGGATTGACGTCGGTGATCACGACCTTCCGCGCCCCGGCCATTTTCGCGATCGGAACGGCCATGCAACCAATCGGCCCCGCGCCGGTGATGAGGACGTCTTCGCCGACGAGGTCGAACGCGAGCGCGGTGTGAACGGCGTTCCCGAGCGGGTCCGAACAGGAGATCACATCGAGCGGGATCTTCGGGTCGCAGCGCCACAGATTTGTCTTCGGCACGGAAACGTATTCGGCGAATCCACCGGGCCGATTCACGCCGATGCCCTTCGTGTTAGGACAAAGATGGCGGCGGCCGGCGAGACAATTCCGGCAATGACCACAGACGATGTGTCCTTCCGTCGTGACCAGCTCGCCCTCCTTGAAGTCGTGCACCCCGGCCCCGATTTTTTCGATCACCCCGACGAACTCATGCCCGATCGTCATCGGCACCGGAATGGTTTTCTGGGCCCAGGCGTCCCAATTATAAATGTGAACGTCCGTGCCGCAGATCGAACCTTTCTGGACCCGGATCAGGACGTCGTTAGGCCCGATTTCGGGTACGGGGACTTCCTCGAGATTGAGGCCGGGTGCGCGCTCGCGTTTAACCAGCGCTGGCATCGTTTTGCTCACGGCTTGAGACTAATTGCCTGGCCGAACGGTGCAATCCTGTTCTGAAATGTTGTCCGCAGATTTCGCAGATTGACGCAGATTTTTTGGGAGGTCTCCTGAACTTCTCTTAAAGAATCTGCGCTAATCTGCGAAATCTGCGGACAACATTTCAGAAGAGAGTAAACCCTTCCGCGCTTGCCTTTGCCGCGGCCTTTTCGGATGTTGCGCCAATGGCCGAGACGCTCGAGCGCGTCGCCGTAAAACCCACCACGCCGCGCTCTGTTTTTATTTTTCGTTTTGGAAGCACGCTCGTCCTCTGGTCGATCGCGCTCGGCATTATTTTTTCCGGATACGAGCTCGCGTTCTTCGCCCTGATTGGGACCCTGGGTCTGCTCTCGCTCTGGGAGTTTTACGGCATGCTCGACCACAAGGGCCTGCCGAATTTCAAGGTCACGGCCATGATCTGCGGCGCCGTGATGCTTTGCGGCAGCTTCTATTATTTTTCCAGGAGCGGTCCCGGGCATTCCTACGATTTTGAGGTCGCGGTCCTGCTCTTTTTTCTCCTGACGGTTTTCACCCGCCAGATGTTTGACAGTCTTCGGGACGACGCGCCGCTCCGGACGATGGCTTACACGCTCTTTGGCCTGCTTTACGTGCTCTGGCTTTACAACTTCGTTACCAAGATCGTTTACGTCGTGCCGCGCTCGCCCACCGGCGCGGTGACCGGCCAGTTCTACGTTCTCTATCTGATCGCGGTCACAAAGTTCAGCGACATGGGCGCGTATTTGACCGGCAGTGCGATCGGACGCCACCCGTTGATTCCGCACATCAGCCCGAAAAAAACCTGGGAGGGTTTTTTCGGGGCACTCGCTTTTTCGCTCCTGGCCAGCCTGGGTTTATGGAAACTGATGCCGCTCCATTTACCGGGTATGAGCCTGACGCACGCGACCGTGCTCGGGCTCTTGCTCGGATTCGCCGCGGTCATCGGCGACTTGGCGGAATCGATCGTCAAACGGAGCACGGGCGTCAAGGATTCCGGGAACCTCCTGCCGGGGATCGGCGGCGCGCTCGATCTGGTGGACAGTCTTCTCTTCACCGCGCCGCTCCTCTTTTTCTATCTGCGTCTCGTTATTCGGCTGGACTAATTCCGGCCGCGAGAAACGAATCCCTGGGATGAAACGAAAACGCGTGGTCGTTTTAGGCGCGACGGGCTCGATCGGCGAGAGCGCGCTGAAGGTCGCTCACGACATTCCAGAGCGGATGGAGATCGTCGGTCTCGCCGCGAACCGGAACGCGCGAAAGCTCGCCGGGCAGGCGAATCGCGTCCGGCCGAAAGCGGTTTGCCTGGTGGACGAAACCGCCGTCCCGGAACTTCGGGCGGCGCTGGAGTACGAGCCGCAAATCTTCAGCGGCGCGGCGGGACTGGTCGAGATCGCCTGTTTGGCCGAAGCGGAAATGGTGCTGGTGGCGGTGGTTGGGACGGGAGGATTGCAGCCGGCGCTTGCGGCGATTGAAGCGGGGAAAGATCTCGCGGTGGCGAGCAAGGAGATTCTGGTAATGGCGGGCGAGATCGTGATGCGGGAGGCGGAGAGGAAGGGCGTGCAAGTGTTGCCCGTCGATAGCGAGCATAACGCGATTTTTCAGTGCCTGGATTCTCAAAGAAAACGTCCAACGTCCAACGTCCAACGTTCAACGCCGCATGAAGAGTCGGACGTTCGAAGACTGATCCTGACGGCGTCGGGTGGGCCCTTTCGAAACACGCCGGCGGGTGAGTTCGAAGGGATCACGGTGGACCAGGCGTTGAAGCATCCGACCTGGAACATGGGGCCGAAGATCACGATCGATTCGGCGACTCTATTTAATAAAGGGCTGGAGATGATCGAGGCCCATTGGTTGTTCGGGGTGGAGATGAAACGCGTCGAGGTCGTGATCCATCCCCAAAGTATTGTTCACTCCATGGTGGAATTCAGCGACGGCTCGGTCCTGGCGCAGCTCAGCCATTCGGACATGTGCTTTCCAATTCAATACGCGGTGACGTGGCCGGACCGGGTCCCGAATTCCCTGCCGCCTCTCGATTTCGGGAAACTCCGCCAGCTTGAATTCGCCACCCCGCGCTACGACGATTTTCCGGCGCTGAACCTGGCACGCCGCGCGGGCGAGGAAGGCGGAACGTTGCCGGCAGTTTTGAACGCGGCGAACGAGGTGGCGGTCTCAGCGTTTCTTGATCGCAAGATTTCTTTTCCGCGCATCTGGCAGACAGTCGCTGCCGTCATGGAGAACCATGTCAACGTTGCGCACCCCGATCTGGATGCCATATTGCGCGCCGATCAATGGACGCGCGGCGAAGCCGCGCGGGTGGTTGAAACGTTACATCGTTAAAATGGTTACATCGGCTGAACGCTTTTTCTCGATCACGATTCACGGTGTAACGTTGTAACGATTCACCTCTTCTTATGCTGGGCCATATCCTGCGCGTCATTTTCATCCTGCTCGAGGTCGTCCTCCTTTTTAATCTCCTCATCGTCGTCCACGAGCTGGGGCATTTCCTCGCCGCCCGCTGGCGCGGCTTGTACATCGAAGGGTTCGGCGTCTGGTTCGGGAAACCGATCTGGAAAAAGACGATCAACGGCGTCCAGTACTCGTTAGGCTCGCTCCCCTTCGGCGGGTTCGTGAAACTCCCGCAGCTCGCCCCCATGGACATGATCGAGGGCAAGGCCGATCTCGATCGCGCGGCGTTGCCGAAAATTTCCGCGCTCGACAAGATCATCGTCGCGTTCGCCGGCCCGCTCTTCAGCGTCCTCCTGGCCCTGGTCTTCGCCTGCATCGTCTGGGCTGTCGGCCACCCGGTGAGCGAATCCGACCTGACGACGGTGATCGGTTACGTGCAACAGGATTCACCCGCGGCCAAAGGCGGGTTGCAGCCGGGCGATAAGATTCTGGAAGTCGACGGCCGCCACGTGACGCGGTTTTTCGGAATGAACGACAGCGTGGTCTGGAACGTCGTCCGCAGCGAAGGCCCGACGATTCCGTTCAAGGTCGAGCGCGACGGAAACACGATCACGCTCGAGGTCGTGCCGGCGATTGCGGAAACCAGTGGATGGCGGCGCAAGAGCACGCGGCAGGTCGGCATCCAGCCGGCGGTCACTCCGCTGGTCGACAGTGTGGAGAAGGACTCGCCGGCCGAGAAAGCGGGGATCAAGACCGGCGACATCGTCACCGTCGTCAACGGAAAGCGGATCTATAACGCCTTGAGTTTGGTGGATGAGATCGAGAGACACCCCAACGACGAGCTAACCCTGGAAGTCCGGCGCGGATCGGAAACGTTGCCGCTCAAGATGCGGCCGGTGCCGATGGAATCGAAAGGGATCACCAAACCTCGGATCGGGATCGGCTGGGAAACGGCCGGCCAGCTTTCGCTCTCCCATCCCGACCCGGTGGAGCAGGTTTACAACAGCATCACGAGCACGCTCCAGACTATCGGCGCGGTCGCTTCGCCGAAGTCGGACGTGAAGCTCCAGCATATGAGCGGGCCGGTGATGATCGTGCGCATTTATTACATGCTCTTTGAAGGCGACAGCGGCTGGAAACTGGCGCTCTGGTTCAGCGTGATCCTGAACGTCAACCTCGCCATCCTCAACATGCTCCCGATCCCGGTGCTCGATGGCGGACATATCGTTCTCGCGCTGATCGAAGGCGTGCGCCGCAAGCCGGTGAACATTAAAATTCTCGAGTGGGTCCAGACCGCCTGCGCCACTCTCATTATCGGCTACATGCTTTACATTAGCTTCTTCGATATCGGCGATTTGTTCGGCAAAAGCGGCGACCGCAAGACGCCGGTCAAGGAATCGCCACCGAAAACGCAGACAACCCCTTCCCGTTGATTTTCGCCCGCGCGCCGGGCGCTTGGAATTCTCGCAAAAGCGACGGATGCTAGGCGATGGACCCAGCGATGACGACAACGGCATTCACCCTGGACGGTTACCGCGTAGTAAAAACTTTTGGCGTAGTGCGCGGCATCATCGTCCGGTCGCGCTCGATTTTCGGAACGATCGGCGCCGGCCTCCAGACCCTGGTAGGCGGCAACATCTCCATCTTCACCGATTTATGCGAGCAAACCCGGCGGGACGCCCTCGACCGGATGCTCGAACACGCGCGCGGGCTCGGCGCGAACGCGGTCATCGGCCTGCGTTATGACGCCACCGAGATCATGCAGGGCGTAACCGAAGTTCTCTGTTACGGAACGGCGGTCCTCGTCGAACCGGTTTAGGATGCTCAATTGAATCGCCCGCAGACGGGTGCGATCATCTGAATATGAGTCTCAAGGAAATTCGGCAGCTTTACTCGGCGGCGCCTTTTCGGCCGTTCGAGATCGTTCTCACGAATGGCGCTGCAGTTTACGTCGGTCATCCAGAGTTCATGATGTTCTCTCCCGATCATCGGACTGTTTATGCAGCCGATGCTCGCAGCGGCGAGACCAAGCGCATCGATGTGAAGATGATCATTGCGCTGAATGAACTCAGCAATGGCGCTCGCCCGCGCAAGCGCAAGCGGTGAACTACTGCGATAACCCGTATCGCTATCAGCGCCGCGCGACCCGCGAGGTCATGATCGGGCGTGTCGGCGTCGGCGGCGCGAATCCGATCCGCGTCCAGTCGATGATCACCTGCGACACGATGGACACGGAGGCGTCGATCGCGCAGACCATCGAATTGGCGGAGGCGGGTTGCGAGATCGTGCGGATCACGGCGCCGACCGTAAAAGACGCCGCCAATCTCCAGCAGATCGTGCGCGGCTTGCGCGAGCGCGGCTGCGACGTGCCGATCGTGGCCGACATTCATTTTAAACCCGAAGCCGCGATGGAGGCGGCGAAATGGGTCGAGAAAGTCCGGATCAATCCCGGCAATTACGCCGACTCGAAGAAGTTCAAGATCCTCGAATACACGGACGAGCAATACGCGGCGGAGCTGGAGCGAATCCGGGAGCGGTTTTCGCCCCTGGTGAAGTTGTGCAAGGAACTCGGGCGCGCGATGCGCATCGGGACGAATCACGGCTCGCTTTCCGATCGCATCATGAATCGCTACGGTGACACCCCGCTCGGGATGGTGGAAAGCGCGCTCGAATTCGCCCGGATCGCGCGCGATCTCGATTACCACGCGTTCGTGTTCTCGATGAAATCGAGCAATCCCAAGGTGATGATCAACGCCTACCGGTTGCTGGTGGCGCGCCTGGGCGAACTCGATGCGGAGGTCGGAGGTCAGAGGTCAGGGGTCCGAGAAGACAAGGATTCGCTCCGGCCGACGTCTGATCTCCGACCTCCGACCTCCGATTCCTGGAGTTATCCCATCCATCTCGGAGTGACCGAAGCGGGTGAGGGGGAAGACGCCCGGATCAAGAGCGCGATCGGGATTGGATCGCTTCTGCGGGATGGGATCGGGGACACGATTCGGGTTTCGCTGACGGAAGACAGCATTCATGAGATCCCGGTGGCGAAAGCGCTGGTGGAGATGATGGGGAAAACGCCGAACGCCGAACCCCCAACGCCCAATGCCGAGTTGTCGTTCGATCCGTTTTCGTATTCGAAACGGCCGACGGAAACGATCGACCGGGATGGAGTTCGGCTGGGCGGCGAGGAACTGATCCGGGTAGTCGTTAGGCAGGAAAGTTTCGATAAGGTCGCGCACAAGATCGACCGGCTCGGCGATTACAAGCCGGAGATCGTTTACGAGAAGGCGCGAATCCACGAAGTCGATCCGCGCGACGACGAGGCGCTGGCGGCGCTGAACGCGAACGAAGAAGCCCAATTGGTCACGGTCCGCGACGACGTCGAGCTGCCGGTGATCGTCGTTTTCAGATTGCTGGCGTCGAAGCTCGCCGCGCGTCATCCGATCCTTTTGAAGGACGAATTAGGAATAAAGAAGGAAGAGGGACGCGAGTTCCTGCCGACCCTTCTCCGTGCCGCGACGAACATCGGCTCCCTTCTCTGCGATGGAATCGGCGACGCCGTCCTTGTGCAGGGGGAAGACGCGCCCGGCCAGGCGTTGCGCTTGAGCTACAACATTCTCCAGGCGGCCGGTTCGCGGATTTTTAAGACCGACTACGTGGCGTGCCCATCGTGCGGCCGGACGTTGTTCAACCTCCAGACCACGACGGCGCGCATCAAAGAGAAGACGTTGCACCTCAAAGGCGTGAAGATCGCGATCATGGGGTGCATTGTGAACGGCCCGGGCGAAATGGCGGATGCCGATTTCGGTTATGTCGGTGGCGCGCCGGGAAAAGTGAACCTCTACGTCGGCAAGACCGCGGTGAAATTTAATATCCCCGAAGCCGAAGCGGTGGAACGCCTGCAGGATTTGATTCGCGAACATGGCAAGTGGGTCGATCCCCCGCCGGTCCTGGCCGAGACGCCATCGTGAAGGCGCGACGTTGCGAAAATTCGCTGCTGCTTTCCTATTGCCGAAATGGAACGGATACGGTACCGGAGAATTGATAACAGGATGCCTCAATGAAAACACTTACGCTCGCCTTCGTACTCGCCGGTCTGCTGGCCTTTTCAGCTTGTTCGCAGAAAAAACCGACGGTGCAGGAACCGACTCCGGCGCCGAACACAGAGGAAATGAAGTCTCGCGTGGAAGCGCAACAGAACGCCATCAAGAACGCTTCCGATCAGCTGCAGCAACGGAAGGCAACTGCCAGTCCGACGCCGAGTCCGACCGCTCCCTAGCCGGGGAACTCTTGATCGGGGCAAAAAAGGCTTGCCTTGGTTAAGTGATTTGCAGAAAAAGGTCGGGACTGCGCGGTCTCGATCACCGAACGTGCGCAATGGTTTCCGACAGACGTTGCGAGCTCTGAAACCGTGGTCGATTTAAGGAAACGCATTCCGTCATGTCCAATCTCACCGCGCTGCACTCCCGCTTATCGGCGCGCGCGCGGTGGCTGTTGCTGATTCTTGCCGTGCTCGTGGACTGCGGCGCTCTTTCGGCCGCGCCGCCCATACTGCCGACGACTTCGAGCGCGGTGACGGTTTTGCCACCCGTGAATCTCCGGGAGCTGGCCGCGCGGGAAAGCAACGGACCGTGGCGGCCCGACGAGAAAGAGATCGAGCCTCCCCAGGCGCGGCCGGATTTGCACGCGGGCGTTCCGATTCCCGATTTATCGTCGATCTGGCGGACTCCGGGGGTTCCGACTGCGCCCGGACTGCAGTCGCCGCCGGTGAGTCGCAGTTTCAAATCCGACAGCTTTTTGGGAACGGTGCCGCCCGATACGATGGGCGCCGTGGGTCACGACGCGATCATCACGACGACGAACGAAAAGGTCATCGTCCAGGATCGATCCGGCGTGGTGCTGAGCAGCGTGAGCATCAACGCGTTTTGGGCGTCCTCCCCTGGTTCGCCGAACCCGAACGTGTTCGATCCAAAGGTGCTTTACGACCGATTCAATCGGCGGTTTATCCTCGTCGCGGAAGCGAACTCGCAGAGTTTTATTTCGGAGACGCTGATTGCCATTTCGCAGACGGCCGATCCAGCCGGCAGCTATTATCGATACGTTATCAAGGCCGATCCGAACGCGTTCACGAGCGGCGGAAAATGGGCGGATTACCCGAGCGTGGGCTTCAACAAGAATTGGATCGCGGTGCAGGTAAACCTGTTTGGGTTCGGTTCCATCTCCGGCTACCAGGGGCCGGTTCTTTATGTTCTGGATAAGGCCGCCGCCTACAACGGCGCGCCCGGAAATATTCCTACGTTTACCGCTTCCTACGCGACGTGCATCGCCAGCTCCACCCAGGAAGGCGATCTCGGCTGCGGTCTGGCCATGGCGCCGGCAACCACCGAGGACAACACCACTGAAACGTTGTTTCTAACCGAGGACTGGGACTCCACTGCGGGGCAACTTCGGTTGAGCAAGATCACGGGAACTCCGTCGGCCCCGGTCCTCACGGTCGGTTTCCAGTTTCCACAGGCGCCTAATTCGTGGCGTTTTGATTCCCCGACCATCGGCACCAGCGGCGGCTACGTTCTGCAACGGAAACAGGACGCCTATCTGGCCGCGGACGACAAGGTCGCGACGAGCGATACGCGAATCCAGAATGCGGTCCTTCGCAATGGTTCGCTCTGGGCCGTGCAGCACGTGTTGCTGCCGAGTGTTCCCACGGCCGCCGGCACCGAAGCGAATACGCCTGCGAATCCGGACAATCATACCGCCATTCAATGGTGGCAGATCAATCCAACCGTGGTGAATTCGGCCGCCGGCACGCCCCCCTTGCAGTGGGCGCGCATTGAAGATCCGGCCGCGGATAATTGCCACGACGGGACCCGTGGAACCCGGGCCGGCTGTGTCCCCCATGGCGAATTCTTTTCCTTCCCGACTATCAGCGTGAATGCGAGCAACGATGTCCTCATCGGTTACTCGCGATTCTCGGAAGTCACGTTACCCAAGAGCGCGTATTCCTTTCGTGCCGCCAGCGATCCAGCTAACACGATGCGCGATTCCCAAACGTTCCGGGAAGGGGTCGCGAGTTACGCGTTGAGCGGGACCGGCGCGTTTAAGATCCGATGGGGCGATTTTAGCGCCACGATGGTGGATCCGATTAACGACAACGATTTCTGGACCATCCAGGAATACGCCGACTTCAAACGCGAGATTTTCCCGAACCAATTCTCCGATAGTTGGGCGACAACATGGGCGCTGGTGCAACCGGCCTCCACCACTTCGACCTCCGGGGATCTGATCATCAGCGAATTCCGGTTCAGCGGTCCTGCGGGAACGCGGGACGAGTTCGTCGAGCTTTACAATCCTTCGTCGAGTCCACTCACGGTCAATACGATTGACGGGTCGACCGGCTGGGCCCTGGCCGCAACCGCGGATGGGACCACGTTTACCCCGCTGGCGGCGATTCCCAATGGCACCACGATCCCATCGCATGGGCACTATCTCCTGACTAACCGCACGGCCCTGGCTGGTCTTCCGCCGTACAGCCTCGACGCGTATCCAAACACGCAGTTGCGGCTCTCAGACGCGGACGCAATGTGGACGCCGGACATCGCGCAGAACGGCGGCATCGCCATTTTCCGAACTGCCAATCCCGCCAACTTCGCGGTTGGCACCCGAATGGACTCCGCCGGTTTCGCTAACATTGCCCCGGGGTTGTTCAAGGAAGGCGCGGGCATTCCGAATATTGCCGGAGCGCCGGCCGGGCAGATGTCGTTTGTGCGCTCGATGATCGGCGGAGCGCCGCAGGATACGCAAGCGAATGAGAACGATTTCGTGCTGGTGGATCCGGCAGCCGAAACGCTCGGAGCACAGCCTGTTCTGGGCGCGGCTGGGCCGGAGGATTTGCAAAGCCCGATTCACAGTGTGGGAGACAATCTGAGCGTGGCGCTCCTCGATCCGGGCGCGGGCGATCTCGGCGCGCCGAACGTTGTATATAACAGTGCCTCCGATCCGGCGAACAACAGCCCGTCCGGAACGATTACAATTCGCCGCCGGTTCGCGAACCATACCGGCAGGCCGCTCACGCGATTGCGTTTCCGCCTGGCGGATATCACGACAACCGGTTCGCCGGGCGCGGGTCCCTCGCAGGCCGACCTGCGGGCAAGAACTTCGCCCGGACCGGAAGTGATTTCTCTAATTGGAGGTGGCACGATTACGGTTCAACCCACCACGCTGGAAACGCCACCACCGCAATCCAGAGGCGGCGGGTTGGGTTCCAGTCTGGCCGCGGGATCGATCACTTTCGCCAATCCATTGCCGGACGGAGCGGAAGTTCCCCTTAGTTTCCTCTTCGGTGTTGCGAAGGAAGGCTTCTACCATTTCACCTTGCTGGCGGAAGCGCTGCCGGGCGCGTCGACCGTGCTGACGGCGAATGGTTGTGCCGGGTCGGTCGCAACCTGCGGCACGACACCGACCCTGTCGGTGGAAGACGTCACGATTGTCGAAGGCAACGGCGGCTCTGCCAACGCCGTTTTCACGGTTAGCTTGTCATCCGTAGGTCAAAATCTCATCACGGTGAATTTTGCGACAGCCGATGGAACCGCGACTTCTGCCGATAACGACTATGTCCCCGTCAATGGCAACCTTAGCTTTGTTCCAGGAGAGACCACTAAATCGATAACGGTTGCCATAGTAGGCGATGCGAAACCCGAAACTAACGAGACCTTCTCTGTCAACCTTAGCAGTCCGGCTAATGCTGTCATGGGGAAGCGAACGGGACAAGGAACCATAACTAACGACGATCATGCCACGCCTGGCATTAGTAACCACGTTACTTCAGCAACCATCTTGTTAGGTGAGTCGACGTCTGACACAGCTACTCTGGCTGGCGGGTTCATTCCCAGTGGCTCAGTTACTTTCAGCCTTTTCGGTCCTGATAGTAGTAGCTGTGCCGGCGCTCCTGTCTTTAGCACCGTTAGGAACGTCAATGGGAACGGCGACTATGTTTCCGCCTCTTTCACGCCGAGTGCGCCCGGTGCCTACCGTTGGATTGCCAGCTACAGTGGCGACTCGGGTAACAACGCGGTCGCGACGCCGTGTGGCGACGGGAATGGGTCGCTCCTGGTGGTGGTTCCTCCGGCCCGGCTGGTAAACGTGTCGACTCGCGCCCGGATCGAGAGTGGCGCAAACAACTCCGTCATTGGCGGATTCATTATCACCGGCAACGTGCCAAGGAAGGTGATCGTTCGCGGACTGGGACCTTCGCTTCAGAGTCACGGCATAACGGACTACCTGGCTAATCCTACACTTGAGTTACATTCGCCGGCTGGAGCGCCAGTATTCAACCAGGACTGGAGCGATACTCAGCAGGTTGCGATCACCGCCACTGGGTTGGCCCCATCGTTTAGTGTTGAGTCGGCGATCGTCGCTACCCTTGAGCCCGGTGACTACACTGCCATCCTAAGCGGTCTAAGCGGGGGAACCGGGCTGGGGCTGATTGAAGTCTATGACCTGGACAACCCTGGCGCCTCCAAACTGGCGAACCTAAGCACGCGTGCCTCGGTCAACACCGGTGCGAATGTTCTAATCGGCGGTTTCGTTTTGTCAGGTGACGGCGGTTCCAGGCAAATCGTCGTTCGCGCCCTGGGTCCGTCGCTGGCTGGTTTTGGGATCGCCGATTTTCTTCCGGACCCGACGGTCGAGCTGCGCGACGCCGCGGGCACGCTGTTGCTTGCGGATGACGACTGGCAAGACGACTCCGCGCAGGCGACCGGCCTGGCTGCGGCAGGCCTGGCGCCGAAGAATGCGAAGGAAGCGGCACTGATTACAACACTCGGACCCGGCGCCTACACTGCGATCGTGCAAAGAAAGGGTGGGACGAGCTCCGGCGTCGGTTTGGTTGAAATCTACGACGTTCGGTGAGGTTTTCACAGATGACTAAAATGTCATCTAAAAAAGTCTTGCCTTAAATACGCCTGCCAGAGAAAACAGCCTGCGCATGGCAGTTTTTACTCAAAGCATAAACCGCCTGCGTCCTGTCGGAGCATCCATCAATTAGAATTCGGAGTTCATCCATGTCTCGTAATTACAAAAAACTCGTACCAGTCGCTATCCTGGCTGTCGTCGGGGCCGCGCTTTTCGCGCTTCCCGGTGAAGCCCAGCAAAAGAATCCAACCACGGCCGCAGCTCCGTCTGCCACCAAGAATGATCCGCACGTAAAAGGACCGGACGCGCAATGGGGCACCCCGGTCGCTTTCGCCATCAGCGATGCGGTTCGCGACATGCCCGATGCTCCGCGGAACGACGCGGCCGGCACAGACACCGAGGTATCGGGCGAGGAGAAAAACCCGGAGAACGTCATGGACAACAAGACGGAAAAGATGGACGCCTCCGGCAGTCCGCTCGCCTCCGCTGACGGTGCTTTGCAGGGAGCGAAAGTGATTCTTTCGGAAGCTCCGTCGCCTCCGTCGCTGACCTTTGATGGATTGGCCGACACCGATAACACGACCGCCGGCGCTGGGATTGTCGCTCCGTCGGACCAAAACCTGGATGTGGGTCCGAACGACGTAGTTCAGACCGTGAATAGCTGCTTCCGCATCTGGGACAAGAATGGCAACGCGAAGACCGCGCCCAAACTGATGAGCACTTTGTTCAAGAAAATGGGCGGCGTTTGCGCCACCCAGGACCACGGCGATCCAGTCGTGCTCTATGATCGCATGGCAAACCGCTGGTTCCTCACCCAGTTTTCCTGGGTTAACATTCAAACCGGTCCCTTCCATCAGTGCGTTGCGGTTTCCACAACGAGTGACCCACAGAGCGCTTACTTTACCTACGACTTCCAAACACCCAACGACAAGACGTTCCCCGATTACGGAAAGTTTGGCGTCTGGCCGGACGCTTATTACATGACTGTCAATCAGTTCCTCGAGCCCGCCCAAAACTTTGTCGGTGTCGGCTACTATGCCTTGGAACGCTCGAAAATGCTGATCGGCGATCCTACCGCCAAATTCATCTATTTCGATTTGAACCTGACCGTGCATCCGGAAGGTGTGAACTCGTCCATCCCCGGAAACCAAAACGGCTTGGAAGCGCCGCCGGCTGGAGCGCCTAACGTTTTCGCCTACCTGATCTCGGATGAATTCGAAGATCCCGGTTTCAACATCGATGCGATCAAAATGTATAACTTCCACGCGGACTTTACGACGCCCGCGAACTCGACGTTGCTGGAGCGCCCGGAGAGCCCGCTCGTCGTGGCGCCGTACGATCCTCGCGTTCCCAATGCCGGCCGCGGTGCCAAGCAGCCGCCACCGGCCACGAACAACGACGCCCTGGACGTCATTCGTTATCACCTGATGTATCCGCTGCAGTATCGCAATCGCGCGGGTGTTGAATCCCTCGTGGCGAGCACGACGGTCAACGTCAGCGGTGTGAATCCAACGACGGTCCCGACATTTCAGGCAGGCGTGCGTTACTTCGAGCTGCACAAGACTACTCCGAACGGAGCATACTTCGTCTACGACAACGCGACCTTCTCGCCAGAAGCAGGACAACCTGCCGCCGGCCTGAACCGGTTCATGCCGAGCGCGGCCCTGGATAACAAGGGCAACCTGGCGGTGAGCTACAGCGTTTCGAGCACCACCGTCTTCCCATCAATCCGGTATGCGGGCCGCGACTTTAACGGCATCTCGGGTCTGGCGAACGAGCAAACGTTGTTCAATGGAAGTGGCTCGCAAATCGCCACCACGAACAACCGCTGGGGCGATTATCAATCCGTGATGGTGGATCCAACGGACGATTGTACGTTTTGGACCAACAACCAATACTATGCTGTAACCAGCGGCTTTAACTGGAGAACCCGTATCGGGCGCTTCAAGTTCCCAAGCTGCACCCCGCCTGCGCAGGGAACCCTGGCAGGAACCATCACCGCCTGTGATGGAGGCGCTCCGATCGCAGGTGCCGTCGTGCAGGTGTCCAATGGATTCTCAGCTACGACTCTCGCGAACGGCACTTACACGCTCCAGTTGGCGCCGGGGACCTACACGGTCACCGTGAGCAATGGCCCGCGTAATTGCACGGCCGTCGGTCCCTTTACCGTCACCATAACGGATGCGGGTACGGTTACCCAAAACGCCTGTCTGGCGGGAACGGCAAGAGTGGTGGTCGATCCGACCTTCCCGGGTGATCCGGCTGTAGCCACCCTCACCGGTGGTAATGGCAACGGATTCTTCGATCCGAATGAATGTAACAACGTTGTCGTGACGGCGAAGAACCTCGGCTGCGCGCCGGGCAAAGCCATCAAGGCCGTGCTGAGCACCAACACGCCTGGCGTCGTGGTGACCCAGCCGAACTCGGTTTATGCGGACATGAACATCGACGCGAGCGGAGGAAACTTGACGCCCTTCAAGGTCAGCACCGCGCCGAACTTCGCGTGCGGCACGCCGATCGTGTTCACGTTGACTACCACCTTCACCGGTGGCTCGAGCACATCGACATTCACGATTAACACCTGCGGGCCGACCCCAGTGCTGCCGACAACGCAGCAAGCGGGCAGCCTCGATCCGACCGACCTGAAGACCGTTAGCGGTCGCCTGGGCCGTGACGGTGTCACCAGCGTTTGCGGCGTGAACCCGAAAGCTTGCCCAGGAGCTCTCGCCAATTCGCCGGCGCAACGCTCCTATGATCAGCTCGTGTTCCCGAACATCGGTGGAGCTCCGGCTTGCGTGACTGTCACGCTCACTTCGGCGGGCGGCATCAACCTGATTGCGGCGGCTTATGCGAACGCGTTTAACCCGGCGGACTTCTGCCAGAATTATCTGGGCGATCCGGGTGGCAGCGCGAACGGCGCAGTGCCGTGGAATGTTGTTGTGCCGCCTTTGAGCCAGCTGGTGGTTGTGGTCATGGAAGTGAATCCGGGAACAGCGGCTACTCCTTATACCGTGAGCGTGTCGGGCCTGCAGCAGGCGCCGGCGGCCGGCGGTGGAGTTTGCGCGGCTAACCTGACGACCCAGGTCAATGCCTCGACGATCGCACCCGGACAATCATCCTTCGACACTGCGACTCTCAGCGGTGCCGTTAACCCGGGCGGCACGATTCAGTTCCGGTTGTTCGGACCTAACAATGCTACCTGCACGGGATCGCCGATCTTCACGTCGGTCCAGAGTGTGGCCGGGAACGGAAGTTACTCTTCCACCTCGTTCGCTCCGACGGCGCCCGGCACTTATAATTGGGTAGCCGCCTACAGCGGTGACGGCACCAATCCCGCCGTGGCTACGGCCTGCGGCGATGCGAATGAGACCTTCACCGTCGCAGCCCCGTCACCGACACCTACGCCTACCGCGACTCCGTCGCAGTTGCAGAACGTGTCCACCCGGGCCCGGGTGGAGACAGGTGCAGGCAACGAGATCATCGGTGGCTTTATTGTCACCGGTTCGGGCACCAAGAACGTGATCATTCGCGGACTCGGGCCTTCGTTGCAGAGCATGGGGATAACCGACTTCCTGGCTAACCCGACGCTGGAGTTGCATCCTCCGAGCGGACCGATTGTGTTCAACCAGGACTGGAGAGATACGCAGCAGGCTCAGATTAAGGCAACCGGCATCCCGCCGTTGTTTGACGTCGAGTCGGCCATTGTTGCTACCGTCTCGCCGGGCGCTTACACCGTGATCCTCAAGGGTCTCAATAATGGAACAGGCCTGGGCTTGATCGAAGTCTATGACTTGCAACCTGGTGGAACCGCCAAGCTGGCCAACCTCAGCACCCGCGCCTCGGTGAAAACCGGCAATAACGTGATGATCGGTGGCTTCATTATCGGCAACGGCAGCGCCAACACCGTCGTCCGCGCGCTCGGCCCATCGCTGACCGCGTCCGGCGTCCCAGGTGCCTTGCCTGATCCGACTCTGGAGCTGCGCGACGGCGACGGAGCCTTGATCCTGTCGAATGACGATTGGCAGGATAACGCCACGCAATCGGCGGCCCTTACCGCTGCCGGCATGGCGCCGCCAAACGCGAAGGAGTCCGCGGTGATCAAGGTATTACCGCCGGGCGCTTACACGGCGGTCGTCCAAGGCAAGAACGGTACGGCCAACGGGGTGGGTCTGGTAGAAGTCTACAATATCCCGTAAGGAACCGATCGAGTCTTAGGAATTCGAGCAGCTCCACTGCGAAAGCGGTGGAGCTGCTTCGTTTTTAAGATCAGCTGGCGCGAGCATTAATATCCGCATAATGGTAGCTCGCGCCCGGCCGCCCGCATGAAACGTTACCTGCCCTTTATTCTCATCGCCTGTGTTTTGGTGGTCGCGGTCGGTGCCGGGGTGGCTTTCTTTCGGCATCGCCAGCAGTCGCGGACCGCGATATCCACCTTCGGCCGTCCGGGCGCGGAGCCGCCGCACCTTCGCGGCTCGGCGAACGCGCCGGTGCAACTGGAAGAGTTTGGAGATTTCGAATGCGAACCCTGCTCGATCCTCTGGCCGATTTTGGCCGACGTGGAGCGCGAGTACGGAGAACGTCTCGCCGTGACTTTCCGGCAGCATCCCCTTCCGAATCATCGCAACGCGATGGCCGGCGCGCGCGCGGCCGAAGCGGCCGGACTCCAGAACCGCTTCTGGGAGATGCACGATTCGCTTTACCGGAACCGCGCCGTCTGGGTGCCCGCGCTCGATCCGCGTCCTTACTTCGAAGCCTACGCGGGCTACCTCGGGCTCGACCTCGGGCGTTTCAAACGCGATCTGGATGGACCGGAAGTCGCGAAGCGAATCGCCGCCGATCAGGACCGCGGCGTGTCCCTCAAAGTCGATCGAACGCCGGTGATTTTCATCAACGGACAACTCATGCCCTTCTCGAGCTGGCCGGATGAAGACCTTCGCAAAACGATCGATGCCGCGCTCAAGAACCATAAGCAGTAGTTTGTTTGCTTCTTCGGCCGTGGCTGCTCTGCGCTCTTCTTGTGAATGTGAGGCGGTTCGATATTGTGCCCCATGCCGGATCTTCGTTTCTGGGCGGTCGCCTTCTTATTAATGACGACCCAGTTCGCCTTCGCGAAGACCGCAACCGAGATGAATGCTGATGCCGGGATCGAGGGTGTAATTATGGCGGGCCCAACTCGCGGCGGTCCATCCCGGCCAGGGATGTCAGATACGAGGCCGCTGGCGAAGACGGCGTTTGTCGTGAACAAGGACGATCGCGAAGTCGCTTCCTTTACCACCGACGACCACGGGAAATTTCACGTTTCGCTCGCTCCTGGCCATTACGTCGTCGCCACCCGCGAGCGCATCGGCAAACTCGGCAATTATGGGCCTTTCGAAGTCGATCTGGTGGCTGGCCAGATTAAGAAGGTGCAATGGATGTGCGACACCGGCATGCGGTAAACGTCGAAAGATTTGGTCGAATGAAATTACTAATCGTTACTTTGTTCGCATTGGGAGTTACGGCGTTGTCTGCCATCGCGGTGCCGGAGAAGAAAGCTGAGTCGGAGACATCTGCCAAAGAGCAGAAGGAGGCGGGGAGCACGAAACCTGTCGACGCAAAGACGCAGAAAGAAATCCGAGCGATGGAGGATCAACTGCGGGTCGCGATCGAAAAATGTGATGAAGGCGTTCTCGGTCAACTTCTCGCCGATTACTTCGCTGATTCGATCGAGGGAAGCGAAAAGGCCACCAATAAGGCCGGCACGATCGCGCGTTGCAAAGCGGGCAAGCTGTTTTTCCTCGCGCTTGGCGATGAAAAGGAATTGAGCCGGAGTGCCGAGATCGTGACCATTCGGGGAGTGGCTGCGGCCGTTGAAAATAAAATGCGGACGGATGACGTGGAAAGACCGAAGGCGTTTCGCGTCCGGCGTCTCTGGGCAAAGAAGAGTGGCAAATGGCTTCTCATTCTTCAGGAGCGCGCCCCGATTGAGGAAAATGAGCGGGAGAAATCCCGAGAGCAGTCGAAATAATCGAATTTTTTCTGGGCGTCTAATCGCCGCGCCAGCTTGAGGGGCGGCGACTAATTCCACCGCCGCAACGGTTTATTTGCCGAGGTCGCCGATCCAGCCGGCACGGTCAGGCTTGCGGCCCCCTGCATCCGCACGCCCTCCAAAAGCCGATTTAGAGGTGGCGGGTTTGTGAAGGGCGCAAATCCAAAAGGCTAAATCTCTATGATGAAAACCCGCTCTTCTCGACCTGCGCATGTTACCGTTCGCGTTCTTCTGGCGGTAACTTTTTGCCTGACAGGTCTCTCTCTCGCCGCGACCGCATTTGGTTCGTGGAACGGACTTTCGTTCGTGCGACGGGTCGCCTTGGAAAAGCAGACCGCTCTTCACGCGAAGGCGCAGGCGAAAAATCTCAGGCGTGGCGGGGCCGCCAAAACCATTTCGCCGACCTCGGCGACGACCAGGCCAACAGGCGCGGCCAACCCTTTCAGCGGCGCTCCGCCGACAGTTACAACCCACACCAATCAACTCGGCCAGACGATTTACTCCGTTGAGGCATCCCACTTTGATATTTCGCCGCCGCTAACGGAGCTCGCCGCGCTCAAGCTCCCGCGGCCTCCTCAGATCCAGCTTCCGGAACTTGCGTTGCCCGCCTCCCGCATTCTGCGTTCAGGACAACGGGACCCAGTGACCCAAGTCGTGCCGGGGAGCGACGCGGCCAATGCTCCGAAAGCCGCGACCGCACCGGCTCTCGCCACGACCGGATTCAACTTCGACGGAATCAGCGGCTTTCTCGGTGGATACCCGCCCGATAACAACGGCTCAGTCGGCAACGACCAGTTCGTGGAGATGGTGAACACGGACTTTCAGGTATGGTCGCTTAACCGGACAACCAAAACAGCGACGTCGCTTCTCGGGCCGGTCGGTATCAACACGCTTTGGGCGGGCTTCGGCGGGACGTGCCAGAGCGAGAACGACGGCGACCCGGTTGTGCTATACGACAAGCTGGTTAACCGCTGGTTTCTCTCGCAGTTCACGGCCAATCCAGACGCTGGCGGCATCTATTATCAATGCGTCGCGGTTTCCAAAACGGCGGACGCCGGCGGCCAGTATTATCGATATTCTTTCGCAGTGCCGAATGGCGAGACCGCAGGCGACGGTCCGCTTTTTGGCGACTATCCGCACTACGGCGTCTGGCCGGATGCTTACTACATTTCGGCCCACGGTTTCGCGACTGATGCCGGCGGCAACTTTGTTTTTAACGCCGCCATCTTTGGCGCGATGGACAGGGCCAAGATGGTCGCGGGGGACGCGACCGCCACCTGGGTTTACAAGCTTGATAAAACCGAGGGCGGTCATTTGCCGGCCGACCTCGACGGGTTCGCACCTCCGCCGGCAGGCGCTCCGGGCATCTTCGCTTCCGTGCACAAGGATGGAATGTACATCTATAGGATGAAGGCCGACTTCACGACGCCGGCGAACACCGCTGTTTCCCTCCAATCGGTCATTCCCGTTGCCCCGGCGAACGCTGCGTGCGGCGGCGCCAATTGCATTCCGCAGCCGAATAGCCCGCTCACCCTCGATTCGCTCGCCGATCGCCTGATGTTCCGCCTGGCGTATCGCAATTTCGTCGATCACGAATCGCTGGTCGTTTCCCATTCGGTCGATCCGGGCATCACCGGCGTTGTGTCGGGCGTGCGCTGGTACGAATTTCGGCTCTCAGGACAGCCCGACGCTGTCTGCGCCACCTATCCGTGCACTTACCAGCAAGGGACGATCGCCGATGCTCCGAATGGCCGTTCCCGCTGGATGCCCTCCGTCGCGCAAGACGGCGCCGAAAACATGCTCGCCGGCTACAGCACGACGGGTTCGGTCGAGGTGACCGATGCGCATTCGATCCGTTACACCGGCCGCGCTAAGAACGATGCGCTCGGAACAATGACCTCCCCAGAAACGATCATCTTTACCGGCAACCGGAATGAAGTTGCCGATCCTCTCCGCGCCGTCCTCCCCGGGCGCTGGGGTGATTACAGCAGCATGAGCATCGATCCCGCGGACGACTGCACCTTCTGGTACGTGAACCAGTATTATCGTCAGGGACAGGGCGGTAATACCAACTTCGACTGGAGCACTCGGATCGCGTCCGCCAGTTTCTCTTCCTCCCAATGCCAGGCCAGCACCTGCACGTCGCGCCCGACCAGTGCCCCAACGATCGGCACCGCCTCAGCTATTGCGCCTAACAAAATCCAGGTGACCTGGAGCGGGATCGCGCCAGCGCCCGGTAGTTACGCGATCGAACGCAAAGTAGGGACTCCCGCAAGCGCTGGGCTGTATCAACCGCTCGGGTTCGCACCGGGTTCCGCAACCAGCTTCATCGATACAACGGTCCAGGGCGGCCTGACCTACAGCTACCGCGTGATAGCGGCGACGGACACCGCCGGTAAATGCCAGGCATTTGTTCAGAGCGGCGCGGCCAGCGCGACGGCGACCGGCAATTGCACTTTAAAGCCGGCCTTTGGGGGCGCGGCCAGCGCGACCAGCCTCAACGGTCCCGCGTGCGGCATCACGATTAACTGGACGCCGGCGGCTTCTAGTTGCCCGCTTACGTCCGGCGTGAGTTACAACGTTTATCGCGGCACAGTGCCGGATTTCGTTCCGTCCGCCACGAACCGCATTGCCAGCTGCATTCCAGGTCCCAGCTCCTTCGTCGACAGCGACAATCTTACCAGCGGCAAGACTTACTACTACGTCGTGCGCGCGGAAGATAACAGCACCGGCAACGGCGGCGTTTGCGGCGGGAACGAAGAATCGAACACTATTCGGATTCCGGGGACCGCCTACGGCCCCGGAACTCAGACTACCCCCGGCACGTGGACCGACGGCGGCGGCGACGGGTCCGCGTTCCTGCGGCTGAACACTTCGGGAAACGCCTGGCGGATTGTGCGGAGCGCCGACGACGCGGGCGCGAACCATACGCCGGGCGGCGATTACGCTTATCGCAACACCGGCCCAGGGCCGGAAGCGGTCTATGACGACCTTCAGTGTTCGGTTGCCGAAACTCCCGTCCTCACGGTCGGCGCGACCACTCTGAATTTCACCTACTGGGAACGACACCAGTTTGAGAAAGGCTGGGACGGCGTGGCGATCGAATATTCGCGCAATGGCGGTCCGTGGACCGATGTGCCTGCGCCGAGCAACGCGACTGCGGACGGCTGCACGACTTCGGATGTGACGGGCGATTATGCGACCCTCGAATGCACGGGCAACCCGGCGATCAATGCCTGCGATTTCTCGACGACCAAACCGGTTATCACAGGCCCGGCCGCGCCGGGCGGGGTCGATTGCACTACCTACATGACCGCTGGCTTGACGGCTTACGGCCGGCGTTGCCATCGGCTTACCGGTCTTACGGCCGGCGACACGATTCAATTCCGCTGGAAATTCACGTCCGATCCGGCCACAGCTTTCCGCGGATTTTATCTCGACGACATCGCGGTCACTAACATTCGTTTGCCTAACGCTTGCACGCCGACCGCGGCTCCGCCCCCAACCGCGACAGCCACGCCAACCGCGACAGCCACGGCGACGGTTACTCCAACAGCAACAGCTACGGCCACACCGGCAGCAACAGCTACGGCCACACCGGCAGCGACAGCCACAGCCACACCGGCAGCGACAGCCACAGCCACACCGGCGGCGACAGCCACAGCCACACCGGCAGCAACAGCTACGGCCACACCGGCGGCGACAGCGACAGCCACCGCGACAGTTGCACCTACCGCTACAGCGACGGCAACGGCAACGGCGAGCGCGACCGCAACTGCAACCGCAACCGCGACCGCCACGCCGACTGCCACTGCAACTGCAACTGCAACTGCGACCGCGACAGCAACGCCAACTGCCACGCCCCCGACGCAGGCGATCAACTTGTCGACCCGGATGCGCGTGGACACAGGCGATAATGCCGGGATTGGCGGCTTCATCATCACGGGGAACGTCGCCAAGCGCGTGATCATCCGCGGGCTGGGACCGACGTTGACAAGTTTTGGGTTCACCTCAGCGGAACTCCTGGCGGATCCAACCCTGGAATTGCACGGGCCGACAGGTTTCACGACTGTGACCAACAACAACTGGCGGGACACGCAGGAGAATTCGATCAGCGCGAGCGGCCTTGCGCCGACGAATAATTTGGAATCGGCTA
>JBEEHG010000013.1:0-65868 GCA_041167265.1 Verrucomicrobiota bacterium | reverse complement strand
GGCTCAGAAACCGGTAACTCAACCATTTTCAGTTGTCCTGGTTTGCTCACTTGCATTGCTTTGTAAGTTTTCATCACTCTGTCTCCCGCTTCTTTGTTCTTTCTAGCTCTGGTTTGGCTCTTGCTGGAAATCGCTTTCGATTGAGGCTACAAAGCGCTGGCCTTCACGCTGTTTATGGCTGTGTTGTCCCAGTAACAGTCCAGGCGCGAGATCTTGCCATGTGTATCGAAACGCAGAATGTAAGCGTGGGGTATAAATACGACCTCACCCTTCTTTGCAATACCAGGGACATCCGAAGGCACAGGCCCACTCATTATGACCTGGATCACAACGGTATTTCCTTCGGCGAGGATCATCTCGTCCACTTCGACTCGAAAACCCGGAACGGCCTGCGGAAAGGCGCGCCAGATGGCATCAATGCCGCCCCGAATCGGCACGACACTGTTGCGGCCGTACGGAGCGTATCGTCCTAACGCACCATCAGCGCAAACAGCGAGCATGCCTTCGACATCGTGAGCGTCATAGGCGGTGAAAAAACTTTGAGCGATCGATTTCAAATCTTTCGTTTCATTTTTCATCTTGTTGTTTCTCCTTCTGCAAACGAATGCTCAGATCACTCATCGAACGGCGCGGCCGACATTAACTGTGATGCCGTCGGGATTGGCTGACTGTGCAATGTGCAGCCGGCGGTGCGCGCAACATCGTCGCTCCAAGTTAGGACTTGGGCAGCCGGGTTATTCCGACAGTGTTCGACCAACAGCTTTCGAAATTCGGTTTTGAAGTTCATCCGCGGATACCTGTCGAGCACTTCCTCGACGATCCGCGGGGGCACTTGATCAAGGCCTAGACCAAACAACTCCAGTCCGGCGCCGAGGTGGACTACTGCTATCTCGTCTGCCAGCCGAGTTGCGATTCCAGGAGAGGTATGGAGTGCGATTGCTTCCCAAACTAAATCGGCGCGTTCTGACGGCACCTGATGTTTCGAGCAGAACTGGCGAGCAGCGTCCGCCCCATCCACCTCAAAACGATTGTCGCGTTGGTGGGCAGGAACTAGTCCGAGATCGTGCAAAGCCGCGGCACAAAAAGCGGCTTCTTCATCGATGACCGAACGGCCCAGGTCCCTGACAGCAAGGCTACCGAAAATGTATGTTCGAAGACAATGCGTGCAAAGAAACTCCGGTGAACTGGCCTCCAATAAGTCGACAGCGGCATTGCATAACGCCGTATCCGGAATTGTAACACCAGCTACGGATTTCAAACGTGCCAAGGCCATAAGTCTAGTACTGAAACCATCCTTTAAGCGCCTCGTTCTTCTCATCGGTGTAGGGCGGAAAGAGATGGTCGATCGCAACATCGGGCGGCGAAATCAGCATCGATTTGGGATGCGTGAGTGAGTCGAAGCCGTATTTGCCGTAGTACTGTCCTATGCCAGACGGCCCCATTCCGCCGAATGGCATGCTTTCTACGAACAATTCGATGTTGACTTGGTTTACCGCGCCACCGCCGTACGATAATTCGGCGACGAATCGGTCGATCGTCTTCTGGTCGCGGCTGAAAATGAATGCTGCAAGCGGGTGTGGCGTCGACTTAATGTGGCCGAACGCTTCGTCGAGCGTTCTATAAGTAAGGATCGGCAGGATCGGCCCGAAAATCTCGTCCTCCATGATCTTGTCTTCCCAAGTAACGGGATAAAGAATCGTAGGATCAAGGTAGCGCGCTTCTGGATCGGACTTGCCGCCGGCGATTACCTTTGCGGGGTCGACCAGAGAGGCGAGCCGGGAAACCGCACGCGAATTAATGATGCGCGAATAGTCCGGATTGGATTTCGGATCATCACCGTAGAGCTCGACCAGGGCCTCCTTGGCTTCTGCGACGAAGGCACCTGCGACAGACTCATGCACATACGCATACCCTGGCGATGTGCACCACTGGCCGCCCCAAGCCATCGCGCCCCAAACAATTTTCTTCGCAGCGTCGGGTATATTGGCGGTCTGGTCTACCAGCGCCGGGTTGATCCCACCGAGTTCAAGCAGGACCGGTGTTAGGTTTTCCGCCGCCGCGCGCGCAACAACCTTACCCACATTGGTGCTACCGGTGAAAAAAATGAAATTGAATGGCAACTTCAAGAGCTCGGTGTTCTCCTCGTGACCACCAGGTACCGCGATCACCGCCCTCGGATCGAAATATTTCGGGACAAGCTCGAGGAGCAGCTTAGCCGTCGCCGGGAGCGCCTCACTCAGTTTGAGGACGCAGGTGTTGCCGGCAGCCAACGCGGCGATCGCTGGGCGAATCAGCAGTAACAAAGGGCCGTTGGACGGGCCCATGATTAGCGCCACGCCGAACGGCTCCCGATAAACCATTGCTTTATGTCCGGTCTTGGCCAGGAAACTTGGAACCGGCGCGGCGACCGGCTTCATCCAGTCCTTCAGTTGGCTCTTCTGAAATTCGACTTCGCCAATACACGCCAAAGTTTCAAACACATATTCCTGTTTGGCCGTCTTGAAATCCGCAGCGACTGCTTTCTGCAAGCGGGGTTCGTTCTCGACGAGCATCCGTGCCATGCAGTCAAGCTGCGCGGTGCGCCACTCGTAGGACTTTGTGGCGTTAGTCTGAAAATATGCCTTCTGTTCGTCAAAAATACTTTGAAAGGGATTAGGTCGGATATCTTTCGAATTTGCATTCATTATGTATCGATGAGTATGAAATGAACGTCTCGACAAAAGATGTCAAATGATTTATTTACTTATCGGTATGAAACCAGGAACCACAGCCCAGCTTGGACGGCCCCGCGCCTTCGATCCTGACGTGGCGCTGGATCGCGCCATGCATGTTTTTTGGAGCAAAGGTTACGAAGGCGCCTCTCTCTCGAATCTCACCCGAGCCATGCGAATCAATCGACCAAGTCTTTACGCCGCCTTTGGCAACAAGGCCGAGCTCTTTCGAAAAGTTCTCGATCGATACATGGACGGGCCGGTCGGCTATTTTGGAAAAGCTCTGGCGGCGCCGAAAGCGCGGGATGTGGTCGAGGAAATATTCCTCGGCACGGCCCGGATGGCGGATGATCCGACGATTCCAGCAGGATGCCTCATGGTTCAAGGCGCGTTGGCGTGCGGAAATGCGTCCGCTCGGAAGGAAGTAGCGGCGCGGCGCACCGCGGCCGAAGGGGCATTGCGTCGCCGCCTTCAACGAGCGGAGCGCGAAGGCGAACTTCCGAAGAACGCCGACCCGGCGGAACTGGCCCATTACGTGATGACTGTCGTGCGCGGAATGGCGGTGCAGTCGGCTGGCGGCGCCAGTCGCGATCAACTTCATCGCGTCGCGCAAATCGCACTGCGTGCCTGGCCGACGCGTTAACGCACCCGACCGGCGCCGGCATTCGGCACGACTTCAACCTGTGCAGTGGAGAAGATCATGATTTCTGGCGCAACGTTTGCAACGCGCTGCCCCAGGCGATGACCTGATCCAGCATCTCGTTAACGGATTGTTCCTTCGTCGGGCCAGGTTTAAAGACGCTGAAGTTCTCGAAGTCGGTAAACAAAGAGAGCAGGACCTGGTTGCGCACGGTGGCGATTTGAACTTCCGCCAGGACCAGGCGCAACTGCTCGACCGCGCGTGCGCCGCTCGCGCCGCCGTAGCTGACGAAGCCCGCCGCCTTGTTGTTCCATTCGGCGAACAGAAAATCGATCGCGTTCTTGAGCGCGCCGTTGATGCCGTGGTTGTACTCGGGCGCAACAAAAACGTAGGCATCGAAACTCTCGATCTTAGCGGCCCACTTTTTTGTGTGCGGCTTACTGTATTGCCCCATGGACGGTGGCACGGGCTCGTCGAGAAGCGGCAGGTCAAAAGCCTTGATGTCCACGAGCTCGAACTCAGCGTCGCTGCGCTTTTCCGTAATTTCGTAAACCCACTTTGCGACGGCCTCGCCATTTCGACCCGGGCGCGTGCTTCCAAGAATCACTGCGATCTTAATCATGCGACAAATTCCCGGCGCGTTCTGGATTCGCCCAATACCATGTTGGTTGTGCTGCGATGCTTTTCCGGCATGATAGGATTGCACGGTGGAACTGCGGCACTTGCGATACTTTGTAGCGGTTGGTGAAGCGTTGAACTTCACCAAGGCCGCCGCGCGACTTCGAATCGCGCAACCAGCCTTGAGCCGGCAGATCGCGGACCTGGAGGAGGAGATCGGAGTAAACCTACTGCGCCGAAGTTCGCGCGGCGTGAGCCTTACTGCGGAAGGAAAACTTTTCCTGGCGGAAATCCGCGAGCTATTGAAGCAGGCCGACGTATCGGTGGAAAAGGTGCGTGCTCTGGCTCGCGGTCAATCCGGCGAGATCCATGTTGGTTACTCTCCTCTTCCCACAACCGAAATATTGCCTCCGGCCCTGGCAGCCTTTCGAAAAATTGCGCCGGGCGTGAAGGTAATGCTCCATGACCTTTCAAGTGACGAGCTCATAGCCGGAGTGCGAAACGAAACGCTGGAACTCGCGATCATGGTCGAGCCGTCCGGAGAACAAACCGCAGGCACGAAGTTTGAACTGCTGCGGACGTCGCCATTGTGGGTGGCGATGACCGCCGCACATCCGTTTGCCCGCCTAAAATCTGTTCCGCTCGAGAAGATGGTCGCCGAAGCGCTCATCGGTTTCAGCCGCAAGGATTATCCGGAGTATTATCGTTTCCTCGAGCGCCTCTTTGCTCCCCTTCATGCCAAACCGCGGCTTGCGGCGGAATGTGACAGCGCGAGTTCGCTGATCGCGGAAGTGGAAGCCGGGCGCGGCATCACTCTGGCAAGTCCGAACTTCAAGCTCGTCGCTGGCAAACGCCTGCTTTACCGACCGCTGACCGGCACGACGGAGGTGGCGTCAGTCGGCATCGTCCGCGCCGCAAACGCGGATATGACACCAGCCGCAGATAAATTTTGCGAGATTCTGCGCCAGATTTGTACTGAACAGGCGACGACGACTTGAGCTCGCTTTCGTCTCGGCTGCCGAGTTCCGCGCAACACCGAGATGAGCATTTAATTGCGCGTGCTCGGCGCCACGCGGATCGTATTCCCGGACTACCAAACGAAAACGAGAACCTATGCTGGATCACGTATTTCTTACCGTCGGAGACTTGGAGCGCTCCATTGCCTTTTACGAGACGGCACTCGCGCCGCTCGGGATAGAGCACACCGTCGACTACGACGGGAAGGATGGACCGGAAGGGCATCCGGATCTCAAAGGCTTCGGGCGCGACAACCGCGTGTTCTTCTGGTTGCGCCAGGGCGACGCGGACTCGCGGGCGGCCCACGTGGGATTCGTGGCCAGCAGCACGACCGAGGTCGATGCCTTCTACCATGCCGCGATGGCTGCGGGTGCAACCGACAATGGCAAACCGGGCGCGCGACTCTATTACGATCCGCGCTACTACGCGGCGAATGTTTTCGATCCCGACGGTTACAGCCTCGAGGCGGTCTACAAGAGCTGGCAACATCCGCAGCAGTGATGGATAGTGAAGACCGCAGCTACAAGGCGGCGATGCTGATCAATGACGACCAGCAGCCAGAGCTTTCCTTCAACAACAGAAAAAATTCCTATGCCTACTGATTCACAGAAACTCCGCGGTAAAGTCGCCATCGTCACCGGCGCATCGAAAGGTATCGGCGCAGCCATTGCGACACACCTGGGTCACGCCGGTGCTTCCGTCGTCGTCAATTATTCGTCGAGCAAAGACGGCGCGGATCGCGTCGTCGCTGACATCACCAGCCAGGGCGGCAAAGCCATCGCCGTGCAGGCGAACGTCTCGCAGAAACCCGATATCGATCGCCTTTTCGCCGAAACCATGACCGCCTTCGGCCGCGTCGATGTTCTCGTCAATAACGCCGGGATTTTTGACTTTAAGCCTCTGGCCGAAGTAACCGAGGAACACTTTCATCGGCAGTTCAATCTCAACGTGCTCGGCCTTCTCCTCGTGTCGCAGAAAGCAGCCGAACTCTTCGGCGCGGACGGCGGAAGCATCATCAACATCAGTTCCGTCTCTGCCGTGAGCCCGCCGCCCGGAGGTTCCGTCTACTCCGCCACGAAAGCAGCGGTCGATGCCATCACCAGTTCGCTCGCGAAAGAACTCGGGCCGCGCCGGATCCGCGTCAATTCGCTGAACCCCGGTATGGTCGAAACGGAAGGCTTTCATTCCGCCGGGATCGCCGGATCAGACTTTCAGAAAACCGTGGAAGCGCAAACGCCGCTCGGCCGCATCGGTCAGCCCGATGACATCGGTCCCGTCGCCGTCTTTCTCGCCTCCGACGATGCGCGCTGGGTCACCGGCCAGGCCCTCCTCGTCTCCGGCGGCCACCGGTGAACCTCGTTATCCTAGCTCTTCCTCCGCAAAGCTGAGATGGGCCCCGCTGCGACCTTAACCGCTGACCGCCCCTGCCGCGCCGTAGGCTTGGCGAAGGCCGGTTTCCCTGGCTAACCTTCGCGCTATCCCGCTAAAAGACTCCTGCCCCAGATGAATCTCTAGCCGGTCAACGTCCCAGTCTTACCCCCTTCTCCTCCCACGGCAATTGCCGGGGTGAACTCATGGAAGGGGAAGCCGAATCCGGTTACACTGGTCAGGGTGGTAGCGATAAGGAAGAGCTTGGTCCAATTGTTCCAGCCGATGGCCAGCCAGCCAGCCGCCGAGCATAATAAGACCGGACAAGATCCCGATCAGGCTGATAAGCGTGTGAACGATGGCGTAGATGGTCAGGAACATTGATAGGTCTCCGGCTTAAGCTTTCTTGCTATGATTTCACGAAGGCGAGCAGGTCGGCATTGATAGTAGCGGCTTCAGTAGTCGGCATCCCATGCGGGAATCCCTTGTAGGTCTTGAGCGTGCCATTCTTTAGTAACTTTGCCGACAATGGTGCTGAATCGGCGTAAGGCACGATCTGGTCGTCGTCACCGTGCATCACCAGGACCGGCACGATGATTTTCTTCAGGTCGTCGGTGAAATCGGTCTGCGAGAACGCGACGATGCCGTCGTAATGGGCCTTCGCGCCGCCCATCATGCCCTGCCGCCACCAATTCCAGATAACGCCCTGATGCGCTTTCGCGCCGGGCCGATTGTAACCGTAGAACGGTCCAGCCGGCACATCGTAGTAGAACTGGGCTCGATTCGTGGCGACCTGCGCCTGAAAGTTATCGAACACCTCCTTTGGCAGTCCACCGGGATTGCTTTCCGTCTTGACCATCAGCGGCGGCACCGCGGCAATCATCACCGCTTTTGCCACGCGGCTCTCGCCCTGGCGCGCCAGGTAGTGCACCACTTCGCCGCCGCCAGTCGAGTGGCCGACATGAACGGCGTCCTTGAGATCGAGATGTTTGGTTAAGGCCGCGAGATCGTCCGCATAATGATCCATGTCGTGGCCGTCGCCGGTCTGGGTCGAGCGTCCATGGCCGCGGCGATCGTGCGCGATAACGCGATACCCTTGCTTAAGAAAGAAGAGCATCTGCGCATCCCAGTCGTCGGACGAAAGTGGCCAGCCGTGGCTGAAGACGATGGGTTGTCCGCTGCCCCAGTCCTTGTAGTAGATTTGGATGTCAGTGCCATTTTCATTGCCGACGGTGATGTAAGACATGGTGGATTCCTCGGTTTGATTAGCAGCGACGGCTCCGGGTGGCAGCAATCACCCAACCGCATTTTGCCGGTCGGCCTTCCGTGTGTCACGAATGATTTCTCGCGGACGGCCAGCGGAGAAAAGTTCGTGCCAGAGCGGCTCGAGCTACGAATCGATGATCAGCGAGGCGATCTTTTCGTGGGCGATGGTGAAGTGGCGCATTGAACTGCAGTCTCGCCTGTCGAAAGATTGGCGCCGCCGAGGCATCCGGGGGGAGCCGGCGATTAACCCCGGCACTGCGAATGTTTTCGGTGTATGGATAAAGATGTCAGATCCGAGAAACGTCGCGCATGATAAGAAGGTAAAGCAGGAGAAGTCTCACCAGGACAATGCGCCGGGAGCGGGGATCGGCGCGAAGAAAAAGCGCGCGCCAAAGGACAAGGCAGGGACGACTGGCGACGGGAATAAAGAAGCGGGTTCGTCCGAGAAAGCGCCGGTCGAGCAGGCTCCGGGCGATTATGAAAAATCGCAGACCGTTCTCTCGAAGCTCAAGGAGCTAGATTTCCATTCGCGGGCTAACATCGAGACGCTCGCGCAATTGACTCTGATTATCGATGACGAACTCAAACAAAAGGAGTTCTCGGATCCGGTGGGCAAGCTGTATTCCGCGCAGAATGAGTTCCAGACTCAGGTGGCAGCGTTAGTCGAAAGCTACGGCGCGAAGTGCGAGAGCTTGAAGCCGTCCGCCTAACCCGCGGTACTGGAAAGAATTTGTAGGGCGACGGCTCCGGTTGCCGTTCAGCATCGCTACTCCCAGTTGAGCGCGCCGCAGCGCCAGCAGGTGAAACCTAAAGTAAAGGCCGTGCTGGTAATGTAGTTCGGGGCGGCATCGTTCCAGCACACGATCAACCTCGGCTTTGATCGACCGGCAACTTCATCGGTTTCGGGGTTTTGTTTGCCCAGGCAATGTTGGACGCAGGTTTCTTTCCCATCCGAGGCTCGTCCATGGGTTTGTTTCCAGGGCGGACTCTGCCCGGGGACAACTCGAACGGCTGATTCGGGAGTTGACATGCAACCGTATGGTTGCATATGGTCCGCCATTGGATGCAGTCTTCAAAGCCTTAGCCGATGCCAGCCGGAGGAAGTTGCTGGATGAGTTGCACACGAACAATGGCCAGACGTTGTCGGAATTGTGCGAGCACCTGGACATGACCCGGCAGGCGGTGACGAAGCACTTGGTTCTCCTGGAAGAGGCGAACCTGGTCGCTACCACCTGGCGTGGCCGCGAGAAGTTGCATTTTTTAAACCCGGTGCCGCTGCACGAGATCTCCGAGCGCTGGATCAGGAAATACGAACGCCGTCGCCTCCAGGCGTTGAGCGATCTGAAGAGGGGTCTCGAGAAAACCACAACCAAATAGATACCATGGAAAAAAGCACATTCGTTTACGTCACCTACATTCGCACTACACCGGAGAAACTCTGGCAGGCCCTGACTGAGCCGGAGTTCACCCGGCAGTTCTACTTCGGGATGACGATCGAGACGGACTGGAAGAAGGGCTCGACCTGGAAAACGGTCGGGACTGATGGAGAAGCGAAAGACAGCGGCGAGATCGTTGAGATCGATCCTCCGCGGCGGCTGGTCCTGACCTGGCGCAATGAATTCCGGCCTGAGATGAAGGAGGAAGGGGATTCGCGCATGTCGTACGAACTCGAGGCCGAGGGTGAGATGGTCAAGCTGGTTGTTCGCCATGAGATGGACAAGCCGGCATCGAAGTTAATCGGTGCGGTCTCGAATGGCTGGCCAATGATTCTCTCCAGTCTTAAGAGTTTGCTAGAGACCGGCGAGTCGCTAGTGGAGACGCGAACGTCCTAGTTGTCGAGCCGACTGACCGCGCTTGTAAGGTCGAGGGCGTTCCGGGTGGCCGCGCCGAGAGTGATGTTATCGAAGATGCACCATACGGCGCGGTCGCCATCCGTTTCCCGTTGCAGGCGCTTTGCGAGGTGGTGGATGAAGTCGTCGGGATAGCTGGAGTAATAGACCTTCGGGGAACCGTGTAATCGGAAGTAGCTGAGATGTCGGGTGCCGCCAGGTTCACTAGCTGCCGGCACTCGTGCGGGATCGGCCGCAACGCGGGCGATTGCGAATTGGCGAAGGAGTTCGTCGGCATCTCGCTCAAACCAGCTGGCGTGTCGCGGTTCACAGGCGACCGGGATCGCGCTGCGCGCTTTCAGGTTGTCGAAGAATCTGCCGGCGACGGCCGCATCGTAGGCAAGGCTTGGTGGGAGCTGGACCAGCAGGCATCCGAGCTTTGCTTCGAGGACGGAGATCTGGTCGATAAAGGCGGTGATCACGTCGCTGGTAACGTCGAGCCGGGCTGTGTGAGTGATCGCTTTCGGCATCTTGACGGAAAATCGGAAGCTCGAGGGCACAGCGTCGCGCCAACGCGCCCAGATCGCAGGCTTGTGGGCGCGGTGGAAGGAGGAGTTGATTTCGGCTGCAGCGAAGCGTGAGGCGTAGCGTTCGAGGTGACTACCGACGGATGGGAAGTGCGGCTGCTCCGCTCGAGGGAGACTCCAGCCGGCGGTACCGATCAAAACGCGCTGATTGGGTTGCTGCATGTTTTGGAAGATCACATTGCGGTAGCGATTCCTTCGAGACCAATTGTAGGGCTACCGCTCCGGTTGCCCGCTCGAGCGCGCGGCAGGCGGAGCGCCTGCCCTACAAGGCTGTCGGAAGGCCGATCGCGATCTGGTCGAGGAGGGCGCGGAGTTGATCGAAGGGAACGGGTTTCACGAGATGGGCGGTGAAGCCGGCGTCCTTCGCGCGTTTCACGTCTTCGTCCATGCCGTAGCCGCTCAGCGCGATGGCGGGGATGGCGGGATGAGCGGCGCGAATTTCGCGGAGCAGATCAAAGCCGCTTTGGTCGGGCAAGCCGAGGTCGCTGATCACGGCGTCGAATGGGCCCGCGGTTTGAAGGAACTCGAGAGCCTGGGCGCCGGTGGCGGCGCCGTGAACCTGATGGCCGGCGCGGCGCAGAATGCGCACCAGCACGTCGCGCGTGGAATCGTGGTCTTCGACCAGCAGCAATCGGAGCCGGCCGGCTTCTGCGGTAAGAACCGGAGCGCTCGGGGGTTCGCCGGCCATCGGTGGAACCACTGTTTTCAAGACAACGGAAAACGTTGCACCGCGACCGATGCCTTCGCTCTCGGCTTCGATCCTGCCGCCGTGCATTTCCACAATCGCGCGACTAATGGCCAAACCGAGACCGAGCCCGCCAAAGCTGCCCGTGGGAAGGCTGCCCTGCTCGAACGCCTTGAAAATTTTCGGCAACGCTTCGGGCGCGATGCCTACGCCCGTGTCGGTAACGCGGACCGCCAATTCGCCGTCCACGTTGCTGGTGACGACGCGAACTTCGCCGCCGGCCGGAGTAAATTTCACGCCGTTCTTGATGATGTTCCAGAAGACTTGTTGGAGCCGCGCGGAGTCGCCGAAAACGAAGTGATCGCGGGCATTTTTTTCGAAGACGATCGCGACGCGTTTGCTGGTGCCTTCGCTCCTGACAATCTCCTCGGTCTGGGTGAGGAGATCGTGAATGTCGACCGGCGATTGGACGAGGTTGAGCTTGCCGTGACGGATCCGGGAATGGTCGAGAAGATCGTCGATCAGCCGTGCTTCGAGTTCCGCGTTGCGGCGAATGATGCCGGCCTGTTCGCGCACCTCGCCCGGAACGGCTGGGTCCAGCTCCATGGCGGTCGACATCATCAGCACCGGACTGAGCGGCGCGCGCAGTTCGTGGCTGAGCGCGGCGAGAAATTGGTCCTTCGCTTTGTTCGCGTTCTCGGCCGCTTTTTTTGCGGACAAGAGTTCGCTCTCGAACTGGTTTCGCTGCCGCATCCGCATCAAGACGCAATCGTTCTCCGAGCGGCCGCTTCTCTCCGCGCGCCTGGCGTTGACCAGAAACGGAATCTCTTCGCCACTCTTTCCGCGGAGCGACATGTAAACCTCCTCGACCTCGCCCTGCAGTTTGAGGAGCGGAAAGAAATGGGTCTGATAAAAGACGCGACCGCCGGGCGACAAAATTTTTTGGAGATGCCCGCCCGTCAGCTCTTCGGATGCGTAGCCGAGACGGGCGCACAGCCTCTCGTTGACGGCAACGATGTGGCCGTCATCGGTGAAGGTGAGAACACCGCAGGGAAGATCGTCGAAGAGGGATTGATTCACGCGGTCGCCGGCGCCGTCGCGCGCGTGGCCAGATATTCTTTGATCAGCCGAACCGTTTCCTCCGGGTGACTCATATGGGGACAATGGCCGGTCGCTTCCATGACGCGAAAGGTGTTTCCATCGAGGTGGCGATGCATGTATTCGCCGACTTCCGGGGGCGCGATCGCGTCCTCGGAGCATTGTAGGACGAGCGAAGGAATCCGCACCTTCGAAAGGTCGGCGCGGTTATCGGCGTAGAACGTCGCCTCCGCGAAGCGCCGCGCGATCTCGGGATCGGTGGAACAAAAACTCGCTTCCAGTTCCCGGGTCAACTCCGGCCGGTCCGGATTCTTCATAATGATGGGAGTAAGGAAACTGGCCCAGCCAAGATAATTTCGCTCCATCGTATCGAGCAGGCCTTCGATGTCCGCCCGTTCGAAGCCGCCAACATAATCGGCATCGTTGATATAACGCGGCGACGGTCCGATCAGGATCAGGTCGCTGAAGCGTTCCGGCTCCTGGTTCGCGGCCAGAATGCCGATCATGCTGCTGACGGAGTGACCGACGAAAATCACGTCGCGCAGGTCCAGCTCCTGGCAAATGTCGAGCACATCGCGAGCGTAACCGTCCAGAGTGCCGTAGCGCTGCGGATCGTAGGCGGACCAATCCGATTTGCCCGACCCGACGTAATCGAACAGCACGATCCGGTAATTGTTTTCGAAAGCGGGCGTGACGAACCGCCACATGCTTTGGTCGCAGCCGAACCCGTGGGCGAACAGCATCGGCTGGGTGCCATGTCCGCGAACCACCACGTTGTTGCGCGCCTCGATGGTGGAAGTCATTCGAGTGATCTTACGGGAATTACGCGCAGCGACAACCGCCGGGGAATTGTAGAGCGTTTCTGTGAAACGCCGAAGACGGAAGGCGTCTGACACAGACGCCCTACAATCGTTCTTCGAACCGATTATGTTTGAAGGATGAACGCTTATACTCTGCAGCCGGTTGGCTTGATTCGATCGAGCGTGAAAGGCCGTGCGGATGCCCCGCGTCAGGGTCCCGAGGGTGCGCCCGATGCCTGGCTGGAGATCGACCCGCAATTTGCCGACGCGCTGGTGGGAATGGAGGTCGGGCACGAGCTGATCGTGATCACGTGGTTGCACGAGGCCGATCGCAGCGTGCTGAAAAATCATCCGCGGAGCGATCCGAGCCGGCCGCTCACCGGCGTGTTTTACACGCGCTCGCCGGCACGCCCGAACCCGCTCGGGCTCCATCCGGTGACTGTGCGCGAGATCGACGGCGCTCGGATGAGGATCGGGCCGATGGAAGTGTTCGACGGCACGCCGGTGGTCGATATTAAGTCGGCGTCGACGCGAGCGGATGGGTGAGGGGAATGATGAATGACGAACACGCGCGGTCGGTAAGCGCGCGCAGTCAGTCGAGGAGCTCGACTGGATCGCCTTTGCGGACGATGCCTTCGACCAGCACCGCGCCATAAACACCGGCCATCCCTTCATGGGCTTGCGCGACCGCTTTCAATATCGCCGGCGTTTTTTCCGCGGTGTCGGGATCGAGCGTGATCATCATGCAACGTCCGTCGCGCTGCAGAACGGAGACGATCGCCCGCTCCCCAAGCCTAAGCGATTTGCCGACGAACTGATCTTCGGCGAAACCCGCTGCGGTACTGAGATCGAGGTAAACGTTTGCGCGGAAACGCCGCTTATCGACGTCGGTCCCCGTTTCTTCGCTTAATTTTTTTGCCGTTTGCACCGAGAAGATGGAGAGCGGCCGGCAATCCGTCATCGCCTTGTCCGATCGAAGCAACCTGAGCTCGTGTTTCTGATCCAGGCCGGCGCGCAGATGCTCGGTCAAGGCGGGATCATCGACCGCGAATGTTTTTCCATCCGGCGTTTCGACATCGATCATGAGGTCGGCGGCGTTCGCGGTAATCGGGTTGATGTTCGGCGAGAGCGCCTCGGCCTCGGCGAGATTGACCGGTTGCGCGGCCTTCCGCGGATCGCGAAAACGCGGCCGGTAACGGATCATCTGGCGTTGTTCGCGCCCGGTGAAAAAAGGAAAACCACGGGGTGCGGCCGAGCTTTCGAAGGCGAAGAGCCGATCGCCATACACTCCGCCGTAGCCGGCGAACATCTCCTCCAATTCTTCGCCGCGCATACTTTTGACCGGGTAACGCCAGAGACTGTCGACTTTTCCGATGACGCTCACGGCGAAAGTAAGACGCAGGGACCGGGAATTAGGAAGCCGGAAGATTCCGCCTACTCGCCGATGATTTTGGCGAGGACGCGCTTCTTTCGCCGGCCGTCGAACTCGCCGTAGAAGATTTGTTCCCACGGGCCGAGATCGAGTTTGCCGTTGGTGATCGCGACCACGACTTCGCGGCCCATGATCTGGCGTTTGAGATGGGCGTCGGCGTTGTCTTCGCCGGTGCGATTGTGCCGGTAAGCGGAGGTCGGCGCATGGGGCGCCAGCTTTTCGAGCCAGACCTCGTAATCGTGGTGGAGACCGGATTCATCGTCGTTGATGAACACCGAGGCGGTGATGTGCATCGCGTTGACCAGGCAAAGTCCTTCCGCGACGCCGCTGCGCTCGACGAGTTCCTCGATCGTCGGCGTGATGTTGATGAACCCGCGCCGGCCGGGAACTTCGAACCAGAGATGTTCCGTGAGCGATTTCACAATCGCTATCTACGATGCGGAACGCACCCGGCAACACCCGGCTGAATAGAGGCGCAGTTGCCAAGCGGCGCGCACACTTCAACCATTGACCGGAACAATGCACGCGCGCGCCGACTCATCAGCCCGGACCCATCCGTTCAGCGCGGCTGTCGGCAACATGCTGCTGGCGACGCTCGCGTTCTCGATCGTGAACGTGTTCGTGAAGCAGCTCCAGCGCATCCCGGCCATGGAGATCGTGTTCTTCCGCTGCCTGGTTTCGGCGGCGATCTGCTTCGTCGGCATTGCGCGGGCGCGTGTCGATTGGAAGGGCAACAACAACGCGCTCCTCATTGCCCGCGGCTCCTTCGGCACCCTGGCGCTGTTTATGTTCTTCGTCACGGTCCGCAACATCCCGCTCGCGACCGCCGTCACGATCGCTTACCTCTCCCCGATCTTCACGACGTTGATCGGCGTCTTTGCCCTCGGCGAACAGGTCCGCCCGAAGCAATGGTTGTTTTACGCGATCGCGTTCGCGGGCGTGCTCGTGATCAAGGGTTTCGATTCGTCGGTGCCGATGCTTTACCTGTGCACCGGGCTCATCTCCGCGGTCGGTTCCGGAGTCGCTTACAACCTCGTGCGACGCCTGAAGGAACGGGAACATCCCATCGTCGTCGTCCTCCATTTCCAGCTGGTAGGCGTTGTCGCGGGACTCGTCTTCACGCTCTTCAACTGGGTGACGCCGGCCAATCTTTGGGAATGGTTCTGCCTGCTGATGTGCGGGGTGCTTACCCAGTTCGGCCAGACCTGGCTGACGAAATCGCTCCAGGCTGAGCGGATCGCCCACGTCTCGATCCTCAATTACACGGGGCTGATCTACGCGCTCGCGTTCGGCGTGTTCATTTTCGGCGAGCATTACCCGGCCCAAACGATTCTCGGGATCGCGCTCGTCGTCCTCGGCGTGGTGCTCAGCGTGATTTATGGCAAACCGAAGCCGCTCGAAGTGATCGAGGAAAGCGAACTCGCGGAATGAGCGAGAAAAACTAAAGCGGGCGCCGGGCCCAGCGTAATTTGGCAGAGCTGGCCCGCGGGTTTGAGCCGCGTTCCTCAGCGGTCGGCCTGACGACTTCGGTTGCGATCGCCGCGTAATGGCCTTCGCGCAGGCCGGCTTCGAACGATCTCTTCACGCGCCGATCTTCACCGGAGTGGAAGGTGAGGATCGCGATCCTGCCGCCGGCATTCAGACACGCCGGCAGGTTGCGCAGGAAAGTTTCGAGCGCGGAAAATTCGTCGTTCACCGCGATCCGCAACGCCTGGAAAACGCGGCGCACGGACAGCTCGCGTTCCTCTTCCTTGTGCGATGGCAACGCGGCGCGAACGGCGTGGGCGAGGCCAAGGGTCGTTGAAAATGTTTTGCCGGCGAGAGCTGGGGCGAGCGCTGGATTCGATTCGTCGGCGTTCTCGCGCAACAGGCTCCCCAGTTTCTCTGCCGACATTTTCTGGAGAAGGAACGAGGCCGGCGAGCCGCGCTCCGGATTCATCCGAAGATCGAGAGGCCCGTCGACTTTCAGGGAGAATCCGCGCCGCGGATCGTCGAGCTGCATCGAAGAAACGCCGAGATCGGCCAGGACGAAGTCGACGCCGGGGACCTCAAGTCGCGCCAGCAGTTGCGGCAGCCCGGCGAAATTTGTTCGATGGGCGCTGAACGTTTTCTCGTCGAACCCCAGGGCGCGAAGACGCGCTTCGGTCTTCGGCAGTTCGATCGGATCGGCATCGAGGCCAAGCAGGCGACCGCCGGGTTGAAGCAGCGGAAGAATTTCGCGCGCGTGCCCGCCATAACCAAGAGTCGCGTCGACTCCAATCTCACCCGGTTGCGGATCCAGGACCGCGAGCGCTTCCTTCACCATGATCGGGCGATGGGAACCGGCGGGCGTTTTTCCGGAGGCGAGGACTTTTGCGATCGTGTCGGAATATCGATCCGGCGCGTGCTCCTTGTATTTCTGGTCGAATCGCCGCGGATTTTTTCCGCGATACCGGAGGCGTCGCGGTGGACGATCGGCCGGAGAATCGTCGGGCATATTCGGCGCAAGAGTAACGGCCGCGCTGAGGTGCGCAAAAAAGAAAAGGTGCGGAGTTGCGCAGGCGACGCTTGGCAGCCTGCTCCGGGTCTGGTGGGATGGCGCGTCGGACCATCTCACAAACCCGACGCGAAGAGTAATTCCATGACGAAAAAATTCACGTATTTGGTGATCGGGCTGAGCGCGCTCGCAACGGCGACGGTGTTTGCACAGGACGCGACGAGCAAGGGGGAGGGAACGCTGACGATCGACAAGAAAAGTTACACCTTCACTCGCGCCCTTGCGTATGAAACCACCATCGACAATGAAGATGCGATCGCGGTCGTGTTAAGCCGCGAGGCTATTCCGAACGAGAAGCTGAAGGAATCGCGCGAAAAGGACAAGGAGAGTGGGGACACGGATTTCGTCCGGCCATTCCTGAAACTCGTGTTCAAGAAGAGCGGTGAATTCAAGCATTGGAGCGCGGGCGGGGGAAGTACGATGCTCGGACGGCACAGCAGCAAGGTGGCGGGTGAACTCCACCTCAAAGACGGACGTGCCAGTGGCAAAGCGAGTCAGCCGCTCGAGACCGAAGGCATGTTTCCGACCGGGTTCGATGTTAGTTTTGATGTTCCACTTTTGAAGGCCACCGATGCGCTTCCGCCCACCGTCGCGAAAAAGCCAGGCCCGGCCGCGAACGTGAAGCCGACCGTGACCGGTACGTTCAAAGGCAACGGCAAAGACGCGCAGGTGGCGTTCGTGTCGGCGCACTGGGGCGAGCCCTTCGATGGCAAGCCGGGGATCGTCCTGGTGTTCACGGAGAAGGACCATTCCAAGGACAAGAAACCGGATTGGAACGCCGCCTTCGGCCGATTTGGCAGCGCCATGGTTATCTCGATGCACGACGATGGCAAAATCTACGGCTGCCAGGTCGCGCACAGTGCGCACAAGAAGCAGGGCTTCAGCTCCGTCGGCAATATCGAGACGAACGATTTCCGGTTCGAGGATGGAAAGGTGGAGGGCGAGATCACCACCAACGGGCAGATCGACACCTTCGGTGAAACCTGGGAAGTGAAGCTCAAGTTCGTCGCCCCGCTGGGCGAAATCCCGAAAGAGTTCCAGGTTCCGGAAACAAAGAAGGAAGACAAGCCGGCGTCGACCAAGCCTAACGAGAAGTCCACGAAGACCGGCGCCGACGGCGACGACGATGACGAGAAGGCGGATGCGCAGCCGAAGGGGGCCGGATTAAGTGTAAAGGAACTCGCGCTGACGAAGGATGCGGCGGAGGTCGAGTATAAGAACGCGGTCGAGCACGTTCTCTTCAAGAGTAAGTCCGACGTGAAAAGCGTGTGTGCGGAGTTAGCCGCGAACCTGAAAGCGCAGGGGTGGACCAATGACGGCCCCGACATGATTCAACCGCAGTCCTCGATTATGAAACGCAAGCGCGGCGCCGCGAAGCTGACGATCTTCGTGAAACCGGCGGCCGGCGGCAGCCAGGTGCAGATGTTCACGGAAGGTTTGTCGTGGTAGGGCGAGACTCCGTCGAGCCATCGCTTTTTCTTGCGCGAAAAAAGCCGGGACCCTTGCGAGCCCCGGCTTCTGGTTGATCGCAGTCGTTAGGCGGCTTTCGCCCGTTGCAGCCGATGCACGTCGGCCGCGGTGAGGGTCTGGCCGCCAACGCTCCAGTTCCCTTCCTTGATCTCCTCGATCTTGACCAGGGTGTAGGGACGGAGCGCTTCCCCTTCGATCGCCACCATGGTGTCGGTGACTTTCTCGATGATCTCCTTTTTCTGCGCCGGGGTGAACACGTTTTCGATTACTTCAATACTAACCAGTGGCATATTTTCTTATCTCCATTAGCCGGCGGCATAGCGCCGCCGAGGTTTGTTTCGGTGGGATTTGCATCCCGTTCAGGCCACCAACTTCGCGGCGCTTCGGTGCGACTGGCCACAACATCGAATGTAGCAACCAACTACTTTGGATGTAGTGTTGGCCCACTGCCCATGGGCATCCGGTACAACCAGTTTTGTCCGATCGCGAAGGCTGCGGAGCTTCTCGGGGAACGCTGGACGATCCTCATCGTGCGCGAGCTACTTATCGGCACCACTCGCTTCAACGACTTCCAGCGGGCCCTTTCCCAAATCTCTCCGACCTTGCTCACCCGACGGCTCAACCAGCTTCAGGAATGCGGCCTCGTTCTGCGCAAAACTCTGCCGGGCCAGCGCCGGACCGAGTATCAGCTCACGCCAGCCGGGCGGGAATTGGAGCCGGTCATCCTCGGGTTGGGCGAGTGGGGGATGAAATGGGCCCGGGGGCAGATGAGCGATGACGAGCTCGACGTCGAGTTGCTCATGTTCGATCTCCATCGCCGAATCGATCTCGACCAGCTGCCGGGCGGGCGCATCGTCCTCCATTTTCATTTCCCCGGTCTTCCCAAGTTCGGCCACTGGTGGATCGTCTTTCCGGGCGACGGCACCCGCGAATTGTGCGCCCACAATCCGGGGAAAACCGTCGACCTCCATCTCACCGTCGACCTGCGCACTCTCACCGAGATTTGGGCGGGCGACACGGAGCTACGTCACGCGAGCGACTCCGGCCGCCTCAAATTGCAAGGCGATCCAACTCTGGTCCGCACCATCGGCTCCTGGCTTCGCTCCGGCCTGTTCGCGGGCATCCGGCCTAACGACAAAGCCAGGCGTGTTCGGGCGAAGCCGCGGACCGATACGATGCGGAGATGAAGTTCTGGTTGATTGGCCTGGGGTGGCTGGTCGCAGCGGTTGCGCTCGGATTGTCGGGGATGCTGCGGTATGTGCGACCGCCGGGCCCGCAGCTGATCATCTTCGGGCTGACGGCCGCATTGATTGTCGCCTACTGGTCGGGCGGGCCGTTCCGCAATTGGCTGAAGACTTTGGATCTGCGTGCGATCGTAGCCCTGCACCTGACGCGCTTCGTAGGATTTTATTTTCTGTGGCTGTACGGGCGCGGTGAGTTGCCGTATCGCTTCGCCGTTCCAGGCGGGTGGGGCGATATTATCGTGGCGACGACTGCGACCATCCTGCTTGCCAGCTGGTCGGGATTTGGAGGGCGGCGGTCAGTCTTGTTCATCTGGAACGTCTACGGTCTCGCCGACATTCTGTTCGTGGTCGCGACGGCGGCCGCCGCGGGGAGGGCAGAGCCGGCATCGATGGCTGCGCTGCTGCGACTGCCGCTAAGTTTGCTCGCGACGTTCCTCGTACCGCTGATCATTGGCAGCCACCTGCTGATATTCGCAAAGCTTCGCGGGTTGGCGGCGCCGACTGCGATTACCAATGCGGACCGCCGCAGCCCCGGAGCAGGACGAGAAGGATAATCGTCCCGATGACAGAAACGAAGAGAGACCCAAGACAGCCGAGGCGATTGGAGAAGAAGGCAAACATTTGTTGGATATCGCGGCTGCCTGACCGGTCGGTTTCGTTAAAAGGCTCTCAGAGCCAGGAGGACGCCACCTTGTCAACTTGTCATCCTGAGCGAAGCGGAGCGGAGGCGAAGGATCTCTGATTACTCTGCGCGGCTCGAGGGGACAAAGTCAGAGATTCTTCGACTTCGTTTCGCGTTCGCGAAACTCCACTCAGGTGACAAATATAGAGAGGCCGCCCCGCGTGCCTACAAGTCGAGACGCTTCGCCACAAGAGTAACGTCCCTGCCGTAACCGGCGATAATATCGGCCGGCCGCGGAGTCAGCGGTACTTCGCCCGGCAGACCCACAGTGGAATCGGCCACCCAAACCGCGACCGGATGTTGGGCGGGGAAACGGAACTCGAAGGACACACCTTCCGGCGGTGCGTTATAAAACCGGAAGGTAGATGGGCCATGAGTTTGCGAGTTACCGCGAAGGGCCGAGACGTTGCCGTTCCAACCGGCCGCCGTGACCTTCAAGCCGGCGGCAAGCCGAACGACGAGCGATCGCGCGCCGCGAGACGATGCGATCTGAAGCGTAACGGTTTGCTCCCCATCGAGGACGGAATTCTGCGTCATGGCGACGAACGGCGCCGCGAGCGGAACCAGCGGGGCGTCGCTCGTAACGACAGGGCGCTCGAGACCGGCGGTGTACGCGGGTTCGGCCTGTGCGCGCGCACCGGCTCCGAGGATCCGGCGCGTCCAGTTGTCGGGCGCCGTATCGTAGCTGACCCACTTCGCTTTGTTTTCATCGGCGTTCACGCTGTAGATGAGGGTATCGCGGCGCGGATGCGCAACGCTCCAAACGGAGAGACGGGTTCCAGCGCCAATTAAAGCCGCGGAGACAACGAAGATAAGAACGAGCATCACCTTGGAACGGCCCGCGAGGAGACGGAAGACAGGCGGCGCCATGGCCAGCAAGATCGTCATGAGCAATCCCGCCGCCGCGAGCCCAAGATAGGTAAGAAGCAAGCTGACGAAAAACATGCAGGCGAGGGGAACCAGAACAAGGAGGGCGGGGACCAGGAAAATAAACTCGCAGACAGGGCGCGCCCGTTCGGTTAAGCGAACGCTAAGAAGCATCCCTGCCATTCCAAACACAACCGGCCATTGCAAAACGTAACTGCCACCGACGAGGAGCCAGCATAACAACAGAGTTAGAAGCGAGACGGCGAAGAGCTGCCCGGCGCTCAGGTTTGCAACGCCGATTTTCTTCGTGAAAATCCGCTGATTGGCGATCCCCAATCCCACCGCGATTCCCATGATCCCGGCGAACAAAAGCTTGTTACTCAAGGTATCGCCTTCGAGAATTTCGCCGGCGATATACCTGGCGGCGATCAGTAGCGCGAAACTGGCACCCAGCATTATCAGGAGCTGGACGAAGAAGCTGGCGAAGCCGGCGATCGTCCCGCGAAGAGTTAGCCCGGCACGACCCGCCAACCGAACACAGCCGACAGCAAAAAGAATCGGCGCGAGTAATCCGACGACCCACGCCAGCCAGATTGGATAAAGCCAGAGCCTGGTGCCGAACCAATTGAAGTAGACCAGATCGCGCTCCCTCGTTAGGGGCAGCGGAAGATTTCCGAAATGCCGGACGACACCGAGAACGTTGGCGCCCATGTGTTGGACGCTTCTCGGGTCGAGATTCTCGATCGTGTCCAACCGGGTATGATAGTTTTGATAGGTCTCGAGAAAGGCGAAGTTAAGCCCGTTCAGGCCGACTGCTTTCAAGGGCGTGAAGTCGGTGTCGTTAGGCAGAAGCTTGTAGACGGCTGCCATGAGCGAGGTAGCCATCGGGCAAGGCGCAGCCCTGGCAAATTCGCGAATCATGGCGCCGTTCTCGTTGCTCGTCTCGAACATCAATCCGGGCCCGGAACTACCGCGTGCTTCCAGGTTCACCATCAAACCGACCTTATCGGCCAGCTCTGGATGGCTGGCAGTGTAAGCCTGCGCGCCCAGCACACCTGCTTCTTCGCCATCGGTAAACAGCACGATCAGGTCGTTCTTAATGGGCGTCGTGGCGCGCAAGGCGCGAACCGTTTCCAGCACAACGATCAGGCCCGCGCCGTCGTCCGCGGCTCCAGGGCCTTCCGCGACGGAATCGTAGTGGGCCACCAGCGTGATCGCGCGGCTAGTACGTTGGCCGGGAAACGTCGCGACGATGTTGTGAACGAGTCCGGCGTAAACGTTGCGGCCCGATTGAATGGAGCCAATCCCTTCCTCGACCCGGACGGCGCCTCCGAGTTCCCGCAGTTGTGCCATCAAATATTCGCGGACGTGGGTGGCGTCGTCGCTGCCAATCGCGTGCGGCGTCTTCGCGAAATGGGCGAGGTGCGCCATTGCGCGCGCGGCGGAAAAGTCATTGGGAGCGGCGCCGAGACCAGCTGCGGCGGGAGGCCGCGTTCCGTAAATTCCCAGGGCGCCCACGAGCAGAACGCCCAGCCAAAGCGCGGCGGAAGGGACAGCCCCGAGCCGGCGCCTCATTGGCGAAGGACCTCCGCGACTTTCTGGATCGTGTTCCAATTTCGGTTCGTCGCGGCGATTCCAAACTGTTTCTCGAGTTTGCCGAGCGCGGCGATCGCCTTCATTTCCCGTCGATAAATTCCGAGAACGAACCGGCCGTCGATGGCGATGACCTTGACGAGCCAGCCATCTTCGGACGGCAAATGAAGAGGAAGCGCTGGCGGTTTTTGCAACGGTTTTGCGAGGACGTTGACGAACCGGGTAATGTTCGGGTCGGATGGATGGGCGGAGAATGGATCGTTCGACACCAGCCTGATAATTTCACGCGCGGGACAGATCATGATCTCGCATTTGAACGGGAGCTTGCGCTCAAACGCGGCCCGGAGCGCGGACTCGCTCACCTCGTTGCGGACCACGAATGTCCCGACCGCGCCAATGTTGACCACGCCGAATTTCGAGAGCTCTTTCGCAATGGCGGCGGGCCGGCAACGATTTGCGCTGCCGACGTTCACCGCCCGAAGAAACACGACAGAGGCCATGGAGAATCAAAAGCAGGAGACGGGGCATTGAGCCGCGATGCGCCCGCCGCCTCCAGAAAAAAATGCGACGAGGACCGAATAATTTCGGGCGGAACCGGTCAAACAGGATATGAAACGTAAACTTCTGATTCTGTTGGCGATTTTGGTGGGCGTGGCCGCGCCGGTGATGGCGCCGCAAGCCAAAGCGCTCGATTTTTCGATCAGCGTGGGCGACCGGCCGTATTATCACGGCGGGGGCTATTGGCATGAAGGGTATTACTGGGTTTGGATGCCCGGTCACTACAGCCACCGCTGGGGCCGCTGGGTTCCGGGGCATTATGTGCGCCGGGGCGGATACGACCGAGGCCATGCCCGGATCCACTTCCGGCATCATCGCGTCTGGACGAACGACCGCGACTGGCGTTAATCGCCGGGTCCGGTAGCTCAAATGTGGGCGCTCGTCACACGGCGAGCGCCCACTTCTATTTGGCGAGGTTCGTTTGAACGAACTTCGGACTCGCGTGCACATCGATCTGGCGCAGGATCGTCTCCCCGGAATTCACGAAGCGATGGGGCGTGCCGGCAGGAATGACAACCACGCCGCCGGCTTTCACTTCGCGCGTTTCGTCGCCGACCGTGATCGCGGCGCAGCCTTCGATGGTGAACGCGACCTCGACGTACGGATGCTGATGCAGGGGCGGTCCCTGGCCCGGCTTCGCGGTGACGATGTAGGCCGAAAAGGGCACGCCCTCCTTGTCCCCGTGAAATTCATGCGACATTCCGGCGAAAGGTAACTGTTCGAGATTCAGGAAGCTCATGGTGCCTGGAATTAAGGATTAAGAAGGAAAAAGGAGGAAGGAAAAAGAAGGCCGTCGCCCGCTCTCGGCGCTGACATTGCGCGTGAATCTGTCATCGTGCGGCTCGCGCTCGCCGACGGTCGCCAATCGGAATAGAATCGTGGCTCCGGTTTATGATTAACGATCTCTGGTACAAGAACGCCGTCATCTATTGCCTCTCGGTCGGGAGTTACATGGATGCGAATGGCGACGGCATCGGTGATTTCGAGGGGCTGATGCGCCGGCTCGATTACCTGCACGGGCTTGGGGTGACGGCGGTCTGGCTGATGCCGTTCCAAACGTCGCCGTGCAAGGATGACGGCTACGACGTCGCCGATTATTACAACGTCGATCCCCGCTACGGCACCCTGGGCGACTTCGTCGAATTCGCGCACGGGGCGAAGCAGCGGGGCATCCGGGTCTTGATCGATCTGGTTGTGAACCACACGTCGAACGAGCACCGGTGGTTCAAGGAGGCGCGGAAAGATCCAAAGTCGAAATATCGCGATTGGTATGTCTGGTCGAAGAAGAAACCGGCGAACGCCGACCAGGGCATGGTCTTCCCGGGAGTCCAGAAGACAACCTGGAGTTACGACAAGGAAGCGCGCGCCTACTACTTCCATCGCTTCTACGATTTCCAGCCGGACCTGAACACGTCGAACCCCGAAGTGCAGGCCGAGATTCTCAAGATCATGGGCTTCTGGATTCAACAGGGCGTGTCCGGGTTTCGGATGGACGCGGTGCCGTTCATCATCTCGACAAAAGGCGCGGACGTGAAACGGCCGCAGGAACAGTGGGACATGCTCCGGACGTTCCGCGAGTTCCTCCAATGGCGGCAGGGCGACTGCATCATTCTGGCGGAAGCGAACGTCCTGCCCGAGACCGACATGAAGTATTTCGGCAAGGACGGCGAGCGGATGCACATGATGTTTAACTTTCAGGTGAACCAGCATCTCTTTTACGCGCTCGCTTCGTGCGACACGCAGCCGTTGATCAAGGCGATGAAAGCGACCAGGCCGCGACCGGCGACAGCGCAATGGGGAATGTTCCTGCGCAACCATGACGAGCTCGATCTTGGCCGGCTGACGAAGAAGCAACGCCAGAAAGTGTTCGATGAATTCGGCCCCGAGGAGAACATGCAGCTCTACGATCGCGGGATCCGGCGGCGGCTTGCGCCCATGCTGGGCGGCGATCAGCGCCGGCTCGAGCTGGCCTACAGCCTGATGTTTACCTTGCCGGGCACTCCGGTGATCCGCTACGGCGACGAGCTCGGGATGGGCGACAACCTCGATCTGCCGGAACGGAATTGCGCGCGCACCCCGATGCAATGGTCCGCCGAACCGCACGGAGGTTTCACGAAATCCGACAAGCTCAACAATCCGGTGATCGACGAAGGACCGTATGGTTATCAGCGGATCAATGCGGCCATTCAGCGGCGCCATTCGGAATCGTTGCTGAACTGGACGGAGCGGATCATGCGAATGCGCAAAGAAGTGCCGGAGATCGGCTGGGGCGATTTCGAAGTCCTGAAGGTGCGCGACCCAGCCTTGCTCGCGTTGCGTTATGACTGGAGGAACAATTCGGTGCTGGTGCTGCACAACCTGCATGAGGAGCCGCGCGAAGTGCTGCTGGACGTTGGGCTCGGCGAACAAGGGAAGCGGCTGATGAACCTGCTGGGTGACGAGCACAGCGACGCCGAGAAGTCAGGCAAACACCGGATTGTGCTGGAAGGTTACGGCTACCGCTGGTACCGCGTGGGCGGGCTGGATTATCTGTTGAAACGAACCGCGGTCTAAGCGCGTAGCGCCGGCGTGTGATCGCTGGATTTGTTTCGAAGCGTGTTTACGGCGACTGCGCCGTCGCTACAACAACTTCTTACCAATGCGAGCCGCTGCATCCGCGCATGACAGCAAGAAGAAGAATCGTTCCGACCACCGAAACTAAAAGAGAACCGAGGCAGCCGAGGCGATCGAGAAGAAGGCAAACATTTGTGAGACATCACGCCCGACACCGTTGCCGGATTTTGGTAAATGAAATGTAGAGCTCGCTGAGCTCCTGGCTCCAAGCGTAAAGGGAACCGGACAAGAGCAAGACAAACGATAAGAGGATCCGTCTCATGATCGCGATTTTGGGTTGAGGCCGCGGCTGAGCAAGCAGGAATTTCTTTGGATGAGCCTCCCGCTGTTCTCGCCAAATTGGGGCCAATGACCTGGCGGCAAATCTCGGATGACGTTGTTGTGATGTCGTTTCCCTGGCGCGTTTTGGGAATCGATTTCCGGCGTAATGTCACGCTGCTCGGATTAAGCGATGGCCGTGTCGTTGTTCATTCAACGGCGCCGTTTTGGGGTCGAAGATATCGCAGCAATCCGCAGCTTCGGAGAGCCGGCGTGGCTCCTCGACGCGACTCTGATGCACGACACGTTCGCGAAAGAAGGCCGCGCCGCGCTTCCGGAATTGCCGTATCTGGCGCCGGCGGGTTTCGCGGAAGTGAGCGGCATTCCAACAGCATTGCTCTCCCTAGCACCACCGGAGTGGGGCGACGAGATCGAGGTGATCAAGATCGAAGGAACGCGAAAGAACGAGCACGCGTTGTTTCATCGCCACTCCCGCACACTGGTGGTGGCGGACCTGTTCTTTTCGATGCCGCGGAGACGCGAGGCTGGCCGCGTTTCTTTGCCCGCCATTTTATGCGGCTGCCACGATTGTTTGGGATCAGCGCTTTCTTTCGGCTCGTCATTAACGACCGACCGGGCTTTGAGCGCTAGGTGAACAGGTTGGTGGAATTGGAATTCGAGAAGCTGATCGTGGCTCATTGGGAACCGGTCGTGCGAGGCGCAAAGGCGACGGTCCAACGGGCCCTGCGCGATTTTGGGTTCGGAAAGTGACCGGCTCTTCTTGACGCGCGAACCCCGATACCACTAAGAGGAGGCAGGACTACGCTGAACTTGCAGCCCGACCTCGCAGGGCAAATAGCGTTCGCCTAGGCATCAGCGCCCATGATCTCGTCCTGATTTTGGGTTTTCAATTTCCAGTCTTCGGCAGCCAGTTCGAAGGAGAGTGGTTTGCCCGACACCAGCTTGATCGACTGCTGCACTCCGCGTTCCTGGCCGGCCAGTGTAGTTGCATTAGTAGCTACCCGTTCCAAAAGCGGGGCATACTCGTCCGAGGTCACCGCCTCAACAGCGCGCCAGGATCGGCTCGTATAGGAGGTGATCTCCTGGGCGGCGTCCTCCCCCAGCGTGGCAGACCAGCTTTCAAAAAGGCCATGAATCAGCAAGGCATTGCTGCGAAACGTGGTTTCTTTGTGGCCAAGCCAACGCTGGTAATGGCCCCAAATTGCCGCTTGGAGGATAGGAACACCTTCCAGTCTGTTCAACAGCTCCTCCAACTCGAAACAGAATTCAAAAAGCCAGCTCAGACCGTGCAACTCCTCGCCCCCCTTCTCTCGTTCCTCCAGCGGACACAAAAGCTGTTCAGCGAAAGCCTTTGGATCTTCGCAAACTTTTAGAAGATGGCGGAGAGGATTCGGCGCATAATTTGAGAATCTTGCCGATATGAGAGCGAAGTGAGCATCGCCACGCGCTAATCTATACCGGCGATCCAAATCAAGGAAGCCCATGACACAGTCAGTGATGTCATCCGATTCCTCGCGTAAGGTTATGTCCACACCGTTTAGTCGCGATTTTAGAAGCCGGATCAAAGGCAAGTCCAGCCATTCAGCAAGGTACGTCATGGCAAAGGCACTTTCGAGGATCACACGCGCTTGCCGCCCGAAGGCCGACTTATCCATCTCAGGGATAAACCCGGCCAAGGCCGCGATCTCCAAGACCGAGTAACACCGAAAAAGATCCCGCGCGCCAGAGGCTATCTCCTTCACTGCGTTTGATCGGGTCTCAAAGGGGGAATCGAACTCGGTCTGCGGCGCAGTATATTCCCAGTTACGACCTACGCCATGAATCTGCTTCGCGGCTGCGAACGCCGGCGTACGCTCATAATAGGAGGTCAGCAAGTCCTGGAAGTTTGCTTCTTGCCGGTTCATAAGCAGTCGTACAAAGCCTCGAGCGGCTCGAGAAAATCGCGTCGCGGCTTACAAATGCTTTTGTGGTCTGTGTGTGCGATCGTTATGGAACTGGGATCCGGTTTAAAACGTTCCTGTTCGACAATCTTCTCGTACTCCGCCACCAGAACTTTCTTTGCAATCAGATGGTCGTTCTGACCATTTTTGCAGGCCTCCAGGGTGTCGTCTAAAAGCTGGACCAACAGCTTTGACTTGGGATCTGAATTCAACTGATCGATGAGCGGAGATTGAAACCTTGCAAAGGCCGCTAGGAGCCAGGAGAAGGTAAAGGTGCTACAGGTTGCGAGCGCCAGTTTTACAACGTTGGCTCCGGTATGGGCCGGAGCATATAAAATGAGACGAGTCTTTTTTGGCCAAAGCTGGCCACCTCTGGTTGCATCAAGCAACGCTCGGCGCGCGATCACAGCCCCCAACGAATGAGCGACAATAACAAGCTCGTCATATCCAAACTCGGCTGGGCGAAGGCAGCTCTCGGGTAGGTGTGGATTTATGAAGCCAGCTCCACCCGCGAAGAGTCTTTCGAGAAATTGGCGGAATAAATTTGCGCTCCCGATGAGACTGGCCCTCAACCCATCATACCCATAAAAGTACAGGTCCCGCTGAGATGCCTTTAGCAGACGCGGGAGCAGCGAATTAAACTTCGACCAGGTGCTAATCCCGCCACCCGAGAATCCGTGAATGAAAAGGACTGCTTTTCTCTCGGGCTCAAACGCAAACAGGACCTCGACATCTTTGTCCGGTTTCTTTGTCGCGCTGAGGGTGCGCGAAGCTAAATGCGATTGCATGGTAGGAAGAGGACAATTCTTAGGGGTCGACCCTGCGAATGGAAGTCCAAAACGAGGCGGCCGGGAAACCGCAGCTGTCGATGTAATTCACCCGCCTCGGGAATTTCTGCGCCGGTTTGTTTATGAGAGGCCGGCACCCTCAGTCAATTTGTCGCTGTGGTTTCAGGATAGGTCGGTTGCACTTTGCTGGCGGACGGCGGCGGGTTACACTCCCGGCCAATGGCGACGGAAGAAGAGGACGAGCGGTTCTATCGCGATACCGAAGCGATCGCGTTTCCGAAGTTGTCGGACGAACAGCTGGCGCTTCTCGAACCGCTGGGCACCCGGCGGAAACTCAAGCGCGGCGACTTTGTTCTGAAGGCGGGTCAGCGCGAGTTCCCGCTTACCGTCATTTTGGAAGGAGAGACCGAGGCGTACGAAACGCGCGACGGCGTCGAGCAGATTCTGGCCACGGCCGGGCCGCGCGATTTTCTGGGCGACGTTTCCATGTTGCAGGGCACGTCCGCCCTGGCGAGCGCGCGGGTGAAATCAGACGAAGCCGAAGTGCTCCAGGTGCCAGCGCCCGAATTGCGGCGGGTCCTGGCCGAAATCCCGAAGATTGGCGAGCCGATCCTGAACGCGCTCATCATGCGGCGGATGCGGTTGAAGCGCGACAAGGAGTTTGCCGGGCTGCGGATTTTATCCGACGCGGATTCTCGCGACGGCCGGCAGCTCGACGATTTTCTGGAAAAGAATCACATCCCTCATCGGCTGGTTGAGGTGAAGACCGAACAGGGCGCGGCCCTGGCGAGCCGCCTGCATCTGTCCGATCGGGATTTGCCCGCGCTGATCACACCAACCGGAGCGCCCTTGCGCAGACCCTCTCTTCGCGAAGTGGCGCAGGTCGCCGGTTTGCTCCGCCCGCTCGCGGCCGACGACGAGGAAGAAATCAAATGCGATCTTGTCATTGTCGGTGCCGGTCCGGCGGGACTGGCGGCAGCGGTTTACGCCACCTCGGAGGGTTTGAACACGGTCGTGCTGGAAAGCTATGCGACCGGTGGCCAGGCCGGGTCTTCCTCGTTGATCGAAAACTTTTTCGGCTTCCCGACCGGCATCAGCGGGGGCGATCTCACCTGGCGCGCGCAACTGCAGGCCTATCGGTTCGGCGCCAAGTTTTCGACGCCGTCGCAGGCCCTGACTTTAATTTATCACCCGGAAAAAACCTATCGCGTCAGCCTGCAGATTGAAGGCTGCCCCGCGTCGCTCTGCGCCCGGTCCGTCGTGATCGCGACCGGCGCCAATTATAACCGGCTCGAGGCGGAAGGCCGCGCTCGCTTCGAAGGCGTCGGAGTTTTTTATGCGGCCACCGCACTCGAAGGCAGGCTCTGTCGCGGCGCCACCGTGATTGTCGTCGGCGGTGGGAATTCCGCCGGCCAGGCGGCGATGTTTTTATCCGAAGGCGCGGCCAGGGTGTTGCTCGTCATTCGCGGGAACGATCTTTCCCATAGCATGTCGGACTACTTGTCGCGGCGGGTCCTGGTGCGGGAAAATATCGAGCTGGTCCCGTGCACGACGATCCGGCGGATGACGGGCAACTCCGTTCTGGCTGCGGTCGAATTGGAAAACATGACCACAGGCGAACGCCGAATGGTCGAGACGCCGGCGGTGTTCTCAATGATTGGCGCGACCCCGTGCACGGAATGGTTGCCGCCGGAGATCTTGCGCGACAAAAAAGGGTTCATCAAAACCGGGGCGCTGGTCGCCGATGCTCCCGCGTGGACTGCCGCGCCTCGCGCGCCGGAGGCGCTGGAAACGAGCCTGCCCGGTGTCTTTGCGGTCGGCGATGTTCGGGCTGGGTCGGTCAAACGTTGCGCGGCCGCGGTCGGCGAAGGCAGCATGGCGATCGCCGGAGTGCACGAAGCGTTGAAGGAGAAATCATGAATACAGAAACGTGCGGGCACATCGACGCGATCGGCGAGGTGAAGCGTCCCGAGGTCCTGGAATGCGAGGAATGCGTGAAGCTCGGGGCGGGTTGGGTCCACCTGCGGACCTGCCAGACATGCGGGGCGACACTGTGTTGCGACAGTTCACCTAACACACACGCCACCAAACATGCGCACGCTTCCGGACACCCGGTGATTGCTTCCGCGCAGCCGGGCGAGCGCTGGCTCTATTGCTATCCGGACGACGCGTTCGTCCGATACTGATCAGTTCTTCACTTCGAACCGCCGCACGGCGGACCAACTGCCAGGATTGCCTGCCGCATTGTTTGCCCGCACCCGCCACCACATCGTTTTTGCCGGCAGCGTGCTGGTGCTGAATTGCGAGGTCGCGACGGTTTGGTTAACGATCAACGGGGCCGGGAAAGAATTCTGGTCGCTGATCTGGATGGTGTAGTTCGCGGCGCTGCTGACGTCGCTCCAATCAAAGGTGATGTTTGTGCCCGGCGCGAAGCGCGCATCGGCCGCAGGAGCGAGTTGGGACGGTGCGCCCAGCGTTCCGCCTGGAGCAGGCGTGGGCGATGGGGGAGGAGCGCCCGGCGTGACGGTAACATTCGCGGAGCGAGTAACGTCGTAGAACGCGGTGATGGTAACCGCGGTGCTGCCCGAGACTGCGAACGTTGTTACGCTGTAAGTGCCCGAGCTTTGGCCGGCCGGAACGGTAACGATCCCCGGCACCCTTGCCACGGCGGAATTACTCGTTGAAAGGGTAACCGAGATTCCACCGGCGGGCGCCGGCGAACTTAGAAAAACCGTTCCGGTCGCGGTGCTGCCGCTGGCGACACTGGCCGGGGCGATCGACATGGATTCCAGCAAGGGCGCGGCATTCGGATCGGGAGCGACGTTGACGAAGATGGATTTCGTTACGCCGCCGGCGGACGCGAACACATTTCCTCCCGTCGGAAGGCCGGAGACCGAACTTGTCGCAATGGCGAAACTCGCTGCGCTATTTCCTTCGGCAATGTTGACGCTGGCCGGCACATGGATCACCGACGGATTATCAGTCGTTAGGTTAACCGTGGCGCCGCCGGGCGGTGCGGGAATCACGAGCGCCACGGAGCCGCGACCAGAATTTCCGCCGATGACATCCTGTCCGGCGGGACCGATGGCGAGCAGGGTCGGAGTTCCCGGTGCCGGATCGATCTCGAGGATGCGCGCCTGCGACCCGCCCGAGGTGCCGTAGTGCCCCTGAATAAATACCCAGCGCGGGAAGGGAGTTTCCGGCGCGGGAGTTGTCGTGAAATCCGCACTGATGCTGCCCGCCGCGACGGTGACGCTGGGCGGGACAATGACCTGCCCCTCCATGCTGCCTTGCAACGTAACGACGGCCCCACCGGCGGGCGCCGGTGAAGTGAGTCGGACCGTTCCGGTCACGCTGCTCCCCGCGAGGACAGATGATTGACTGAGTGTGAGCGAAGAGAGACTCGCGGCGGGCGTTGCGCTTCCCGGGGGAGTTAACGTGAGCCAGACCTGGGCCGCGCGATAACCATCGACGTCGGTGCCCGTCTCGATAATCACGCGGATCGACACGGAAACGGGACTGGTTGGAATCGTGAATTGAAGATCGGTCGCTCCGCCCGGGACGAACACGGTCGCCGGCGGCCTAACGAGCTCAGGATCGCTGCTCACCAGTGTAATGGTGGTTCCTCCTGGAGGCGCCGGACTTTGCAGCGTAACCGTTCCAGTGACCGATGTTCCGCCCACAACGCTCTCCTGGCTCAGGCTCGTTCCGTACAGAATGGGCAGAACGCCGAATGAATTCTGGCTTCGGCCGTTCGAAAAGCCCGCGAACAAATCTCCGATGATGCCGACGGAAACGCCGTTATTCGGCACCGGTCCGGTGGCGATGTCCGTGATCGTAACATCGGTTTTTCCAGCCGGCACCGTGATCGTACTCGATGGCATGTTCACCTGCGGGATGTCGGTCGCGATCGTGACGAGCGCTCCGCCGGCGGGCGCTGGGTTGTCCAGCATCACCCGAGCGTGTGCGGAGTTTCCACCGAAGGCGTTTCCCGGCTCGGCCAGGATCGCGAAGAGATTCACATCCGGCGGAGCGAGTGGCCCGGTCACGGTGATCGCGCGGGCGGCCGACCACGGACCGGCGATGTCTCCATGGAGGGCGCGGGCGCGCCAGAAATAATTGCCCGCCGCGAGGAGGTCCCGCGTGATCATGTAATCGGAACGGGTGGGACTGAGCAGAAGCACATTCGAAATGTCCGCGAAGCTGGTGCTGGTATTGACATCGATTTGGTAGCCGGGCACCTGCGGGTTGGGCGTGTCCGACCAGTCGAAGAAGAACGGGAGCTGAACTGACGCTCCCTCCGCGGGCGAAGTGGGTGTAACGCCGGCCGGAACCGGCGCAGTGTTCGTGATTTGAACCGCGATCGGCGCCGAAGGAAGACTGCGCACGCCATCCGCGGACACCGCCCGGACGCGATAGTAAACGGTGAGGGGATTCCCCCAAAGCCCGCCGGATTGAGTGCCGAAGTTCAGCGGGCTAAGTGTGAGGTTGAGCGGGTAGGAAAACGTCGGCTCGTCGTCGGCCTCGAGAACGTAATGATGAGCGCCAGGCACGCCGGTCCACTGAATTTTGAAACTCTCCCGGACATGAAACTGGGAATTGTTCGCGGGCGTAACGAAGGAGGGAGCGGAGAGAGCGGGGCCGGGGCCAGTCACGGCAAAAGTGCGCACCGGGGACCACGCGGAATCGACAGAACCTGTCGCACCGCCGACCAACTGGGTCGCTTTCACCCGCCAAAAATAGGTGCCATTCGGGAGACCGCTCAGCTTGTCCTCGGTCCGCGTCGGAATCGTTGTGTCCGACTCCATGTTCGTGAATCCGGACGCGATGATGTTGGTGAACGTCGACGTTGTTCCGACCTGCCAGGTGTAACTGCCGATCGGTCCGCCAGGAGCGGAAACCGAATTCCAGTCGAGCGTGATCGGTTGCACGAGTGATGCAGCGTCTGCGGGCGCGACCAACGCCGGCGACGGCGGCGCGGACTGCGTCGGAGTGGGTGTGGGCTTCACGCCGCCTTTCGCGAGGAGTTGAGGGCTGAACGCGGTCGCGATCAAAAACGCTGCAGCAGCCGCTGATTGAAGTTTCATGAGGAGAAAGAAAACGCTGCCTGCCGAAATTCAGCGACCCTGAAAAAGTAACCGTTCTGTTACCTGGACTCGCAGTCGGGCACCGAAGGAAATTGGAGCTGAGAGGAGACAAGTGACGTGTCCGCGCTATAATCGGCCGATGCATCAGGCTGCTCAGAGTCCGCTCCGGCTCGCGAAGCGGATGGAACGTCTCGGGACCGAGACCGCGTTTGAAGTTTTAGTAAAGGCGCGCGCGCTCGAGGCGACGGGACGCGACATCGTTCATCTGGAGATTGGCGAACCCGATTTCGATACGCCGCGCAACATTATCGACGCCGCCTGCGACGCGTTGCATAAGGGATTCACCCATTACGGGCCCTCGGCCGGATTGCCGGCGTTGCGGGAGACGATCGCCCAATATGTCGGCGAGACGCGGCGGGTTGAGGTTGCGCCCGAAGAAGTCGTGGTCGTCCCTGGCGGCAAGCCAATCATCTTTTTCGTCATCCTCGCGCTCGCCGAGGAAGGCGATGAAATCATTTATCCGAACCCGGGGTTTCCGATTTACGAATCGATGATCGATTACGTCGGCGCAAAAGCAGTCCCGATTCGGTTGCGCGAGGAAATGAATTTCCGCCTCGACGTCGATGAGCTCGCCGGCCTGATCAACGACCGAACGAAGCTGATCATTTTGAATTCCCCGCAAAACCCCACGGGCGGTGTTCTCGAGAAAAAAGACATCGACGGGATCGCGCGCGCGATTGGCGATCGGAATGTCATGGTCCTGAGCGACGAGATTTACAGCCGCCTCATTTTCGAAGGCGAACACCATTCCATCATGTCCGTCGACGGCATGAAAGAACGGTGCATCCTGCTCGACGGTTTTTCGAAAACCTACGCGATGACCGGCTGGCGGATGGGTTACGGCGTAATGCGCGCGGACCTGGCCACGCACGTCGCGCGGCTCATGACGAACTCCGCATCGTGCACCGCCAGCTTCAGCCAGATGGCCGGCGTGGAAGCGCTTCGTGGTCCGCAAGACTCGGTCGAGAAAATGTGCGCGGAGTTTAAGAAACGGCGCGACGTCATGGTGGCGGGCCTGAACAAGATCAAAGGCTTTTCCTGTCTCTCGCCCAAGGGCGCGTTCTACGTTTTTCCGAATATCACCGGGACAGGCTGGGCTTCGAAGAAATTAGCCGACGCTTTACTGGACGAGGCCGGCGTCGCGGGATTATCCGGGACCGCGTTTGGCGATTTCGGCGAAGGTTACCTGCGCTTCAGCGTAGCGAATTCCATCGAGAACATCGAGAAGGCGCTGGGACGCATCAGCAGTTGGGGCGAGAAACACTTGTAAGCGGCCGCCGGATCGGCAACGCCGCGCGCTCCGTCAGCCGCGCTGATGTTGGCGAAACCCCGAACAGAGTTATAGTTCTTAAGACGCCGTCGGCGGGGAATTCAAACGAGCAATGAAAGAAATCAAGATCGGCGACCGCGTCACCGTTAAAGGAGACACCCAACATTTCATCCTGGTGAACCCGGACGCGCAGTACGAAGGCAAGGTCATCGGAAAGGATGGCGGCCAGCTCCTTGTTAGTCTGGAAAAGCCTGTCACGCGAGGCACCGTTGAATTCCGCGAGGTGAGCGTCCCTGAAGGTAATGCCTCCCTTAGCGACGACTGATTCTCCGGCGACGACGCATTCCGCGTCGAAAAACTATTGACACGGCTTGCGCCGGCGCAGTATTTCTCTTTCCACGAAGATGTAAGCGGTTTCTGAAAAGGTTCCCTCTTTGTGACCCCACTAACCCCAACCCCTAATCGCGGAGGATTTCCGTGACCAAAAGCGTTTCATTTGCCGGCCCTTCCAGTGCCGTGGGAGCCTCCGCAATTTCCGCGCTGCTCACCGCTATCATGCCGAAGTGTCCGATCTGCTGGATGGCGTGGATGGGCGCACTCGGAGTAAGTTCGACGATTAACGCAGTCTGGATGCGACCGCTGGCCGTCGCGTTTCTGCTCTTGCCACTCGGCGCCATCTTCATCCGCGTTCGGCGTCGCGGCGGATATGGTCCGTTTCTTCTTGGCCTTGCCGGGGCCGCGGCAATGTACCTGTCGAAGTTTGTCCTGTTTTACGATCCCGGAGTCTATTTGAGCGGCGCCGGTTTAATTGGCGCTTCAATGTGGAGCGTCACGAACAAACGCGGTCCGCGAGAGCAAACCGAGTGTCGATGCTGACGCGCTAAAGTATGCGACCGAGAATTTGTCCTCCAGTCGGTCTCGGAATCTTCCGGAGTGACTCAACCGAAAGGAGATCATCATGGCTAGTTTGACCGTTCGAAAAAACGCCGAGAACCTGAGTGCGGCCGAATTGACGGCGTTACGCGCCGGTTATGCCCAGGCACAAACCATCATGGATAATCGCGGCTATAACCATTTCGCCGGACTGCACGGGATTCCGAACTGGTATTGCTGGCACCACGGTCACGTCCAGGGCTCGACCGCAAATGCAAATTTGTTCCTGCCCTGGCACCGCGCTTTCCTGCTTTATTTTGAAAAGGCGATTCGGGACCAGAGCCCGCAGACTCCAAAAGTGGGGCTCCCCTGGTGGAACTGGGCCTCGGCCCAATCACATCTTACCGGCGTTCCCGCAGCATTCTCAGTGGCGACGGCCGGCGGAAGCCCTAACCCGCTTTACCGCGCTCGTATTGTCGCGCCAACGGCGACGCCCCCGATCAATCGAATGACGCGGCGCTTTCCAGGAAATCCCTCGGCGCTGCCGACTCAGAATCAAATCGAAAACCTGTTGAACGTTAATCAGTTCACTGATTTTACGAACCAAATGGAGAACATTCACGATGGCATTCATGGGTGGACCGGTGGCAACAACGGCACGGTCGGGGGCGACATGGGATCCGTCGGCACCGCCGCATGGGATCCGATCTTTTGGTCGCATCATTGCATGATCGATCGACTCTGGTCCCTGTGGCAGCTCAGACACGGCGTCGCCAACATCACCCCCGCGCTTCTGCCGCTGGTGCTTCAGCCATTTGGACTGAAAGTCCAGGATGTCCTGAGCACGAGCGCGCTTGGCTACACCTACGCCGTTTCATTCGTGCAGCTCTAGAGTCAAATTGGAGGACGAGATCATGGCAACTAAAACCAAGGCAAGAAAATCCGCGAAGGGACCGGCGGCGACGGTGCGAGCCGAAGATACGAACTATCGCGCTGCAAAGATTTACCGGTCGCCCAAGGCAGTTCCGTTGCGAGAACTGCCCGCCGAATACGTGCGCGCCGATTTGGAATTCATTGGCGTCGAGCACGCCGGGGCGTCCTACGAAGCGCGCGTCTATGTGAATAATCCTACGGCGGATGTAAACACCGAACCGAACGAGGGCAACGGTTACGCCGGCTCGTTCTATGTTTTCGGCCACGGCGGCTGCTTCGGTGACCCCGGCCACTGCGACGTTCACGAGCGACCACGCGACGCGTTTGATCCTCGTCGGTCGCATCCTCTGGAACCGATGAAGAAAGTCGTCGTCGCTACCGAAGCGATCAAAGCAGCGGCGATGACGGGCAGTGCGCTGAAGGTCACCGTGGTTCCCGTAGTGACGAGTTGGGGCGAAAAGGCTGAGACCGACGACGTGCTGAAGTTCGACCATATTAACCTGGTCACGTACTTCTAGCGACGATATCGGTCACCGCCCTTAGTGTCCCCCGGTTGAAATCGAGAAGCGCGGTTCGCGGCTGAAGAGCCCGCAGCGTAGCAATTGTGGGGAACTGAAACACGTGCTTCCGTTGCGGAACCATGACCGACCAGAAACGAATTTTTGCCACGTCGCGCATCGGCGATCCGGCGGAAAACCGGCTGCGTGAACAGGGCTACGAGCTGGAGGTTTTCCACGGCCCGGAAGCGCCGCCGAAAAAATTGATCGTCGAAAAAGTGAAAAGTGGAATCGACGCCCTGATCACGACGCTCCGCGATCCGATCGACGCGGAAATCTTCGAGGCGGGGAAGGGGACGCTCAAGGTCGTGGCGCAGATCGCGGTCGGTTTCGACAACATCAACCGCGCCGACGCCAACAAGTACCGGATCCCGTTCACGAACACGGCCGACGTTTTGACGGAAGCGACCGCGGAGTTCGCGTTCTTCATGATGGGCATGCTCGCGCGCAAAATGTACGCGAGCGAGCGCCTGGTCCGGGAACAGAAATGGCCGTCGTGGCATCCGTTCCTGCCATTCCTCGGCGACGAAGTGACCGGGAAAGCGATCGCGATCATCGGGACCGGACGGATCGGGCTGGCCATGATCAAGAAGTGTTCCGGGTTCGACATGAACATGCTTTGCTACGATCCGGCTTATCACAACGAGGAGTACATCGCCGGGATCCAGGAGTTGATGGACCTGCGCCATGCCCGCGGCATTCAAAAAGAGAAAACGTCGATCAGGTATGTGGAATTCGAGGAGGCGTTGCGCGGCGCTGATTACGTCAGCATTCATGTGCCGCTGCTCCGCGAAGGCGAAACGGACAAGCCGACTTACCATCTGATCAACGAAAAGACGCTGAAGATGATGAAGCCGACGGCTTACCTCGTGAACAGTTCACGTGGTCCGGTGGTGGACGAGAACGCCCTGGCAAAAGCGCTGAAAGAAAATGTGATCGCCGGCGCCGCGCTCGATGTTTTTGAAAAGGAACCGTTGCCGCCGGATTCGCCGCTTCTTGATCCGGCGATCGCCGACCGGACCCGGCTTTTCCATCACTTCGCCAGCGGGGGGCAGATTACCCGGCTCTCGATTGATCCGGACAAAGGCATGGCTGGGCGGACCGCTCAGGCAGTGATCGATGTGCTCGAAGGCAACCACGGCGGCGATCCCGCGAAGATGCCCTACGTGGTGAACAAGGAAGCGTTCCAGACCAAGTAGAAGGAAGACGTCGCGATGCGCATCGCGGAAATGAATTGGATGATGGTGGAGGAATATCTCCGCCGCGACGATCGATGTGTGCTGCCGCTGGGGAGCACGGAGCAACACGCGTATCTCAGCTTAAGCGTCGATAGCATCCTGGCGGAAAGGCTGTCGGTTGAAGCCGCGGAACCCCTGGGCGTTCCCGTCTTTCCGGTGCTCGCCTACGGAATCACGCCGTACTTCCGAGCGTTTCCGGGGACGATCACGTTGCGCGCGCACACCTACCTTTCGGTCGTTCGCGACATCCTCGACTCGATTTACGAGCACGGCTTCAAACGCATTCTGATCGTGAACGGTCACGGCGGAAATATCCCCGCGCAGGGGCTGGTGGCCGAATGGCTCGCCGATCATCCCGGAATGCGGATCAAGTTTCACAACTGGTGGAACGCGCCCAAAGTTTGGGCGCAGGTCCAGGCGACCGATCCCGTCGCGTCGCATGCCTCGTGGATGGAGAATTTCCCCTGGACCCGGCTGGCGAACGTCCAGCTGCCGCCGGAACAAAAGCCGATGACCGACCTCGACACGGTTCGCCAGCTCGATGCGAAAGCGCTTCGCACCTACCTGAAAGATGGAAACTGGGGCGGCGTTTATCAGCGCGCCGACGCAGAGATGATGGAAATCTGGAAGGTGGGAATCGCGGAAACGCAGGAGCTGCTCGACCGAAATTGGGCGTGAGTCGAGCGTCGCCTTATCTATGGGCGAGGTCTGGTGGAATCCCGCGATGTCTGCGGAGTCTGGACAGTCGACCCGCCAAACGCGGCCACAAATCCGGCCACGATCCGGTCCATTGTTGAGAAGAGGATCTCGACGCTGTAGCCGGCCAGAAACGAAACCGCCGCCGGCGTGAGATCGGCCACGCTGAACTGTCCGCTGCTGCCTTTCGGGCTCAGGAACCAGCCGATCACCAAACCGGCCAGCAACCCAAGATAAACTCGGAGCCGGTACTCCGTGTTGAGTCCCACATGGAAGCTCTTGTTGTTCACCGTGAGAATGAGACTGCGCAGAACAAACGCCATCGAGCCCACCCAACCGTAGAGGAGCGGCAGGAGATATGTCTGGATAATTTGCAGGACGAACTTCGTGCCGATGTAAAGTTCCCAGCGCCGATTGGCCTGGACCGACGGGTCGGGGAACCAGCGCTGATATAAATCCGGCAGCCACCGCCAGACCGCGCTCCAGACATCGAGAAGCCAGATATGGGTGTCTTCGCGCGCTTCCTCTTCCGGTCCGGGAGTTGGTTCCGCAGCGGGCGCAGGGGTCGGGGAAACTTGAGCGGCCGAGGTACTCGGGCTGGGGTGATTGTCCTGCTGGCGCCTGATCCCGGAAACCAGGGTAGCGCCGATGAGCCAATAAATTTGGACCACGAGCAGTACGATTAAAGCGATGGAACCCCAGGTGTGATGACGCAGCACAGCCTGCTCGGCCAGCGAGTAGTCTTTTGGATCGGACCACCACCAGCGTTTCCACGGCTTCGCGCATTCGTTCGAACACGCGCGCAGGCTGTCCGCTGTCGCGGGAGCCGCCAGCCTGGCTAGTTCGCTATAGGCCGCCGAAAACTTCGTTCTCCCAGCGGAGTCGAGCGGATGCGCGGCGTCAGCCGTCAGGGCTGCTTCGATGGCGGCAGACGTTTCGGCGCTGACCGATATTCCCCGTTGCATGAGATGCGTCGTGAGCAACGCCGCATCGTTGCAAGCCGGGACGGAGTTCGGTTCCATTTTATTTCGAGAGGAGCGCAGTGAGATTCTCGGCAACCTTGTTGGCCGGAGCGTCCGCGTATTCATTTCCGCCGCAGGCGAAGCTGGAAGGGCAGGCCAGCAAGAGGCACAGGTTCGCGAGGAGGGCTACGATCGTCTTCATTGGGGAGCCGGCCCCTGTGTGCCACAACCGTTGGTCGCGTGGCAAGAAAAGTTTCTCCGGAGCACGGCATCCCGAAAACTACGGAGCGCAAGGCCCGAAGTTGTCGGAGCGCCCGGGAAAATTACCTAGATTTGTTCGAACTCGCCGCGGTCGCGGTTTTTCCGGACCTGGTCCCAAGGAAAGCATTTGCCGTTCATGGCCAGGTAAACGCCGGGCGGTAAGACCTGCACGAACGAAAGAGCGCTCCCCAGATTGAAAAGGCCGTCGGAACTGCCGAAGGCATACGGAACCATTGCACCGGTTAACACGACGGTTTTCCCCGAGACCGCGCGCGCCACCGCGGCGGCAGTCTCCGTCATCGTGTCGGTGCCATGGGTGATGACGATGCGATCTTCCGGCGCCTGGAGGCAGTTCTGGACGATGAGGGCGCGGTCGGCGTCCGTCATCTCCATGCTGTCGACCATCATGACGGTGCGAATGGTGACTTCGACGCGGGAACGCCCCAGCTGCAGCATCTCGGCCAGGTGAGTGTCCTTGAAGTAAAGCTGGCCGGTCCGCTCGTTGTATTCCTTATCGAAGGTGCCGCCGGTGACGAGGATTCGGATGGCCATCGCTGGGAAAGTAGAAAGGAGAAAGGAGAAAGTAGAAAGCCGGAAATGGAAGCGAGCGTTACAACGAACGCGACCTGAAGGAGACGCGCGTGTTTTTGAGCAACGAAACGATGGCGAAACGATAGAACATCGCGGTCGCCTACCGCGCCCCATCCAAAGGTGTCATCCTGAGCGGAGTGAAGGATCTCTGAACATTTCTGATCGTCTGCAGCGCGGAAATGGTCAGAGATGTTTCTCCCGCGACTGCGGGATCAACATGACAGTTGTGGGTTGGGCACTTCTCCCGCGGCCGACTGGGCGCCTACTTCGTTCTCATCCAGGCAGCGCTGAAAGCGCGATCAAACGTGCTACAGGTCCGTCGCGGAAAAGGTGTCGCCCTGGCGGATGTCGCCGGTCTCGTATCCTTTTCGGAACCAGCGAACGCGTTGGGCGGAAGTGCCATGCGTGAACGAATCCGGGACGACGTATCCCCGCGCGTGCCGTTGCAACGTGTCGTCGCCGACGGCGCTGGCGGCGCGCATCGCTTCCTCGAGGTCGCCGGTTTGGACGACGTGCTTGGTCCTGTCGGCATAACGCGCCCAGACTCCCGCCAGAAAATCCGCCTGGAGTTCGAGCCGCACCGAAAGTTTGTTGTACTCGGCTTCGCTCACGCGGCCGCGCGCGGTCTGCACCCGATCGGAAATGCCGAGCAGGTTCTGGACGTGGTGCCCGACCTCATGCGCGACGACGTAAGCTTGCGCGAAATCACCGGCCGCGCCGAGCCGATCGCGCAGGGTTTTGTAGAACGCGAGATCGATGTAAACGCGGCGATCTTCCGGGCAATAAAACGGGCCACTGGCGGTGCTGGCGAAGCCGCAGCCGGAACGCGTTTGATTGCTGAAGAGGACCAGCTTCGGTTCCTCGTATTCGCGGCCGATCTGGCGAAAGATTGAATGCCAGGCGTCCTCGGTATCGGCGAGGACAACAGCGATGAACTTCGTGGCCTCGTCGCGGGGCGCGCTCGGGTCGAGCTGGCGCCGTTCGGAAACCTGCGATTGTTGCTGCTGGGAATCGACCAAGGCCTGCGGATCACCGCCGAGGAGCAGATACGCGACGACCAGAATCACTCCGCCAAGACCGCCGCCCACCGCGATCCGCCGGCCGCCGCCGGAGCTGCGCTCGTCCTCGATGTTCTCGCTTTCCCGTCGCCCTTGCCAAAGCATCGCGTCGTGAGAGTGGCGCGATTCCGGACAATTTACAAACGGGAGAGTTGCACGCGACATGCCTGTCGCTACAGGAAGGACGCATGAAGCCGGTGCGCGTCGTGGTCAGCGACAAAATGCAAAAGGGCTACGTGTATTGGCGGACGAAACCGATCGGTCGAGAGTTTCGCGCTGGATTTAATCCCGAGCTCACACCCAGGCAGCTTTTGGCGCTCGGTGTTTTCGGCGGCAAATACATGACCGATTGTCGCGGCGAATTTCCGGCGAACTGGTTCACGCGCGCAAAGTTTTCACCGGATCGCGCCCGGGCATCGGCGAATTATTTTGGAGTGAATGCCTCCCAGCCTCTCGAGGTGTGGCGAAAGAAAGGTTGGATCCATCCCGACGATCCGCGCGGCTGGTTCCAATGGTATTGCCGTTATTATTCCGGCCGGCGCCATCCCGACGATCTTCGCCAGATCAAGCGCTGGCGGGCGGTTCGGCGCCACGTCGCGCAATTGAAGAAGCATTGCACCGCGCGCGATCTGGCGTGTCGCCCGCGGCAACGCCAGGCCCTGCTCCATTGGGCTTACGATTCGCGCAGAATTTGAACCGCTCGCCAACAATGCGCATTCGCGAATTTCGAACCGAGCTTTGGCTGCCGCGCCCGCGCGAAGAAGTTTTCGCGTTTTTCGCCGATGCCGCCAATCTCGACGCCATCACTCCGCCATGGGTGCACTTCCACACCGTCACGCCGGCACCGATCGAGATGCGGCCGGGAACGTTGATCGATCATAAGCTGCGCGTCCACGGGTTGCCGATTCGCTGGCAGAGCCGGATCACGGTCTGGGAGCCACCGGAGCGTTTCGTCGACGAACAGGTGCGCGGGCCCTACCGGCTCTGGCGGCACGAACATGTTTTTGCGGTACGCGATGGCGGAACCCTCGTCCAGGACCGCGTCCAACACGCCGTCGCGTTCGATTTTCTCGTCCACAAACTTTTCGTGGCACGCGACGTCGAGAAGATTTTCGCGCATCGGACCGAAACGCTGCGGCGGCGATTCGGCTAATTACAACTTCAACCCGCCCATAATGTCCACGACGGCGTGCGCGATCGCGCCCGGAATGATGCTCCGACGCCAGGCCGCGACGAGCCCGAAGATCAGACCGTAGATCGCGGTGACCAGCGCCGGTTTCCAGCCCTGATACAAATGCCCGCAAGCGAAGACCGCCGCTTGCAGGACCAGCGCCAGGGGCAGACTTCTCGTTAGGCTCCAGAGCTGCCGCTGCAGGTAGCCGCGATAAACCAGTTCCTCGCAAAAGCCTGCCGCCAGCGACACCGCGATCCAGGCGAGCGATTCCGAAAAAGTTTTTGGCAGGAGAAATCCGGTGTTCGAACCCCATCGCCCGAGAAAATAGTAGAGCACAGGTCCGGAGCACCTGAGCAGCGTCGCGGTGCCGGCGGCCACGGCGACATCAAGGGTTGCATCGACCAGATTGCGCCAGGGTCTGCCGACGATATCGATTAGCCGGTAACCGCGCGCTTTCACGCCGATCGTGACGAACCACGCGAGCGCGAGCTCGACGGCAATCAGCATGAAATACAAAGGCACTCTGGACGCAATCGGCGTGGGCGAAGCGTTTCGCGCCTGGAGGAACATGCCGATCCCGATCCCGATCGTGATGTAGAGAAGGCGCCGGAGATGGCGACCGGAGGCGAGTGGCGCTGGAACTGGATCGGCAAAGCCCCCCGAAACGTATCCCCAATTCATCGTGGCCGCGTTACCCGTTTGCGCGGTTCCTGACATCGCCCCTGAAAAAGGAGGAGCGCTCGCGAGGTCCGCCGCTGGTCGCCAGTCGAAAGAAGCTCGAGCAATAATCCATCGATGACGGCGTTGTAGAGAGTCGCCTGGATGGCGTTCCGCTGTTTTGTGGGCAGGGCATCTTCGATCGACCGCCGCCAGTTCGCCGAAGTGCTGGTCAGATAACGCCGGTAACGCCGGGGGTTTTGGAGCGCGAGCATCTGGACTTCGAACAGAAGCCGCAAAGAAGGCTGGTTGGCTTTGTCCGAAAGAACCTTCCAGAACCGTGGCAGCAGATCCTCTCCTCGTCCCTCGCGCCCCTCGGACAATTCCTGGAAAGCCTGCTGCAGTCGCGTCTGGACCTGCGCCATGACCTCGGCGATGAGCGCTTCCTTGGACCCAAAGTAATGAAGCAACATCCGGGCGCTGGTCCCGGCCGCCGCCGCCAGGGGGCGCAGGGAAAGATTAGCCACGCCATGGCGGAGGAAATAGCGAAGGCAATCGCGCCGGAGTCGTTCTCGCGTATCCATGTAACAGTCGTTACATATGCAGGCGCGGCTGTCAAGGCGGGATGGAACCGAATCGAAGGTCGGACCGAATTCGCCGAAAGCGCGGCCTCGGGCGATACTCCCCGCACCCATGTCTTTCCGAGCCCTTAATCTATCGCCCCAAATCCTGCTCGCGGTGCGCGACGCGGGGTACACCGAACCGACGCCCATTCAGGTTGCCGCCATCCCACTCGTCCTCGCGGGCCACGATGTAATCGGAATCGCGCAGACCGGGACGGGAAAAACCGCCGCGTTTGTCCTCCCCATTTTAACGAAGCTTTCAGCGGCGAGGCAGGATGGACCGGGACGCGGGACCCGCGCTCTGGTGGTGGCGCCAACTCGCGAGCTGGTGGTGCAGATCGAGGAGAACGTTCGCGCTTACGCGAAACATCTTCCTTTGCGGATGGCCACGGTCTTCGGCGGGGTGAGCGAACGTCCCCAGCTCGAGGCTTTACGTTCCGGCGTAGATCTGGTGGTCGCGACGCCGGGCCGGTTGATCGATTTGATGGGCCAGCGCGCCGCCAATTTCTCGAGGCTCGAATTCCTCGTCCTGGACGAGGCCGATCGAATGCTGGACATGGGTTTCCTTCCGCCGATTCGCCAGATCGTGCGGGCATTGCCGCAAAAACGTCAGACGCTGATGTTCTCGGCGTCGCTCTCGCGCGAAATCGAAAAACTGACGCACGAGTTCCAGCATTCGCCGAAGATGGTGGAAATCGGCCGGCGGGCAGACCCGGCCGCGACCGTGACCCAATTTGCTTATGAAGTGCGCGCTCATTTGAAACCGGCGCTGCTGCTCCATCTCCTGGGCGATCCGCAATTCGACACCGTCCTTGTTTTCACCCGCACCAAACATGGAGCCGACCGGATCGCGCGCCGGCTGGAAAGCAGCGGGATCAAGACCGGGACGATTCATTCCAATCGGTCGCAGAACCAGCGGCTGCGCGCGTTAAAGGATTTCAAGTCCGGCGCGGTCCGGGTGCTGGTCGCAACCGACATTGCCGCGCGCGGCATCGACGTCGACGGAATTTCGCACGTGGTAAATTACGATTTCCCGATGCACCCGGAGGATTACGTCCATCGAATCGGACGGACCGGCCGCGCTCACGCCATTGGCGACGCCATCAGCTTTGTCACGCCGGAAGATCACGGTCCGCTGCGTTCGCTCGAGCGCTTCATCGGGCGAGGTATCGTCCGGAAACGCGCTGAAGGTTTCGATTACAACGCGGCCGCGCCGCCGCGTGATGACAAGGGGAGGGGAGAGCGCCGGGTTTCGTCTTCGAGAATGGAACCGAAGTCGCCGGGAAATTCCGCCCGGGGCGCGGGCGAGCTCGCGCAACGCAACAGCGGGCGGCGACGTCGCCGCTTTGCCCCGAAACGCAAAACGCGCGGGAGCTGGTAGAGATCGTGATTCGCATTCTGCTCGTGATTTTCTGTTCTGCGTCGTTGGCGGCCGCGGCCACTCCGCGGTGGCGAGGGCCCGCCATCACGATCACCAGTTCCGGCGAGCGGCTTTGCGCAAAGCATCAGGTCTTGTTACAGCCGGCCACTGTCTATGGGCCCGACCCGGCCATCTGCATTTTGGTTCAACCCACCAGGAAGGCTGAAGAGGCGCGGGCTTCTTCGCCGAACGCCCTGCCGTTTGGCGTCAGCCGAATGAGAAGCCAGCTTTACTCCCGCGCGGTGACCACTTCTTATTGCCGGGAGTGCGAGACCTTCGTGCAGGCGCACGCGAAATAGCGGCCGGCGGGACCGATGAATGCGCCTTGTCCGGCCGCGTCGCGAAAGTGGGTGCTGGCGGCGACGATTCTCGGTTCGAGCATGGCGTTCATCGATGGGACGGTGGTCAACGTCGCCCTGCCCACGCTCCAGACCAGTCTCAACGCTAGCCTCGCGGATGTGCAGTGGGTCATCGAAGCCTACGCGCTTTTGCTCTCGGCGTTTCTGCTCGTCGGCGGGTCGTTAGGCGATCACTACGGCCGGCGCCGGATCTTCGTCATTGGCGTGGCGCTTTTCGCCGCGGCGTCGGCCTGGTGCGGCTTTGCCGGTTCGATCGGCCAGCTCATCGTGGCCCGCGCGGTCCAGGGATTCGGCGCAGCGCTCCTGGTTCCGGGAAGCCTTGCCATTATCAGCAGCGCCTTTCCGGAGGAGGAACGCGGCCGCGCGATCGGCACCTGGTCGGGTTTCAGCGCGATCACCGCGGCGATCGGGCCAGTCCTTGGCGGCTGGCTCATCGATCACGTCTCCTGGCGCGCCGTTTTTTTTATCAACATTCCGCTCGCGCTAATTGTGATCGCGATCGCGCTCCGTCATGTGCCCGAAAGCATTGGAAGCCGAAAGGGCTCGCTCGATTTTGGCGGCGCCTTCCTCACCGCGATTGGCCTGGGCGCTCTGGTTTTCGCGCTCATCGAATCGTCGCGGCTGACCTTTGCCCACCCGGCTGTGATTGCTTCCCTGGTCATCGCGGCGGTTTGCGGCGGCGGGTTCGTTCTCCTCGAATCCCGCCTGCGCGCGCCGATGTTACCGCTGGATCTGTTTCGAAGCCGCACCTTCACCGGCGCGAATCTCCTCACGCTTTTTCTTTACGGCGCGCTCGGCGGAACGCTTTTCTTTTTCCCGCTGAACCTGATCCAGGTCCAACGTTATCCGCCGACGCAGGCTGGAGCCGCATTGTTGCCGTTGATCCTGACCATCTTCCTGTTGTCGCGGTGGTCCGGCGGATTGGTCCACCGCTACGGCGCGAGGATTCCGCTCGTCGTGGGACCGATGATTGCCGCGGGTGGTTTCGCGCTCTTTATGGTTCCGGGATTGGGAGGCAGTTATTGGCGCACATTTTTCCCGGCGGTCCTGGTGCTGGGCATTGGAATGGCCATCAGCGTCGCGCCGTTGACGACCACGGTGATGAACTCGATCGGGCAGGAGCGCGCCGGGATTGCCTCCGGGGTCAACAACGCGGTGTCGCGCGTCGCCGGTTTGCTCGCGATCGCGCTCTTCGGAATGGTCATGCTCCAAAGCTTCAATCGCGCGCTGGATGCGAAGCTTTCCGAATTAAATGTGTCTCCGGTCGATCAAAAATCGCTGGTGAAGGAGCGCGGCAAACTGGCAGCGGCGGATATTTCTCAAGCGCCGCCGGAAATTCGCCCGGCGGTCGAGGCAGCGGTCGCGGAGTCGTTCCTCCATGCCTTCCGCCGGCTCATGTTTATCGGTGCGGTCTGCGCGGCTGCCAGCGCGATCACCGCCTGGATTCTTATCGAGGCGCGACCGCCTGCGCTTCGAAAGAATTGAGTGAAGGTTGCCGCTAGCGCGAGACGAGAAAAAGCGCGAGCCCGATCGCAATGAGGTCCTCGGGAATTGCGACAAAGATGTCCGGAATATCGAACTGATTGACCAGTCGCTTGCGGATTTCATAGCCACCAAACGTCCCGATCACCGCGCCGATCGCGCCCAGAACAGCCCCGAGCGCGGCCGATTGATTCGCCGCGCCTAACAGGCACGCTCCGCACAACCCGCCGGTCAACATTCGGACGAGTAGAGGGACAACCGCCGTCCGCCTCGGAGTCTTCGGCAGTTTGTCCGCGATCAACTCGGCGATCGCGAGGAGCGAGAGTATCGCGACGGCGCTGGTCGAGCCCATGAAGCGGAAAGCAGTCCCGTCGAGGTTCACCCACCCAAGATGGGCGGCCCACGCGGTCACGGCCGGCGCGGTCAGCGAACGCAACCCGGCTACGATCCCGATTCCGACAGCGAATGGAAATATCCAGTTCACGTCGCGAACCTCACACCTCCCTGCGCAGGATGAGAGTCCCTTCCTTCTCGGTCACAATTTTGAAACCGAATCGTTCGTAGAGCCGGACGGCCGGGTTGTTCGCGGAGGCGCGAATCGAAACGGCAGAATGATGCGGATTAGCTTTCACCAGCTGGGTGAGGAGAGCGGCGCCAAGGCCGCGTTTGCGCTGACCCGATTTCACCGCGAACGCCAGCTCCGGCGTCGCGCCGTTTGGATCGTCGGCATTCTTGTCCGCCGGTAGCGGAATTCGATACCAAACCGCGCCCAGCACTTCCGTGCTCGTCTTGTCGGACACGACAAAACCGGTGTCTCCCTCACGGCCCCAGCCTTCGGCATAACGCGCATACTCCGGCCGGCGCAGGATGTCGCGGGAAGATGCGCCCTCCGCGGTTTGGAGCGCCTGATAGAGCATGTCCCAGAGCAACGTTTGGTCGCTGGCGGTGAGGGGGCGAATCACGTAATCCATGGCAAAGCCAATGGAACTATGAATTAAGAATGAAAAATTGGCAGAGCTATTTCAAATATTTGTCGAACCATCCCAGGCTCCGGTCGAGACGATCGCTCTGGTTCTCCGGCCTTACAAAAAGATGACCTTCGCCGGGATAGACGACGAGCTGCGTCGGCACATCGAGAGTTCGGAGGGCATGCCAAAATTCGTAGGACTGCGGCGCCGGGCATTCGGCGTCGTGTTCGCCGACAACGACCAGGGTGGGCGTCTTCGCGTTCTTAATGAAGTGAATGGGCGAACTCTTTTCGTAAACAGCGGGATCGTCGTAAACGGTCGCGCCGAAAAAAGGGATCATCCATTGGTCGATCAGGTTTTGGCCGTAGTAACTTTGCCAGTTCGCAATGCCCGCGCCGGCGACGGCCGCACGGAAACGATTCGTCTGCGTAACCGTCCACATCGTCATGAAGCCGCCGTAACTCCAACCGATCACGCCGAGCCGGCCGGCGTCGATCGGATGCTTTGCGATGGCCGCATCCACGCCAGCCAGGATATCGCGCAGATCGCCTCCGCCGAAGTCCTTCACGTTCGCGCGGGTGAAATCTTCCCCTTGCCCGTAGCTGCCGCGCGGATTCGGCATCAGCACGTAGTAACCGCGTGAGGCCAGCGCGCCAACGATCGCCCGCGACATTCCAAAGGCCGCCGGCCATCCCGGTGTTTCCAGGCTGGAAGGTCCGCCATGGATGAGGACGATCATCGGATATTTCGTGTTGGGCTCGACTTGTTTCGGCGGGAGAAGCCAGCCCTGGATATTCAGTCCGTCGTTCGTCCACTCGAGATTTTGCACTTTCCCCCAGGCCGGGGTTTGCGCGGCATTATTCTTCGTCAGCTGGCGCCATTGCCCGACCGGCCCAACCCAGATCTCGGGCGGCGTTTCGAAAGTGCTGCGCACCGCCGCGGCGATCCTGCCATCCTGCGACAGGGCGAAATTAGGGAAGTTGCCGAAAGCATGCAGACCTTCGGCGCCGTTCCAGAGCGGGCGGAGAACGTTGTCCTTCAGGATTAGTTCGGAGATGGCGCTCCCGCCGCCGACGTATTCCGTGCACACGATCCGGTCGGCCGCCTGCCAAAACAATGAGCTAACCGATCCTTTGTGTCCGGGGGTGCGATTGGTTACATCGGTGCCAGTCGCCGAAATGGTGAACAGATCGCCGCCATGAGATCCTTCATCGCTCATCAGGCCTTCCACGAAAGCGATCGACTTCCCGTCCGGAGACCAGCGCGGCATGGCAACCTGCAGGGAAGGTTTGTAGATGGATGCGGCGCTGCCCTTGGCGATGTTGACGGTGCAAATCTGCGCAATCCACCAATTGTTGTCGCCGGGACCCGGGGCCGCGGTGACCACGAACGACTTGTCGTCCGGGGACCAATCATAATCGTAGATGTGCAGGTCCGGCGGCGAAACGTGCCGAACTTTCCTCGTCGCAACTTCGAGAACGGCCAGCCGCTGATTGTGGATGGCGGTGTCGATGACTCCGGTATAAGCCGGCGCCGCGAAAAGCGGGCCGCCGCCGGTGGAGTCCTCGCGGTAGAAGAATGCGATTTGTTTTCCATCGTGCGCCCAGCGAGGCCGGGCCGCGTATCCTTTCAAATGGGTTTGTTTCCTGGGACTGGGGTCGTCGGCGTTGACGGTCCAGAGCTGGGCCTGGTCTTTCTCTCCGGCGGTGGAAAAAACCGCCAGGGTTTTGGAATCGGGGGACCATACCGGGTCGGAGTCAACCCGATCGTCCTTTATTCCAAAGTTAAGCATCGTCGCGGTTCCGTTGCCCGAAACTTGACGAAGGTAGGTCTGGCTGGTTGTGGCAGCTGCAGTCGACTGGACCCAGGCGACATGAGTGCCATCGGGCGAAAGCGCGACGTCACGGTAGAGGACAGTCTTTCCCAGCTGCTCGATGAGTTGCGCGGTTTGAGCTTCCAGGACCATGGGAAAAAGACAGAGCAGGAAAAAACGCTTCACTTTAGAGCGCGTCATCCTTCTGGTTGCGGTCGTAAGGAATGATGTCGTCCCATTCGCTGGCGGACGATCGCGCGACAAACGCAACCACCGGCTCCGTGTCGCTCATGTTAAACACTTCGTGGGGAACGCCCGGCTTGATGTAAATGAAATCGCCCGCTTCGTTCTCCAGGACCTGTTTGAGTCCCGGACCGAATTCGTGCCGCACTTTGCCTTCCAGGATATAAAGGATCAGCTCGAAGCCGACGTGAAGGTGCGCGTAAGCCACGCCGCCTGGGGGAATGGTCGCGATATTGGCGGATAGCTTGGTCGTCCCGACATTCTTCGCCGACATTCCTTGCTTGTAGTGAATCCCATTCCAATCGCGTCTGGGCCCGCCGCCGCGAATGGTGAGAATGCCCTCATGATCTTCCACGGCACTTAGTTCAACATTGTCTTTCATATTTAAAAGCAGAGGGTCGCACTAATCGAGTAACGCAACCGGATCGCCTTTGCGAATCATTCCTTCCGTAAGCACCGCTCCGTAAAGCCCCACCTTGCCCTCGTGTTTCTGAGCGGCCGTTTTAATAGCTGCGATGATTCGTCCGCCGTCTCCGGATCGAGAGTGATCATCATACAGCGACCGTCTCGCTAAGCCGATCGCCATAGGCCCCCGCGTATCCGGCAAACAATTCGTCCATCTCTTCGCCCGCATGCTTTTGACGGGATATCTCCACAGGCTGTCAACTGACCCGATAACATTCACGCGCGACAGCTAACAGAATTCGCCCAGGGCGTCACGAATTTGTCACCAAAAAATCTTGCTAACGCGCAGCAGGATCGCTTACAAAGCTGGAGTCCTCCGCACTTCTTTCACCCCGCACCTGGTAATAACCATGAGACACAAAGAGCCCCAGAATGGTAACGCCGATCTCGTCGTTCAAGCTATCGCCGGCACGCACGTTGTGCTTCTCGGTATCGATATGCCGAAGCAAAAGTGTCCGGGTTTACTTGGATTCGCTATCCGGCGAAATGATCATACGGAAGGAGAGGTCTACTGGCTGACCGGTTATAAGACGTTTCAAACCGTGGAACCATTCCCGGCTCCCGGCATCCTTTATTCGACGCGCATCCATCCGATTCAAGGTTTTACCTGGTCGGATTTCTCGGCGAAACCCGCGCATGACTACACCTATGAAGTAACAGCGCTTCGCGGAATGCCGAGCGCTCCGCAAGAAGCGGAGAAGATCGCGGTCAGGATTCAGACCGAGAAAGAACGCGGCACCACGCACCATGTGCATTTCAACCGCGGCGCAGCTGCTTCTCAGGAATACGTGCGCCTCTTTGGTGACAAACGTCCGGCGGACGTCGGACCTGCGGCTTATAAGTGGTTATCGCGTGGGGCCGCGGAAGCCATTTCCGAATTCATCGGGCGCGCCACCGGTGCGGGGTTGGGTTTACGTGTCGGCGCCTACGAGTTCACCGACGATACCGTGCTGAAAGCGCTAGGTGCAGCGCGGGATCGCGGTGCGGACGTGCAAGTGCGTTACCATGCGGTGGACGACGAGCAAAAAATCGCAAACGAAAAAGCTATTCAGGACCACGGCCTGGAAGACATCTGTCAGCCACGGCACGCTGTAGGGCTCGCTCTCTCCCATAACAAGGTAATCATTCTTACTAAAGCCGGTGCCGCCCAGGCTGTCCTGACCGGTTCCACTAACTTCAGCGACGGCGGGATTTATGGCCATAGCAACGTCGTTCACATCTGCGAGGACAACGACGTGGCAAAGCAGTATCTATGGTTGTGGGACGAGCTGGCGAAGAACATCGCAAAAAAAGACGACGCCGCGGTCCTGGCTGGGAAAACCCCGCTGCCGGCTGACCCGCTCGCAAAACAAATCACGCCGATCTTTAGTCCGCGTCCCGACTATGCCGCCCTTGATTGGTATGCGGACCAGGCGAAGAACGCCCAGAAAGCCTTGTTCATGACCTTCGCCTTTGGCATGAATGCGCGGTTCCAAACGGCTTATCAAACTGGAACGGCACCCCTGCGATATGCGCTCATGGAAGCCATGAGCGGACCTACCCGGACCAAAGCGCAAAAGGAGGCAAATGAAGCCGCCATTATTGCGCTAAGAAAAATGAAGGAAAATAAGTTCGCTATCGGCGCGCACATAGGCACAGGTGCATTCCACCACTGGCTTATCGAGAAATTATCAGGCTTGAATGTGCATGTCCGATATCTGCACACGAAATACATGCTGGTCGATCCGCTTGGCGCCAACCCTTTGGTGATTTCTGGCTCGGCCAATTTCAGCGAAGCTTCCACAAAGGATAACGACGAGAATATGCTCATCATTCGCGGTAACCCGCGCGTGGCGGATATCTACCTGGGTGAATTCATGCGTTTATACCGGCACTTTGCTTTTCGCGACTGGCTGATGCGGCATCCTGGGAAGACAGAGGTAGAGCCTTCATTCCTCGATGAAAAGGACCAATGGTGGCAGCCCTACTTCGCCGATACCTTCGAATCGCGGCAGCGCAGCTACTTCGTTAGCTGACAAACGGCGGGATCGGGCAATCGAGGCTGTCGGCAATGGCGCGCAGGATTTCAGCTTCGCGCGGTTGAATGAGGTTGTCGAAGGCGACGGTCTCAGCGCAGGAAGCCAAAACGTTTTTCTTTATCTGCGGGACCGATTGGGCGAAGCGATCAAGGGCCGCGTCGAGACGAGCCAGGTCGCAGTCGGTTGGCGGAAGCCACGGGATTTCAGCGCGGGCGATCCGGCCTAACGACGCGGCGCCTTTTGCGAAAGCTTCGTGCGCTTTCGTCGCGTCCTCCGCCCCGGCGTAGGCCGTCGCCGATAGAAGGATCCCGGCGTCACGGACGAGGGGACGGAGATCGTAGAACTGGGTCACCGGCCGGCGCTCGGGATAAAAGCGCGTATCGAGATGCCGCATCACGATCTTTTGGAGCATGAATTCAAAGAGATCAGTCTCGTTGTCGCCGGCGATGAGTCCGTTCACGGCGGTCCGGAATTGCTCGAACTGCGCCGGCGACAGGCGCCGGAGCGCCGGCAAAGTGAGATCGACGATTGCGATGCGGGCCTCGGCCGGAGTTCGACGGGCCTCAGTCGAAACGCGCTCGGTTTCGTTAACCACGGCGTCGGACGTAGCCCGGCGCAGGTCGGTTAGCTGTTTCGCGCGCGTGCCTGGATCGTCGGAGAGCAGCAAGGCGCAGATCAGGGCATGGGCGCCGAGCGGATCGTGCACGGCGCTTAGAATGGAGGCAGGAACGGCCCCGTGAAGATCGACCGCGTATTGAAGATGTTCGGCACGCGGTCGCCCGGCGTCCGCGACGACGTCGCCCTGGGCAATGATGGTCGCGGCGACAGGCAAAGGCGGCGGACCCATCGCGGGCAAAGGTGGTGGCATTGCCGCCGGCATCGGCGGAGGCGGCGGTGGAACTAAAGGTGAAGCGCCGGGCAAAGGTGGCGGAGCCGCTGTCGTCGGAGTGTCGGCGATCAGGACGGGAGGATATTTTCCATCGAAGCTCGGATCCAATGCCTGGATGCGCTCGATTAACGGCGGGTGGGTAGCGAACCCGAAGAAGCGGCTCTTCAATCCATTCGCGAAAAAGAGGTGGCTCGCTTCATCAGCACGATCCGACTCCAGGGTGGATCCCTGCGTGATACCCCCAATTTTTTTCAGCGCGTTCCCAAGGCCGGAGGGATTGCGCGTGAATTGGACCGCGGACGCATCGGCCAGGAATTCACGCTGCCGGCTTACGGCTGCCTGGATGAGACGTCCAAACAATACGCCGATCCAGCCGATAACAACCAGGATCAGACCGATGATCCAGGCGAAGAAAACGACGTTGCTCTTCCCCCGGAACCGGAGCAGGACACGCCCGACGACCGTGAGGCAGAGGATGCCGAAGACCAGGCCCATGAGGCGAAGGTTGAGTTTCATATCGCCGTTCAGCAAATGGCTGAACTCATGCGCGATCACACCTTGCAGTTCATCGCGGTTGAGCATGGTCATCGCACCGTGGGTGACGGAGATCGCGGCATCGCTCACGGAGTTGCCCGCCGCGAAAGCGTTGATCCCCGACTCGCCATCCATTACGTAGACCTGCGGAACCGGGACGCCGGAAGCGATCGCCATTTCCTCGACGACATTGAGAAGCTTGCGCTCCTGGATATCCGTCGAGTTGGAATTGACCAGACGGCCATCCAGCATCTCCGCCACCGCGCGTCCGCCCCGGGCCAGAGATAGTGTTTTGAAGAAGCTGCCCGCTCCTATAATGCCCAAAGTGCCAAATCCGGTCGTGAGCAGCACGGTCGCGCGCTCAGATGCCGAGGGCGTCTCTTTGTCGGCGCTCTTCGGCTCGAACATACCAGTCAGAAGGCCTACCACGAAGCAGACGCTGCCGACAGTGAGGATGACGGCGAGCGTAAAGTAACACACCAGGAACGTGGTGTGGCGTCGGGCCTTGTCCTGGCGCTCGAAGAAGTCCACGCGCGCGAGAGTTAGCGAGACCTAGAACGAGACCTTGGGAGCGTCTTTTTGTTCCGGGTTATCGATGACGAACAGCTCGGCCGGGCCAAAGTTGAACGGGCCCGCGATGAGGTTCGTCGGAAAAACTTCGCGCCGGGTGTTATAAGCCATCACCGAATCGTTGTAAGCCTGGCGCGCGAACGAGACCTTGTTTTCGGTCGAGGTCAATTCTTCCATGAGGCTAAGCATGGTGGTGTTAGCTTTGAGATCCGGGTAGGCTTCGGCCAGCGCGAACAAGCGCCCCATCACGCCCGAGAGCGCGGACTCCGCCGATGAAATTTCCTTCATGGCCGAGGTGTCGCCCGGGTTCTGGGCCGCCCGGGTATTCGCGGTAACGGCGGTGTTTCGCGCCGCGATAACGGCTTCGAGGGTACCCCGTTCGTGGGCCAGATAACCTTTCGCGGTCTCGACCAAATTCGGGATCAGATCGTAACGGCGTTTCAGTTGCACATCGATCTGCGAGTAAGCGTTTTTGTAGCGGTTCCGCAGGGTGACCAGGGAGTTGTAGGCGCCGATGATGACGACGATGAGGACGACGGCGACCAGGACCACGAACCCGCAAGATAGTACGAACATGAGATTTCCTTTTCCCTTAAACCTGTTGCATTGCTAGAGGAAAGCCGGCCACGAGTCAAGAACCCGCCGAACTGAGCCGGATGTCGATCTCGGATTTAAGGGTGCGGTGGACGGGGCATTTCGCGGCCACCGCCATTAATCGCGCATGTTGCTCCGCGGTGAGAGGGCCGGTCAGCTCGACCTTGGCATCGATCCGGTCGAGCATGCCTTCGCTGGTTTCACATTCCTCACAGTCTTTTGCGTGAATGCGCGAATGGTGAAGAGAAACGGTGATGTTTTCCACCGGGATTTGCTTGCGGCGCGCGTAAAGGCCGATGGTCATCGAGGTGCAAACCCCCAGGCCGATGAGGAGGAAATCGTAGGGACCGGGCGCCTCGTCGCCTCCGCCGTAGGTCGTCGGTTCATCCGCGCGCAACTGGTGTTTCCCGCTAACAATTTCCTGCAGAAATCCCTTCGCGTTCCCGCGAACAATCACGTCCGGCGCGGTGGAATGTTTGGGCTCTGGCTCGACGGAAGGCGTTACGTTCATGCCTCCAGCATAAAGAAAATAGCTGACGGCGGAAGAGTTATCCAGCTAGATGCCCGGCGGCTTCGGCGGAGGCAGGCTCTTCAGAATTTCGTCGATCGCTTCCCCGTTGTGGACGACGTCGTCGTTCTGGTAGAGCTGCTCCTGCATCGTCCTGGCCGCTTCCCGAGACAACATCCAGCCAAGAGGCAGCGGCACGTCGGTGTCGCGCAGTCCAAAGTAAACAATGTCCTTCGTGTCGCTCGGCACCTGATCGGCAGCGTCCGCTTTAAAGGGCCGTTGTTCGCGGCGAATGGCTTTCTGGGCATACACCCCGCGGGCATCGCGCGTGTTCATCAAGGCGTCGGGCGGAGCCATGAGATCGCCCAGGAAATTTGGTTTCGCGGTCAGTGAATCGGACCGCTTCGGTCCCGGCGGTTCCGGGCCAGGCTTCGCTGGAGCAATCATCAGCGAGCCTTTGCGGGGATCGTTACTGATCATGATGACTTTCACGCTGACGTTCGCGATGTTGGCAAACCGGCAAACGTCTTTGATCCGAGTCACGATTTCGAGCGCTGTCGTCGCGCCGGAATTTTCGAAGTAACCGCCGTCGACTACATGCGAGCCTCCCGGAAACCGGCCTGCCGGGCTAACGTAGGTGAAGCGCGCGCTCATGTCGGCCGCCGTGCTAAGAGGGATGTTACAGGCAGCCTTCGTTGCCGGGAGACCGTGTTCGGCGAGGGTATCGGCGGCGTCTTCGGCATCGAGAAACACATTGGTAAGGCGGAGGTTTGTGGTGATGATGCGGTGCCCCTTTTCGACTGAGGTGCCATTGAGGAACAACGCCGGCATCCATTCGCGCGCCCCGGTTGTCCAAAGATCAACAAAGGAGCCGGCGAGCCGATTGTTACCTTTCATCGTGTCGCGCCATCCTCTCTCCCAACCGAGTTCGAGAGCGCGGCCGCGATCGAAGTAGGGAACCGGGAAGGGGAGAAACCGCTGTACGAAATCCGGGTAGAGCATCGAGGCAAGCGCAGGCGAAAGGAAATCCTGGCCGAGGATGTCGTCGGCTTTGTCCTTGAACTTAAATGGCGCCGGGCTCGGCTCGGCCAGCAAAGCATCGAACACTACGGCTCCGAGGCTTCCCCCGGAAACGCCGCTGATGGCGAACAGATGCGAGGCAAAGCCTGGGTTCGCATCCTGAAGACCGCCGAGAACGGTCGCGGTCCAGTAAGCCGCGCGAATTCCGCCGCCCTCCGTGGCGACGACATAGAGCGGATGCACGACACCGGCGCCGTCGTTCTTCTCGGCGAGCGCGTACCATTCGCGAAAAGATTGGATAACATCCAGACGCTTTACTTCCTGCGGCGGGACTGTCCTGATCACGTGGTTGTCGTTCCACAGACTGAAGAGCGCGGCCGCGCCGATTAGGATCGTGATGACCGGGAACCGCCAGCGGCCACCGAGGTAAACAAGGAAGCTGCCAGCGCTCACCCAGGAAGCAGCGGCCAGGAAAAGGATCGTGCCCATTCCCAGCCATTGCGGGATGGATACAGGATCGATCGCGAACAGAATGAAAAGAAGGAGCGATCCGAGGAGCATGATACTTACGGCAAGGCTGGTGGCCCATCCCAGGTCTCTTATCCGTCGTATCTGGCGGAGAGGAATTTTGCCGACCCAGCGGCGGCGAACGATCAGGAGGATGTAGAAGAGAACGGCGAGCAATGCGCAAAGTCCGGCGAACAATTGCATCCAATGCTTCGCGTACGAACTGCTGTCATACGGAGCGGCCGCGACCAGGAATCCCCATCCCACGATGATGAATGGCGCGATGCCGATCAGCCGCGGGAATTGTTTTTCGGCGCGCTTCGAATAGCCGTCTCCTCGCGACGTGCCGGGAAAGTCGATGTAGAGAAGAACTCGCGCGGCGTACCAACTGCAAAGGGCCCACAGGACAAGGGTCCCGAAAAAAGCGGCAACCCGCGGCGCGTACCACTGGTCGCCCGCCATCCCTTCGCCCACTGTCCGCAGAATTTCGGTGCCTTGAGCTACACAGACGAAGACCGGCAAGGCGAGGAGAGCCACGATAAAACTAAAGCGGCACGGCTTCAGTTCCTGGTAGAGGTTTCGGAAAGCCCACCAAAGGCGCTGGAGAAGATTGCCGTGGTCAGGTTGGGGATTGTTCATAGGAAGGAGGCTGCGGGGTTGCGACAATAGAACAGAGGGAAAGCAATGGGCTGGCAGACAGCCTGCCCAAACGGACGGCTTTTTGTAAAGCGTATTGTTGCAACCGCTGGCATCGAGTAGCGTGGAATGCGTGAGCGACTCCCTGCCGGTCATCGCCGAATTAGAACGGTTGCCTTCTCCCGCTCCAACGCCGCAGGCGCTTGCATGGCACCACGCGCAGTTATGCTTTGGTTCGCGTGACCTTCAGCGGATTTATCGAATCGATCGCGCGGGTTGGAAGGTGGAGGAAGAGACTCAAGCGCCCGGAACGCCGTGGGCGGCTGTGTCCGCCGGGAAATTTCTCTGGTTCACTTTGGGCGAAGGCGCCGAGGACGATCGCTACCTGCGGCGATTCGAAGTTGGACAAGGCTTTGGCGAAGAACGAATCGCGTGCCCTGACTTTACCGGGTCTTACTTGAGTTACGACGGAGACTCTCTCTACCTCAGCCAATGGTATAACCACCGGATCGTGAAATTGGACGCTGCGGGGAATATCGTTCGCGAGATTGCGGTCGACGCTGAGATCAGCGGGCACGTTTACGTTGATGGATCGATTTATGTTTTGCGAGGCACGGAGCAGAATGGCGGCGACTGGCGTCTGGCTCGGTTTGATCTCAGCGAATCAACGCCTGTCATCTACGAGTTAGCGCGGGTGCCGTTTCAATGCCGCTCACTCGCGTTTGATGGGGAGCATTTGTGGACTAACCACCGCGAAGCCGACCGGATCGTTTGCTTCGCCATGCCGCCACGCGGCGATCGTTGACGCGAAAATAGGAAAGGCCAGGGTGGGGGCGGGATGCGATTCTGTCGCATATGGAACTCGAAACTCTCAAGGACCTTTACGTGCACGAACTCAAAGATCTTTACAGCGCCGAGAATCAGCTGATCAAAGCTCTGCCGAAAATGGCGAAGGCTGCGACGAACCGGCAATTGTCGGCCGCGTTTCGCCAGCATTTGGAGCAGACGAGGCGGCAGGCGAAGCGGCTCGAGCAAATCCTGAAGAGCCATGGCGAATCGACCCGGGCGCCCAAATGCGAAGGGATGGAAGGCTTGATCGCCGAGGGCGACAAGATGGCAAAGGAAGATGCGGAAAACGAAGTGCGGGACGCCGGGCTGATCGCTGCGGCGCAACGCGTCGAGCATTACGAGATCGCGGGCTATGGTTGTGCTCGGACCTACGCGCAGTTGTTAAACGACAAGGCCGGAACGCGCTTGCTCGATACTACCCTGCAAGAGGAAGGCGATACCGACAAGAAGCTGACGAAGCTGGCGCGGTCTGTTATTAACCTGCGCGCAAAGAAAGTAAAACCGGCCAAGAAAGAGGAGAGTGGTGTCACAGGCGCCATCAAGGGACTTGTAAAAAAGGTTACCGGCTAATCGCTGGACGTTGTCAGCGGCGTTCCGAACTGCTTTGGACTAGTTGGATAGCATCGCGAAACGGCAGAGGCGCGGCGATGGTGGCGAACGATTCGGACGAACCGCCCGTGCCCCGAATTTCAACGGTGCCGTAGTTGAACAACCGGCCGAGCATGCTTTGAAAGACCGCCACTGATTCGATCTTCGAGATGAACATTTCAAAGGTATGGCGCTGGATGAAGCCGACCTTGATCAGGACGCGGCGATCGGTGATGACCAGCTCGCTGGTTCTCACCGTGACCGCGGCCGAGAGAAGGATGCCGGCCGGAATAACAAGTAGCAGCCAGGCCCAGTAGAACGCACGCCACGACGCGAACATCGCGACCGGGACAATAACGATGAGGGAGAGGACCGCGCCGATGACGGACCCACTCAGCGCCATCCAGTGGATCGTTGTCTGATGCAAGGGCCGTTCGTCGAATTGCAACGTCGCCGCGGTGTAAGCGCCGAGATTGTTCCGGCGCAATGGCGGTTTTGACGGCGCGGCGGTTGCCGTTTCGGCGGGCGGGACTGGCGGTGGCAGTGAAGGCGCCGGAGTCGGCGGCGCGAATTGTTTGAAGGTTGAAAGCGGTGCCCAGGCCGTGGCGCCATCAGCCGAGGCCAGGTCGGAGAGCGCGATCGCGCCGGTGCTGAGGCGGCTAGCCACTTCGGCTTCCGAGTAAGGGCCGAGCTCACGGCCATCGTGGCGAATCAGGAATTCCATGCGCAAGGTTGAGATAATCGTGGCGCGCCTGATGTAAAGCGGCGCTCGAATCGAGGGTTGCTTGACGCGAAACACGCGCTCGGTTTTGTGACCGTTATGCTGTTCGGTAGCAAGATCGTCTCGATTCCTCTTTCGCGGTCACGATCGCGTCGCTCCGCTTCTTGTCGCACGCCGTTAATCCGACCAACGCAGCCATCGCGAAGTCGGCAGGGCCAATACACCGGCACGGTTTGGGCCGCTGACATTGAAGATTAAGGACGCGAACCCGATGACTTACGATGTGGCCATCGCCGGCCTGGGCGGAATAGGCAGTGCAATCGCGGCGCATTGCGCGGAGCGTGGCGCGTCGGTATTAGGCCTGGAACAATTTGGGCCTGCCCACGACCAGGGAGCGTCTCATGGGAAAAGCCGGATGATCCGGCAAGCTTACTTTGAAGACGCGGCCTATGTGCCGCTCGTGCTTCGAAGCTACGAATTGTGGCGCGAGCTCGAGGAAAAAAGCGCGGAGCAACTGTTACGGATCACGGGAGTGCTGTCGGTCGGTCGCGGAGACAGCGAGATCATCATGGGAACCAAACGGTCTGCCGCCGAGCATGGGCTTCGGGTGGAAGCATTGAGCAAACAACAGCTCCGACAACGTTATCCGAGCCTGACGGTGCTAGCTGACGAGGAAGCCCTGTTCGAAGCTGACGGCGGAGTTTTGGATCCCGAACGGGCGGTCGGCGCGCATTTGAAAGTGGCGCAGGCAGCGGGCGCGGACCTGCGATTTCAAACTTCCATGCAAAGGTGGGAAGCGACCGAGCGCGGCGTAACGATCCATCTCGATGTTGAGACGCGCCTCTCCGCCAGAACGCTTGTGCTGTCGTTAGGCCCGTGGTTCCAGAAAACGATGGAGCTGCTGGGCGTGCGCCTCCGCGTGCAACGAAATGTGCAGGCATGGTTCTCACCCAAGGTCGGATCTTATGAAGCCGGAAAGTTTCCGGCTTTCCTGCTGGATCGCGCCGGTTTGCCGGCACCACTCTACGGTTTCCCCGATTTCGGCGACGGAGTAAAAGCGGCCTTCCACGGATTTGGCCAGCTCACTGCCCCCGACGACGTCGACCGCGAAATCGACCCGACCCGCGATGTCGCCCCGATCGCGCGCGCCATGGAAGAATGGATGCCGGGAGCGACGGCTACTTTCCGGGAAGCGAAACCGTGCATGTACAGCCTCACTCCTGACGGCAACTTCGTCATCGATCGGCATCCACAATATCCGAACGTCATTCTTTGCGGCGGATTTTCCGGGCACGGCTTCAAGTTCGCGCCGGTGATTGGCGAAATCGCCGCGGACCTGGCGCTCGACGGCGGATCGCGGCATGCGATCGCTTTTCTGTCGCTCAAACGGTTCGCCGGAATGGGTGCGGTTGAATAGAAGCGAAGGGTGCAGCAAACTGGCGCTCGCAAGATGAAGAGGGTGACACAGAAAATCCTGGCGGCGGCCATCACGGTCGCGTTGCTCGCGTCTCCTGGTCAGGCGAGGGCCGGCTCCGTGGGCGATTTTTTTAAGGCGCTCGGCAATTCGATCGCGCATCCCGGGCAAACGAAGAAGACCCCTCCCAAAACGCCGGCCAAAAAGACGAAGACGAAAGGGAACGAACAACCGGCCGAGTATCCACCGACGCCGCCACCCGTCATTCCTCCGACGCCGACCGCCACCGCCACGACGAGCCAGCCGCCGGTTCGTCCGGCCTCAGCGCCGCCGACGAAGAATTCGAAACGCGACATCCCTTACGGCATTCCGGTGCCTAACAAGCCCGGGTTCGTGACCAGTCCCTATTCGCCAAAAGCGGGTTATGTCGACGTCCGCGGATTCCCGAGCGGAACCGAAGTCAAAGATCCTTACAGCGGCAAAATTTTCCTCACGCCGTAGCTCTCGCGGAATAACACCGAGGAGAAGCTTCGCCGCCCGGACAGCCGTATCGGCGCGTGCCTTGGGAAGTCTTGCGCAAAGTAAAAAAGGCCTTGCTCGGGTCGTTCGTTTGCGATAAGCGCTGCACTTGTGAACACGTTCCCCCGTTTACTCCCCCTTACTTTATTCGTCACGAGCGGCGTCCTGTTGATCCAAAGTCCACCGGCATCCGCTGTCCCTCCGAGCGCTCCTTCCTCCCTCGAGATGATCGCGAACAATGGCGCGGGCGTTGAAAAACACCTCGTGAGCCAGGACGGATTGATTGGGCAACTGGCGATCAAGCCCAATCAAGGTGTTCCAGTCACGCTTCAATTCTCGAGCGACAAAGCCGGAATGCCGATCGCGATCGCTTCCCTGGACGGCGGCGAAATAAACGGGGATAACCGGCGGGTATTGCCTACCGGTAAGGTGCTGTTTGTCTTTCGGGCGGCGGCCCCGGGGCTTTACCGCGTGGTCGTCCAGCTTCCGGGCGAGCAGCATCGGATTGAATTCTACGTGGTCGATCCCGATCATCCGCGGAAGCACGCGCGATCCGCCGGCGTCAGGTGACGGTTATGATGAATCTTCGTTCCCTCTTTCGGACTCTCATTGTGTTGGCCTGCGTCGCGTTGGCGCGAGATGCCTTTGCCCAGGCCGGCAACGACAACCCCGGCGGCGTGACCGCGGAATACACCGGCAGCGTCGATACGGCCGGTCATTACGATCCGTACACAGGCAACGCCAAACGAGAGGTCGACGATATCGTCGTGGCCGGGAGTATTGGGGCGTATCCGCTCAAGTTCACTCGCGCGCTGGACACGCGTGGAGCTGGCGCGCGCAATCAGTTTGGGGAAGGCGGGGGCTGGAGTCACTCCTATACCTGGGGCCTTGTGATTCATCAGCCAAACCAGAATGACGGCGAGGACGGATGGTACTCTGGCCCAGCCGGTGCGCTCGGTTACCCGGAAGGTGCGACCGTCGACCTTTGGAACCCCGATGATCCCGAAGAACTTCTGCCTGATGTAAACGGGAAGCACGGCGCCGCCGACAAACTGGTCAATAACGGCAATGGTCACTATGAACTGCGCCGGGCCGATGGCGGAAAGGTCCTTTTCGAGCCGGGATCAACGGCCACTGCTTACCGGGCCTACGCCATCATCGATCCTTACCTGCAGGCGACGAGCCTTGCGTATGACAGCCAGGGCAGGCTCTGGAGAGTGACGGAACCCGGCGGCCGTTACCTCGAATTTTTTTACCAGAATTTCGGCTACTGGACCCAGACCAACTCTCCGATGTGGACTTCGGAAGACGTGATCTCAATGGTTCGTTCCAACGACGGGCGAGGCAACGTTATCGAATCGGTGAGCTATGAGTATGAGGCGGTCTGGATTACGAACGTCGCGATGAGCTCGCGGATGTATAATTTGAAAACGGTCTACTACGACGACGGCAGCCAGGCCTCTTACACCTACGAGCCCGCAAACACGGACTATCAAGCCTACGGCACGACCTACTCTACCGCGCAGGTGGTCCACAGTTGCGACGACCCGCGTTATGCCGGCCCGATGAAACAGATACAGTATCAATACGTCCAGCGGAACGAGGCGGCGCCCGGCGTGGTTGGTCGCGGCCACATCCGAGCGGAAAAGAACTTGTACGGCCAAATCGTTTCCCAAACGACCTGTCCCAGTTCCCTCACTGACCCCGCCTTCCGCCAGCGGACCGAAACCCGCGGCGACGGCCAGAGCCGTTTCTTCAACTATCCGGCCGCTCCCAATTCTCCCGAGTATTCGTTCACCTGGACCGACTTCAAGAACCATACGTTTACGGATGCAATCGTGGCCAGTCCGCCGGGCTGGCGCATTACCGATCCGCGCTGGAATGCGACGACCTGCGAAGTAGAACCGGCGCTGGGAGCCCTGAGAAAAATTACCCATCCTGGCGATGGCTCGACGAGGGAGTACACTTTCACCGACCCATCGCGTCCCTACAATCACTCCGGGGAAAAGGACGAGAACGGCAACTGGACTTATCTTGACCGCGACGGAAACAACCGTGTCTGGCAGATGCGCTATCCAGATGGAAGCACGGAGCAATTCACCTACAACGGCTTCGGCCAGGTGCTCACGCACAAGCTGCGAAGCGGCGGCACCGAGAGTTGCACTTACGATGCTCGCGGCCTTAAGCAGACCTCGTATCCGCCAGCCACGGAGAACGACCCTGACCCCTGGAATCATCCGACCAGCTACTTCTACTATCAAAGTGGGCCCAACACCGATCGCCTTTACCATGTAAACGATCCGTGCGGCAATGCGACCTGGTTCGAGTACAACCAGCGTGGCCAAACTACCAAAGTCACCCATCAGGACGGCACCTATACTCAGAGCGCCTACAACTCCGATGGAACGCTGGCCTGGACGGCCGACGAAAACCATCCCGGCGCCGCGACCGACGCGAATCAACGGACTCGCTATACCTACGACGAATACAAGCGGGTCCTGACGGTGACCAACCCGATGAACGAGACGGTGACCAATTATTATGGTCTGGATTGGGCGAATCCGCTGCTCCACACGACCAACAATCTGAAATACACGCTTTCTCCCATGAACAAGAACGTCGTTTACGATTACGACGAAAACTTCCGGAAGAGGGCTCAAACCATAGCCTCCGGGAGTGCGGATGTGGCAACGACGTGGTTCGACTACGATGAGGTCGGTAATCTAACCCAGACGACTGATCCCCGCTCGAATATGACGACCTTCGGTTACGACGCCCGCAACCGGAAGATTTGGATGAACGATGCGCTATCCACGGACCGGAATGTTAATGGCCACACCCTCGAATGGCAATACGACGGCGTGGGGAACAAACTTAAGGAGACTCGCGCCGATGACGCCTTTCGAAGCTGGGTATACGATATTCCAAACCGCACTACCTACGCCATCGATTGGCGACTGAGTGTTTCAGAGCCGACGGTGACAACTGTTCACAGCCACGACGTTCAAGACCGGACGGAGTTGACTACAGACGCCAAAGGGGCTGTTTATACCTCCAACTTTGATGCGCTTCATCGCAAGATCAGCCAGG
>JBEEHG010000012.1:0-100293 GCA_041167265.1 Verrucomicrobiota bacterium | reverse complement strand
GTTTCCTGTTTCAGGGGCGCGAATGGATTCCTGAACTGGGGATCTACGATTTTCGCTTTCGACAATATCAGCCACAACTCGGCCGCTTCCTGCAAAAGGATCCGCTCGGTTTCGGTGGCGGCGATGCGAATTTATTCCGCTTCTGTGGCAGTGACCCGGTGAACCGCAAAGACGCCTACGGATTGAAAGACAAAGTCCGAAAAACTTACAACAAAGATAGGAGTGATTCGACTGGGGGCACTGAGATTACCCTTGAGCCTGTGATTGTTTCCGCGCCGGAACTCCCGGGATACGATGGACACAGAGACATAAACGTGCTCGACCAAAGCGCCGCGGCCCCGGGCGAAGGTAGTGCGCGCGATACGGGTGGGGGAGGCGAAGGGACTCTATACGCGCAAAACGCTCGCCCCCCAATGTCAAATCGAACAGTGCCCGTCGCGCCATTACGACGCGAGGAAAACGAATTACCACACGACGAACCGGAAACCGATTGGCCGCCCAGTCCGAGGGAGGCTGCCGCGTCGCTTGACAGTTATCGCGTCGGTTTGGAGTTTTTACTGAGAGATGTTCACGACCTCTTAAACTGGCTTTTCGGACCGGCAGGGACAGCGGGGTTCCAAGGCTTCCCGGCGGCTACGCCTGGGCCTTCTGGTTCCCCGAATAATTTGCCTGGTCCAAGTCCATCAGGCCCCCCGCCGCCGCACGGCTAAACGGACTGATTCTCTACGCATATCCTTGAGCCGTTCTCATGCTTCTGGTTGACTCTTAGGCGTGACGCCAAGCTTTTTTAAGGCAATCTGTCCTCGAAGCGAATCACGCAGCGTGTTCATTTTCACGATGACCTGCTACGTCATAGCAATTCAGCTTTTGGGCGGCGATCTCGCAAGCGCGATAGGGTTGTGGTCGGTTCGGTCAACATCAGCAGCCACGGTGAGCGCACGGCAGATGGTCACCCGACCGTTGTGGGACCGCGTTGTTATGGACTTATTGGTATCCCCACTCGCGGAATCGCTCGTGATCATTGCGATCATTGAGCTAATGCGGCGACTGAAGTTCAGCGCCGTCACTGGTATCACAGTGGCAACGCTATTTTTCGCGGCTTTGCACAGTTTTACGATCCCGATTTGGGGATTAATTACTATTCCGGCATTTTTCATTGAGGGCGTGTCGTATAATCATTGGCGCCGCGTTTCCTTTTGGGCTGGACTGCAGGCAATTGTTCTAATTCACGCACTTTCAAACCTCGCTCCGGTGCTCTACTCGCTCGAGAGAAGGCATTAGCCGGGACCAACCGCCAACCATTTGCTTTCGCGCCGCCAGCTCGAACTTGCGCTTTTCTTACCTACGCGATCTCCTCGCCGTCGCACCTCTGATCGATCAACGCGGAAACGGCTTCTCCAAATTGGCCAGTGCGTAAGCGGTGACGGTGACGACGGCGGCGTTTTCGGCCAGCTCGTGGGGGACGATCTTGTCGAGGGTGTCGGCGGCGGTGTGGTGGTAATTGAAGTAATAACGATTGTCCTGGATGGGACTGAACCCCGGGACGCCCAGTTTCGTAAGCGGGCTGATGTCTGCGCCCGGATGTTCCGCGAGTTGGAGCACGCCCGCGCCCGAGCTCTGCAGAATTTTGGCGATCGGTTCGAAGAAGGCTTTTGCTTCCGGCCTGGTCGCGTAATTAATCCCAAGTGGATGGCCCGCGCCGCCGTCCGTTTCCATCACGGCGAAATGGTTGGCGATCTCTTTCTCGTGGTCTTTCGCGTAAGTCTTGCCGCCGGAAAGTCCGTTCTCTTCGTTCATCCACGCAATGACGCGGATGGTTCGCTTCGGGTGGAGATGCAGTTTCTGAATCAGGTTCGCCGTTTCCATGGAGACGGCGACGCCCGCGCCATCGTCGATCGCGCCCGTGCCGAGATCCCACGAATCCAAATGGCCGGAGACGACGATGACCTGCTCGGGATGCTCGCTGCCTTTGATGTCGCCGATGACGTTAAAACTGGGAGCGTCGGGAAGCGTTTGGGGCGTGAGAACGAGATGCATGCGGACAATGCCCTGGGGAGCAAGCGCTGCGATGAGGTCGGCGTCTTCGGCGGTAACGGCGCCGGCCGGAACCTTGGGGACGTCGTTTTTGTAGTCGGTTTGCCCGGTATGCGGGAGTCGATATTCCGCTCCGCCGACGGATCGAATCAGCGCCGCGACTGCGCCCAGCCGGCCGGCCGCGCTTGGACCGTCGGCACGATAGCGCACCGCCTGTCCGTAGGCCTCGCCGGCCCGGCTTTGCGCCGCCAGCTGTTTATCAAAGTGGTAATTGAACAGGACGATTTTGCCGGAGACCTTTTCTTTGCCGAGCGCTTCCAGTTCGTCGAAGTCGCGGACGACGACGACTTCGGCAGTCAATCCTTCCGGCGGCGTGGCCACGCTCGAGCCGAGCGCGCAAAGCAACACTTTTTGGGTCGTGTTCTCCGCCATGCCCGAGAACTCGACGAGCGTAGCGGTTTCCTCGCCGCGCACCCAATGCGGCACCATCAGTTTTTCGAGCTGGACCTCGAGACCGAGCGCCTTCAATTCCGCCGCGACATAATCGACCGCCTTCTGCGCCTGGACCGATCCACTCAGCCGCGGGCCAATGTTGTTCGATAAATGCGCGACCTGCCGATAGGCGTAATCGCTTTTCAACGCGGCCTGCTGCAATTGCTTCAACTCCGAGATGGTCTGCGGCGAATAGAGCGCCGGCGTGGGAGTCGGGCTCGGCGTCGGCGAAGCTTCCTGGCCGGTGGCGAGGGAAATCAAACCGGGGCCGGCCAGCAGAAGGGCGATTGTGATTTTCGTCTTTTGCTTCATGAGATGAGTGAGTTCCTGGTTGTTCTTTTGGCGCGCAATCCCTAGACAATGGCGTTGCCGCTCCGGCTTGCAACCCATCGAAAAATCATGCGTTTCCTGACTCTTTTCCTCGCCCTTCTCGTCGCTCGCGTCGCTCTCGCCGAAACCAAAGAGCCTGGCAAGGCGCTTAACGAATTCTTCGAAGCGGAATGGAATTACGAAATGGAACAAAGCCCGGCGCGTGCTTCCTCCATGGGCGACAGGCGCTGGAACGATCGCTGGGGCGACCAAAGCCTGGAAGCCATCCACAAACGCGAACAACACGACGTCGACACGCTGGCGCGCCTGAAGAAATTCGATCGTGCCGCGCTCTCGGCCGCGGACCAACTCAACTACGATCTGTTTAAGAAGGACCTCGAACAGGAAATCGACGGGTCCAGGTTCCGCAGTTACCTGATGCCGATCAATCAACGCGGCGGCATCCAGACGCTCGACGAACTCGGCGACCGGCTTCGCTTCGAGACGCTGAAGGATTTTGAAGATTGGCTGGCGCGACTCCGCGCCCTCCCCGCGCTCATGGATCAAAACATCGCGCTCATGAAGGAAGGCGCCCGCGCCCATATCATGTGGCCGAAGATCGTGCTGAACAGGGTCCCGGCGCAGATCGATAAACAACTGGTGGCGAAGCCGGACGAGAGCCCGTTCTTCAAGCCGTTTAAAAAATTTCCGGCTGCCATCGGCGCCGCGGACCGCGAGCGCCTCACCAAAGCGGCGCAGGATGCGATCGCCTCAGCGGTGCTTCCTTCCTTTCAGAAATTGAAGAAGTATTTCGTGGAGGAATATCTTCCCGCTGCGTTTGAGGAAGTCGGCGTTTGGAAGATGCCGCAGGGCGGCGATTACTACGCCTACCTCGCGCGGCGCCACACCACGACCGATCTCACTCCACAGCAGATCCATGAAAAAGGGCTCAGCGAAGTGGCCCGGATCAAGGGCGAGATGCAAACGATCATGGGCAAGGTCGGGTTCAAGGGAACGCTCCCGGAGTTCTTCACTAAACTGCGCACCGATCCGCAATTCTTTTACAAGACGCCGGAGGAACTGCTGGAGGCCTACCGCGCCCTGGCGAAACAGATCGATCCTAACCTGGTGAAAGTTTTCAAGACCCTGCCGCGGACTCCCTATGGCGTGACGCCGATCCCGGATAAGATCGCGCCCGACACCACGACGGCTTACTACAACCAGCCGGCCGCCGATGGTTCGCGGGCCGGGACCTATTTTGTCAATCTTTACAAGCCGGAGACGCGTCCGAAGTGGGAGATGATGGCCCTGTCCCTCCACGAATCCGTTCCAGGGCATCATCTTCAGATCGCGCTGGCCCAGGAGCTGGGAGACATTCCGAAGTTCCGGCGTTACGGCGGCTACACGGCCTTTGTCGAGGGCTGGGGGCTTTACTCGGAATCGCTCGGCGAGGAAATGGGATTGTACGACGATCCTTACGCGAAATTCGGCCAGCTCACTTACGAAATGTGGCGCGCGGTCCGGCTGGTGGTTGATACCGGCATGCACCATCTGAAATGGGACCGGCAGCGGGCGATCGATTATTTCATGGAGAACGCTCCCAAAGCGGAGAACGACATCGTCAACGAAATCGATCGCTACATCTCGATGCCGGGCCAGGCTCTCGCCTATAAAATCGGCGAGCTCAAAATCAAAGAGCTCCGCGAGCGCGCCCGCCGCGAGATCGGCGATGGTTTTGACGTGCGCGAGTTTCATGACGCTGTCCTGCTTGCCGGCGCCGTGCCGCTCGACGTCCTCGAGCAGAACGTCAATCGCTGGATCGCGACGAAAAAATCCGCTGCCGGGCAAAAATCGGCGCCCTGAATTGATCTCGGTCCAGGCAGACAACTTCCGGCTGCTATTTCCTTTCCAGATTGAATCGGGCGCGGCATTCTTCCGTGTTCTCCATGCCTTCACCCGAGGAAGCGAGAGCGCCAGAGCGAATCAGCTGCTCCCACGCGGGGATGATTCCGAGCGCGTCGAAAGGTTATTATTCACGGCGGTTCAAGAAACCTGCCAGGCCGCTGGGGCCCGAGGACGAATGGAAACTCGTCGAGCTGGGAAATGCGATGCGCTACGGGAAGGAACGCGAAGGCACGCTCACGCCACGCATCGGTTACACTTACTTCGGCCAATTCCTTGGTCATGACCTGACCCACGACGCGACTCCGTTAGCCGGTCCCTACGAGGACGCGGAAAAGACGCCGAATTTTCGGACGGCCGTGTTCGACCTGGACCACGTTTACGCCGATGGCCCGGCTGGCTCGCCTTACTTATATGAAGGAGAGGAAGGCGCGGAGACTTTCAAGATCGGCGCCACCGTCCCGGGCGGTTATCGGCGAGACCTGCCAATCGCGCGCGGACATTTGCTCATCGGAGATCTACAGGACACGCGCAACGTCGATAACCTGCTCTTGCGGCAGCTCCACGTATTGTTCCTGAAGTTTCACAACGAAGCCGTTCGCCAGCTCCAGACCAACGACGACTTGAAGGTGGTGGCGGATTCGTTAGGCCCCGGCTCGGTGTTCGAGCAGGCGCGACGACTAGTTCGCTGGCATTATCAATGGATCATCCGCCACGACTATCTGCCGCGCATCGTGCACAACGATGTCTGGCAGCAGCAGGAGCGGCGCGCCTTTCGCAAAAACGGAACTGCTTTCTCTGTCCCGATCGAGTTCTCCCTGGCCGGGTTTCGTTTCGGGCATAGCATGGTGCGCAACGCCTATCGATTGAATTGCCGGCGCAAGCGCGTGCTCATCGATGAGCTGATGACGCTGGGTCAGAAAGCCGAGCCGATCTCCGATGACGACCTGGTGGAGTGGGGAACGTTCTTTGACGGGTTGCCGACCTCGGGTCCGCCGGCCTCGAGCGCGTTCATCGACACTTCGGTCAGTCTCGCCATGCACGGGTTGTCGCCGGAAACGATTCGCCTCGCTAACCGCCTGGAAGCGATAGACCCGTCCAACTTGCCGGTAAGAACCCTCCTTCGCGGAGCGCGCGCTAGTTTGCCATCGGGCCAGGAAGCCGCCGAAGCGCTCGCCGCCGAAGGTAAGATCGCGTCCGATGACAGGCTTACTTCGTTGGAGTTGACGACCGATACCTGTAACGCGTCGGGCGGTGTTTTAGGCAGAGGCAGGCTCGAAAGAAATACGCCGCTGTTTTATTATGTCCTCAAGGAAGCGGAGCTTAAAGGAGAAGGGCTCACTCTCGGACCGGTTGGCAGCCACATCGTATCGGAGGTGATCCAAAACGCTCTCGAAGCCGACCCAAATGGTTATATGGCTGTCGCAGGTCCCGAGTGGGAACTGCCGCGTTGGCGTTTTCCCAACGGGAGCCGGCGACCGGTCAATTCGTTGATCGGGATCGTTCGATTGATCGGCGACGAAAGGCTTCTGCCAGAGTGCGAGGCGCACTGGCGAAGCCTTCAACTTCCCGCAGTCCCAGCCTGACGCGCATGTAAGGCAACTGCGGAAGACAAATGGGTTTCACCGCTTCCGAGGTCGAGAGCATCGTTCGCTCGGCCGGCCGCTCCCTCCCAACGGTTACGCGGATGAAGCTTCGGCAAATGTTGAGGGCGCTTGGCGAGACGGAGTTCGCGGCACCATCGGCAACACCGCTCGGCAAACTATGCGCGGCCGGAGTTGACTACGGCTGGAGCGAGTTGAGCCGCGGGAGGGGAGAAGAGTTACTCAGCCAAACCGGGGCCAGAGCGCGGCGGAATATGCGTCGCCATTTGTTGCGAAAGCTGGAATGGATCACCCGGCCCTGTCTCGAGTTGGAATGGACAAGCTTCGTTCTGGCGACCGACGCCCTCGGTTTTTCAGGCGCGTCCGGCGCGCGCTCGCAAGAGCCGACCTTCCTGGGGGAACGCCCCGGTCATCGCCTGCTTCTTCTCTTCAAAAGGTTTCCGGTCCTCGCCCGTCTTTGGTCCATCGCCATTTTCCAATGGCTCGACAATATCGTGGAAGTGCTGGAGCGAATAGCCTCGGATCGCGCAGCCATTTCCCGCTTCTTCTTTCACGGGAACGCGATCGGCCCGATCAAGAACCTTCGACTCGGGTTATCCGATCCGCATGGCGCCGGCCGCTCGGTGACGCTGATCGAGTTCGAAGGCGGACGCCTTGTCTACAAACCGCGTTCCGGCAAGAGTGAGTCCAGCTGGTTCGAGTTATTGGCGTGGATGAACCGCCATCGCTTCGAGCCGAAACTCCGGGCCGCGCGCGTCCTCGATCGGGAACGCTATTGCTGGATGGAATACTTCGAAGCGGCTTCCTGCAAGAGCCGGGCGGGCGTCCGGCGATTTTACGAACGGCTTGGCGGCATCATCGCGGCGGCGTACCTGCTGAAGGCGGTCGATTGCCATCGGCAAAATCTGATTGCCTCGGGCGAGTATCCTCTCCTGGTGGATGTCGATGCTCTTTGGCACGTCTCCGCCCTGACAAAGACGCAAACTTTGACTGAGGTCCTTTATCGCACTGGTTTTTTCCCGACCTCGAAGCGGCGAAGCTTACAATCCCGGAGCAGCGTGCTGGGCTGGGGGACAACCGGGAGCCATCTTCCGCGCCTGAATGGCCGGCCCGCGATCGCCAGCCTCTACGTCACGGAAATTATCGCGGGCTTTTCGCGAGGATGGAGTTGCCTGGTGGGGACGCCGCGCCGCCGCTCATTCTTCCTGAAACACGTCCGTCGAATCCGGGGCCAACCGCGCCGCTGGATTTACCAGGCGACAGAAAGGTATGCGTCCATCCTGCGCGCGTCGGTCGGTCCATTCGCGTTACAATCAGAAGGGGCGCGAGAAGCACTCATTGCCGGGCTCTGTTCGCGCAGCGCGGTAACGCCCGCCGTGATCCGCGCCGAGACAAAGGCGTTACGACAGCTTGATCTGCCGTACTTCCTTCGCACGACCGCTGAGCGCATGCCCGCCGACAGCCGCGTTGTGCCGACGGAACTCATCGACGCAATTCGGAATACAGTCCTGTCGGTTAGGGCGCGTCCGGAATAAAACCTAACTTCTCCAGTAGTAGTAACTGCAGGCCTGGTAGTCTTCGGCGTTCCGCAATTCGGCCTTGCCGTTTAGCGCAGGAATAAAATCCGGCACGGCCAGGACGAGCTTTTTCAGCCGTTGTTCCGGAGTAAGGAACTGAATCTCGAAATCGGGCGCGAATTCGATTTCACCTGCCTCACTCACGGCCTTCTTGGCGGACTCCGTGGAGCTAAGGCAGCGATCGCGAAACTTCACGTCCGAACCCGCGCGGGTTAGAACCGAAGTTAAGCGGTCAAGCCTCTCGTCGTTAGTCATCGCATCCCAACTTTTAATGTTTGTTTCGTTCTTCATTTTATTCCGATCTTGTTCTTGCTTCTCAGCTCCGCGACCTTCGCGGACAACCCGTCAATAAGAGTGTCGAATTCGGGGTGGGAGCGAACGGAATCAAAGCGGGGATCGCGTCGAAGAGACCGGTAATCCAACCATCCGAGGGCGACGGCCTGGTGCAGGTGTTGGAGCGCGGTTTCCGAGAGGTTCAGCGAAGCTTCGACCGCGGCCAGCCGGTAGGCTGATTCCGCGTTGGCTGGCTGCCGGCGGAACGCGTCCTGTTCCATTTTCAATGAACGCTGGAGCAACTCCGCGGCGTCGCCCGTGCGGAGCTCCTGCCGGATACGGCCCAAGGCGGATTGAAAGCTTATTGCCCCGTAAAACGATCCGCCACCTTCAGGATCGCCCTTGGCGAGCTTAGCGTAGAGTTCCTCCGCTGGGCCAAATTGCCGGGCGAAGAATTCAATCTGGGCAGCGATCTGGGCCATTTCGCCGAGCTCATTGTGGTTGAGAAAACGGTTGCGACAAATGTCGCGCGCTGCCTCGTCCTCGCCGCGCAGGAGATGAAGGCGCGCTTTGGCCACCGCTCCCTCGGAAGAACTGGGTTGCAGTTCAATGGCGCGATCGTAGTTAACGAAAGCTTGGGCGTCGTTAGCCAGTTTCGCCCAGCAATCACCCATGGGAGCCTCCATTTCTCCGGGTTGAATCTGCTGCCTTGAACTTATCTGGAGCCACTGCAGCGCGCGATCCGGCCGCCCGAGCGTATCGAGGGTCATTCCAACGAAGATCGTTAGCCGGTCGCCGGTCCCACCGATTTCGATGGCGCGCATCTGTTCTTCGAGCGCTTCGTGAAGCTTCCCTTCCTGCAGATAAACGCCGGCGAGCGCCCGGTGCGTTTCCGCTGAGTCGGGTTCGAGCGCCAGTGCCTTGAGCGCTTCCCGTCGGCCCTCTTCAAGATACTTAAGGTCCGCGACCAAGTGGATTCGGGTGGTGGCCGCCATCGCGAGATAAGAATGAGCCAGCGCCGAATTCGGTTCCATTTCCGCAGCCCTCCTGAATAGAGCGATGGCGTGGTCCAGATCGGCAACCGTGTAGTTCTTCAACCACGCTCGACCCGATTCAATCGTTACGGCGGCTTCCTCGTTTCGCAGGCCCGGGTCGGCCCTCGAATTGGTTAAGGCGGACCAATTGTCCGTCGTCAGGATTTCGTAAATTTTCCTGCCGAGGATTTGGTCGATGCCTCGCGTCCGTTCGGTTTGGTTTTCCTCGATCAGTTTCGCAAGAAGAACCTGGCCGGTCGCCGGATCCAACAAGCGCAGAGAAGTTCGCTGTTTGCCTTGGACGTTGCGGACTGTCCCAGTCAGGATGGCGCGACCTTTCGCATCGCGCACCGCCTTCCGCACGTCGGACAGTTTGCTCCAGCCCGGCAGTCCGCCCCGCAGGACCCGGGAAGGACCGATTCTCTGCAGCTCGTTTCTCAGCGAGTTCACCACCTGCTCGGTTGTGGCCTCGGCTTCAGCAACGGTGTCCATATCGAGAAACGGCAGCACCACCAAGGACCGTCCCGCCACCACACTTTCGCGCATCGCTGTCTGAATTCGCTGGGCGCGGATTTCCCATAGAATCGAACCGACGCCGAGGAGACAGAGAGCGGCGAACGCCGCCGCCAGGGCGCGGTTCCGGCGGACCCAGCGCTGGGTTTGTCGCCAGACGCTGGGTGCCCGGGCGCGAATCGGCCGGTCGTCGAGCCAATTTTGCAAATCGTCCGCCAGTTCACCCGCCGTTTGATAGCGATCGGCTGGTTCGCGTTCGAGGCACCGGTCGCAAATGATCTCCAGGTCGCGATCGACATTCGCCGCCAGCGTCCGGACTTTCGGCGCTCTTTCCTCCGCCGATCGCTTCATGACCGCAAAAGCATTATCGCCGACGAACGGCGTCCGGCCGGTCAGTAACTCGAAAAGAATCGCTCCGAGACTGTAGACATCAGCGGCCGGGGTCAGGCGTGCCGCCGGGCCGTCAGCTTGTTCCGGGGCGACGTACCCGGGAGTACCAAAGCTCGAGAGCGAACGGGTGAGATAACTCGACACCGCTTCGCAGCGGGCCAGGCCGAAGTCGCTTACCAGCGGTTCGCCGTGGTTATCGAGGAGAATGTTGCCCGGCTTAAGGTCCCGGTGAAGTACTCCCTGTTGGTGGGCATAATGCACGGCCCGCGCGACCTTCACCATGAGAGCCGCGCTTTGCCGGGAATGATGGAGCAACGGCTGCCGCGCCTGAAGCAGGCTTCCGGCGGCCGCGTATTTCATCGTGTAGAAAGGGGCCCCGTCCGCGGTCTCACCGACCTGAAAAATGGGCACGATGTTTGGGTGCTCGAGCCGCGCTGCGGTCTCGGCCTCGCGGCGAAAACGCGCCACCACGTGGTCGGCGTCGCCCTGATAAGCGAGGACGCACTTGAGCGCGACGATGCGACCGGAATGCGGTTCGCGCGCCTGGTAGACGACGCCCATTCCGCCGCGCGCGATCTCATGGAGAATTTCGTGGTCGGCGATGTGCCACTCGCTGTCCCTCGGCTTTACGGCCGCGAGCACTTCCTTGAAGGACTCCTTGTCCGACGGCGTCGCATCTTCAGCGAGCGCATCGCGCAAAAGGCAATTCAGACAAAGACCATTTGTCAGCCGCGAAACGGACTGGCACTGGCCGCAAACTTCACTTTGCCCTTGAATCGCAAACGTCGAATCGGTCGGGGGCTTTGCTTGCACGGGGGTTACGCAGCTTCTGCGTTTAAGCTCGCGCAAAGGTAGCGAATTTCATCGGCCACGTTCGCCTCGGATTCGACGGTCTTACGAACCTCTTCCCGCAAGAGCGCTCGATAACGGGTCCGGAAATGATGGAGTAAACGTTTTACCGACGGCTCCGGCACTCCGAGATCGCGAGAAAGCGCGCCGTAGCAGGTCTCAGCTCGTTCGGCCGTGAGGTACGGGTGAAGGACTTCATACACGCGCCGGCGTCCTTTGCTTTCGCATTCCAGGCGTAGTCGGCGTAGCGCTTCGCCCGCAATCGCCGCCGCCCAGCCGGCGTCGAACAGTGCTTCCGGCTGCGAAGATTCGATTTTTGCAATTGGCAGGGACAGTTGCGCCGGCGCGTCCCCCATCCAGGATTCCCACGACACAAATTGGACCGCGCCGCCACGCTTGTGTCTCCGGCGTTTGACGGCGACATCGATCAGGAAATTTTTCAACGACCGCAACAAAAGCGATCGGAAACGGCCGCGGTTGGGATCCGCGAACTGGAGGAGATTTCCCTCCATGATCATCATGAAAAAATCCTGGGTAAGATCCTGGGCATCGTGCTCGGAATACCCGCGGCGAAAGATGTAGGTAAAAATCGGCCGCCAATAGATATGGCAAAGCTGGGCCAGGCCCGGGTCGATCTGGCTGGCGGCATCAGGCGCGCAGCGTTGCCGGATGAGACTCCAGCGAGTCGTGACAAAGTGGGTGAGCGCTCCGGGGCTCTCGGTGTCGGCAGAAGCTCTCACGCATCAAGCGTGAATCCCGGCCCGGTTTCACTCAAGCACAAAATCCTGGAGTGGGCGTTTAGTCCGCTTTGAAAATGGAACGGGCCAGCTCCAGCCGCCGCGCTTCCACCTGCTCGCATTGGTCGATGGCCCGCTTTTCCAGTCCCGAATAATCGAGCCGGGCCAGTTGCGGCATCGTCCGCGACGCCGCGTGGAGGGCGCGCCAGAGCGAGCGCTTTCCGGTGATTCCGAGGACCAGCGCTTCCAAGCCGAGGAATAATCCGATCTCCGCTTTCCCGCCGTCGCCAAGGTCGATCTTGGGCCGGGAAAGCTTTTCCAAAAACCACGCCCCGGCCTTTCCCACAGCGCTCTCCTCGAGCCCCAATTTCGCGATCAACTCTTTTAGTTGTTCCTGGTCGTGCTGGATGTCCTCGCGGAGATCGCGAAAAAAGCGTTCCAGCGGTTTGCCTTCGTAGGTCTCGACCATCCGATCGAGCAGTTCCAACGCCCCCACCGATCCCGCCAGGTGATCGTTCAGGTAATCATCCAAATCGTTCATCGAAGCCTCACGTCAAAGAAGGACGACTTGGTGATTGCCTTTGGCAATCGAAAATTGAAAATCAAATTCGAAACTGACCAGTGTCTGTAGCTCAACCGGATAGAGCAGCTGACTTCGGATCAGCAGGTTGGGGGTTCGAATCCCTCCAGGCACGCGGGAATGGATTGGACAAGGAGCAGGCGACCGGGCCGGGCCAGATCCTCCAGCCTAATCGCGTGGAAAAGCAAAAGGCGGATGGCATTTCTGCCACCCGCCTAATGAAGAACTGACTCTTGCTTTCCTCTTAGAATTTCTTGGAGAGGCTCACGTACCAGTAACGGTTACGAATCGTGTAGAGCGACGTATCGTAGGTGTCGTTGAACGCTCCGAGAACCGATGGCGGATAGCGATCAAACACATCGTTGACGCCGACCGTAAGCTTCGTGCCCCACAGCATCCGCCGCCAAATCGAGGCCGTGGTGGCTTCGGTGACCACCGGCGCGTTCTTGCTGTCCTTGGATTCCTTGACGTAGGGAGCGGGTTCCGTGGGCGGTTTCACAAACTCGTAGCTCAACTGGAGATCGAGAGTGATGTAGCTGTCCACCTCGCGGACGGTAGTTCCATACAGTGTCACAAACCCGGGCGGGTTTATACTACTCGTTAGGAAGGCCGGATCATCGCGGAAGTCGCCGATGTAGTTACCCGTGGCAACGAAGTCGAAGTGTTTCCACTCCCATTCGCCTCGGAGGAATCCCTTGTTCCAGGGAATCGCGCCTGGAGCCAGTGGGAGCGTGCTGTTGCTGTAGTTACCCAGGAAGCTGTTGAACGCCTGACCCTGACCGGGTTGTGCCTTCCAGGTGAAGAAGTGGTTGTAACCCCCCGAGAAGGTGAATTTACCCCAGCGTTCCGTCGGTATCTCGTAGACCGCCGTGAGATCCATACCGCGGACATGGCGTTTACCAGCGTTACCGAATCCAGAGTCGACGCAGGTCAAAAGACCGGTGGCGTCACGAGTAATACCCAGGCCCGGACCGCTGCCCGGGTTAACGCCGAGTCCGCATCCATCCGGATCCTGGACACCTTGGGTCACTAACACCTGGGCGAACGAGGTAGGATCCAGGACCAAAGCGGTCGTGAAGAGCTCATAGACGTCCAACGTCATGGTGAATCCCGGCAGGAATTTCGGTGTCCAGACGACACCACCCGAGTAAGCATCCGTCGTTTCCGGCTTCAAGTTTGTATTGCCGCCTTGCCAAACTCCGTCGAGCGGTTGTAGCGTCGTGCCGACCAGTGGATCGAAAAGAACCGGGGCGTTCTGCGTAACCGGAAGGAATAGCTCAGTCGGGCTCGGCGAGCGGAACGACTGGCCCCAGCTTGCGCGGAGGGTGACATCCGCGATTGGTTGATAACGCAGCGAAACACGCGGTGAACCTTTGAAGTTTTCATCCGGGTTTTCGTTCACGAAGCTCGACGTTAGGGCGACCGGCGATCCGGTCCGCAGCAACAGGTTCGTGTCGTTGAATTTTTCACGCCGCCAGGCGATGTCGAGGTCCAACGAACGCACCCACGGCACGTTCATCGCGGAGGTGATGATCGGAACGCCGAGCTCAAAGAAGTAGGAATCGACTTCCTGGCGGTACTTCAAGGGAGTCTGCTGGTTAAAGCCCAGCACGTCGTTCGAGGCCTCGACCGGATCGGCGATTTGCTTCTGGTTGATTTCGCGGTGTTCATAACCGACGGCCACGTCGATACCGCCATTCCACAGCTTCGGGAACAGGTGGGCGTTGCCCTTAACATCATAAAGCTTGTCGCGCTCCAGGAAGAACGTGTGCGCGATGTAACTGGCGCCTCCGTTGGTCCAGTCGATCGCGATATTGTTGTTGTTATAAGGCGCGGTGCCAATCGGAACCCCCGTCCGGAACTGAGCTCCCGCTGGATTCGTATTGTTGTAGATCGGTGCCGAGCCGCTGGTCGGCGCTGCGACCCCGATGAACGGATTGAAGGTCCCCGGAAACGACGAGTTGGGGATCGGCGAATTGGGATTCGGCGTAAACCCGGTCGCTGGAGCAATGAGGGCGCGGAGATAAGACCGCCGTGCGTCACCGCTGTCGATGCGGTCCTGGTCCAAGCGCTCATAAACGAATCCCGCATCATAACCAAAATGGCTGATGAAAGGGTTATCGGTAAAGTTGAAGTCACCGTTAATTCCGGCGACGTAGCGGTAGTAGTCTCTGTCGTAGAAGCTACGCCGGTTTCGCAACTCTTGCTGCGTCCGGTAGGAGACCGAGGACAGGTTGTTGCCAAACGGATTGAACTGCGACTGGCGCGCTTCGTTCAAACCGTTGGTTTGGCTGTTCATGGCAAACGGAGCACCCGCCAGGCCGTTATCCTGTTTTGACTTCGTATACATGATGTCGCCATAGAGCTGGAGACCGTCACCGAAGATCTTATAGCGGCCCGTAGCCATGTACATGGCCTTTTCGACCGCCGGGATGGTCGGTGTGAAAGCGCGGAAGTTAAAACGTGCCGGATCGGTGCCCGGCGGGAAGTCGCCCGGCAGGGTGCCGCCCGGCGGGTTAGCCGGCGGGAGAGCGCCCCCCGGAAAAATTGGCTCGAACCGCCGATAGCTACCCGGCGTCACCTGGTTATTAGAGAGATTGATCAGGACGAGGGCGCCGCCGCCCGCTGGAGCGCCCATGGTCGAGGCCGCCGCCGCCACGGTAACGCGGCCCCCGAAGGTCGGGCTGTTGGTGTTCTGTCCGCCAAAACCAGCTCCTTCCGGGTTATTACTCGCGTCGCCCGTGCCCGCGAGTTTGAAGCGGTCGCGCGAATAGAGGTTCGCACGTGAGTAATATTCGCCTGCCGCCGCAATCGAGACTTTGCCGTCCAAACCAGTGACGCCGCCACGGAGATAGACCTGACGCACGTGGGCGTCATGTTCCGTGGTGTTGCCATAAAGGGCGTAGAGTTCCGCACCTTCATACGGCTTTTCGCCCGGCCCGTTGAGCAGGATGAAGTTCACTACCCCGGAGACACCATCGGAACCGTAAACGGCCGAAGCGCCGTCCTTCAGAACTTCCGTGCGGGAAATCGCACCGACCGAAAGGGCGTTGATATCGTTGAAATTGAAGGTGCGGCGGCCGTTGACCAGAACCAGGGTGTTGGCGGGCCCGATACCGCGGAGGTTGATAAAGGCCGAGCCGTTACCCGAGTTTGAATCATTTTCCGATTGACCGTTATTGCCACCGACGAAAGACGGCAGTTGCCGGAGACCTTCCGCCGGGGTGTTGGCGCCCTGTTTCTTAAGGACTTCCGCGGTGTAAACCGTCACTGGCAGGCCCGATTCAGTTTCCGCGGTCGGGATGTATGAACCGGTCACAACGACACGTTCGGTCGTAGCTTCGGTCTTAGCCGGAACTGGGGCATTCGGCACCTGCGCGGGCGTCGGGCTCTGCGCGTAGGCGCTACCCGCGATAACGAGAGGTATTCCGACGGCAGCTACCAGAGCTGCGCGAAAGGGTCCAAACGCGTGCATTACATTTCTTATCATTAGTTTCTCCATTGGTGTTGTAGTTAAGGGTTCTCTTGCCGGAATAGTCATAACGGCGAACGTTCAAAACTCGTTAGGACTTAAAACCGGCAAATCCAGACTCAGCCCTTTTGGCGGCTCCGAAGGCCGCCGCGATTTACCGCGGCGTTTTTGCCGCTGCTGTCGCTAACAAATCCAGGTAGCTGCCGGGCTTGACCCCAAACCTCCGCTCGAATGCGCGCCGAAAAGCAACGGGACTCTTGAAGCCGACCGATTCACCTATACTGCAAAGTGTTTTACCGCGTTTCGATAGACGTCGGCGCGCCTCGTTGAGCCGAAGGTTCTCCACAAATACGGCGGGCGAACTCCCAAACACGCTTTTGAACGCGCGATTAAAATGACTCGGGCAAACGCATGCCCGCCGGGCCAGGACTTCGACGGAGAGATCGCTCTGCAAGTTCCGGACAATCCAGCCGACGAGATCACCGAAGCGTTCCGCTGGCTCGCTTTGGAATTCCGGCGCTGAAGAAAGCGCCTCATTGCTGTCTCGACGCACCAAATAGGTGACTAGCTCACTGCGAAGAGCGGCGCTGATGTGCGGGCCGTAATCTTCCTCTACCAGGGCAAGGGCAAGGTCAATCCCGGCAGAAAGGCCAGCCGACGTATAAAACCTGCCGTCCTTGATGAGCATCTTCTTATGATTAACTCTTAGCCTGGGAAACCGTCGGGCAACGTCGCTGGCAAAGCGCCAATGCGTTGTTACTTCCCGGCCGTCTAACAATCCAGTCGGAGCCAGGCCGTATATTCCGGTGCAGACAGAGGCGAGCCGGTGACTATCGTTGGCCCGCGCCAACAGCCACTTGGAAATGGTCCCGGCGATCTCCGGATTGCGCAGTCCGCTCCCACCCGGGACGATGATCGTATCGAGCTCAGGCGCGTTCTCGAGCGTATGGTCAGCCGTTAATCCAATCCCAGACTCGGAGTGAAAAGGAGCGTCGGTCAACCCTATGGTGAAGACCTGGTAACACGGGATGCTGCCATCATAACCATCGTTAAGTGCAGCGGCGGCGAGGGCGTCCGTCGGGCCGGCGAAATGCAGGCCGGTAACTCCTTCAAAACCGATGACCCCGACACGTTTTGGAATCATGAGGAGACTTCAGGCACGCAACAATCTTGGGGACTTCAATGCCTGGAGTCTTTTATCGCCTGACTCCGATTTTCGGATCAAGCCATCAAAGGTTGAAGCGAGTCGGTGGGATGATCGGCGCTCGTTTTGTTTTCCCACCACAGAGAAACGCTGCTTGCGAAATGCCGCGGGGTTTATGCCCACACGGCGCTCGAAGGCGCGCCGGAAAGAATCGCTGTTGGTAAAGCCCACTGCGGCACCTACGCTTTCCACGCTTTTCGGAGTGAGAAGTAATTGCCGCCGCGCCTCGTCTATCCTCAATGTCTCAACGAAATTCGCCGGAGTGCTGCGGAAGACACGTTTGAAGAGCCGGCCGAAATGGCGGGGGCACAGACAGGCTCGCCCGGCCAGGACTTCGACTGACAGATTATCGTTCAAGTGGGCGGCTACCCAGGCAGGGAGTTCAGCGAGTCGATCGCTCGGTCCATATTCGAATTGCGAGGGATCAAGAGGGTTGGCGTGGTCTCCCAGCGGCCGAAGTCGCATCCCGAGTTCACGCGCCACCGAGAGGGCAACCTGGGAACCATAATCCTCCTCGACCAGGGTCAGGGTGAGCTCGACGGCCGCGGTTCCGCCTCCGCAGGTATAAAAAGGCCCGTCCTTAAGAAATGATGCGCTCTGATCGACCCGCAGGGTGGGAAATCGCCGGGCGACTTCTTGTCCGAACCTCCAGTGAGTCGTGACTCGCCGCCCGTCAAGTAATCCGCTTTGGGCGAGGGGATAGATCCCTGTGCCCACGGCAACGAGCCGTTTGAACTGACCGAAATAGGTCCGCAACCACTCGGCGATATCGTGTTGGGTTTGACCTGCTCGAACTCCAACACCTCCCGGGATGAAGATGGTATCAAAGTCAGGCGAGTCGCTAAGAGTATTCTTCGCTTTGAATACCAGGCCCGATTCGGAGGTAAACGTTTGCCCCGACGTAGCGATAAGTCTGGGCGCATAACATGCAATGCCGGCGCCTTCGCCAGTCCGCGCTAATCCTAAAGCCTCCAAGGGACCGGTAAGATCCACCGCGGTAAGTCCGTTGAATCCGAGGAAGCCGATGGTTCTCGGTGTTGGCTTCTTGAGGGAGAAATGGTTTTTCATCCTCATCTTCGCTGGCAATCCGGACGGGAGAACAGCCTGGTTGAGCCGACGAAACCAGGTTCGATCGTGAAAAACCTCTGCACATAAAGCTAATGCAATATTGGTCCCAAGAATGGCTCAGAAAAAAAAGACGAGTCCGCCATTAAGTCCAAATCGGTCGGATCGCCGGCAGCGTTAATGGGCTGGCTGGACAGACCGTCGGCGGTGGTCGCCGTCAGTCGTAAACGGGCGGCTGGCGCGATTGCTCCAGGACCGCTTCGAACTTGGGATTCGTTCTCACCGCGTCCCAGACTTCGTCGAATTTCAGTTCGCCATAGTTCGGACCAAACGGGAGATTTACGATCCTGGCCAGCACTTCAAGCGCGGCATCAGTCTGCCCCGCCTCCATGTACACCACCGCCAATAGTTTCTCTGAGGTCATGCCGTCGGCGGCATCGCGCGAAATCGGCATGACCTGAACCAGGTGAAGCGCTTCCCGGACGGCGTCCTCGTTACGCCCTAACCCGGAGTAGGCGAGGCTGAGAGCGCTTAAAAGCACTGGGTCCTCGGGCCTATGCGCGAGACTTTCCAGGGTGCGGTCGCAGGCCATCTGGTAAAACCCCCGCGCTGTGTCCTGGTCGCCTCGACCCCGCGCCACCGAGGCTTGAAGCAAAAGTGTCGAGGGGGTTTCCTTTCCCCCTTCCGGCATGTCCGCCAGGTCACGCGCGGCCCGTTCGTAGTCCCGCGCCAATAAATCGAGGACCACCAGGGCGTGGATTTTAGCGGGTCTCGCCAGCGGCGCTTCTGCGACGGTGGCTCGAGCTTCCTCGAGCCGTCCCCGACCGAGAAAGGAATCGGATTTAAGGAGCCATCGCGAATTATTCGTCGGCGGCAATAAAGGAATGGTTTTGGAGGCAAGGTCTTCCGCGTCCTGAAACCTCCGAACCGCGATATAACTCTCGAGGAGCTCGTTGACGATAAAAGGATTCCGTGGATCAATTTCTGCGGCCCGTTCTGCGTTCCGCATGGACTCCTTCCAGTGCCCGAGACGCCGCTGAACCAGGGCAGTTAAATCCAGAAAGCGGGCTTTGTCGGTCGGAGAGGAAACCTGGACCAGCTCGCGCTGTGCGGCACCAAAGTCCCGGGTTCCGTAATAATGGTATTGTGCTTGCGCCAAATGGGACTCGGCCAGGTTTGGAGCTAGAGCGAGCGCCTTATCCGCCGCGACCTTCGCCGCCACAAGGAATTTGGGCTCGTGAGCGGCCGAGAATCGATATTGATAAAGATTCATCTCCGCGAGGAAGGCATAAGCCACAGCGAACTTTGGGTCGCGGGCGACCGCGTTGTCGAGAAACTCAACGGCCTGGGAATAATTGTACTGATAGAACTCTTCGCGGGCGCGCAGATAAAGATCGTAGGCCACCATGTCCCGGGTAGGCCGGCTTTCGATAGCCGCTTTTTCGTCGGGCAACAACGTCGCCTTTAGCCGGGAAGCAATCGTCTCCGCCAGCTCACTTTGGAGGGCGAACAAATCGTCAATTCTCCGCTCGTAGTGTTCGCCCCAGATTTCCGCTTCGGTCCGCGTATCGATCAGATGGACGTTCACCTGGATTCGATCACCCACCTTCTGGATACTACCTTCCAGAACGTGAGAGACTCGGAGTGACTCTCCAATCTCCCGCGGGCTTCTCTTCACGTTTCGGAATGTTGCCACGCTCGTGCGGCCGATAACCCGCAGGTCGCTGACCTTCGCCAGATCCGTTAGGATATTGTCCTGAACGCCGTCAACGAAGTAAGTGTTTTCGTTTGCGCCCGTGAAACTATCGAAAGGCAAGACGGCGACGCTTCTCTCAGGGATCGCTAACTTGGATTTCGCCGCTGGTTCGTTCCATCCCAGTCTCGATAGAAAGCCCCAATTCAGCATCCCGACAACCAGGAGAACGACCACCCCGCCTGCGCCCGCAACTTGAAACCGGTGATCCCGCCAGGATCTCCGAAAAAGACGGCCGATCGAGTGACGTTTCCCAGCCCTTACCGGCTCGTGCGCCAGGTATCGGCGAACGTCATCCGCCAGGTCGGTCACGGATCGGTAGCGCGTGGCCGGCTCCTTTTGCAACGCTTTCAGAACGATCGCATCCAAATCGCCGCGGATCTCGCGGCGTCTCGCGTGATCTTTAACGACGCTGCTGGGGGGCATAGGCATCTGCTCACAAAGCACATTGATCAATTCATCGCGGGATGGGTTGCGGCCCGGGAAACGAAGAGGTCGCGCTTCGGTTAGCATTTCGTAGAGAAGCGAACCAAGGGCGTAAACGTCGCTCGATGTTGTCACCGCCACGCCTTGCGCTTGTTCGGGCGAAGCCGCAATGGGACTCAATCGCTCATGGCCGGCAGCCGTCCGTTCCAGGGGATCGTTGTCATCGCGTAGGAGTTTGGCGATCCCGAAGTCGAGAAGCTTCGGTTCGCCGGTTCGGGTTACCAGGATGTTGCTCGGTTTTAAGTCGCGATGAACGATGGAACTGGAATGGGCCAGCTCCACCGCGCTACAGACTTTCAGGAACAGATGAAGCCGTTCTTCCAGCGGGGGATTGGTCTCTTCGAGAAAGTGCGTGACGGGTATCCCGTCGACGTAATCCATGACGAAATAAGGAAGGCCGTCGTCCGTTGTCCCGGCATCGAGAAGCCGGGCAATATTGGGATGGTCGAGCTTCGCCAGGACCTGCCGTTCCGATCGGAAACGCCCGAGAACTTCCTCCATGTCGGTGCCGAGGTTCAGCACTTTGATCGCCACCTCTTTTTCAAAATACCCGTCGGCTCGGGCCGCGAGATAAACGGTGCCCATTCCGCCGTGACCGATCTTGCGGACAACGACATAGGCTCCAATGCGTTTCCCAATTTCCGAGACCCCGTCTCGTGCGATCCTGGATGCCGCGTCGACAGCGCATGCCTCCAAGTCGTCGTTGCCTTCCTCAAGGATGGCGTCTGCCTCGGCCAAAAGAGACTCGGCCTCATGAAGGAGATGCTTATCGTTGGAACAAAGTCGTGCTACCAGGGCGGTTCGCGCTCCCGGCGATTCCTCGTCCAAAGCTCCAGCCAGGATCGATTTCAACTTATGCCATCGCTGTGTATCCATTGTTAGACTCTTTGTTACTGTCGGCAAAGCTACCAGCAATGTCATCAATAACCGTCATGTCCTGCGAGACAATTCGCGGCGCAGCCAGATCTTGGCGATGCCCCACTCGCGCTTCACCGTGGCCGGCGATATCTCCATGGCTGACGCTATCTCCGAGATCGTAAGGCCACCGAAGAAACGCAACTCAACGATCTGGGCTTGCCGCGGATCAACCGACTCCAGATCACCCAGGGCGCGATCCAAAACCGTGACATCGATCTTGCGCCGATCATAAAACTCGAGAGCCATTTCCAGGGGATCGTTTCCTCCTCGCTTCTGTCGGGTCCGGGCCACGGCGTAATTGGTCAGGGTTTGACGCATGATCCGGGCGAAAACACCGATGAAGTGGGCACGGTTCTGCCAATGTAAAGAAGGCTGATCTGCCAAACGGACGAACGCTTCATGAACAAGCGCGGTCCGCCGCAGAGTATGTTCTGAGCGCTCAAAACGGAGATAGCTTCCCGCCAGGCGGCGCAGCTCTTCATACACTTCGGAGGTCATCTCCGTCAGCGATTGAGGATTGATCTCGACGGGCCTTCCTTTCGGCTTACGAGGTTCTTCGTCATGCCCAGCCATGTTTCAGGAAAAAGCTGATGCTCGAAGAAGGAACGCCAGGAACATACCATTTCCCTTCAGCTGTTCAAAGGATAGCTGCCGTGCTTCAAGCAAGATGAGTGGATCCAGCATAAACGAGCAGGGCTGCGTTGCGTTCTCCTACATTTTAAGACTTATAACACGCTTTTTTGGACCAGCTTTTCTGTCTAAAAAAAGACGGCCAGACTTGTTTTCAAGTCTGGCCGCCAAACCTAACGAACCAAGGAGAAAACCCAGTTTTCGTCCAGGCGGCCATTACAGACAGCCGCCCTATCTCAGGTCGTCCCTGGTATCTTGCGAAAATGCCCGCCAGGCAGTTAGGACTTTGAACAGACCATTTCGGCTCACCACGATCCGAATCCTTCATGTGTTCGGCGTCCGGGGCAGTTGACTTCGGATCAGCAGCGGGGAGATCCGCCGGTTTGCGACGGCAAGCCGATTCTGGCGGCGCGAAGGCCGAGGAGTACTGCCCCAAAATGGTTGACGTCCCAAACGCCGGGCGACATCCTCCTGTTCCCTATGCCGGTGGAAACTTTGTCGCGCCATGAAGAGGACCTGGCTTTTGTCCAGCGCGTCCTCGCCGGCGAGCCTGCGGCGGCCGCCGAGTTGCGGAGTCGCTATCAGGGGAAACTTGTCGGCGTTCTTCGCGCCCGCGGGGCGAATCAGACCGAAGCGGAAGATCTGGTGGCCGATCTCTGGACCGATTGCTTCGCCCCGCGCGGGGATCGGCCGACGCTCCTGACGAAATACCAGGGCCGTTGCGCGCTGGAATCGTGGCTTCTGACCGTGGCCACAAATCGTCTCGTCGATTTGAAACGGCGGCAAAGTTTTCGCGTCGATGTTCCGCCTTCACCAGATTCACCCGAGGATTTCTTCGAACGGCGGCCGCACCCGGAAAAGCCAACGAGCGAGAAGCCGTTGCTGAACCTGTTGCGCGACGCCATCAAACGCGCCTTCGCCAAACAGGACGCGGATGCGGTTCTCATGCTGAAGCTGGTCCACGTTCACGAGCTCAGCCAGCGAGAGATCTCGCGAATGTGGGGCTGGCATGAATCGAAAGTCAGCCGCACTCTCGATACCACCCGGCAAAGTGTGGCGAAAATCATTCTCTTCGAATTAAAGAAGGTCGACCCCTGGCTCGAACTGCGTTGGGAGGATTTCGTCGAGCTCTGCGCCACTTCGTCCGATGTTTTCTGAGCCACCGGAGATAATTTCGCAAAATGCCCCGCTCGATGAGTCTAAGGGAAGAGCAAAAGCAACGGGACGCCGCCCGGAAATTCTCCACCGCGCCGCGACCCGCTCGTGGGCTCCAACAATGATGTAAATTTTTTTAACCGCGTTTTCCTTTGACCACCCTTTTCCTGTGAATGATGATTTCAAAATCCTGTTGGAATTCCTCGAAGCCGACGTCCAGGAAGTAGCCGGACGTTCCGCCGCGGCGGTTCCAGCCGACCTAAAGGAAAAGATCGTCAGGTTTGCGGGCGGGAAGTGCACCGAGGAAGAGCGCGATGAAATGAAAAAATTGCTTCAGGAACAGCCACACCTCATTTCGACGCTTGTGATTGAAGCGAGAGCTCTTCGACAACCGCCGGAATGAAATCCACCCGCGCAAACTTTCTTCCGGAACAGCGTTTTGTTCCGCTTCGCCCGGCCTTGCAGGAGCACCTGGCCAAGCTCGGCGTTGCCGTCACCCCCGAGAATTTCGTGAGCGTTTGTGACGAAATGGTCCTGAAGCTCCTGAAAGAGACCTTTGTCCGGATCGGCGCCGATGAAGGCAGTATCTGGCTGCTTGATCCGGAGAAGCAGCATCTGGTCGTCGCGTTCAACAGCGGTCCGAACACGGACAAGATCACGGGATTTAGACAGCCGGTCAGCAAAGGGATCGTAAGCCTGGTGGTTGCGAGCGAGCACGCGTTTGTCGAGAATCAGGTCTACAAGAATGCAAAGCACAGCAAAGAGCTCGATCAGAAACTGCACAAGACCACTTATGCGATGATCGCTGTGCCCTTCTACTTTCTTAACGAAGTTCGCGGAGTGATCTCCTGCGTCCAGCTTCTCGACGTCGAGGTCCGCGACGGACAGGCGGAGGCAACGGGCGACACTCCCGGCGGATTTGGGCCGGCTGAACTCAACGCCATCCAGACGATAGCCGCCGTGGTCAGAGACTTGATCGATTATCGGCTGCTCGGCACCGCTGTAGGATGGAACCGGCTCTAACCCCCGATCCCAGTCCTTTCCGGCTGGATGAAGCGCGCCGCGCTTTGGAGAAGGGGACTGGTAAGGGAGTGCGGATAGCCGTTATCGATTCGGGCGTGGAAGTCGATCATCCGGCTTTGCCTGGTCTGACGCTACTGGATGATCTGCACGTGATCGATGCCGGAGTTCAGATTGAGGTGAAACCGGGCGACGGCAGCGATATTTACGGACACGGCACGGCGGTGACCGGCGTCATTCGCCGGATCGCGCCCGACGCGCAGATCGGCAGTATTCGAGTTCTCGGGGCCAACCTCGGGTCGCGCACGGTGATCATCCGGGAAGGGGTCCGCCAGGCGATCGATCGCGGGTACCATATTCTTAATTGCAGCTTTGGATGCGGGTTGCCCGAACACATCCACCAATACAAGGAATGGATCGATGAAGCTTATCTGAAAGGTATCCACATCGTCTCGGCCTGTAACAACTACGATTTCACCACGCCGGAGTGGCCCGGTTACTTTCCCAGCGTCGTTACAACGAACATGGCCCGCTTCGATGAAGATCATACCTTCTTCTATAAGCCGGGCCACCTGGTAGAGTTCGCGGCTAGGGGCGTTGATGTAACTCTCCCCTGGAATAATCATTCTACGAAGGAAGTCACTGGCAGCAGTTTCGCGGCGCCGATCATGAGTGCCTTGCTGGCGCGCCTCATTTCCGAAATGCCTGGACTGGCGCCACTGGAGGCGAAGTCCATCATGCATCGGCTCGCGATTCCATGGCGGGCCGAAGTTACCGCGCCGAATGTGGTTGAAAGCAACGCGCCGGCCGCTCCGGTCGCGCGGGCTGGCCGCAGACCTCCGCCGAGCTAGTTCATGGCGGGCGTGCCTGGAAAAGATCGGGGACCCATGTCGGTCTCCATCATGGCGGGGCCCGCTCGGGATGCCGCAATCGAGATGCTTGCTGGAGGCGGCGTCTCCGATCGGGTCTCGGTGTTCCGTGACGCTCCCGGCGCTCAACCCGGAGAACTGATTCGGCGCCTGAAAGCCATCGCCGAGAAGGGCGACACCAATCACCTTGTTATTCCATGCGAAGACGAAAGGCCGGTAATGGCCTATGCTTCCTTGTTCCTTGAGAACGGGAACCTCCCGACCCTGGCACACAGCTGCCGGCTAACCAGTGTCGCCTTTGCGCTTGATTCAACCACGTTACTGGAAAACGGAACCTGTTTCCTCGCTGAACAGCTGGAATTCGTTAGCGATATTTTCCTTCAACCTGCGTCCGACGATCAAGGCTTCGAACTGGCCAGGTCGATTGCCGCGACCCTTAATCCCCGCGGCCGGATCACGGCGCTTACTGCAACAGCGATCGGAAGCTGGATAGGACACTCAGATAGTTCGTTTGATTTCGATGCGGCCCTTGGGGGCGCCGGCTGGCGGCAAGTCATGGACGGATCATCGCCTCCGCCCGACCACCAACCTGTCGTTGCGTTCCATTACACTGCGCGACGCCCTTTTCATCCCGACCGTTTTTGGCACCTGCTCCAACACCACTTCAATGGTGTGTTCCGAGCCAAGGGTTTCTTTTGGCTCGCTACCCGCATGGATGAGGTGGGTGGATTGAATCTGGCCGGATCGGAGGTCCAGTGCTCGTCCGCCGGAAAATGGTGGGCGGCTCGTGACGCTGCCGCGCGCAAAGCCGAAATGCCCGAGCGCTCCCGAAAGGAATGGCAGGAGCCTTTCGGCGATCGCCGCCAATCGTTTGCGGTCGTGGGATTAAAAATTGACCCCAACATCCTCCAGAGCGGGCTGGAAGCTTGTCTTCTGACTGAGCCGGAGATGAAAGAAGGCGAAGAGAACTGGGCTAATTTTGCCGACCCGTTTCCGTCCTGGGCGGCTCACGCTCATCATCACCATCCACATGATGAGTGCGATCATGAGCACGGTGAAGAACACGAATGTTGTCATCACTGAGGGTGGCGCAAACACAGAAATCTCTGGTCAGCCGGTTGGCTCTCGGCTAATTAGTTCGCGTCGTCTTCGAATGACGTCCCTGCGATTTACACGTGTCCGACCTGCCTGAAGTTAAGAACGCCCCCGCCGCATCTGTCGCTCTCCATGAACTCTGGCGCCGTCGCACCGAATGGATGGACGATGTTCAGGCCGTCCACGCTTTTGTAAAGCGAGCGATTTCCGTCGGCGAATTCCTTACGGCCTATGACGCGGCCCGGGCCACGGTCGACAAACATCCCGATGACGATTGGCTCCAGCAACGGCTCGCTCTGGCCCTGGCCCAGATGGGTTCATCGACCCGGGCGCAGGAGATCCTGCATGCGCTCGTCGCCAAGGATCCTACCAACCGCGAGACTTTAAGTATCCTTGGCAGGACCTATAAAGACCAATGGTGCATGAATCCGGAGAACGAGCAGTTCCTCCGCCAGGCCTTTGAGTCTTACAACCGCGCCTTTGAAGTTCCGCCGCCCGATTCGTATCCCGGGATAAACGCCGCCACGATAGCGGTCCTCCTGAAAGAAACCGATAAGGCTAAACGCATCGCCACAACCGTTCTTGAGATCTGCCAAAGCCAGCCGGACGACTATTGGAAACACGCGACCGTAGCTGAAGCGCTTGTAGTGCTGGGCGACGCGGAAGGTGCCAGGCGGGCGTATCAGGCGGCCGTTGCTGCCGAGCGCGACAATCTGCGTGCCTTTTCCTCCACGCGAAAACAGGCGCGGACTCTCTCGCGGGCGCTTTACGGACGCGCCGATGTTTTCGATGACTGCTTTCCCATTCCCAAGCTTGTCGTCTTTTCCGGTCATATGATCGACGCGCCCGATCGCCGGACGCCGCGATTTCCTCCGTCGAAGGAGCGCGAGATAAAGGAACTATTGGAAAAGCAGCTGGCTGCCATGAACGCCGGAATAGGGTTCGCCAGCGCAGCTTCAGGTTCTGACATCCTGTTTCTCGAAGCAATGCTGGCGCGCGGCGGGACCATACACCTTGTCCTGCCATGGCCGGCGGAGGAGTTCGTTAAAACAAGTGTAGCTAACGCCGGGAGCGACGCCTGGGTTGAGCGTTTCCATAAGGTCCTGGATCAGGCTGCATCCATTCGTGTCCTCGGCGAACTTTACATGCCGGGGAGCGCGACCGGTTTCGAATATTGCAATCTCGCCATGACTGGACTCGCCCGTATTTTTGCGCGTTCGCTTGATCTCGAGATAACACCGCTCGCCGTGTGGGATGGTTATGCAGGCGCTCCCGGAGGGACGGGATCCTTTGTTCGCTACTGGCGCACCCACCGCGTCCCGGTCAAGGTCGTGCCTGTAGCTACGAAGCCACCTTCCATGCTTACCAGTTCCGAAACGTTCGAAACCGGGGCGGACAGCGGCGACGATGAATTCGAGGCCTGGGTGCGCGCATCAGGCCGGCAGGAAATCAAAGCTATCATGTTCGCTGATGTCGTGGGCTACAGTAAGCTGCCCGAAACAGTAATCCCGAAGTACGTCGCCCAGTTTAACCAGAGAGTTTCCCGACTCATGGCGGAGAGCTCAGCGGCTCCTATCAATGTTAACACCTGGGGCGATGGCTTGTTCTTCGTTTTTAATGGAGTGGAGGACGCCGGTCGCTTCGCCCTCGACCTCCGGGACCTCGTCCTTAAAACCAACTGGATAGACCTCGGCCTGCCTCACAACCTTTCCATTCGCATCGGCGTTCATGCCGGCCCGGTCTACGTAAATTTCGATCCGGTTGTCCGCCAGATTTCCTTCACCGGTGCTCACGTTAGCCGGGCCGCTCGGATCGAACCGATCACTCACGAAGGTGAGGTTTTCGCCTCGGAGGAATTCGCTGCTCTCGCCGCGGCCGAGCAATCCAAGTGTTTCACCTGCGATCTTGTCGGCACGACAGCCCTGGCAAAGAGTTACGGATTCTTCCGCGTCTATAGCCTCGAACGCTCGTCGGCCTGAGGGCCGGCACGATCTTCTCCTGCAAATTGGCGGGGCCGGGCCGTCATCATCCGGCAATGATTACCGCGCGTTCCGTTGGCTCGTCTCAAGCCCTCAATCCTTCGCAGGAAGAATTATCGGCGCTTCCAATCTGGACCGTGACCCTTGGCATTTTTTCACTCCTGACCTTTGGCCTTACCTCGGTTGCTTCGATAATCTGCGGCCATCTCGCGCTTTCCAGGACACGGAGTTTGAAGCGCGGCTCCTTCGAGAAGTCCGTTGCCACCATCGGCCTGGCCCTGGGTTACATCGGGACGGCAGTCCTCGGAACGTGGATAGCCGTCCTTGCCGGCTACCTCTTGCGTTAGATCGTTCCAGTCGGCCCGAAAATGGGCGTCAAAAGATCAACGTGCCGCGCTGTTCTATCGCCAATCGCCCATCAGGACAAAGGGCGCCCAATAAAGCGGCCGCGAAAACTTAGGATTCTTGAGCAGCTTGATCTGCGCGCTCTGGACGGACGCGGCCTTTGAACTTCCGGCCGCTAGCTGGCGATAGAACTCCACCATGAATTCCTTGGTGCTCTCGTCGCCCACGCTCCACAAACTAGCCAGGACAGTGGTAGCTCCCGCGCTCGTGAAGGTATGGGCCAGGGTCGTGACCTCTCCCCCGTCGGGCTCCTTGTCGCCGACGGCCGTTTCGCACGCCGATAAGGTAACGAGATCGACTTTATTAAATGGTAGTCCTCCAACCTCGCCCAGGGTCAGCTGCGAAAGCTCCTTGGAGTCGTTCGCGGCCAGCTGAATGTAACTGTCTAACGGAGCGGCCGAATTAAGACGGCCGTGGGTCGCGAAGTGGACGATGCGTTTATTGAGCATTTCCTCCGCAATTACCGCCTTCTTGGTTACCTCCGCCCCGAACAAGACCTGGGTCGCGGGAAAGACTCGCGCAATCTCCTTCACTTCGACTTCCGCGGCCGGCAGGTCGGCGCCGGTTGGATTTCCAAATGCGACCATGCCTTCACGGGCTTTCTCCTCATCCGGCGCTTGCACCGCGCCCATAACGTCCGAGCCGGCGAGGTAAACGATTTGTTTGTCCTCGATGAGGTAGCGGACTTGTCCCGAAGCATCCTTTTTCGCCAGCGCTTGCATCGGAAGGTAATAGAGAAGCCCGTTGGGAATGAAGGCAATCGTCTTGATAGGAGCTATGTCCGCTTCGATCGGAGCGATAAGCGTATCGTAAAGGCTGGTCAGCGTCTTCGTCAGCGGCGCCCCGCTTTCTCCGGACGTAATCTGTTTCCGCATCGACAGGATCCTCTTGAAAAGGTCCGCGGGTTTAGTCGGAGCGATGGCGATCTTCATGCTCGTTTTTGTAACAAGAAATACGTAGAGCTCCTCTCCCAGGGGTGCGTATTGAATGAGCATCACTTCGGGCGGGATACTTCTTTGCGCTTTTTTGAGAGCATCCGGTTTTACCGTCATGAACTTGTCGAAATTCGGGTTGGACGCCTTGATCTGCTCGCTGAGCCGAAAACACTCAGCCTGGGTGCTAGCGACGACTCGGCTAAGGTTCTCCAGCTTGGCCTTGTCCTGCTCCTCCTTCGGTTTTGCTTGTTCGCTTTCCCGTTGCGCCGTCGCCGTCTTTAGCTTGTTCTCGGCGGTAGTGGCCTTGTCCAATAGGCCCTGAACCGCCTTGTCTTCGCTCTTCAGGCTGGAAAGCCGTAGCGAATCCTGAAGCTTTTTCGACTTGGCGCGGTTGAGATAATCGAAGGCGTCCTCGGGGCGGTTGAGCTTGATCAAAATCCGCACGATTCGCTCGTAGGGGCGGTAGTTGCGCTTGACGTCGGCAAACGCGGCCTCGGACGCAGCGGTCGAGCGAACGCTTTCGACCAGCTTCACCGCTTCTTGATACGCTTCGAGCGCCTTTTCGTTTTCCCCCTTGGCCTCGAGAATCTCACCGGTCACTCCCAGGGTGGCGATCCTGTCGCCCGTCCCACCTGTCCTCGCGTCCGCCGCCTGCGCTTCCTCGATCAGCTTTTGCGCTTCATCGAGCTTGTTTTGTTTGACCCGAATCGAGGCTAACATGCGCGTCGTACCGGAAACACTCCCGAGGTTCCCGGTTTTTCGGGCGAGGAGCAAAGCTTCCTCTGCCCACCTCGCTGCTTCGTCGAATTTCTCCTCATCGCGCGCAATGAGGGCCAGAAACCCGGTGGCTTGGACGACGTTGTTGAGCTTGTGAGCGGCGACGAAAATCTGGCGAGCTTGTTCGACAAGCTGCCGGGCCTTGGCGCTGCCTCCCTTTTGATGCTCGAGGTCGGCGGCCTGAACCAATGACTGCGCCGTCCAATCGTCCTGCCCGATGCTTCGTTTCAGTGCGATGGTCTCATTCAGTTCCTGGAGCGCTAGCTCGACTTCACCGCTCTCGGCATGCAACGACGCCAGGTCACCCAGGACGCGGGCCCGAATGCGCGCCCGGAAAATCTCAAAGACGTTAATGTAACCACCCTTGGGTAGATCGTCGCCGACCTTCATTGCCTTCTGGTAATCGGCGAGGGCAACTTTGAAGTCGCCTTGTTCCTGACTGATCTCTCCCAGATTGACCAGCGCGATAGCCTGGGACATCGCATCGAGCGCGATTGCCATGTCCCGCTGCTGAGCCTGGCTCTCCTCGTGTTTCGCCAGCTCCTCCTTGGACATCGCAGCTTTTTGTTCCGGCGTATAATAACGATCTTCGTCGAGCGCTTTCTTCCGAACGGCCGCGGATGCTTCCATGCTATCCAGGGACTGCTGGTAATATTCCCGAGCCTTTTTCAGGTCGCCCAGATAATAGGCATACATCTGAGCGAGCGAGCTGAGGCTTTCCTCCAGCTTGCGTTCCGCCATCTTTTCCGGAAGGCCGCGCCGCAGAGCAAGGGCTTCCAGGCCGTTCTTCTCAGCCTTGTCGAACAGTCCCAGCCCGGCTTGCGCACTGGCGACCCTTTCCAGCGCCGTTGCCACCTGAGCGGTCTTTTCATTTACCTCGGACTCGGGGGCCTTGACCTTTTCGAGATAGCTCATCTCGGCGTGCCGAATCGCCAGCTCCTGATCGCAAGCCTTTAGCAAGCCCTCAGAGTCGTTGTTGTCGCGCGCGATCTGTTCCAGCATCGTCACGGCGTTGTAGCGATTGAGGTAACGAAGTTTTTCCCAGCCGTGAATTAACTGGTGGATCATTCCCTTCTTCGCTTCCTCCGCCGTAGCGAGCTGGTCCTGCTGGGTCTTGATTAGCCCATCGATTTTTCCGTCGGTCTCGGTCGCGACCGTTCGGAAATACTCCTCCCAGTAGCCGCGCGCGTTCGCATGCTGATCTTCCTTAAGTTTTGCGCTGGTGGCGAACCAGGTCGCGGCCTCGTCGAATTTGCCTGCGTCGAACGCAAGCCATGCCATGTCGGAGGCAGTCAGCATCGCTTTCTGCGCCGCCTCCGCCCGTTCCTTGGTATTCTCCTTCGCGGCGGCGCGAGCAGCGTCGAGTTTCTTGAACTGAGCTTCCAGCTCGGTTCGATCCGGTTTTGGAGTTGGCTTGGCTTCTTCGGCCGCCGCCAGGGAATGGGTCAAGCCGGTCGCGAGCAGCGCACAAACAATAAGGCGGCCGAGCCCTTTCAGCGCTTGAGAACTTTTGTTTCGAATCATCTTAGAGGAATCACTTCGTTGTTAGTTGGTAAACTCCAGTCCAGTCCGCGGGCGGATCGGCCGCCAGTTCGCGGCACCTCTCCGCCATGACCCCGCTCGGCTTATCGTGCCGTTCCTTACTCAAAGTCTCAAACATTGGCCCGGCCTTGTCGAAAGCTCCGCGCTCGTACTCCACAAACGCGGCATTATAACGTTCGAGGGTCTCATCAAAATGATCGGGGCTATGGAAATGCTTTACTTCGAACAACTCCAGCGGAGTCGATTTTCCTTTCACGATCGCCTTGTCGATCAAACGGACTTTCGGTGGATCCGATAGTCTCGCATAAGCCTCCCGGGTTATGAAGAACAGAACGCCGTAATACTTGGTAAGGGACTCGACTCGGGCCGCCGCGTTAATCAGGTCGCCGACTAATCCATAGTCGAGCCGTTGGGCGGAGCCTTTGTTGCCGATAAGCGCCGTGCCGCTGTGGAGGGCGACGCCGTAGCCAAAAACCGCCTTGACGTTCGGTTCCAGGTTCGTTCGTAACTCTTCCATTCCTGCGACGAGACTAAGGGCGGCACGGAAGGCGCGATCGGTTGCATCGGGTTGCCGGTTGGGCGCTCCCCAATAACTCAGGAACTGGTCGCCGAGGAAGTGTTCCATGCTGCCGTCCTCCGCCAGAATTGCGCGCGTCTGGCTTTCAAAGACCTTATTGAGCAACTGGAACATCCCCGGCGGTCCCAGCATTTCGGCGAGCGGAGTTGAGTTACGAAGGTCGGTCAGGAGCACGGTGATCTCCGCCTGTTGCGGTTCCATCGAGCCGGGATTTTGAAGCACATGCTCCATGATGTGCGGCGAAAAATAGAGACTCATGGTGGAGCGAAGCTTCAGCCGTTGGATGAATTCGTGGCTTTGCCGACGTCCCAATTCCACCAGGGTGATCAGGCTCCAGACCACGGCCGCGCTCATCAGCCCGGGGACCCAGCGTGCCTGGACGATGAGGGCCGCGCTAAGGAAACCGCAGGCAGCGACGCCGATTATCCAGAAAAAAAGGAGCGACGCCGTCCCGCGGAAAAACGTCGCAATAGCGCCGAGCGCGAGAAGGGCCACGATGGCCAGGGCATCGATCCATCGCGGCGTCCGGCGGAGCGAGCTCCTTTGAATGAGATCGTTCAAGGCGGTCGAATGCAGCACGGATCGCGGTTGATTAGCGGCGATGGAAGTGGTGCCCATGTCACCGAGGCCGGGGCCGTAATAGGAGACGAGCACGATCGCGTTCGCGAGCGGCTGCCCATTACTCGGATGGCTGCTTTGATAAAGAGCGTCGAGTTGCGCGACGTTGTAATGGCGGAAGGCCGCCGACCCACGGCCGGTCCACGGGCTCCTGTAATTTAACAGGACGGTATCCAGCTTGAGTTCCCGCCGTTCGACGCTGGTGAAATCGCTCGACAGCTCTTCCCAGCGCAAGAGACCGCGCGCAGGAAAGGTAACTCCGCTCTCCCACGCTATCTCCCGCCACGCCAGGTAGCAGGCGAGGGCCAGCGACGGCTCGTGATTGTCCGCTCCCCGCGAATGGGCGTAATCATAGCGGCGCAGGACCCCGTCGCCATCAGCCCGGACGTTAATCAATCCTGCGGGCAGGAGCCGTTCGCGAAAGGGAAAGGATCGGATCCGTTCTTCTTTTCCGTCATCCGCCGATGGCAACAGCGCTTCGGCAAGGATCACGGTTTTGTTCTCCGCCCGGGCGGTCTCGATTTCCTTCAGGATAGGATCGGCCATGACCTGATCGCCGCGGCCAAATATGGCATCGAACGCGATGACCTTCGCACCCAGCTCCCGGCTCTGCCGGATAATGTTGGCCGCGTTTTGATATTCCAACTCCAGGGTCGGCGTTTTTCGCAAATCGACCTGCGTAATGTCGACATGGACGATGCTCGGATCGACCGGCGGCGCCATTCCCTGCTCGTAGCGCCACCGCAGAATCTGGCCGAACCACCGCATCTCCAGGCCTTCGAACGGATCGCCGGCCAGGAAAGTCCAGAGCGCGACGGCTCCGGATATCGCCAGGAGCAGCGGCCACGGAGACCTGAGCCAGACTTGTTCGGCCGTACTGAAAGACCCGGCCGAACCGCCAGCCGTCATTTCTTTTCCGCGCCCTCGCTCGAAACGATCAGGACGCCCGGACGATCAGAGGAGAAATTCGCCGCGCGCGCGAATTGCCGCCAGGGGAAGGCGGCGCCGCGGAACACGCCGCCAACTTCCGGTTCGCTTGCGGGACCCTGGTTGGAACTGCTCTTGTCCGCGGCGATCCGGCCGATCAACTCTTTGAGCTTGCCGGTTTGGAGCGCGAGAACGCGGTCATCCACTTTCGGATTTTGCATCGCATCGACGAGCTTTTTGGCCTCGGCGATTTCCTTGGAATCGGGCGCAAGGAACAGGACGTAGACGTCGAACGGGACCGATGAAGTGGCCCAGTCCCATTTCACCGGTCCCTTCGGCAAAAGGATCTCTTCATATTCGCCGGGGACTTCCGAAAGTTGCGGCCGCCAGCCGTTGGCGAGTTTTCCTTCTTTCGTGATCGCGGCAACCAGGACGCTGCATTTGTCGCTCGCGTCCACATACGCACGCACAATTTTTCCCGCACCCGGGGAGGCCGAATTCTGAAACGCTTCCTCTTTTTCCGGCGGACCCGGCTCGAAGAGCGAAAGGCAAACGCGTCCGTGAGGTTTCTCTTCGTCGACCGTGGTGGTGGCGAGCGCGCTGGTCGCGGTCAGCAATCCGAACGCAAAATACAGAATTCTTCCCATGTGCTGTGAGTCTCGAATACGGACCTGACCCGCCGTATTTGCACGGAGATTACCACAAACCTCAAGCGCTTTCCGATTACGCCTCGGCCGTAACCGGATCGGCCTGCTGAATCAGCGCGTCGAGCCGGTTCAAGTCCACCGGCTTCACGAGGTGATGATGGAAACCGACGTCATGGCTTTTGCGCAGATCGTCTTCCATTCCAAAGCCGGTCAGCGCGATCCCGAAAATCGGGTGATCGATCTTGAGCTTTTCCATGAGTTCGATCCCGGTGCCGTCGGGCAATCCGATATCGCTCACCAAAACGTCGAATTGTTCTTGCGACGCCGCTTCGAGCGCCGCCCGGACTGTGTGCGCCGGCTGGACGTGATAACCGCGGCGCCGCAGGAGCTGCGTGAGCGACCGGTTCGTGTCCTCATGATCCTCGACGAGAAGAACTCGCATCGCCTTGTGCGCGGGCTTGGCTACTGGGGCTGCATTGCGGTGCATATCGCCGGTCGTCTCGCGCGCTGGAAATATGGCCGTGAACGTCGCCCCCTTATTCGGGCCGTCGCTTTCAGCGATCAATTTTCCGTGATGCGTTTCGACCAGCGTCTTGCTGATGGCGAGGCCGAGGCCGAGGCCGCCGAGCTGGCTGCGATCGCCCTGCTCGAAAGCGTTGAAAATCTTCGGCAACGTTTCCGCGTCGATCCCCATTCCGGTGTCCGAAACCTCGACGCACAATCCATCGTCCCGGTTCTTCGTCCGGATCTCGAGCCGGCCGCCTTCGGGCGTGAACTTGACCGCGTTCTTGATGAGGTTCCAAAAAATTTGCTGGAGACGGGCGGGATCGGCTTCGAGGCAGACTTTCTCCGCCTTGAAATCGGTGCGGAGCTCCAGGTTCTTTTTGTCGATATCGGCCTGGCAGATTTCCAGGGCGCTGCGCAAAAGCACATGAGCGTCTACTTCCTCGAGGTTCAATTGCACCTTGCCCTTGCTGATTCGGGTCAGGTCGAGGAGATCGTCGATCAGGCGCGCTTCGAGCTCGACGTTGCGGCGGATCATTTGGAGTGAAGCGTGCATTTCCGCGGGCAAATCCGCCGATTGTTCGAGCGCCACCACCGAAGTGAGCACCGGCGTCAGCGGTGTCCGGAGCTCGTGGCTGAGCATGGCGAGAAACGAATCTTTGGCGCGGTTCGCGCGTTCGGCTTCGGCCCGCGCTTTTTTGGCTGACTGATAAAGGGCCGCGTTATCGAGAGCGAGGGCGGCGCGATGCGCGAGTTCTTCGACGAGGGAAAGCTCCTCCGGGCCGCAGATTTTGCCCGGCCGCGTGTTGATCATGACGATGGCTCCCAGGACCCGGTCATGGGCCCGGAGCGGCACCGCGATAAAAGATTTGGCAGCAAAGGAGCGGATCCAATCGCGGTCTGCTTTCTCCGAGTAAACTTCGCGGAGCTCGCCGTTGCGCACATCGCAAATCATTTGGGATTTGCCGGTCTTCAAAACGTGCGCTCCGCCCTTTTCGGCTGCGGGGCTCGCGGCAAACTCGTCCGCCAATCGGCGCATGGCCGGCTCTTCCGCCGGGTCGCGGTGCGCCATCGCCACCTGTCGCATCTGGCCCTCCTCGTCTATGGCCGAGATCACGCAAAAATCGGCGACCCGGGGCACGACCAGGGTCGCGAGATTGCGAAAAGTCTCCTCGTAGTCGAGCGAGCCGGCGAGCACATTGCTGGCGTCCGCGAGGAAAGCGAAGCGCTCCTGGCGGGCCTCCGCTTCGGCGCGTGCCGTCTGTTCGCGAATCAGTTTTTCGCGCTCTTCCGCCTGTCGTTTTACCTGCTCGGTTTTTTTGAAGAGATCGACGAACACCGCGATTTTTGCGCGGAGGATTTCCGGCACGACCGGGGTGAGGATGTAATCAACCGCGCCGATCGAGTAACCGCGCGAGACATGGGTCTCGGTGTCGTTCACCGCGCTGATAAAAATGATGGGAGTGGTTTCCGAGCGCGGCCGCTGCCGGATGAGCGCGGCAGTCTCGAACCCGTCCATGATCGGCATGTTCACGTCGAGAAGGATCACCGCGAAATCCTGTTTCAGGAGACACCGGAGCGCTTCCTTTCCCGAGCGCGCGCAAACCACGTCCTCGTTGAGATCGGCAAGGATCGTCTCGTAGGCCAGCATCTTGTCCGGCCGGTCGTCGACAATCAGGATGCTGACCTTTTCCGGGGCCGGCTCCTTCTCTTTCGCGTTGGAATCGACGGGCATGTTAACGGTGCAACCAATTGCGCAGAAGCGTGAGCAGCCGCTCGGTATCCACCGGTTTGGAAATATAATCGCTCGCCCCGGCGTCGATGCATTTCTCGCGGTCGCCTTTCATCGCTTTCGCCGTCAACGCGATGATCGGCAGTTGCTCGAACCCGTACATATTGCGGATGGCGCGGATCGTTTCGTAGCCATCCATCTCCGGCAACATAATGTCCATCAGGACCAGGTCGGTGTCCGGTTCCGCCTTCAGTAACTCGAGGGCGGCCCTGCCGGTCTCGGCCGACTGCACGTCCATCTTGTAGCGTTCCAGCATGCTGGTCATTGCGAAAATGTTCCGAATGTCGTCGTCGACGATCAGCACTTTCTTTGCGGCCAGGACCTCGTTCGGATCGTTTAGCCGGCGGAGGATTTCGCGTTTGTCCTCGGGCAACGTCGAGGCGTCGCGATGGAGCCAGAGCGCTGTCTGGTCGAAGAGCCGCTCCGGACTGCGCACCGTCTTCACGATCGTCGTCTGCGCGATCCGGTTCAGTTTCTCTTCCTCTTCCTGCGAAAGGTCTTTCGCGGTGTAGACGATAATCGGCAGATGTTCGTGCTCGCTTCGGATCTTCTCGATCAACTCGAAGCCAGACATGTCCGGCAGCATCAGGTCGAGCACCACGCAATCGACCGGCTCCTTGCGCAGGCGTTCGAGCGCCCCGTCACCGTCGTACGCTTCCACGATGTCGGCCGTCCCGTTGCCGATCAACTCGCGAATGCTGCTCCGCTGGGTCTCGTCGTCCTCGATCACGAGGAGTTTTTTCGCGGTGGTCGCGTCCATCTCGCTGGCTTTCTCGAACACCTGGCGGATTTGGGCTTCATCGATCGGTTTGGTCAGGAATCGGAGCGCGCCCATCCGCAACGCATTGCGGGGCTCTTCCCGCGCCGAAATCACGAAGACCGGAATGTGCCGCGTCGCGAGATCGGATTTCAACCGGTTGAGAATGTGCCAGCCGTCCATGTCCGGCAGGCTGAGATCGAGGGTGATGGCGGCCGGGACAAATTCGCGGACCAGAGGCAGCGCCTGCTTGCCGCGGGTAGTGACGACGGCCTTGAATCCATTCTGCCGGGCGACATCGAGAAGCCATTGCGCGAAATCGCGATCGTCCTCGATGATGAGCACCGATTTCTCGCCCGGTAAAATGTTCGCCCGGTCATCCGGCACGATCGATTCCGCAGGCTCGGCTTCCGCGGCTTCACCATTGCTCGCGGGCTCGGGCTCGATCGGTTCCGGCATGATCCTGGCGGCGGCGCGTTCCATCGGAGAAACGCTGTAGCTTTGCGGCAGGAACAACGTGAACGTGCTGCCGCGGCCTTCCGAGCTTTCCACCTTGATCTCGCCGCCCAACACCCGCGCCAATTCCCGGCTGATCGCCAGCCCGAGGCCGGTCCCGCCGTATTTGCGGCTCGTGCTGCCGTCCGCCTGGAGGAACGGCTCGAAGATCGTGGTCTGCTTGTCGACCGGAATGCCGATGCCGCTGTCGCTCACCGAAAACGCCAGGACGGATTCGGCCCGGTTCAGACTTTGATTGTCCGGCGACCATCCGGCGGTGGCGGGCGCGAGCCGGAGATTCACGTAACCGCGGTCCGTAAACTTGAACGCGTTCGAGAGCAGGTTCTTCAGGACCTGATCGAGTCGCTGCGCATCGGTGCTCACCGCTTCGGGCACGCGCGGATCGATATCGATCTTGAAGTTAACGCCTTTCCCTTCGGCGACATGCCGGAAAGTCCGTTCCATCGTCTGGCGCATTTCCTCGAACCGCACTTCGCCGACGTCGATCGTCACCGTGCCTGACTCGATCTTCGACAGGTCCAGAATGTCGTTGATCAGTTTCAGCAAGTCCTTGCCAGACCCGCGGATGGTCCGGGCGAATTCCACCTGCTTCGGCGTGAGGTTCCCGTCCGGGTTCGCGGACAATTGCTCCGCGAGAATAAGGAGGCTGTTGAGCGGCGTGCGCAGCTCGTGCGACATGTTCGCGAGAAACTCGCTCTTGTAACGCGAGGTGAGCGAGAGCTGCTGCGCCTTGCCCTCGAGCGCCTGGCGCGCCTGCTCGACCTCCCGGTTCTTGCGCTCGACTTCTTCGTTCTGCTCGAACAACTGCCGCGCCTTTTCTTCCAGTTCCTGGTTGGTCTGCTGCAATTCTTCCTGCCGGCTCTGCAACTCGGAGGCGAGCGACTGCGATTGTTTGAGCAGATCTTCCGTGCGGGTGTTCGCCTCGATCGTGTTCAAGACGATCCCGATGCTTTCCGTGAGCTGATCGAGAAACGCGTGGTGCGTAGGGTTGAAATGTTCGAGCGAGGAAAGCTCCATGACGGCTTTCACCTGGCCTTCGAAGAGGATCGGCAGGACGACAATGTTCATCGGCGCGGTTTCGCCCAGGCCCGAGCTGATCTGGACGTAATCGGGCGGGACGCGGGTCAACAGGATCCGTTCTTTTTCGAGCGCGGCCTGCCCGACCAGACCTTCGCCGAGCTTGAACTTCGTGTTCACGCCTTTGCGTTCCCGATACGCGTAACTCGCCAGAAGCTGGAGCTCGGGTTCGTCCGCCGCGCCGTTCATCATGTAGAACACGCCCTGTTGCGCGGAGACGACCGGCGCCAGCTCGGAAAGAATCAGCCGGCCGACGGTGAGGAGGTCGCGCTGGCCTTGGAGCATTCGGGTGAACTTCGCCAGGTTGGTCTTGAGCCAATCCTGCTCGTCGTTCCGCAACGTCGTGTCCTTCAGGTTGCGAATCATCTCGTTGATGTTGTCCTTCACGAACGCGACTTCGCCTTGCGCATCGACCTGGATCGATCGCGTCAGGTCGCCCTTCGTCACCGCGGTCGCAACGTCCGCGATCGCGCGCAGCTGTGAGGTCAGGTTGCCGGCAAGCTGGTTCACGTTGTCGGTCAGATCGCGCCACGTTCCGGCCGCGCCCGGCACGTTCGCCTGGCCGCCGAGTTTTCCTTCCACGCCCACTTCGCGCGCCACGCTCGTGACCTGGTCGGCGAAAATGGCGAGCGTATCGGTCATGCCGTTGATCGTGTCGGCCAACGCCGCGATCTCGCCTTTGGCTTCCACGAGCAGCTTCTGTTTCAGGTCGCCGTTCGCGACTGCCGTCACGACTTTCGCGATGCCGCGGACCTGGTTCGTCAGGTTGCCCGCCATGAAGTTCACCGAGTCGGTCAAATCTTTCCAGGTGCCGGCGACACCTTTCACAACCGCCTGGCCGCCGAGCCGTCCTTCCGTTCCCACTTCGCGGGCTACGCGCGTTACTTCAGACGCGAACGAATTGAGCTGGTCCACCATCGTGTTGACGGTGTTCTTCAACTCGAGGATTTCGCCTTTAACGTCGACCGTAATTTTCTTCGACAAATCGCCCGTCGCCACCGCGGTCGTGACCGCCGCGATGTTTCGCACCTGGGTTGTCAGGTTGGAGGCCATGAAATTCACCGAGTCCGTGAGATCTTTCCAAGTGCCCGAAACGCCTTCGACGCGCGCCTGGCCGCCGAGCGCGCCTTCCGAACCGACTTCGCGCGCCACGCGCGTCACTTCGGATGCGAACGAGCGGAGCTGATCCACCATCGTGTTGATCGTGTCCTTCAACTCGAGGATTTCGCCGCGGACATCGACGGTGATCTTCTTCGACAAGTCGCCATTCGCGACCGCGGTTGTGACCTCGGCAATGTTACGGACCTGCGCCGTCAGATTTCCGGCCATCGAGTTCACCGAATCCGTCAGATCTTTCCACGTGCCGGCCACGCCCTTCACGTCCGCCTGGCCGCCAAGCCGTCCTTCTGTTCCCACTTCGCGCGCCACGCGCGTGACTTCGGACGCGAACGAGCTGAGCTGATCGACCATCGTGTTGATCGTGTTCTTCAGCTCCAAAATCTCGCCCTTCACGTCGACCGTGATTTTCTTGGACAAGTCGCCGTTGGCGACCGCGGTCGTGACCTCAGCGATGTTTCGCACCTGGCCGGTCAGGTTACCGGCCATGAAATTCACCGAGTCGGTCAGATCTTTCCAGGTTCCGGCGACACCGCGCACGTCCGCCTGACCGCCGAGTTTTCCTTCCGAACCGACTTCGCGCGCGACACGCGTCACTTCCGAGGCGAACGAGCGGAGCTGGTCGACCATCGTGTTGATCGTGTCTTTGAGCTGCAAAATTTCGCCGCGGACATCGACCGTGATTTTCTTGGACAAGTCGCCGTTCGCGACCGCCGTCGTGACCTCGGCGATGTTGCGCACCTGACCGGTCAGGTTACCCGCCATCGAGTTCACCGAGTCGGTCAAATCTTTCCACGTGCCCGCGACGCCTTTCACTTCCGCCTGACCACCGAGCCGGCCTTCGGTTCCTACTTCGCGGGCCACGCGGGTGACTTCTGCCGCGAACGAGCTGAGCTGGTCGACCATCGTGTTGATCGTGTTCTTCAGCTCCAGGATTTCGCCCTTCACGTCGACCGTGATTTTCTTCGACAAGTCGCCGTTGGCGACCGCGGTCGTGACTTCGGCGATGTTTCGCACCTGGCCGGTCAGGTTACCGGCCATGAAATTCACCGAGTCGGTGAGATCTTTCCACGTTCCGGCGACGCCGCGCACATCGGCCTGACCACCGAGCCGGCCTTCCGTTCCCACTTCGCGGGCCACGCGCGTCACTTCGGCCGCGAACGAGCTGAGCTGGTCGACCATCGTGTTGATCGTGTTCTTCAGCTCCAAAATTTCGCCCTTCACGTCGACGGTGATCTTCTTGGAGAGATCGCCGTTCGCGACCGCCGTCGTGACCTCGGCGATGTTTCGGACCTGGCCGGTCAGGTTACCGGCCATCGAGTTCACCGAGTCGGTCAAATCTTTCCAAGTTCCGGCGACGCCTTTCACTTCCGCCTGGCCGCCGAGAATTCCTTCCGAGCCGACCTCGCGCGCCACGCGCGTTACTTCCGACGCGAACGAGCTGAGCTGGTCGACCATCGTGTTGACGGTGTCTTTCAGCTCCGCGATTTCGCCCTTCACTTCGACGGTGATCTTCTTGGAGAGGTCGCCATTCGCGACGGCCGTCGTAACAAGCGCGATGTTTCGCACCTGCGCCGTCAGGTTGCCGGCCATGAAGTTCACCGAGTCCGTCAAATCCTTCCAGGTGCCGGAAACGCCGCGGACTTCCGCCTGGCCGCCGAGAATTCCTTCCGAGCCGACTTCGCGGGCGACACGCGTTACTTCCGACGCGAACGAGCTGAGCCGATCAACCAGGGTGTTGATCGTGTTCTTCATCTCGAGGATCTCGCCTTTGACGTCGACCGTGATCTTGCGGGACAGATCGCCGTTCGCGATCGCGGTCGTGACCTCGGCGATGTTACGCACCTGCGCCGTCAGGTTGCCGGCCATCATGTTCACGTTGTCGGTCAAATCCTTCCAGGTGCCGGCGACGCCGCGCACATCCGCCTGGCCGCCGAGCGCTCCTTCCGAACCGACCTCGCGCGCGACACGCGTCACTTCCGAGGCGAACGAACGGAGCTGATCGACCATCGTGTTGATCGTGTCCTTCAATTCCAAAATTTCGCCGCGCACGTCCACGGTGATTTTCTTGGAAAGGTCACCCGTCGCCACTGCGGTCGTGACCTCGGCAATGTTACGGACCTGCGCGGTGAGGTTGCCCGCCATCGAGTTCACCGAGTCGGTCAAATCTTTCCACGTGCCGGCGACGCCCTTCACGTCCGCCTGGCCGCCGAGTTTTCCTTCGGTGCCGACTTCGCGGGCCACGCGCGTCACTTCCGAGGCGAACGAGCTGAGCTGATCGACCATCGTGTTGATCGTGTTCTTCAACTCCAGAATCTCGCCCTTCACATCCACCGTGATCTTCTTCGAGAGATCGCCGCGCGCGACCGCGGTCGTCACGTCCGCGATGTTACGGACCTGGCCGGTCAGGTTTCGCGCCATGAAATTCACCGAATCGGTCAAATCTTTCCACGTGCCCGACACGCCTTCGACCCGCGCCTGGCCGCCGAGAATTCCTTCCGAGCCCACCTCGCGTGCGACGCGCGTCACTTCCGACGCGAACGAACGGAGCTGGTCCACCATGACGTTGACGGTGTCCTTCAATTCGAGGAACTCGCCTTTGACGTCGACCGTGATCTTCTTCGTCAAATCGCCGTTCGCCACCGCGGTCGTGACCGTCGCAATGTTACGCACCTGCGCCGTCAGGTTGCCGGCCATGAGGTTCACATTTTCCGTCAGGTCCTTCCAGGTGCCGGCCACGCCTTTGACTTTCGCCTGGCCGCCGAGCTTTCCTTCCGTTCCCACTTCACGCGCCACGCGGGTCACTTCCGAGGCGAACGCCCCGAGCTGATCCACCATCGTGTTCACGGTCTTGGCCGTGCGCAGAAATTCACCCTGCAACGGCCGGCCTTCGATCTCGATCGCCATCGTCTTGGACAGATCGCCTTTCGCGACCGCGCCGATGACGCGCGCCATCTCGCTCGTCGGATGCACCAGGTCGCCGATCAATCCGTTGACCGACCCAATCGCCTCCGCCCAGCACTGCCCGACGTCGCCGATCGACGCCCGCTGCGAAATCCGTCCTTCCTTGCCCACCACCTGCCCAATCCGGTCCAGCTCCCGCGCCAGCCGTTGGTTCAACCCGATCACTTCATTGAAGGTGTCCGCTATCTTGCCGCCTAAGCCCGTCCAATCGTCCGGCAGCCGGACCGAGAAATCGCCCCGCTTAAACGCGGTCAGCGCGCTGAGGAGTTGTTTTTCCTCCAGCCGATCGCCGTCGGGCCGGGACCCATTGCCGGCGGCGGGCGGCGGTGTTGGAGCTTTTTGTTTCGGCTCGTCCTTGTCGGGAACGGGCCGAGGCGGTGAGGGTTTTTGCTTCGTTTTCATAGGTTACGCGGGTTAGGAAAAATGGTTTTGGCGAACCGAGCCACGGATGGGCGCGAGTTGAAAAGAGAAAGGAGCAGCAAAAATGATGCTGCCGCAACCTGACGTTGCCTGCGCTGATTTTGCTAAAGCAGGGCCGGTCACAAGAATTCCGGGCCTTATCGAGGGCCGTTGTCTTGAATCGGTTTTGGGTGATCGATCACGCGTAAAATTTCGGCGGAATTCGTTGGTAAGGCAACAGTTGCGGAAAAGCGCGACGAAATTGACATCCCGCGCCCTGGCCGTTACGACTCGCATCGTGACCTCGCCCGGCGGCAGCCGCAAGGAACTCGATTCGATGGTGGTCGAGATCGAGCTCACCCTTTGCAGCATCATCCAGGGCGTTGCCCTCTATTTTCTGGTCGAAAACGCGCGGGCGGTCCTCTCGATGGGACAAGTCTCGGCCTGGCCTTACGTCGCCACCGGGCTCGTCATCATCCTGCTCTTCTGGTCGCGCTCCCTCATCCACACCCTCACGTTGATCCGGTGGCCGCTCGAGTTCGTGCATAATTTTTTTTACATCGCTTGCACGCTCGTGGAGGCGCTCGCGTTCACCCACCTCAACGATCCATTCACGTGGTTCGTCCTGACTGCGCTCTACGCGGTCGTCGTCTGGTCGCTCTTCGTCTACGACATGCGCCTGGTCGCCTTGCGCGGGCGGGACAGCGCAGGTCCGGCCGGCAATCGCCTCTATGCCAGGGTCGGCGGCGATCAACTCCTGAACATCCGATTCCTGATCCCGGTGATTTTTGCAACGAACGTCGCCAGCGCGGTCGCGATCTATCTTCGTCCCGACTTTTTCCTGGCCCGTGGCGGGCATTACTTCCTGATCACCGTCCAGGGCATCGGGCTCATCGGCTATCTGAGCTACGTCATCCGCACCTACGTTCGCCTCCAGCCCTTGATCCGCGAAACACGCGAGGAATGGCGGGCCGCGGCCGACGAGTAACCAGACGACCGTGGTCTCAGTCAAGGAACGGCGGTTTGAAACCGCCGTCTTAAACGGTCGGCGATTGAAAATCGCCGCTCCTTGAAATTTCCGCCGACTGCGCCCGCTCCAATGACGGCGATTTTCATGATTCCTCGCCGAAGCGCATCTCATTCGTGGCGACGAAGCCCATTCGGTCATGATCGATTTGGAAGACGACATTCAAGCGGCCGGCTGCGTTGTAACGCGGTTCGACCCGCACGCCCCCGATTTTTTCCATCGCCTTTTGCGAGCGAAAATTCTGCGGGCCGACCAAAAAGACAACGTGCCGGACAAACCGGAAAGCGTGCTCGAGCATGAGATGTTTCATCTCCCGGTTGAACGCGCCGCCCCAATGCGCGCGCGCCAGGAACGTGTAGCCGATTTCAATCTCACTGCGCTCCTCGTCGTAACCGATATAGCGAGACGATCCGATAATGCGGCCACTTTTCTTGTCGATGACAACGAGCGCGCCGCCGCATTCCATGGCCTCGCGAAAAAATTCCCGGAAAACATTTTCCTGGTAGCGATCGGGCGCCGGATGCTGTTCCCAGATCAGCGGATCGGAGGCGACCGCGAAGAGATCTTCCCAATCCTCGTCGCGCAACGGCCGAAGCCGAAGCAGTTCCCCATCGAGAGTGGGCTGCAGATCGAAAGTCATGGGTGCGCCAGCTGTCTACTCGTCCGGCAACTCGAGTTGCCCGGAACCCATGTAACAACAGCTGCCGCCCACATGCACGGCGGTGATTTCGTCGCCCGCGTGGCGAATCCGGATATGAAGGAAACTCGGCCGTCCCATTTCGATTCCCTGTTCCAAAACAAGCCGCGTTTCCCCATCGCGAGGCGTCAGCCCGTAGCGGCTCAGGTAACAGCCGAGCGGGCCGGCGGCGCTGCCGGTCGCCGGATCTTCCATGATCCCTTCTCCCGGCGCGAATAGCCGGCCGTGCACATTTGACCCGGCCATCTCCACTTCCTGGGTAAAGACAAAAACGCCGGTCGCGCCGGTCTCCTCCACAATCGGCTGGGCGAGGTCGGCGCGGAAACGAATGCGCCGAATGGACTCGAGCGAATCGATCGGGACGAAGAAAAATCGGTTGCCGCACGAAACGACTTCGAGCGGCAGATCACGGACCGCCCGCCGGTCGAGCGAAAGCATTTCGGCGACCGCGCCGGCATCTTCGAAGCGCGGCCCGAACTTCGGAAGCGGCTGCTGCATTTCGATGAACCCGGGCCCGTCACCGCCTTGCTCGATCGATACCGGCACCGGCCCGACGCCTTCTTCAAAAACCGCATCGGACTTTTTCAACATCCCTTCACGGGTGAGGACGAACGCCGTTCCGACCGTCGGATGTCCAGCCATCGGCAGCTCGCTTTTCGGCGTGAAGATGCGGACCCGGAAGTCGTGCTTCGGGTCATCGGGCGGAAGGACGAAAGTCGTTTCGGAGAGGTTCAGCTCTTTGGCGATCGACTGCATGAGCGCGTCCGGAATTCCGCAGCCATCGGTGAACACGGCAAGCGGGTTGCCCCCAAAGACGCGATCGGTGAAGACATCGACGAGGTGATAGGAGCGTGTGTTCATAGGTTATTTGATTGGCTTGGAGCGAAAGGTCACGATCAGGGCAATTCCGAATACCACCAGCGCGCTTCCCGCGAGAAGTTCGGGCGCGAGTTTTTCGCCACCGAGCCAGGCGCCGAGAAAGACCGCCACGACTGGATTGACGTAGGCGTAGGTCGAAACCCGGGTCGCTTCCACGTTCCGCAAAAGCCAAAGGTAGGCGGAGAATCCGACAATGGATCCGATGCCGGCGAGATAGGTCGTCGCGCCTAACGAGCGCATGGTTACCGCGCCTGGATCGAAATGAGCGAACTCGCCATGGAGCGAGGCGGCGATCAGGCCGAAGACGCCGCCGCAGATCATTTGCATGGCGGCCATCATGAGCCCGGAGGTTTCGTGCCGCACCCGAGTGGCGTAAAGCGAAGCCGCCGCCCAAAGCGATTCGCCGATCGTCAGCAGAACCAGGCTCAGGGTCAGTTGGGGAGTGAAAGCGAGCGCTGTCGGCTGAACGATCACCGCCACGCCGAAAGTCGCGACCGCGATTCCGCCCCAGACCGGCAGACGCGGTCGTCGCAGTGTTCCGCTCCACCAGCCCATCAGCACCATCACCGCCGGAACGAGCGCGACGATGACGGCGGCGCTGCCGGATGGAATGTATTGCTCGGCAAAGGTGACGCTGCCGTTGCCCGCAAAAATGATTCCACCGCCGATGGGCGCCGCGGTTCGCCAATCCCGTCCGCTCGGACGCGGCGCGCCGCGCCAGCGGAGGAAGAGATAGAACAACCCTCCCGCCATCGACCAGCGCACGCCGGCCATGATCATGGGCGGGATCGTTTCGATCGCCACCCGGATGCCGAGAAAGGTCGATCCCCAGATCAGGTAGACGGCGCCAAAAGCGAAGGATTTGAAGCGTGCGCGATTGAATCCACCAGGAGCGGCCAGGCAAAGGCCGGCTGGTATCGCAACCAACCTCACAGATGTCCAGGACTGGCATGATGAAGTCTTCTTCATCGTCTTCGGGTGATACAGATTCAGAGTTGAAGATTTTAGGCCGGTACAGTTTGCCTCTTTGAAATTCTGTGTGACATGAGGCGTAGATGGTCCTTTCGAGAATTTCCGTCGGCCGCCGCGAACCGCTTTACGCCCGCATCGCCGCCGATGTCGGTCAGCTGATCGAGGGCGGGGTCCTGCGCATCGGCGACCGGATCCCTTCCGTTCGCCGGGCAAGCCGCCAGCATCGCGTCAGCATGGCCACGGCGGTGCAGGCTTATTTGGAATTAGAGAATCGGGGACTGATCGAAGCGCGGCCCAAGTCCGGTTTCTTCGTGCGCCACCGCCCACAGCAGTTGCTCGATGAACCGGAAACTTCGCGGCCGTTACCGGGCGCCTCCACTCACGAATCGCCGACCCTGATCTCGCGCCTGTTCGGAGCGACCATGAAACGGGACGTCGTCCAGCTCGGCCCGGGCGTTCCGAGCACGAAGCTGCTTCCGGCGCAGAAACTGAATCGTATTCTCGCGTCGACCGCGCGCCGGCTCGGGCCGGCCGGCCTCGAACTCGACATGCCGCCGGGTTGTTTGCCGTTGCGGCGGGCTCTGGCACGACGCGCTCTCGATTGGGGCGTTAAAATTTCGCCGGAGGAAATCATCACCACCAGCGGATGCATGGAGGCGCTGGTCCTCTCGTTGCGAGCTGTGACAAAGCCGGGAGACGCGATAGCGGTCGAGTCGCCGACTTACTTCGGGATCGTCCAGCTGATCGCTCAGCTCGGCTTGAAGGCGCTCGAAATTCCTACCCATCCGCGCTCCGGTCTCGATCTGGAGGCGCTCGCGCGGGTGATCCGCACCCGTCGCGTCAGCGCCTGTCTCGTCGTCCCGAATTTCAATAACCCGCTCGGGAGCCTTATGCCCGACACGGCGAAGGAGCGTCTCGTCCATCTGCTCGCACGGAAAGAGATTCCTCTGATCGAAGACGATCTCTACGGCGATCTTCACTTCGGCGCCGAGCGTCCGCACGTCGCGAAAGCGCACGATCGAAAGGGACTGGTGATGCTGTGCGGATCTTTTTCAAAGTCAGTCGCGCCCGGTTATCGCGTCGGCTGGGTAATGCCCGGCCGATGTTTCGAGAAGATAAAAGATTTGAAGTGCACCAGCACGGTCGCGACCGCGACTCTGCCGCAATTCGCCCTGGCTGATTACATGACCAATGGCGGTTACGATCATCATCTTCGCAGTCTGCGGCTAGCCTTGAAGCGCCAGATGGAACAAATGAGTCACGCGGTGGCCGAATCGTTTCCGGCCGGGACAAAGATGACGCGGCCGGCCGGCGGCATCGTGCTTTGGGTGGAATTGCCCGCGCGCGTCGATGCCCTCCGGCTCCACGCGAAAGCGCTCGCGGAAAAGATCAGTCTGGCGCCGGGGCCGATGTTTTCGTCGCGCGAAAGTTATCGGAACTGCATTCGCCTGAGCTTCGGCGAGCCGTGGTCGCCGCAGATCGAACGCGCCATCGGCGTCCTGGCCTACCTGGTGAAACAGATGCGCAGCGGCCGTTAAGCGCCGGTTACTTCCGCGCTTTGCAACGGTTTGGTCGCCGTCTAGACTCGCCTTCTTCCGATGACCGCGACCCTGCTCGATCAAAACGGCAAACGATCGGCCGCTGTCTCGCGGTCGCCGACGATCGACCAGGTGATGGTCGAGGAACGGGCGGGCGCGTTCGCCAAACGCAGCATCAAGACCTCGGCGAAACTGGCGGGGCTCAAGATGGCGATCTCGATGATGGACCTGACCACGCTCGAGGGAAAAGACACGCCGGGAAAAGTCGCGTTCGTTTGCCGGAAAGCGATGCAGCCGATGGACCCGCGCTACCAGGTCCCGCCTTGCGCCGCCGTTTGCGTCTATCCGAATCTTGTCCGGGCCGCGAAACGTTTCCTCGGCAATTCCGGCGTGAAAGTTGCCTCTGTCGCGACTGCCTTCCCGACCGGCCTGATGCCGTTGAAATTGAAACTGCAGGAAGTCCGCAGCGCGGCCCGCGATGGCGCGGATGAAATTGACATGGTGATCGATCGCGGCCAGTTCCTGGCCGGGAATCACAATCGCGTCTTCGACGAGATCGCCGCGGTGAAAGAAGCGTGCGGCGCCGCGCATTTGAAAGTGATCCTCGAGACCGGTGAACTGCAAACCTACGACAACGTCCGGATCGCGAGCGAGCTCGCCATGCGCGCCGGCGCCGATTTCATCAAGACCTCGACCGGCAAAGTGTCGCCCGCCGCCACCATGCCGGTCACGCTCGTGATGCTGGAAGCGATCCGGGATTACTTCTACGAGACCGGCATTCGCATCGGCATGAAACCCGCCGGCGGCATCAAGACCGCGAAGCAATCGCTCGCCTATCTTGTCATGCTCAAGGAAACTCTCGGCGACGACTGGCTTACCCCCGATCTCTTCCGCTTCGGCGCCAGCACTCTCGCCAACGACGTCCTCATGCAAATCGCCAAAGTGGTCGACGGCAATTACCAAAGCGGCGATTATTTTTCGCTCCCGTAAACGCTCGCGAACGGCGCTCGGTCAACACGAGCCCCATCGCCGCGCCTTTGCCCATTGTCATCCTGAGCGGAGCGAAGGATCTCTGACTATTTCCGGTTCTCGACGCGCCGAAATGGTCAGAGATGTTTCGCTTTCGCTCAACATGACAAATAAAGGGGAACAGGAGGGGGCTAGAGTTGGATTGAGCGCGCGCACATTTTTGCGTGCGACTGAGGCCTTCGCCAGCTAAGAAGAAAAGATGCCTCGCAAGAAATCGCGCTCCAATTTGGTCGTCCTGTCGCGGAGTGCGCCGGCAACGCACGAGCGGGTCGCATTGCCGGTGAGTGAGAGGCATCTGAATTTCGGGGATCGCTGGGGTTACGCGCCGGCGCCGGAAGCGCACGATTACATCAAGCTCCAGAAGCGTTACCCGCTTTTCATTGGCGGGAAATTCGTGACGCCGAAGTCGGGGAAGTATTTCGATTCGATCAACCCGGCGACGGAAGAAAAGCTGGCGGAAATCGCTGAGGCGAACGCGGCCGATGTTGCGGCGGCTGTCTCAGCCGCGCGGCGCGCCTACAAAAATGTCTGGAGCAAAATGCCTGGGCGCGAGCGCGGGAAGTTTCTTTTCCGGATTGCGCGGCTCATCCAGGAAAAATCGCGGGAGCTGGCGGTGCTCGAGACGATGGATGGCGGCAAGACGATCAAGGAAAGCCGTGACGTCGATCTGCCGCTCGTCGCAGCGCACTTTTTTTATTACGCAGGCTGGGCCGACAAGCTGGATTACGCGTTTCCCGGGCGGAGAGCGCGACCGATCGGCGTCGCCGGCCAAATCATTCCCTGGAATTTTCCGCTGTTAATGGCGGCTTGGAAACTCGCGCCGGCCCTGGCCGCCGGGAATACCTGCGTCCTTAAGCCCGCCGAGACGACCAGCATCACCGCAATGCATCTCGCGGAAATTTTTCAGGAGGCGGAATTGCCGGATGGCGTCGTTAACATCGTCACTGGCGCCGGGGAAACCGGAAAGGCCCTGGTCGAGCATCCCGACGTGGACAAGATCGCGTTCACCGGTTCGACATCGGTGGGAAAAATTCTCACGCAGGCTGTCGCGGGCACAAAAAAGAGACTCACGCTCGAACTGGGCGGCAAGGCGGCCAACATCATTTTCGAAGACGCGCCCATCGATCAGGCGGTCGAAGGGATTATCTCCGGGATTTATTTCAACCAGGGCCACGTCTGCTGCGCAGGCTCGCGGTTGCTGGTGCAGGAGGGCATTTTCCCGCAGGTGATCCGGAAATTGCGCGATCGGATCGCGACGTTGCGTGTCGGCAATCCGCTCGACAAGAACACCGACATCGGCGCGATCAATTCCCGGATGCAGCTCGACAAAATTTGCGAGTTGGTCGACAGCGGATTGAAACAGGGCGCCGAGCTGGTGCAATCGAACGCGAAGCTGCCGGCAAAAGGTTACTGGTATCCGCCGAGCTTTTTCACCGGCGTGACCGCGTCCCACCGGATTGCGCAGGAAGAAATCTTCGGCCCGGTCCTGAGCGTAATGACGTTCCGCACCCCGGAAGAAGCCATCGAGCGCGCGAACAACACCCCTTACGGATTGAGCGCCGGCGTCTGGACCGACAAAGGCAGCAAGATTTTCAAGATGGTAAACAAACTGCGGGCCGGGGTGGTCTGGGCGAACACCTACAACAAATTCGATCCGACCAGTCCCTTCGGCGGCTACAAGGAAAGCGGCTTCGGCCGCGAAGGCGGCCGGCACGGTTTGCTGCCCTACGTCACGCTGAGCTAGGCGCAGCTTCAGGCAGTTGTATGGCAACCGCTCCGGTTGCCTTGGTTGGTCGCCCGGCAAGCGGAGCGCTTGCCCTAGAATCCCCTAGCGACCGCGGCGCGCTTTGGCATCGTAATAGAGAACGATAAACGACGCGGCGAGCAGGGGACGCAGGACCAGGTTCATCACTGCGGACGCCACGTCGGATGCGATCATCAGGACATCGGGTGTTTTGGCCTTGGAAAGCGATTGCATGACGGCGAGCGCTTGCTCGGGGTTGTCCACGCCGCGCAGCCGGAGAAAGGTGAAGGGCACCTGGATCGCGATCACGGCGAAGAGAAGAAAGAGCACCCAGATCGAGGCGACGATCGGGCCGCGGTAAAGGGGGCGTTCGACCCGTGGCAATTCGGGAGCGCAACGCGCGAGGTCCCGGCTTTCCCGCAGGGCGAGCAACGGGCTGCCGTCGCCGAACGCGGCGGTTTGCTCCCAAAAGAGGAAGTTAATGAAGAGCCGCGCGTTCATGTAAACCATGAAGGCGCCGACCAGCAGATAAAGGAGCAGGCTGATGGCGGAAATTCCGGCGCTCAACAGCGCGATCATCGCGGTCAGCGGAACGAAGAACCAAAAAAAGTAGCTGAAATAAACCAGCAACCCGGCGCCAATCATCCGCCCGTAGCGTTCCACGGCCGCCGAGAATTGGTCGAGGAGCGATCGGCGCCGGCCGCGCAGGACATCGTCGGCGACGTATTGAAAGCCGGCGGTCGAGATCGGCCAGAGCAGGATGACGAGCAGAAACATGATCCAGCAAATCGGCGGGAGAGTCACCGCGGGCATGGTTTCGCCCGAGAGAAAGTCGGGAAGGGGAACCCGCGGGAAATGCCATTGCATGACGAACATCGGCACGGCCGTCAGCAACCCGAAAAGCATGAAGCGCCAGAAGCCGCCTCGGTAAATCCGGATCGTTTCGCGGAAAATCTCTCTCCAGGTTCTGCGGCGGATGGTCAGGTCCGGCGGTTCCGGAGCCGGCAGATCGTCCGCAAAGATTTCCGGCAATTCGCCGGCTGGAAACCAGCGGTCCTCGCCCACGCGGCGCACTTCGTTCGCGCGGATCAGGCGGCCTTCGCTTTTCCACTCGCGAAGGTCATCCTCATCGACCGGGCCGTATTCCCTGCCTTCGACCCGCACCATCCATTGCTCTGACATTGCCGGTTCTTCTAATCTCGAAACGTCTGTTCTGCCATAACGCGTTCGTATCAGACTTTCCTGCTCGCGCTCTTGATCATGATCCTGATCCCCGGAACTCGCGTCGCCCGCTCACAGGATCAGGAGCATGATCAAGATCATGAGCATGAAGATTGGAAAGCGGCGCGGGTTGGCTAGGTTGCCGGCGTGAAGCTGCTCCTCATCGACGGGCATTACTACGTTTACCGCTCGTTTTTCGCGATCCAGAACCTGTCCAATTCGCGGGGCGAACCGACGAACGCGATTTTCGGATTCACCAAGACGCTTCGGCTGATGGTCAAACATCTCCAGCCGGAGTTGGGTGCCGTCTTTTGGGATGAAGGATTGCCGGCGAAGCGGATGACGCTCCAGCCGGCATACAAGGAAACGCGAAAAGAAATGCCGCAGCCGATGGTACCGCAGTTGGATTACATCCAGCGCGAGCTGACAGCGCTGCTCGGGTTCAAGAATGTCTCGCTGCCGAACACGGAAGCGGACGATCTCATGGGCTGTTACGCCATGGCGGCCTGCAAACGCGACATCGAGGTCGTGCTCGCGACGAACGACAAAGACCTCTACCAGCTCGTCGGTCCGTGCGTGAAAGTTTACACGACGGCCAAGGCCGACCTGGCTTCGCCCAAAGATGCGTTCGCGCTCCTGGGCGAAGCGGAGGTCACCACGAAATGGGGCGTTCCGCCGAAATTGATCGGGGACGTTCTCGCGCTTTCGGGCGACTCGGTCGACAACATTCCAGGCGCCGGTATCGGCCGAAAGACAGCGGCCAAATTGTTAATGGAACACGGAAACCTCGACGGGCTCCTCGCGAATCTCGAACAGGTTAAGAGCGAAAAGACCCGGGAGAAACTGGTCGCGGGTCGCGGGCAGATCGAACAAAACCGGAGGATGGTCGAGCTGGACTGCGACACGCCGCTGCCTGTCCCGATCGACGAGCTGCGGATCAAGCCGGATTTTCCAGGCCTCGTTGCCGCGCTGGAGAAGTGCGAGTTTAAGTCGCTCCTCCAGGAAGTGCGCGATGAAGCCGCGAAGACAGGGACGGTGAAGCAGGGGGAATTGTTGCTGTAGCTTCAAGGAACGGCGGGTTGAAACCGCCGCTTTCCCCAGACGGCGATTGCAAATCGCCGTTCCTTGTTAATTTGCCGTAAAAAAGTTCGAACGACAGCACGGCCACGCTGTCCAATTAAACAGGTTAAGGCGATTCGGGCGGCGGCACGTTTCTCGTATTTGTTGTTTCTCCTGCGTGCGCTGCCCGAATCCTTTTTTTATGGGCAAATTTCGCCCCTTCCGCCACTAATGGCCAGAGTCGTTGCCCGACTCCTTCGTCATGTCGGCTAACGCATTCGGAATCCGCGGATATTTGATCGACGCGCCGGCTTACGGTTCGCTCCGGAGCCATCGCGATGGTGCGCTCGTGATCGCCGACGGCAAAATTGCGGAGGTCGGCGCGTACGATGATTTGCGGAAACGCCCGCGGCCCGCGCCGATGACCTGGCTGGATCGCACGTCGGCCGCGATTTTCCCCGGCTTGATCGATTGCCACACCCACCTTCCCCAATATTCGGCCGTAGCGCGCGGGGAAAGCCAGCTGTTGCCGTGGTTGCGCGAAAATATTTTTCCGGTCGAACGCGAGTTCACCGGCCCAAAGGCGCGGCACGAGGCGCCGCTCTTCTTCGCCGACCTGGCGCGCAACGGCACGACGACGGCGATGGTTTACGCAGCCATCTACGAGGACAGTTGCGAAGTCGGTTTCGAAGCGGCGGAAGCCAGTGGTCTGCGCGTGATCCTGGGAAAAATGATGATGGACCTCGGGTCCTATGGGCAGTTGCAGCCGAAGAAGATTCTGTCGGTGTCGCTGATCGAAAGCGAACGCCTTTGCCGCAAATGGCACGGCGCGGCGGAGGGGCGACTCGAATACGCCTTCAGTCCGCGGTTCGCGGTGACCTGCTCGGAGAAGTTGATGCGAAGCGCGGGCGAGCTGGCGCAGCGTTTCGGCGCCTACATCCAGACGCACCTCGCGGAAAACCGGGAAGAGATCGAGAAAGTGCACAACCTTCATATGGCGGCGCGCGATTACACCGATGTCTATGAGAAGTGCGGGTTGCTGACTCCGAAAACCATGCTGGGCCATTGCCTTCATTTGAACGCTCGCGAGATCGACGCCATCGCCGCCGCCCAGGCGAACATCGCGCATTGTCCGACCTCGAATCTTTTTCTCGGGAGCGGACTGCTCAAGCTCGACCAAATTTTGAACGCCGGGATCGCGATCGGCCTCGGGTCCGACGTCGCGGCCGGCCCCGAGCTCAACCTCTGGCAGGTGATGCGGAGCGCGCTGGCCGTGCAAAAGGCGCGGCACATGGCGGAACCGAATCTGCCGGGGATGCGGCCGAGCGAAGCGTTTTATCTCGCCACCAGCGGAGGTGCGCGCGCCCTCGCGAAGTCGACGACGATTGGCAGCCTCGACGTCGGCAAGGAGGCCGACCTGCTGGTTGTCGATCTGCCGGCGTTGTTGCCTTACGGAAAAAACGGGTCGTCCTTCGACGATCTTTCCACCGAGGACATCCTCGCGCTCTGCATTTATCGCGGCAATCCGCAGGCCACGCTGGAGACGTATGTCCGCGGAAAATGCGTCTACCGTTCCCCGGGTTGTCCTCAGCCGATATGACGGACCCCGGCACAGATCCGATTGGAATCGCTTTGCGGGAAGATCTCGGCGAAGGCGATATCACGACGAATTTTTTTGTGCGCAGTGATCTGCGCGCGCTTGGCCGGATCATCGCGCGGGAACGGGGCGTGGTCGCGGGGGTCGAGACAGCGGCGGAAGTTTTTCGGCGGGTGAACGCGAACCTGATTGTCGAAATCCTGCAACCTGATGGAACCGCGCTCAGCGGCGGCGAAACAATCCTGGAAGTGCGCGGTGAAGCCGGCTCCATTCTGACGGCGGAACGCGTCGCGCTGAATTTCCTCCAGCGGTTGTCCGGCATCGCCACGCTCACCCGGCAGTTCGTGGAAGCGATCGGCAAGTCGCGCGCGAAAATTCTCGATACCCGGAAGACGACGCCAGGTTTGCGGGCCTTGGAAAAGGCCGCGGTCGTCGCGGGTGGAGGCGAGAACCATCGTTCGACCTTGAGCGAAATGGTTCTCGTGAAAGATAATCATCTCAACGCGGGCGAGGGTGTATCCGGGCTGGCCTCGGCCATTCAGCGGCTCCGCAAGGAACGTCCGAACATTCGGATCGAAGTCGAAGCCGACCGGCTGGAGCAGGTGCGCTCGTTTCTCGGAGTGGATGGCATCGACATCATTCTGCTCGATAACATGGAGCCGACGGAAATGCGGGAGGCGGTCGCGGCGGGGAAGGGGAAGGTGAAATTTGAAGCGAGCGGTGGAATCAACTTGAAGAACGTGCGCCGGATCGCGGCCACCGGAGTCGATTACATCTCCGTCGGCGCGCTAACTCATTCCGCGCGGTCGATCGACCTGTCGTTGGAACTGACGCATGTCGGGAACTAGCGATCGGTTGATCGCGTCCGAACTGCGCGCCGGCCTGGAAGGAAACCGGATCGGGAACGAGATCGTGGTTCTCGAGGAAACCGAATCAACGAACGATGTCGCGTGGGAAGCAGCCGGGCGCGGAGCCCGCGAAGGATTTGTCGTGTTCGCGGAGCGGCAGACAAAAGGCCGGGGCCAGTACGGGCGGCGGTGGGAATCGGCGCCCTATCTAGGGTTGTTGTTATCGGTCCTGCTGCGGCCGGCGCTGTCGCTGCGGGAATCGCCGAAGCTGACCTCGATCCTGGCGGAAGCAGTCGCGACGACGATTGCGGAAGCGACGGGAACCACGCCGAGGATCAAATCGCCTAACGACATCTACATCGGCGAGCGTAAAGTCGCCGGCGTTCTGGTCGAAGGACGAACCGGAGCCGACGGCCGTTACGTCGCCGTCGCCGGCATCGGCATCAATGTGAACCAGACGCTCGACGATTTTCCAGAAGAACTGCGCGCCTCCGCGGGGTCGCTGGCGATGCTGACCGGAGAAAAAATCTCGCGATCGAAACTCGCGATCGCATTGTTGCGCCAGCTCAGCGGAACACAGGCTGGAAGCCTATGTTCCGTCAGCTGAACTGCTGCAAGAGGCGCAATTTTGCCAGCGCGCGCCCGCTATCGATCTCTTCGCGTGCCCGCCCAAGCCCTTCGCTCATGTCGTGGCACAATCCGGCCACGACAAATCCGCCGGCGGCGTTCACCAGGGCGAGGTCGCGTTTCGCGCCCTGGATTTTGCCGGTAAGAATCCCTTCCAGATAACCGGCATTCTCCGCGGCGTCGCCCCCGCGCAGGTCATCAAGCGGCGCCGCGGGGATGTTCAGCCAGCGCGGGTCGATCAACCCGGTCATGACTTTTCCCTTGGCCAGCTCCGCGAATGTCGTCACGCCGCTGGTCGAAATGTCGTCCATCCCTTCGCCGGTCTCGGTCACGCCATGGACGATCCAGGCGCGTTCGCGGCCAAGCCGGCGAAGCGCCTCGGCGAAAATCTTCGTCAGACGCGGCGAAAACACGCCGATCAATTGCCGGCCCGGCCGGGCCGGATTCAGGAGCGGGCCGAGCAAATTAAAAACGGTCCGGATATTTTCGCGGGCCAATCGTTTCCGCATCTCCGCAATGGCCCGGTAGGCGGGATGATATTCTCGCGCGAAAATGAAACACAAACCGTGGCGCTCGACGCATTCCTTCACTTTGGCCGGCGGCAACGCAATTTGCACCCCGAGCGCCTCGAGGACGTCGGCGCTGCCGCAACGCGAGGTGACGCTGCGGTTGCCGTGCTTCACCACCGCCACGCCGCCGGCGGCGAGCACGAACATGATCGTGGTCGAGACGTTGAAGAGATCGAGGCCGTCGCCGCCAGTCCCGCAAACGTCGAGCATCGGGCCGGACAATTCTTTTGGGTCGATCAACGGATCGATGGCGCGATCGATCAACTGCTGCACGAACGCGACGATTTCCTCCACGCTCTCGCCCTTGTGATGGAGGGCCATGAGAAAATCCGCTTTCATCCTGTCGTCTGTCGAATCGGAGAGGAGGAGCGACATCGCGTAGTTGATGTCGCCCGCGGTGAGATCGAGGCCGTTGCGGAGTTTATCGACCAGTGCTTTCACGCCGCGCGACTTTCCAATTCGCCGAGCCAGGTGCGATACGCGTCCGGCGAAATCTCCGACGGTTTGATTTCGCTCCGGCCGCCCCAGAACACGTTCGTGTAGGAAACCGGGATGCCGCAGGCCGCGAGATGCCGGTCAATCGCACGTTTGTGCTCGAGGAGCAGTTCCTTGTCGGTGCCGTGCGCCACGGCCATGATGTTGACGTTCCGAAATTCGGGCCCGGCCTCGCGCCAGTAACAATGAGTGAGGATGTGGTGCCGGCCGACCTCGCCGCCGGCTTCGAGTTCGCGTTCCGGTGGGACCGCCCAATGAAACAGGGCGTTGAACCGCGTCACTCGGACCCCGGTCGCCGACGGTTTCACGTGCTCGAGAAAAGTGGAGAAACGCCCGATGACTTTTCGGGTATTGAGAGATTCTGCGATCCGGCAAAATTCTTCCAGCCCAAAGCCCGCTTCCATCGCGCGCGCGCGCCACGGAGAAGGCGCGATTTCGCGCGGCTCGAATTCCCGTTTCAACGTCACCAGGACTTTCCATTCCAAGTCGCTGAGCTCGGCGACATGGACCGGCGCCATCGTGGCCGGCGCGTCTGCCTTGCTCCCCGGCTCAATCGTCTTCCGGCGAACGTGGCCGACGCCGAGGGTGAAAATTCCCTTCGCCGGCATCAGGCGAAAATGTTCGGCGCCGACAATCCGGGCGAGAAGTTCGCCGTGATGTTGCAGAGAGAATCCGCGCGGGACTTTCAGCGTGGTCCAGAGCTTGTATTCCGAGCCGGGCGTTACGGAATCGGTGGAACGCAAAACGACGTGACCGGAGAATGGATCGTGTTGCGACATGAAATCGAACGCCGCTTCGATTTTTTCCGGCGCGACTTTCCAGGCGACGAGCGCCCCGTCGGCGAGGTTGGTGGCCAGCAACGTCTGCCGGACGCGGCGGATCGTTCCGGCTTCCAGCATCGCGGCGATGCGCGCCATCACGGCTTCGACCGGCACGCCGGAACGGTTGGCGATTTCGTCGAAAGGCTCGCGGACGAACCCGTCGATCTCGTCTTCCGAAACGGCAAGGATCTTCGCGTTGATGGGATCGTTGTGTTCTACCGGCAGCATGGGCGCAGCCAATAAAACACGGCTCATGCGCCCGTGGCTACCACCGTCTCAGGCCGCGCAGGAAAAAACCGCGCAGAAATGGCAGGCCGTTCCCGCGAGCACGAACAAATGCCAGATGAAATGGCCGTAGCGCAGCCGCTTGTTCATGAAAAAGATGACGCCGGACGTGTAAGCGACGCCGCCGGCCAGAAGCCAGATCATCGCGGTGGCAGGAACCGCGCGGATGAATGGCCCGAACGCGAGCAGGACCACCCAGCCCATTCCGAGATACATGACGATGGATAATTTTTTCCAGCGAACGCCCGTCAGCAGTTTGATGGCAACGCCAACGCCCGCCAGCAGCCAGACGAGCGCGAAAATCGTCCAGCCCAGGGCGCCCCGGAGCGGGCCGAGAGTGAACGGCGTGTAGGTTCCCGCAATGAGCAGGAAGATCGCGGCGTGATCGACGATTTGCAGCGCGCACTTCAGGCGGGTCTGGGGCCAGGCATGATAAAGGGTCGAGCAAAGATAGAGGAACCACATCGTGGCCACGAAAATGACGGTGCCGATATAGAACGACTGCGCCGGATGTCGGGCCGCGGTAAAGAGGAGAAACGGCGTGGCCACGATCGCCGCCGCCAATCCGAATCCGTGGCTGACGCTATTGGCGATTTCTTCGCGCCGGGACTGGTCCCATTGCGGCGCGGCAAAGAGTTCGTCCACGGCTTTCATGCAATTGATCGAGCGGACATGGCCGTCTCATAATACGATTGAGTGCCGAATGAAAAGTCAAAACGATCTGAAGGTCATCTTCTTCGACGCTGGCGGCACGTTGGTCTATCTGCCCCAGAGTGTCGGCCATCATTATGCGTGGGTCGCCGGACGAATCGGCCTTCAGCTCCAGGCCGAAGCGCTCGATCACGCGTTCAACGCGTCATGGAAACAAATCGCGGTTCGTCCCGCGAGCGATGGTCCGCGGCCGGACGATGACAAAGGTTGGTGGCGTGACCTCGTGAATTCAGTTCTCGACCAGGTCGCGCCGACTCTTGGCGATCTGGATCGGGATGCGTTCTTTGAAGGCGTGTATGGCCACTTCGCCGAGCCGGGCGTGTGGGATCTTTATCCGGAGGCGACCGAAGTTTTGAAGACGCTCCACGGTCGATTCGAACTTGCGGTCATCTCGAATTTCGACGGCCGGCTCCGGATGATCTTCGAGCACCTGGGTGTCTCGAGATTTTTCACGCACGTTTTCCTCTCCAGCGAGCTTGGCGCTGACAAACCTGATCCTGAAATTTACCGGCGCGCGCTCCGTTTAAGTGGAGTGCAGCCTAACGAGGCGTTGCACGTCGGCGACGATCCCGGGCGGGATTGGGACGGCGCGAGTGCTGCCGGTCTGTCGGTCTTCCGTCTCGAGCGTCCGCGTAATTCGCTCCGCGATCTGCTCTCGATGCTCCCCTCGTAATTGTCCGGCAAGCGCACCGCTTGCCGTGATCGCGTTGGCATGCGGAGCGCCTGCCCTACAAATCTTGCAGCAACCCTTAAACTGGATTAAGACGCTCCTCTCGCGACGGGTTGGTAGCTCAATGGTAGAGCAGCGCCCTTTTAAGGCGTTGGTTGTGGGTTCGAGTCCCACCCAACCCATTTCTCGCGGTCGAGCTTCGACTTGAACTCAATCGAGCAGCCCCGCAATGAACTGTCATCCTGAGCGGAGCGAAGGATCTCTGATTATTTCCGGATCTCAGCGCCCGGAATCAGAAATGGTCAGAGATTCTTCGTCGTCTTCGCGACTCAGAATGACATGCCTTTACATTTCACGAGTTGGAACAGCCGGCGCCGGCATTCTGGCAGCAGGTTTCCTGGCCTGAAACGCCAAACCTATTTCTTTGGGGTGGGCCTCGGCTTTGGGTTGTTCGACGGCGTGTCGCAGCACGGCTCCTTCTCGATTTTGCCGCTCGCCTTGCATCGATAGGTGCCGTCTTTCTGCTTCACACACATCGTCTGCCTGGGCTCGGTGGCGAATGCGCTCGCTACTGCGAGGAACGCAACCAATGCTACGCTTTTCATCGGCGAACTGTACACACGAACGATCGCGTGAGGAAACAATACCATTTTCGGCCTACTCCGGCCGGAGTCCTCGTCTGGGACATCGACCGGTTGCTGGCTTTGTCGGCCAGGTTTCCGAGGAAAGAGGTGCCACTCACCGCCATTCGGGAATTGGATGAGCCGTTCTGGTTCGCGGCCGGCAGTCGTGATGCCACCTGCCGCGCGATCGCCGAGCATGCTGGATTCATTCAAGACGCGAACCTCGATTTTCCCATCATTCTCTCGTCCGCCGGCAGGGTTATGGATGGCATGCACCGCGTCGCCAAAGCGTTACTGCTCGGCCGCGAGACGATCGCGGCCGTCCAGTTCCCTGTCGATCCCGATCCAGATTTTCTGAACATACGGCCGGAGGACTTGCCGTACCGCCGCGAAGAACAACCGCGTTAAGACGCCAGCCTCGTCCTTTAAGCGCCGGCCGGAGGCCGGGCCCGAGGCGCCGGAATTCGACGGGCAGTCTTTGGCGTGCTACTCGTCAGTAATGCGGAAGATGGCGATCCTCCTGGCGATTGTGCTCGCACTGCTGGCAAGGCCGCTTCAATTGCCTGCTGCGTCCTGCATTCTCTCGAATGCGCCGAGCGCGGAAGGCTGTAAGCCGCATTGCTGCGCCAACAAGACCTGTTGCGCGCTGTCGAAGAAAAGTAGCGGGCCAGTCGCTCCGCCACTTCTCCAAACGAGCGATCCCGGCGTGCAGTCGCTGATCGGGTTCGTGGCGTTTTCGGTCATTTCTTCGATGGGCGAGAGCCATTTCGCTCAGCCAGCGTGCGCGACCATTTCCGTCCGCGCACATTCGCCGCCCTTGCTGGCGACGACCTGCATTCGTCTCATCTGATCCAAAGAGCCTGACGCCGGAGGTGTGCCCACCTGCCCCGAAAGCATTCGGGGTTGTCCGAGCCGGACTGGCAGAGCACGCCTGCACTTCAACCCAGCTCTCGGATCAATGAAAACCGATTTACCTTTCTATTTACTGTTAACTTCAATCATTAGCGTCGCTTCACCCGCGCAGGGGAAACCGCTTTCTTATGTTGGCGGCACGATGGTGATGCAGGAGAACGACGAGACGGGTCACACCCTCTCAATCGATTACACGTTCGATCCGCATTTCGCCCTCGGTCTCTATTCCAAATACGAGATCAACCAGAGCCGCGAATTCTGGATGACCGGGCCGCAGCTCAACATGTTGCTCAAACGATGGAACCTGCCGGAAGGGCAGGGGAACATTTTCCTCATGCCCGGCGCCGGCGAGGCGCGTCAGGGCAGCCGGAACGAACCGGCGGCATGGCTGACGTTGCTGGCCGACTACGAAACGCGGCGGCTCTTTTTTTCTTACGAGTCCCGATTCATGTACGCGCGGGACATCGAGAAATCTGTCTGGCAGCGGAGCTACGCTGGATTCGCCCCGTACCTGGCTAATTACGACCAGCTCAACACCTGGCTCCTTATTCGCCTGGATCACCACCCGGCAAAGAATGACCACTTCGTAGTCACGCCGGTCATTCGATTTTTTTACAAGACCATCTGGCTCGAAGCCGGATACAGCAGCAACAACCACGTCATGGTCAATTGGACCGTGCAATTCTGAAGGAGAATAGAAATGAGAACAGCAATCCTAACATTCGCAGCGCTGATCACGTTGACGGTCCCCGCGTGGGCCGAAACGATCACGACCACCGTCCATGGAATGGTGTGCGCGTTTTGCGCGACAGGGATCGAGAAGACGTTTCGGAAACAGCCGGAAGTGGCGATGGTGAAAGTCGATCTGCCGAAGAAGCAGGTCGTGATTCAGACTAAACCAGGCAAAACGCTAAGCGATGCCAAGATCAAGGAAGTCGTGACCTATTCGGGATACACGATGGGACAGATTCAAAGGGCGAAGTAACACAGCAGGGAAAACAACGAAAATGAAAACACCTACACTTAAGAACACAATGAGCATGATCGCGTCGCTTCTCGGCGCAGCCGTGTTGGCCACTCCGGCCTTGGCACGTCAGGCGACTAGCGACGAGGCCGCGTGTCTGAACGCATATCACCAAGTCCACGATGCGCTGGCGAAGGACGATCTCGCCGCGGCGAAGAAGTCGGCCATCGACCTGGCAGCCAAAGCGACCGCGGCGAAATGCCCCGCGACGCCCAAGCACGCCGAGGAACTGGCCAAGAGCGATTCGCTCGAAAAAGCCCGCGAGCATTTCAAGGCGATCAGCCAGGAATGCATCAAAATGATGGCGGGAGTGGAGGGCCAGTACGTCTTCACCTGTCCCATGGCTAAAGCCGACTGGCTGCAAACCGACAACAAACAAGTCTCCAATCCCTACATGGGAAAGAAGATGCCCACCTGCGGAGAACTTAAGAAATAACGGTTCAGGCCAAAGCTGCTTCCGCTCGCAGGACCTCGACCTTCTGCGTGCGCAGGCCGAGGCCCTGCCCGGGTATGCGCGCGTCGGTTCGATGACAGCGGACGCTACAACGTTGCGCGTAGCTCGACGGTTCGGTTGTAGCGTGCGCTGTCATCAGCGCACAACGAACGGCCAAACCCGCTCCGGAGTCCGCTAGTGACAGCGGACGTTACAACATTGCGCGTAGCTTGACGCCACAAGGCCCTCTATTTCAGGTTGTAAATTTCGACCAGCCCGACGCCGATTCCACCGGCCTTGCCGGCGAGAATGGCGGTGAAGGTGCCCGGGGGCAGCGAAGTGAATATGCCCGCTTCCTTTGGATTAGTCGGCGCCAGGTTGAACAGGACCAGGTTCGCGGCGGACAGAGTGTCGGTCACCCAGTCATCGTTGGTGATGAGAGTGGCGCCGTTGTTATCGTGCAACTCCAAGGTCGGATCGGCCATGACGGGATTCAGCCCGAACTGACTCAAGGACGGTCCCAGGCCGCGGATCGCAATCCCGCCGTTCGCGGTGTTGGTGCCGAGGATCAACCCGGCGATGAGAACGTTGTTCTCGCCCGGGACAAATCCGCGGCTGCTGATGTTGGCCAATCGCGAGTCACTCGCAGGGCTGAGGTCATAGATCTCAACCAATCCGACGCCGGTAGTGCCGCCTTTGCCAGTCAGAAGCGCGGTGTAGGAGCCGGGATTGAGCGTCGTCACTATGACTGCTTCGCGGTTATCGCTTGGCGCTAACCCGATCGCCTCGATCTCTGCCTGCTGGGCATCCTTCCAGTTGTCGTTGGATTGGAGGAGCGTGCCGCTGGAGCTGCGCAACTCCAGGAATGGATCAGCCAGGAAATCGGTGATGCCGAAACCAGCGAGCACTGGTCCCATCCCGCGAATACCCACCTTCTTGGGCGCGTTCCCGGAAATGATGAAGCCACCGATCATGAGCTTATCGCCGGTTTCCACGCGCAACCGGCTGGAAACGTTCAGCGCCTGAACCGGAGCGGGCGTAGCTGTGGCTGTGGCGGTAGCTGACGCCGTGGCGGTAGGAGTAGCGGTTGCGGTTGCTGTGGCCGTAGCAGTCGCGGTCGCGGTAGCAGTCGCGGTAGCAGTGGCGGTGGAGGCTGGAGTAGGTGTCGGCGTGGACGTAGCGGTAGAGGTAGGCGTCGTCGTTGCAGTCGCTGTCGGAGTGGAAGTGGCAGTTGCAGTTGGCGTGGGAGAGGGATCTTCAGGGGTCGCCGTAGCGGTTGCTGTTGCCGTAGCCGTGGCGGTTGCTGTAGCCGTCGCTGTCGGAGTGGAGGTAGCAGTTGCGGTTGGCGTGGGAGAAGGATCTTCGGGAGTCGCCGTAGCGGTAGCTGTTGCAGTAGCGGTGGCTGTCGGGGTCGAGGTAGCAGTTGCAGTTGGCGTGGGAGAGGGATCTTCGGGAGTCGCCGTCGCGGTAGCTGTTGCAGTAGCGGTGGCTGTCGGGGTCGAGGTAGCAGTTGCGGTTGGCGTGGGAGAGGGATCTTCGGGAGTCGCCGTCGCGGTAGCCGTGGCAGTCGGAGTAGAGGTCGCGGTGGCGGTCGGCGTCGATGTCGGAGTAGACGTTGGCGTTGACGTCGCCGTAGCCGTCGGAGTAGGCGATGGTGCAGGAGCCGCTGTTACGGTGAAACAGGCGGTGACGTCATTTAACGTTGGCGTGTTCGAGGTGTTGCTCGTACTCAACAGGGCTTTGTATTTTAAATAACGGTTACCGTCGAACTGCGACAGCGATCCCCCGTTGCCAAAGAAAGTCGAGGCGGTGTCATCCGGGCCGACGAAGTTAAAGGGTCCACCAGGGCTATTGCTGCCGGCCGCCTGGAACTGAACGTTTGTCCCGGCCGGGAGCACTGCGTTGGTCCATGAGAGAGTCGTCCACGAAGGAATGGAGCCAGCAACGGCGCCGCTATCTTTGACTGAAGAAACGATGGTGCCGGACACCTGGTAGGCGAGCGGCGGGGTCACGTAGGTGGTGAAGTAGAGGTCGGCAGCTACGGCGGTCCAGGTGCTGCCGCTGTTGGTGGTGGTGAACACTTGACCGTCGGCCAGCGTGCTGCCGCCGGCGGTGGAGCCGCGGACGCCGAAAACTGTACTACCAACGCTGGTCCTGAGCACAACAGAGTAGCTAGTCCCGCTGACCACGGAAGCGGGTGTGGTGAAGGTTGTCGTATACAACGCTGCGGTGCCGACGTTCGTGACTGGGCCGAGAGTGCCGGTCGCAAGAACGGTCGTCCCGGGATTCGACCCGTTAAGGTTGCGGATCTCCAACGTGATCGTCCCCGATGTTCCGGAGGCGAGACCCAGACCTACAGAGATCTTCGTCAGATTACCGGTAGCGCCAGCGCGGAATGTCTGCCCGGTCCACGTTGTCGCACTCAAGTTGTTCGTGGTCGACAAAGCTGCGGGCGAGCTAACCTGATCAGCCGCCTCACCACCGAGGATCGCGAGTTTTACGTCGCCAGGGCTCGAGGCGATCTCCGTATTGGTTCCCGACCCGGTCGAGAAGTCTCCGAAGTTCGTGTCGGTAAAGCAGCTGTTGGAGCCATTCGCGGTAAGCGCAAAATCTTGGACGGTCGTCATGCCGCCACTCACGATCACTCCATTGAAGGAGGCTGCGGTGTAACCGGCCGGACTTATCGACACCGTGTAGGTGCCAGCGTCGATGGCGGGTATTTGATAGAATCCGCTAGCGTCGGTTGTCGCCGACAAGGCGTCCGCAAAGACAACAACGTTGCTTACCGTGGAAGTGCCGGCCATCACGGTTCCCTGGAGGGTTCCGAATGGAGTTCCGGCTGAACCATAGACGACCGCAGCCGAGGGGCCCGAGTCGCTCGTCATGGGCGTGAGTGGAGTACCGGGGCAATTGTTCGTCGCGCGAACAAAATAATAGTAAGTGGTGCCGGCGTCTCCGGTGGTGTCGACGTAGCTGGTGGCAGTGAGGCCAGAGGCCAAAGGCGAGCCGCCGGGAAACACCGGTGTCGTATCGCGATAGACCGAGTAAGTTCCGTTTGTTGCGTTCGTCCCCCATGCACTGGGCGCCCCCCAGGTCACGGCAACGCTCGGAGCCGTCGAAGAATTAACTGCCGGAGTAGGAACCGCCGAAGGCGCGGAACAATTGATAATCGCTGAAGTAGCATTGTCTTCCCTACGAGTGGGCGACTGCGTATCGGCGGTCGGGAAGAATGACCGCGAGTCCGTCCACAACGGATGGACCTGGCGATTCAAGGCGGCTATCCCGGTGTAGTCGCCATACTGGTTGCCGTTGTAGTTGGGATTATCGACGGTGTTCTCGTCCGAGTAATTGACGTTGTTCCGCCATCCGGTTCCGTTGTCGGTGACGAGCACGTTGGGCTCGAAAGTTACCCCGCCATCAATCGAGCGCGCATAGACCGCCTGGGTTTTTCGATTGATCGGATCGATTCTGGTATCGAGCCAGGAGACGTTGACCGATCCATCGGATTGATCAACGGCGAGCCAGGGAAAGAACTGGGTGGCGCCCCAGCTATCGTCATTCACCTTCACGCGGCTGGACCACGAGGTTCCGCCATTCGTGGAGCGAATCACATAGGTGTTGATGTCGGGTCCTGAGGTGACTCCCGTCGGAAAATCGGGAAAGGAAACATAAAGAGTGTTGAAGAAGGGCGAGCTCGGATTTCGGTCCACGTCGATCGAGCCAAACGCGTTAATGCCGCGCGTATTCTGCGCCGGGGGGAGGTTGTTGGCCCCGAAAGACTGGAGAGCCATCGTGGCGATGACCGCCGGTGCCGTCCAGGTGGCGCCGCCGTCCGTTGATTTTGAGAAGACAATCGTCTCGACATTGTAGCGATTCCAAATGACGTAAACGGTACCGTCCGCTCCGACGACGACGTTCCCGCCGATCGCGCCGGTATTAGAAGCGAAATTCACCGTGGTCCAGGCGGTTCCGTTATCCGAATACGCAATCTTTTCGGCGTTAGCGGCGTCCCAGATGACGTAAATGCGGCCGGGATGTGAAAACGGCTGACCCGACGTGTTGTCGATCGCCATCATTTCCTTGTCGTTGCCCTGTGTGGTGGAAGCAATGCCATTGACCACCGTGCCGAGGCTCTGCCAGCTGGTGCCGTTGTCACTGGAGCGAGCGGTCACAATCGCGGCGCCCGACGCGGACGCACTCTGCGAAATCAGCATGTAGGTCGCATAAGCGCGTCCTTGGTTATCCCAGGCCAGCGCAGGGTCGCTGCCAAACCAGAAAGTAGCGCCTGTGACGCCGCCGGTGACGCCGGAGGGCCATGGCGCGCAGTTGTAGGTCCAGGTCGCGCCCCCATCCGTCGAGCCGAAGAGCGCCATCGTGCCGAACGTGTTCGCCGTTCCACCCGTCGGCGACTGACATTGCGCTGTCGTGTCTTTAAAGAACGTGTTCGACTGGGCGACCATGTGAAGCGGATTATTAGGATCGATCGCGATGGCGGTCTCTCCCTGGTAGCCCTCGACGCCGCCCGCTGGGTTGATGTTCGTGCCGACCAAAGCGGCGAGGGGGCCGGAATTAAAAACGGAATAGGCCGCATACTGCCGCGAATTAATGGCGCCGGCGTCAACCGAAGGTGCCGGGCCCGTGGTCCTGGCGGCCCGCCACAGACTGCTCGCGCACTCCAGTGGCGGGGGCATCATGATCATGTGCGGGTGCGCCCGCCGATCTTGCTCAAACGTCACTGCCGGATCTTCCGGAGCTGAATTAACGAGATCGATGATCTCTTGTCTTAAAATTCCACGACACTCGAAGACGTCAGGAGCCGTCCCCATGGTCAGGAATGGAACGTTGAGTGTCTGAGTGACAGCGCTACTGCTTATTTGAGTTCCGGCCTGGGCCGACGGCGTCGGCGAAATGCCCCCTCCGCCAAAAGCCAACAGGATCGCTCCGAAGATCAGGAGAAAACTAATGAAGACGCGTGGCGCGAAGAAGGCGGACTGAGATGATTGTTGTTTCATGGCGAGGGATTCTGCCGATCCCCTTCAGAAGCCTCAGTTGCGCCTCGGTGGAAGAAACGTTCGGGACAAACTACGTAGGTAATTTCGGGTCCTGAAGGGCGAGGCCGTTCGCGGTCAGCAGGCCCGCCGAGACCGCATCATCGGTCCATTTATCATTCGCGATGAGGTTCGCGCCGTTCGCGTCGTGCAATTCCAAGGTCGGATCCTCGAGCACCGGGTTGAGACCGAGTTGGGCCAGCAATCTCCCAAGTAAAGCCGCGCCCTTTTAAGGCGTTGGTTGCCGGTTCGAGTCCCACCCGACCCACTTCAGGCCAGGGCTGCTTCGGCTCGCGGGACCTCGACCTTCTGCGCGGGCAGGCGCAATCGAAACTCGGTCCATTCGCGATCCGAGCGGACTAGTTCCAGTTCGCCGCCATGGGCCTTGGCTAATTCGCAAGCCAGCGACAGCCCCAGTCCCTGTCCGGGAGTGCGCGCATCGGATATCCTACTGTTTCGGCCCAAAGTCTCGATAGTTGGTTCGCATCCGTCACAAAGGGCCAACATGCACCCTAACCAGACAATGCAGCCCGAAAGCGTTCCGGGCTCATCTTGTTCTCGTTAGACCTATGGAAATCGCCGCTATTGGCCGAACCAAGGGGCTGCGAAGCCGCCAAACAACAGATGCCAGAAAATGTAGAAAGCCATGCGAAAGACGATTGGCGTGAACCAGCTGTAGCGCAAAAGAAGCCAGCCTTCGAAGACGTTCGACAGATAGAGCGGTTCGACTGGTAAGCGCGCGACGCTGCCCCAGTGCCCTGCTTGTATATCCGGGCCAAGATATGGCCAAATCTCGTAGAGCGAAATGAAGAGGTTAAGGGCCCAGAACACCGTCAGGCGCAAGTGCCGCCGCAGCAGCACGACAGAAATGAGCCAAAAGCTGATGCAAAGCGCGCCAAGACGCAGCAGGTACTCGAGAAAGATCGCGCCAAACGTATAGAAGGGAATCGACCATGGCAGGGGCACATGGTCCCAGCCGGCGCTGGGGTTCAGCGGGCTATGCGTTGGGTGCCAGACATACATTCCGATCGTGATTAAACCGTACGCGCCACCTGTGATCGTCGCGATCCCGATCCCCCGCCGATCCCGTTGTGGGTCCGACAATGAATCAGGGAAGCCCGACGCTCGATCAGCCAGGAGGCCGAGAAACCCGATCGCTATAATGCTGAGCACCAAGGTCCAGGTAAACGCCGACGCCTGATCGCGGAGTGGAAGGTCCGTAAGCAGGAACTGCAACCCGACTTTGATTACTACGAGCCCGAGCGATAAGACGCCGAAAAGAACTGTCGAGGGCTTGAGCAAAAACTCCCGAATGGGTCCGAACTTGGAATCCGCTGACATCTCCGCAAGTGAGATGCGGCTGGGATGCAGCTTGGATTCAAAAACTGCGGTTTCATATCCTTCCCGGGCGCGAGCACACGCAACTTTCGACCCGAAGCGACTTACCCGGCCTCCTCAGCGTAGCGTGGTGGATTATCGCGGTCTGCATGCCGATTCTCGCAAGCGTCGCTGTTTTACCCCTCGTCGATGATCACATGTCGGTGCCCGAATATGAGATGATTCGGACGCTGCTTTGCTTCGCTGCCATGCTCGGCGCTATCCTTGCGATCGGCTGCGTATTCTCACATTCCCGCGTGGCTTTCGGTATAGCATTTGTCCTAATAGCCGTGGGAATTTATAAGTTGCAAAGCGTTTCAGCAGCTCGCCGCAAGAAGGAGAACTAAGAAAAGATATGATGTGGCCGCCGTCGGCGAATGGCCGGTGGAGGATTAGGTCGGCGTATAGGGCCACTCTCGGTGTTCTTCGTAGTCGAGCATGAACTCGGTGATAGAAACGCAGCGAAAGTCTTCAATAAAGGCGTCCGCGATGCATGGATAAAGGGTCAGCATTACACCCACGGTTCGCTCTGGAGGACCAACTCCGAGCGTCTCACAGATTTTATGCGAGTTCTGCGAGGCCCAAGCGAGCTTCCGCTGGAACCGTTCTGCGTACGATCCGCGGCGAGAAACGAACTCATGCAAGTCGTCTCTCCAATAGCGCGCTTCCAAGCCGGTCATTACCATCTTGGCCTCCGCAAGAAACAAGACTCTTTCTTGAGGCTGCCAAGCAACGACATCAATTTCGCCGACTTCAAGGGGGATTACGATGGTGTTAGAACCTCTACCGATTGTCTTCCCGGTTTGGAGACTCTCAAACCCAAGCTTTTTCACACAGGTGCGAACAAGCGCCTCGAACCACCGACCCGCTTCGCGTGACAGCGGCGAAAGTGCTCGGGTAGTTGATTGTGTTCGCCACTCGCGTGGGAGATGGCGATAGGGAACCCAGTTCACTAGTTGGATCAAACTCTCCCGAGCCATTTGACGTGAAAAGGCGAGGTGGGGACCGTCTATATGCGGCAAGACGAAGAAGCCTCTGCGATAAGCACGACTCTCTTGCTTGGGCTTCCATACAGCACGCTTTTCCTTCATGAGATTCTCCCGCGTTATAGAGAAGCCGTCTAATGCACGTTCAATCGCATCGCGGGTGCGCCCGGATTCGCTGAGTTCGTCGATCACGCGTGCGCGATTCACGAATAGTGTTGGATAGGCGTCGGGATCCAATGACGGCTGAGAGCCATTGATCACACATACGATTGCAGAAATGAACTCTCCATACGACATCTGAAATGCCTCTTCGAAAGGTTCATCGAGGAACCGTTGGTGCGTCGCCGTGTGATTATCGAATTGGGGGGAAGGTACGAAACGATGCCTCGACTGCCGGTCGCGAATCAACCTTCTCGAGAATTCCTCGTCATGCCCTGCGCCTTCGCCTTCGATGTCCAGCGTAAAATCGTATAGACCGCTCTCTAGTATTCGTAACACGCAATCATCCGGAAAGATGGAGTGAACGATGTCGCTTTGCATGGCGAGATCGACCATGCGTTCAGCGCATGCGAGCGCAGTTTCTGACACCGCTTGAGCCTCCCAACGACTGCGAGGTGCGTGGTTCGGCGCCGGGCCAAACATGCAGATCGATTCTACCAAAAACTTGATACCTCGCTTCATGCACGGTTCTATCTTCAGCCATCTCTCTCGCTCGTTAAGATCGAGAATTCCGTCGCCATGCAGCAGCCGCCACGCTTGATCGTATTGCGATAGCATGAACTCAGCTCCATCTCGCGAAGCCAGCTTCGGAATGAGTGGTCTAAGCAAAGCTTCATAAACTCTATACTGGTGCTGAAGAATCCGGTTTACCGCGTCACGACCACGATACTCCCCAGCTGAGAACCTAGAATGGAGGTGTGCGCGGGCTACCTCACGTATGTCAGACGCGATACCAGACGATGGTCGAAAAACAGGAACAGCTCCGAAACGTTCGATTGCCATCTAGTCGGCGACGGAGACCTCTTCCTCCAAAGTCTCGCGAACGGTCAAGGGTTTCATCTTTCAGCCTTCCTTTCGCCGGAACCGATCGATCTCAAACAACGCGTCACCGGTAAACTCGAAGCCGACCAAATAGCCGAGCATACGTTCTTCGCCCATCATGACGGCTTCGAACGAGTCGATGTCGGATCGGCCCATTCTTGCGCTTTGCTTGATCTGGATGGGATACCATTCGTCCATGAAATCCATTTCACCAGTCGAACAATCGATCGCGCGTATGGCGTAATCTTGCCCAGCCAGTCAATGGTTGAGGAGCCATCTTTTCTAGGATTGCATCGAGCTGTCTGGAGTCGCGGATGTTGTCCAGGGACCGGTTTTTGATAGAAGGCATAGAGAGGGATGAAGTGGATAATTTTCCGGTTTTAACAACCTGCATAGCAGGTATCACAGTAGCCGACTCGTCCCCCCGCTCCGGAATCGTGAATGTAATTAGCAAACCAATTTGTGCTCCATTCCACTGCAAGCGATCAGGATCGATCGTAGCTGAATAATGACATGTTTCGGTACCGCCAGCGGCTATTTTCAAGGGATTAATGTGTCCCACAAACGGCGCGCTATTCGGGCCGCTGGCATAAAACTCATAGCCCTTTTCAGACGCGCTTCTTCGGTAGAGGAAAGTCACACCGATTACGGTTCTTTCGATCGAATCGTTGTTAAAAAACAGTAAATCGGCGATTATTTCCCGCGCACTATTCTCGTAATCCAAGTTAAGAACCGTAAGGTGTAGATGGCCGCGACTCGGAATTTCGTCCTTCTTAGGTGCCCACCACCATCCAATACCTGCAACTCCTAATCCGATTACTGCCAGCATTGTGAGCGTTGGTCTCAAAGCGTCGGGTATTGGAGCGACAATCCCGACGACGCCGAAGCAGATGCTCATTGCCGCAGCCCATGCCGCTTTGGACTTGCCGTTATTCATCCTGTCGGAGCCGGGAAGCGCGCGTATTGACAAGCGCCGAGGGTTTGGCTGGCACAATGGAATCTATCCGGGTGTGGCGGTTCGCGTCAACGAAGAGTAGGCGCGCGTCTAACGCTTAACCCCAATTCAAGCGAGGGCTGCTTGAGGTTGCGCCAGTTCGACCTTCTGCGCGGGCAGGCGTAATCGAAACTCGGTCCATTCCCGATCCGATCGGACCAGTTCCAGATTGCCGGCGTGGGCCTTCGCCAGTTCACACGCGAGGGACAACCCGAGGCCCGGCCCAGGAATTCGGGCGTCGGTCCGTCCGCGATAGAAGCGCTCGAAGATATGCGGGGCGCGCTCGGGCGGGATTGGCTCGCCATTGTTTCGCACGATCACTTCGGCCTCGCCATCGACACGCTTCGCGTAAATGCAGATGCAGCCATCGGGCTGGTTATACTTGATCGCGTTCTCGAGGAGGTTCTGCACGATCAGGGAAATCATGCGGCGATCCCCGACTACCGGCAGTTGCGCCGGCAGTTTCGCTTCGACTTCCAATCCTTCCGCTTCCGCCATGACGCTCGCGTCTTCGCACATGCCCCGGAGCACTTCGCTCAAATCGAAGGGTTCGCGGTGCAACTCGAGCCGGCCCGCGTCCGCGCGCGCGAGCAGGAGGAGATTCTCGGCGATCGAGGTGAGCTGGTGGACCTGGTGCAGCAACGCGTCCGCCCGTGTCTGTTGTTTCGCCGGGGTATCGGGATCGGTGAGGATTTCCTCAATGCCGGCGCGGAGAACGGAAAGCGGCGTCTTCAGATGATGAGAGGCTTCCGCGGAAAAGCGGACCGATTGTTCGAAGCTGCGCTGCAAGCGATCGAGGGTCGCATTCAGGACGGTGATCAGTTCCGCGATCTCGTCGGCGGTGGGCGGGACAGGCAACCGCTGGTCGAGGTTATGGACTGAAACGCGGGATGCGGCGTGAACGATCGCTTCGACTGGGGCGAGCGCCTGTTTTGCGACCCAACGGCCGCCGATCGCGATCACGAGCAGCACAGTCGGGATGGCGCCAAGCATTCCCAAAACAATGTCCCATTCGATCCGGCTGACGTGCCGCATCTCGGCGTCACTCAGGAGGATGATTGTCCAGGTGGTGGCCGCGCCGGCGAGCGTCGCCACGACGGCCAGGGCCGCGGCGTAAACGGCGAGCTTCCACCGCAACGGCCAGCGTTTCATTCCGAGTCCGGTTCGCGGATCGTGTAGCCGACGTGCCGGACGGTGTGGATCAAGGGCGGGTTGCCGATTTTCTTGCGCAACCGGCCGATGAAGACCTCAACGAGCTTCATGTCGTATTCGTGTTCACGTTCCCAGACGCGTTCGCAAAGTTCGGTCCGGGTGAAGACGCGGCCCGGCTCGCGCATGAGCACTTTTAACAAGGTGAGCTCGCGGGTGGAAAGCTCGATCTGGCGATCGCCGCGGTGCACCTCCTGGTTGGCCAAATGCAGCGTCAGGTCGGCCACGCGCAGGAACAGTTCGGGTTCCTCCGCGTAACGGCGGCCGAGCGCGCGCACCCGTGCGACCAGCTCCTGCATGGCGAACGGTTTCGCGAGATAATCGTCCGCGCCGAGTTGCAGGCCGGTCACGCGATCGTTGAGCTCGCCGCGCGCGGTGAGCATGAGGACACGGTGCGAGATGTTCTTCGCCCGCATCCGCTTCAGGACCTCGAAGCCATCCATTCCGGGCAAACCAACGTCGAGCACGACGAGATCGAACGCATGTTCGGCTTCGCCGAGCGCCGTCTCGCCATCGTGAATAACCACGGGATCGTGGCCGGCCTCCGTCAGCGCGGAAGCAACATGCCTCGCCAGCCGGACTTCATCGTCAACCACCAGAATGCGCATAAAAATTCAAGCGACGCTAAGAGCAGATTGCCCGGCATCCAAATCGTTCGGACGAGCGCGTCGGGCAACAGAGTACGGAGCGGGGGAAATTTCCGCGACCGGGTAAAAGTAACGGGGCTGTTACCTTAAGCGGCGAGCAGGTCGATGCCGTCGAGCGCGGCGATGATTTCGCACCCCGCCACGAGCTTCTCGAGATCGTCGCAATCGCTGAGCGCTTCGTTGTTGAAAAGCCGCAGCCAAAAATCGCCGGGCCCGCGGTTCATCTTTGCCGATTCAAGGATTGCAGGGTTGAGCATTGCGAATTTCTTTTAGCAACGCACGTGCCACCGCGGCTGCGCCGCGGAAATCCCAAGCTCCAAATCCCAAGCTCCAAATCCCAAGCTCCAAGTGGAGAACCGAGTCCTCTTCACTATTTTGGGATTTGGGATTTGGAGCTTGGGATTTCCCGCGCGTCGCGCGGGCCGGGTGACCGACGGGACTCGAACCCGCAACAGCCAGAACCACAATCTGGAGCTCTACCATTGAGCTACGGCCACCAAAGAGGTCCTGATTCTAGTTTTTCGGGGGCCCTTTGCAAACGGGAAACCCGGTTCCGATTGGCACGCCGCCCGCTCTACGTGAATCGCCGCGCTCTCGGGCGTTGCAACTCAACCACACACATGAGTAATCTCGGGCTTCTCCAAGTCATGAAAAAATTCGGGCTGATTTTGCTCGCCGGATTCTGTCTTGCGCTCGCTCCCGGCCGGCTTGCGGCGCAATCCGACGATCCGAGCGAGGTTTTTTTAAAGGCCTACATGACTTCGCAACAGGGCGAAAAACTGGAGCACGATGGCCAGCTCCAGGCCGCCCTCGCGAAGTTCCGGTTCGCTGGCAGTTTGCTCGAGGAATTGAAGAAGACCCACGGCAATTGGCAGACCGCCATTGTCGATTACCGAAGCCGAAAGATCAGCGAGAACATCGTCCGGGTGCAGGGCAAACTCGGGAACCAGCAGGATCTCGCGGCTGCTTCCCAGCCGCCGCCGGCGCCCTCAAACGCGCCGGCCTTGCCGACGAAACCAGGCCCGCCGGATTCGAGTCTGGACATCAGCCAGACTCCGGTTGTGCAGAACCGCGCGCCCGCGCCCGCGCCGCCGCCAGTAAGCCAGCCGAGCGTTTCGGTCGCGAGCGATGCCGTCATCAAAGAGGCCACGAAGAAATTGCAGGACAAGGTCGACCAGTTGCAGGCCGAACTTGAGAAATCGCGGAACCAGTACGACGCCGTCGCGAAAGAGAAAGAAACGTTGAACGGAAAACTGCAGGAGACAAACACGAAGCTCGAGCAGGCCCAGAACGAAATAGAGAAGACCAAGGGCGCGGAAAAAGAAGTGCGCGGCCAGCTCGCCCAGGCTGAGGAATCATTGAAGAAAATCGCCGGCAGCGACAAACAGGATTCCAAGAAACAGGAAGCGCTCCGCGCTGAGATCACGCAGCTGAAGAAAGCGCTGGCTTCGGCGGAGAAAGGACGCGCCGCGGCGGAGAAAGAAAAGGACGCGGAGAGCGCGAAGGTGACCGCCGTTACCAAGGAGCGCAACCAGTTGCTGGCCGAACTCAAGACGTCGAAGCAGGCCCAGGAACGCGTGCAGGTGCTGGTCACGGAAAACACCGATTTGAAGACGAAGCTCGCGATCGCCGAAAAGACCGTTCGGGAAATCAGCGCGGACAAACCGAAAAAGGAACAGGAGATCGCCGAGGTGAAGCGCCAGGTCGAACAGTTGCGGCAACAGCTGGCGGCCAGTCAGAAGCAAAACAAGGAATTCGAAGTTACGGTCGCCGATCTGCGGACGCAATTGCAGGACGCCAGCAGCGAGCTCGAGAAGGCGAAGCTGACCGGCGCGAATCCGGAAGAAACCGCGCGCCTGACCAAGGAGAACGACATGCTCCGCAAGATCGTCCTGCGCGAACGCCAGGAGGAAGCGCGGCGGGAGCAGGCCAAGAAGTTGATGCTGGCTGAATTCGAAAAACTCCAGATCAAGTCCGACACGTTGAATCAACAGATCGAGTTGCTCGCGCAACCGGTCACCAAGCTGACCGAAGCCGAACTGGCCTTGCTCAGGCAGCCGGTCGTCGCCGTCTCCGACGTTAACCCGGCATCATCGCAGGGCACGTTCGCAATGGCGAAGAACGGGCCGACCAAACCGACGGGGCCGACCGTGCAGACATCCGCCCCGGCGGTGCCCGACGAGCTGGCGCCGCTAGCCCGCGACGCCAAGGAGAATTTCGAGAAGGGGAAATATCGGGCCGCGGAAAAACAATATCAGGACATCCTGACGAAAGCGCCGAACAACCTTTATTCGCTCTGCAATCTCGGCGTCGTTTATTTCCGGACCGGGAAATGGAAAGCGGCGGAGTTGACCCTCAAGAAAGCGGTCGCGCTGTCGCCGAAAGACGAATTCGCGCACACGACTCTCGGCATCGTCTATTATCGCCAAAGCAAATTCGATGAGGCGATCACCGAGCTGACGACCGCGCTCGGCATCAATTCGAAGAGCGCGACGGCCCACAATTATCTCGGGATCACAGCGAGCCAGAAGGGTTGGAAGGAAGCGGCTGAAAAAGAAATGCTCGACGCGATCGCGGTGAATCCGGATTACGCGGATGCGCATTTCAATCTTGCCGTGGTTTACGCAACCGGGCAGCCGCCCGCCAAAGAACAGGCGAAGCTTCATTACGTGAAAGCGACTTCGCTCGGGGCTGAGCCCGATCCGGCGCTGGAAAAACTGCTGCGGTAGCGGCCGCCTCTCGCCTGCGCGATACCGCGCGATGGCTATCTTGCGATCGAGCAGCGAAGCTCGGCCGACGATGCGACCCTTTCTGACGGCGAACTGGCGTTACCTGGCGATGTTGAACTTCGCCATCGACCCCAAAATCCTCGAGCCGCTACTCCCGATCGGGACCGAGCTGGATTTTCACGGCGGGCAGACGTTCGTCAGCGTCGTCGGCTTTCTCTTTCTCGACACCCGCGTGGTTGGAGTGCCGATCCCGCTTCATCGCAATTTCGAAGAAGTGAATCTTCGTTTCTACGTCCGCCGGAAAGCCGCGGAGGAATGGCGGCGCGGCGTCGTGTTTGTTCGCGAGCTGGTGCCGCGGCGCGCCATCGCGCTGATCGCGCGCACGTTTTACGGCGAACCGTATATCGCGTTACCGATGCGGCACGCGCTCGAACACAAAGAGGGCCGCGTTTTCGTGGAATATCAGTGGCGCCGCGCCCGGCGCTGGGAAACGCTCGCCATGACCGCGACGGGGGAGCCGCAAAACGCCGGGCCAGGGTCGCACGAAGAATTTATCACGGAACATTACTGGGGCTACACCGCGCGCCGGGGCAGTTGCAGCGAGTACCGGGTTGAACATCCCCGGTGGCAATTGTGGAAGGCCGCGACGACCAGGTTCGACGCCGATGTGGCCACGCTTTACGGGCCGCAATTCGTCGACGCCCTCGCGGCGCCGCCGGTTTCCGGGTTCATCGCCGAAGGCTCCCCGATCCAGGTTCATCGGCGGGAACGATGATTGCCCTTAACACCGCTCCGAAAAAAGGGTAGCGATGACCAACGGTGGAGCCAACAACGACGCAGCCAAAAATCGTGGTCATCATGCCGGCCTACAACGCCAGCAGGACCCTCGAGCAAACCTTTCGCGAAATCCCTCGCGATACGGTGGCCGAGTGCATCGTGGTCGACGATCTTTCCGCGGATTCCACGGTTGAGGTCGCGCGCAAACTCGGATTGCGCGTTTTCCTTCATCGCGAAAACCAGGGCTACGGCGGGAACCAGAAGACCTGCTATGTCGAAGCCCTCAAGACCGGCGCCGACATCGTCGTGATGCTCCATCCCGATTACCAGTACGATCCCCAAAAAATTCCTGATCTTGTCCGGCCCATCGTCGACAACGAGGCGGACCTTGTCCTGGGCTCGCGGATGGCGTACGCCGTCGCCGGCGGCATGCCCTTTTACAAGCGCCTTGCGAATCGCTTTCTGACCTGGTGCGAGAACAAGGTTTTTAAGCTTAACCTCTCGGAGTATCACACCGGCTTTCGCGCGTTCCGGCGGAGCCTGCTCGAAAAGACCCCGTTTTTGCTCAACTCGAACGATTTCATCTTCGACCAGGAAATCGTGGCGCAGGCGGTCTGGTTCGGCGCGCGTTTACAGGAGATCTCGGTGCCGCACCGTTATTTCGCGGAAGCCAGCACCATCGGTTTCGGCCGATCGGTGCGCTATGGACTGGGAGTGCTGCGGTTGCTCGCGATTTTTGTGCTGAATCGCGCCCACCTTCTCACGTCCCGGATGTTTCGCCCCCTCCACCACGATTACTCCGAAGTGCTGGCGGAGACTGGCACCGATCATCCGGTTTCGTAAAAATTAACGATGCTGGCGCTGCTTTATCTTATCCTCGCGATCTACCTCGGCGACCAAGTTAGCCGGCGGTTCTTTCGTTACCTGTCCGTCGCGCAGCGCTGTGCCACGGCTGTCCTGACAGGGCTCTTTCTTAGCTCCTGGTTTTCCTACCTTGCCGGTTGGTTGTTTCGCCGGACGGCAGTTCCGCTGTTTTGGAGCAACCTTTGTTTCTTCCTGGCCGCGGCCGCGTGGATCTGGATCCGGCGGCGTCGCGCCCGACGCGGCCTTTCCACTGAAACGGAATTCGTTCTGCCGCGAGTGCCAGGTTCCGTTCTCTGGGATTGGATCACGCTGATTGGCTTCTTCGTCATCGCCTGTTGGATGATGTTCGCCACCCTCGATTACAAGGACGGCACTTTGCTGATCGGCAACAATGAATGGAGCGACTTCGGTCCTAACACCGCCATCATCCAAAGCTTCGCCGTCGGGCATAATTTTCCGACGCAATATCCTCATTTCTCCGGGGAGCCGATCCGCTACCATTTCCTGTTCTATTTCCAGGCCGGCAACCTCTCCTTTCTCGGTCTCAACCTGGCCTGGAGCCTCAACCTCCTCAGTATCGTAACCCTGGTCTCCATGCTGGCCCTGGTAATGGCCTTGGGCCAATCTCTCTTCAACTCCCGCGCTGTCGGACGCATCGGCGCCGCGCTTTTCTTTTTTCACGGCACCCTCAGCTTTCTCGCCTTCCTTCGTTCCCAGTCGTCACTCGGCGCCGCCTTCCACGCGATCGTTGGGCTCAAGGATTTCCTGCCTTCGGGTTATCCTTACCGGGGCGAGTTGTGGGGAATTTGGACGCAGGTGGTTTACCTGAACCAACGCCACTTTGCCAGTGGTCTTGGCATTTTGCTGATAGTCCTGCTCTTCCTCCTCGATCGCTATCGGCAGCATGAGGCCGCCAAAGCCATTCCCCGCCAACCAGAGCCTGGCCCTGCTAACGTTCATGACAGCTACCTCTACGATGGAGATTTCGCGGACATCGCGGTCAACTCCGATCCGCCTCCTGAGATTCGTCTTTCGCGACGAATAGGCAGCCTGATCCGGAACGTTGTCGTTTTCGACGAGAGCTTTCTTTTCGCAGGGTTGCTCCTTGGCCTTCTTCCTTTTTGGAACGCCCTCTTCTTCGTTGCCGCTTTCGCCATCCTGGCCGGCTTCTTTCTCCTCTTTCCCTGTCGCCGCCAGATGCTTGCCCTGGGATTAATGACCGCACTGATAGCGGTTCCTCAACTCCTCCTCCTGAACTCGGGTGGAGCGAAAACATCGACCCATCCTTTCCTGCATTGGGGATATGTAATCGACCAGCCGACCATGGCCAAAGTCGTTGCATACATCGGCTTTTCTTTCGGACTCAAACTCGGCCTCGTTGCGGTCTCGCTGCTTTTTGCCAGTTGGTTCCAGATCCGGGTGTTCATCACACTCTGCACCCTGTTTGTCATGACCTTCTGTCTCGAGCTCAGCATCGAGCTTCTGGCCAACCACAAGTATCTCAACATCTGGCTTATCATCGGCAATCTCTTTGTAGCTTATGGGGTGTGGCGCCTGTGGCTTCTGCGTCCGTGGTGGTTGCGCCTTGCCACGCGTCCCGCGGTCCTGGCCGTCGTTGGAGCGATAGTTATCGGCGGTCTCATTGATCTGTTCCCCATTCACAACTGCTATTGGATCCAAATGAATTACGCCACGGATCCTTTGGTGAAGTGGGTGAGGGAAAACACGAAACCGCACGATATTTTCCTTAGCGATCGTTTCGTGAACCATCCTATCCTCCTGGCGGGCCGCCGCATCTTTTATGGCTGGCCTTCGTTCCCCTGGAGCGCCGGATACGATACAACAAGGCGCGACAGCGAATACCGGGAGTTCTTCGAAAGCGCCGATCCCTATGCGGTGTTTCGTCTTCTCCGGAGACATAACATCGCTTACGTGGCCATCGACGAAGGGGTGCGCCGTAACGATTTCATCAAGCGCAGTAACGAACAACTTTACTCGCTCAATCTGCCCAGGGTCTGGGAAGACAAGAACAATCAATACGCTTCGCTCGTGATCTACAAAGTCCCGGACGAGATACCCCGGGAGCTCAAGCGACCGAAGCTGGGACCGCTGCAAACTCCGCAAACGAACGCACCGCCGGTTACCATGTTCCAGGGCGGCAAGGGCGACGGAAGAGGGCGGTTCGATTTCCCCCGGGGCATGACGGTGGATCGCTCTGGAAATTTTCTTATCGCCGATACGAATAACGGACGGATCGAAAAATTTTCGGCCGACGGCGCCTTCATCGCCACCATGGGAACGCAGGGCAGGGGGCATGGAGAGCTAGGAGAACCGAATGCGATCGCCGTCGATGAAGCCGGCAACATGTATGTAACAGAGGCGTCTAATCACCGCGTCCAGAAACTGGCGGCGGATGGAACTTTCTTGGCGGAATGGACAGGTCCGGACGCGGGGTTCTACGGCCCCCGGAAAATCACCGTGGGCCCGGATAACTCCCTCTATGTTGTTGATCAGGGAAGGACCCGGATTGTCAGGTTTAGTTACGATGGAAAAGTCCTCGCGAATTGGGGCTCGAAAGGTAACGGAGAAGGACAATTCGACGATCCGACATCAGTCGCGGTTGATCCGGCGCGGAACAGGGTCTACGTCGCGGACCCGCGCAACCGGCGTATCCAGGTGTTTGATAGTTCCGGAAAATATGTCGCACAGTGGCCGATAAAAGAATGGCAGCAGCCCGGTGGCTTTGAAGACCTGGCGGTGGATCCGCAATCCGGCCGGATCTACGCATCAAGCACGCATATGGATTCGGTGCTGGTGTTTGATCCCGAGGGGACAAGGCTGGCAGCGTTGAAGCCGTCCCCTCCCACCAAACTCGAAGGCGTCACGGCAGTCGTCCATCTCCCGGGAAAAGTATATGTCCTCAGTGCTGCGAACAGCCGTGTTATTGAAATCGATCTCTGATCGAATATAGAACGTAATCGAGCCCATGGATCCAGCCCGGAGCGACGCCAAGCCAACCACAGCCAGACTTTGGTTGCTTTTATTGTCGGTGATCAGCGTAGTCGCGTGTGCCGCGGGCGCTGCCTGTCATTACCACAAATGGGCATGGGGCAACCTCGCCCACCCCGTCGGGTGGTTACTGAGCATGCTCTTTTTGCTTTGCGCCTTCCTGCCAGGACCACGCGGGATTGCGGCTGGCTTCAAATCCTTGATAAAGCCAAAAACAGGCTTCTTCATTTTCTGGATCCTGTTCTTTGTAGTTTCGCACCTTTGGAATTTCCGCACCTCGCCCTGGAACGGCAACGCGCTCTTTGATGAGTCCGGCTGGGACCTGTATTTTTTAAAGGACCATATCGTGGGTCATCCATTCCAGCCGGTCTGGCCAGATCATATCATGATGACCCGAGAGACCCTTTTCCATTATTACGTTTGGGGATTCCTAAGTCTGTTCGGCTACAATATTTTGTCTTATGAAGCCGCCCTCTTTGGAATTTGGTGTACGATCTTTATTTTTACCTTAGCGTTGGTTCACCTGCTTTGTAGATCTTACATCGTCACGTCGGTTACGGCACTGATCTTTAACTTCCTCCCTTTTGCATTTGTCTTTACGTTTGCTGGATACCGCTATCCCATGTCGACTGCGTTAGGCGTGGTTTCTCTCTTTTGCCTGCATCTTGGTTTCAAGAAAACCTCGCCCTTGTATTTATCGGTGGGTGGTATCGCCGCCGGACTCTGCCTTGCGGCCGCCATACCCGGTAAGCAGTTTGTATTGGTCCTAGCGCTTTTCGGGCTCCTCTACGCCGGTTTACATCTCAGGACGTTGCGGCGGAGCGTCGACTGGAGTTCGATTTCTCTAATCTGTTTTGGCTTCCTTGCGGGAGCCATGCCAATTCTCTGTTACATCATCTTTAATTATGCGGCGTATGCCCGTTACGAAAAAGAATTTGTCGATCATTTTCTGGCCGCTCTCACGGGTCATCCATCTCAGTATGATTTAACGTGGTATGCAACGCGGCTTTGGGGGTGTTTTTTTAAAAACCCGGGGGAACGACAATTTATCCCCGACGCCCTGCTTATCCCCCTGCCATACTACTTTTTTCTCCTCCCCGGCCTCGTTCTGGCGGTAGTCAGGAGACGCTATGAGATCGCAATGCTGGCGACAATCCCCGTGGTGGGAGGTTTCGTGGCAGGCGCCGAAGAGCGTCGCGTGGGCCTTCTGGCGATGCCATTCTGGATCATCCTCATGGCATTCGCTCTCGCTGCGATCTTACAACTAAAGGCGCGCATCGGCTTTAAAGTTTTCCTGTGGGGAGGTTCCGTTATCGTTGTGATGGCCGGCCTGGTTCCGTCAATCCAATACATCCATGGAAAGACCAAGAGTCCCTTTTCGGTTTACCACTTCGCACAAGGAGAAGTGGCTGCTTCCCGTTTCCTAAGGACCATTGTTGCCGGAAAACATCCGACAAACCCGCGCTTCCAGCGTAACGAACTCAGACACCACGACGGCCCAGACGCTCCTTATGACACACTAGTTTGTCCAAATATGGCTTATTCGATTCTCCACTTGTTTTTGCATGACTACGGGGATCAGAACATCTTATCGTTTTGTGGTGGCTCGCCTATGTTCGTCATGGCCCAGCAGGAAATATGGAGATGTAACAAAATGGCCATTGCTAATTACGTCCCGCGGGGCCGGGATCTAAAACTCATTTGGCAGACGGATTCTCCCAAGATAGACAAAATAATGGCGATGTACGAACCGCTCCGACCACTTGGGAAAGAGCAAAGTATTTCGTATTCGTTTATTAACGGTAACGCATTTGGAGGCGAGGCCAGATTTAAGGTGTGGGATATTCCGAGAGAGAACATTACGGAGTTTCAGGAACGGGTCCGGAATTTACCTGACTCGCTCGAACCTGCAGCAAAACCTGCATCACCGTCCCAGCTCCGGCCGGTTTCCGGGCAGTGGATTGCGTGTGCTACCGAGCTGCAACAATGCAATTTCAGCGGTACCAAGCAGGTCCGCTTCGGGGCTAACGGGGTTTACAATTATGGCACGTTCACGGGCGGAGTCCTTTGCGCTAACGCAATCTTCGGCGACCCGATCAATGGCGTGTTTAAACAGTGCGATTATGCCGATATTGTCGAGGCAACGCCGACGCCGAAACCGGCAGCTGGCCAGTAGACTCGTAATGCTGAGGGAGCCGAGCAAAGCGAATTATTCAGGAGACTTGCCGGCTACCTGCTCTGCCGTGTACGAGCATCCAGGGTTACGGGTCGGTTAGCGTTTATCAGCCTCGACTGACTCGCTTATCAGATACCTCGGCCGTCCTTTTACTTCCCGGTAAATTCGCGCCAGGTATTCCCCAATGATCCCCAGACTGATCATGAGAAAACTGCCAATGATAAGCTCGAGCAGGATAACCGTGGCGAAGCCGCTTACGGCCTGGCCGCTTAGTTTTAAGTAAATGGTTTGCGCACCGACGACGACAGAAAAAACGAGGAAGAGTGCGCCGGCGAAAGTGACGAGTTGAAGAGGCAGGGAAGAGAACGCGGTTATTCCCGTGATCGCCAGCTTCAGGCGTTTCAAATAAGACCAGGTAGAATGGCCGACCGAACGTTCCGCCACTTCAAAAGGAATTTGGACGGTGGTAAAACCCATCCAGGCTGTCATTCCGCGAAAGAAGACATTTCGCTCTCCCATTTTTAGCCAGGAATCCACGGCCTTACGGCTCATGAGCTTGAAGTCCGACGCCGCTCTAAGATCGAAACCGGAAAACGTTTTGAAAAGAAGATAGAAAAGGAGCGCGCTGGCCTTGTTCGAAAACGACTCAGGGCCACGACTCCGTTTTACCGCCTGGACAATATCGGCGCCGGTCGCCTGCCACATCCGGATCATTTCCGGCAGAAGCGACGCCGGATGCTGGCCATCGCCATCCATGACAATAACAGCGGCGCCGCGCGCCCTTTCAAGTCCGGCGCAAAGGGCCGCTTCCTTTCCGAAATTCCGGCTAAGCCGAAAACCGCGGACCGATGCCGATGCTGTCGCTTCCTGGGAAATAACGGGCCATGAGCTGTCGGACGAACCATCATCTACAAGGACGAGTTCGTAAGGGATGGCGCACTGATCGAGCACATGGCGGACGGCGGCAAGAAAGGTGGGCAAGGCGTCCGCTTCCTGGAAGACAGGAATCACAACAGAAACCAGCGCGGAGGAAGGATCAGTCATGAGACTCGGCCATAGGTTGCGATAGTGGTAGCAGGCACCCACAGGTTAAGTCGGGAAAGCGCGCGCGGAAGCGACAAGCCGAATTTCGCCGCGATCAAACCCAAAGGAAAAGCGTGGGGATAGGGCAGTCTGGTTATGTTGGTCAGGCCCGCCTCGGTCATGAGCCTCCGCAAAGTATTGAAATCGAAATAAACGACATGCTCGGGAACTTTAAATGACGGCCAGCTGCGGCCCATCATTTTTCGCAAAGCGCCGCCGATGTCCGGGGTGGCCAGGAGAACGTAACCACCGGGCTTAATGCGCCGGACAAGTTCGCTCATGAAGCTGGCTGGATCGTAGATGTGCTCGATGACCTGGATAGCGAGGGCGCAGTCGAATGTCAGCTGATCCGGCAGCTGCTCGATACCTCCCACAAAAACATCGGCGCCGGTTTCGCGCGCGCGGGCGGCGGCCGCCGGAGAAAACTCAGTTCCTGTGCGGCGAGTAAAGTAGGGCCGCGCTTCATCGAGGAGGTAGCCGTAGCCGGCGCCAACTTCCAAAAGATTGCCGCCCGTCATTCCGCGTTTTTGCAAATTGCGCAGGAGGCATTTGAAAGTGCCGCGCAACGCGGCTTCCTGATCGAAGTAACTGGTGTCCGCGTAGCCGGAGTGGCCACCCTGATAGTAGGTCGGATCTTGATAGACGAGTTGCATCGCTTGTTCAGTGAGTCGCGGATAGAGGTAATGCGTCCCGCAGTTTTGGCAACGCGCCACGCGAAAACCTTCCGAAAACTCGTAGGGGAATTCGCGCCCGGGATTACGGCAAAGTGGGCAGGGCGGATGTTCCAACGCCGGTCGGGCCGGCCCGGCGGAAGTCTGGGTTCCGTTCACTTCTTTTTGAAAACCTCCACCGCGTTCCAGGCGGCATCCGGCGGTTGTTCCTCGTAATCGATTGCCCGTTCGAGATACATCCTGGCGAGGGCGTCGTCCGGGTAGAAATCGAGGAACCGCGAGAAAAGGATCCTGGCCTGGGTGAAATCGCGCTCCCGAAATTTGCGAAACCCGGCTTCGTAAGTCTCCAGCTGTCTGAGAAATTCCGTCTGCCTTTCCTTGGCGCCTACTAGAGTAAAAATCTCAACCGGCTGGGTTTTGCCTTTCACCTGCACCAGGGCAACGCTGCGCAGATTGAATTCGTCGCGAATCAATTCCGCCGCTCTCGCGCCGACCAGAATATCCACGGCATAAGTCCGAGTGAGCGCTTCCAGCCGCGAGGCGAGATTCACCGCGTCGCCGATCACGGTGGGGTCGGCTTTCTCCTGCGACCCGATATTGCCGACCAGAACCTCGCCATGATTAATGCCGATGCCGAAGTGGAACGGCGCGATGCCGCGCGCTTTCCATCGCTGATTGAGTTGCTGGAGCTCGTATCGCATGGTGATGGCCGCTCGCGCGCACGCCTTGGCATCCTCATTTATCCCGCGGCTGCTGACGTTTCCCCAGACCGCCATGACAGCGTCGCCGATGAACTTGTCCAGGGTGCCATTGTTCGCGAATACCGCCGCCGTCATCCGGCTCAGGTATTCATTCAGTTGCGCGACGAGCTGTTCCGGGTCGGCGCTTTCGGTCATGCTGGTGAAGCCGACTATGTCCGAGAAGAGGACGGTGGCCGGAAGGCGGACGCCGCGAAGACTGCTGTAAAAGCTGTCGGGATTCTCCAGGATCTCTTTGACGAGGTTCTTCGAAACGTAACGCTCGAGGGTGCGGCGGGTCCGAAGTTTCTCCATCCGTTCGAGGGTGAAATCATATCCGAGCGAGAAGAGCCCGCTGAGGTTGAAGGCGCCGAGGACCGGGACGGTGAGAAGGAAAAGATTGTGGCTGTTGTAAAAGAATACCACGACACCGAGGTAAGCCGCGGTTAGCGCGAAAAGGAGAAGGAGCGCGACCAGGGTTTGGCGGACAAAGGCCACGACGAGCCAGGCGGCCAGTCCTGCGCCGAGTAAAAGGAGGAGATTGGCCAAAGGCGAAGTCTCGTTCAGGAACTCGCCATCGAGCGCGGCGGCGATCGCGTGAAAATGGATGAGCGGCCCGGAGGTCGCGCCGCTGATGGGGGTGGGATGAACATCGTGTTCGATGGCGGAGGCGGTGCCGACGAGGACGATCTTGTCCTTGAAAAAAGCGCCGTTGCGATAGTTGTGCTCCCAGTAAGCGGGCACAAAAATTTCGTAAAGGGAGTGCGGCTGATACGCGTCGCTGGGTCCGAACCGGATCATCCCGGAGCGACCCGCGGGCGGAATGCGATCGCTCGACCCAAGTTTTCGGAGCGACCGCGCGTCGAGAGATTCGTAGATCGTCTCCCAGGGTCGGGCAAGGGCGGGCTCTAGGCCGTTGGTCAGCCGGTCGATCTGCAAATCGGTCAACGCATAATGGACCCTGCGCACCAGGGTGTCCGGGTCCGGAAAAATGCTGACGTAGCCCACGCGATCGTCCATCAATCCGTCCGCGATCAGTGCCTTGTTGGGCGGAACCAGGATAATGCCGGTAGAGTCGGTCGCCGCATTCCCGGTCGTTTCGATATCGGCGCCGATCACGACCCGATCGCGATGACGATCCAGGGCCGCGCCAAATTCTGGGGTGCCGGCGCGGTCCGGACCGAAGGCGAGATCGAACACGATCAAACGCGCGCCGGCCTGGCAAAGCCGGTCCACCAGTTCGGCATAAACTGCGCGGTCCCACGGGTAGCCCTGTTTGATTTTTTGAAGCGCAGTCGAACCCTGGAGCTCTTCCGGCGTTACCTGGTCCAATTGTTTGGACGCTTCATCAATCCCGAGAAAGACGAATTCGTCATGCACCATGGTCCGGCGCGCCTTGCGTTCCAGAGCGTCGCGGAAGCTCGTTTCGTTCGCCCAGATGCTGTTGGCAAAGATCACCTGCTGAAACAGGGCGGCGGCGATGATCGCCCCGGTGCCCAGCGCGCAAATGAGGGCCAGGGCCACGCGCCGATGACGTCCGAGCCAGTGCATGCCGGATTTTAGGAGTCACACTCACCGCGGCCAATGCAATTCTGTTTGGCACGAGCAGGAGCACGAGCGCGATTACGAGGTTGCATCAACCGACCTCCTCGCTACTTTTCCGGCCCGCGCACGCCGGTAGCGTCGCGTCGATCTGCTCACCTGGCCCTGCACAGCGGGACCGAATCAGCGAATGAGGTCGCGCAGATCATTAAACAAGAACAGTTCGCTGAAAGAAGGGTCCCGCCCCTGCGGGATAAAACAAAATGCCAAGAGCAACTAATGCTCCCGCCAGCCGGGAGCGACGCAAACGCGTCCTCGATCGGGCCAAAGGTTTCCGCGGCCGCCGTTCCAAACTGTTTCGTTACGCGAAAGACGCGACGATGAAGGCCAAGTATTGGTCGTATCGCGATCGCAAAACCCGGAAGCGCACTTTTCGTTATCTCTGGATCCAGCGGCTCAACGCCGCCGTCCGCGCCCAGGGTCTCACCTACAGCCGTTTCGCCGAGGGCCTGAAAGCCGCGAACATCGGGCTCGATCGCAAGATCCTTTCCGATCTCGCGATCACCGACGAAGTCGCGTTCAAGGCGATTGTCGACCAGGTGAAAACCGCGCTCGCGGAAAAAGCGAAAGAGAAAAAGAAAGCGGCGTAGTTGTAGGGCGTTTCTGTGAAACGCCTGCTGCCGCGCGGCGGCTGACACAGCCGCCCTACAATTCAGAATTGGACGTTCAACGCCGAACGTTGAACACTCGTCTTTCGAATGCCACACGAGCTGGAACAATTGCGCGACGCGGCGTTGGCCGAAGTCAGCGGCGCGGCCGACGAGCAGGCGCTCGAAGGAGCGCGCGTTCGTTATCTCGGGCGGGCCGGCAGCATTTCGGCCTGGGCGGAGCGGATGAAATCGCTCAGCAAGGAAGAGAAGCCGGTCGTCGGGAAATTGTTAAACGAAGCGCGGACGTCGGTGACGGCCGCGATCGCGGAAAGAGCAGAGGCTCTGCGCAGCGAAAAAGAAGCGCGCGAGCTCGCGAATATCGACATCTCGCTTCCGGGCACGGTGGCTGAGATTGGCAGCCTCCATCCGCTCACTCAAATGCTCGATCGGAGCATCGGTATTTTTCGGCGAATGGGATTCGCGCTCGCGGAAGGACCGGATGTCGAAACCGAATGGCATTGTTTCGACGCGCTCAACACCGCGCCCGACCACCCGGCCCGGAACGAACAGGACACGTTTTATCTCGCCGATGGCCGGTTGCTCCGCACCCATACTTCCACGGTCCAGATCCGCACGATGGAGAAAGCGCCGCCGCCCATACGCGTGATTGCGCCGGGCGCGGCCTATCGGCGGGACGAGGTGGACGCGACTCATAGCGCGCAGTTCCACCAGATCGAAGGGCTCTACATCGATGAGAAAGTGAGCGTCGCGGACCTGAAAGGGACCCTCGAATTTTTCCTGCACGAACTGTTCGGCGCGGACACGCAGATTCGTTTTCGCCCCCATTATTTTCCGTTCACCGAACCAAGCTTCGAGATCGACGTGAAATCGAAGGCCCTCCGGGGCGGGGAAAAATGGCTGGAGATGTGCGGATGCGGCATGGTCCACCCGGCCGTTTACGAGCAGGTCAACTCCGCGCGGGGCGACCACGCCTACGATCCTGAGAAGTGGAGCGGGTTCGCGTTCGGGCTCGGGATGGATCGGCTCGCGATGATTTTGTTCGGCATTCCCGACCTGCGTTATTTCGCCGCGAACGATCTGCGGTTCCTGAGGCAATTCGCATGAGGGTTAGGCACGTCCACATCACCAGCGTGTCATCCCGAGGCTGGCGGAGCACGCCGAGGGACCTCACAGCCGCTCAACCGCTTTCGCGAAACGTAACGCGTCTACGCCAAGGCGGACGCTCGCGCTCGCTTGCGTATTCCAATTTGCAACTGAGAGGTCCCTCGCCGTCTGCGCGGCTCGGGATGACGGCAGCGTTGTCGCAATGAAATTTTCCGTTAACTGGCTGCGGGAATTCGTCGAGCTGCCGGCGAGCGTCGAGGACCTCGCGGAATTGCTCACGATGGGCGGCGTCGAGATCGAGGGCATCGAAAAGCGCGGCGCCAATTTCGACAAGGTCGTTGTCGCGCAGATTAAGGATTCCGCGCAACATCCGAACGCGGACCGGCTCAGCGTTTGCCAGGTCGACGACGGCAGCGGCCAGTCGCGCCAGATCGTTTGCGGCGCGAAGAACTACAAGGTGGGCGACAAAGTTCCGCTGGCGCTGCCGGGCGCGGTGTTGGTGGGCGATCTCAAGATCAAGCCGAGCAAGCTGCGCGGCGTGGAATCCCAGGGGATGCTTTGCAGTCCGAGCGAGCTCGGTTTGTCGGAGGACAGCGACGGTCTTTTGATTCTCTCGCCCGACGCAAAAATCGGCGCGGCGATCGGATCGTTGTTTCCTGAAGACACAATCCTCGATGTCGAGATCACGCCGAATCGCGGAGATCTGCTGAGCCATTTCGGATTGGCGCGCGAGATCGCGGCGCTGACTGGAGCTGCGGCGCCCTCTCCGCCATCGGGCGAAAGGGCTCCGGGATGGGCCGGCTCCATCGAGATCGCGGCGCCGAAGGAATGTTCGTTCATCTCTTTCCGGAAAATCGACGACGTGAAAGTCGGGCCGAGTCCCGATTGGTTACGCGCAAAAATCGAAAGCGTCGGCATTCGTTCGATTAACAACATCGTCGACATCTCGAACTTCGTGATGCTCGAGCTAGGGCAGCCGACCCACGCTTTCGACGCCGACAAACTAAAAGGCGCGATGAATGTCCGGATGGCACGCGCAGGCGAGAAGTTTCTCGCGCTCGACGGGAAAACGTATTCGCTGAACCCCGATAACCTGGTCATCGCTGACCACGAGCGCGCGGTCGGGCTCGCGGGTGTGATGGGCGGCGAAGAAACGGGTGTTAGCGAAACGACGAGAAATGTTTTGCTCGAAGCAGCCTGGTTTTTGCCGGGCAGCGTTCGCCGGACGGCGCGGACTCTCAATCTGCCGAGCGACGCCAGCTACCGTTTCGAACGTCGAGTCGATCCGGGAATGGTTCTGGCCGCGTCGAACCGTGCGGCGGAATTGATGCGAGAAATCGCCGGGGCGAAGCCAGCCGCAGAAATCGCAACGGCGGGAAAACTTCCTTCGCCGCCGCCAGACGTTGCGTTGCGCTACGCGCACGTTGACGAACTGATAGGCGTCTCGATTCTGCCGACCCGCGTCGACGAAATCCTGCAGCGCTTCGGACTGCAGCCGGCGAGTTCGACTAAGGAGCAAAGTTCGTGGCGCATTCCGAGCCATCGCTTCGATCTGCAGCGCGACGTCGACCTGATCGAAGAAGTCGTGCGCGCGTCTGGAATCGCGAACGTGCCGGTGCGCGATCGCAGCCGCTTCACGCCGGAATCGGATGCCGACCGCAGCCACGACTTCGAATCCGTCCTGCGTTCGCGTTTGGTGGGCCGCGGTCTCTCTGAAGCGCGGACCTCCAAATTGATTTCGCGACGAGCCGCCGAATTGGAAAAGGCGGTCGTACTCCGGAATCCGTTGAATGAAGATCACGTCGCGTTGCGCAGCAGTCTGTATCCGTCACTTCTGGATGTGCTGACGCGAAATATTTTGGCCGGCGCCGAACGGGTCGCGATCTTTGAACTCGGGCGCGTCTTTCTGGCTCCGGAGGCGCAGGAAGAACGTCATCTTGGGATCCTTCTTTGGGGAAACACCGCGCCGGCCGTGCATTGGCGCGCGCAGCAACGGCCTTTCGATTATTTCGACCTGACCGGCGTGATCGAAGCGGTCGTGGGACCGGCAATCTTCAAGCGAACCGAACGGGTGGACCTGACGCTCGCGGTGGAAATTTTTTCGAACGACCAGCGGATCGGGGTCGGCGGCCAGGTCGCCTCCGGGCAGCTCAAGGCGATCGGTCAAACTCATCCGGTATTTTTCGCCGAGCTGAATTTGGACCTCGCGGCCCGGTGGGCGACCGCGCGTACGTTTCGCGAGATCGACAAGTTTCCGGCGGTCACGCGCGACATCGCGATGATCGTTCCGGAAAATTTAGCGCACGAAAAAATCGTGGGGACGATCATGGAGGCGAACGAACCACTCCTGGCGAGCGTGGAGCTGTTCGATGTTTTCAGCGGAGAACAAGCGAAAAATTTCGGCGCGGAAAAAAAATCGATGGCATATGCATTGACGTACCGCGACAAAACTCGCACACTCACTAACGAAGAGATCACCGTGGTCCACGCGAAGATTCGCGAGCGGTTGCAACGGGAGTTGGGCGTGGAACTGAGGGAGTAGTTCTTTGACAGGCGGCCGGAAGTTTTCCATTGAGGGTTGGGATGGAAACCAGAGTTTTTCGCTCAACTCTCAACCGAGAACTTTCGACCAATTTACCCTGCGGTGTTCGAGATTACAGGTGTGAATCCCGAACCGATATTTCATTGACTAGGAGGCTTGGCTGCACTGGGAACATGACATGCCTTAATTGGAAGTCAGACGACCATGCGGCGGTTATCCGCCCGTTACCGAAAGGGAACGGGAGTTCCGCCTAAACGGCATTTGCGGGGTAATAATTTAAGCCCGGGCTGCGAAAGCAGTCCGGGCTTTCTCTTGCTCATGATCTTGCTCGTAATCGTAATCGAATGAATTGGGACTCGATCACGAGCACGAGCACGATTACGGAGAATCCGAACTTCCATTAATCGGCATTTGAAAAATCGCCGGCAGACGGGACACTGCGCGAGCATGCGCGCAATTCTCGCCCTGGAAGATGGCCGGATTTTCGAGGGCGAATCGTTTGGCGCCCCCGGCACGCGCATCGGCGAAGTCTGTTTCAACACGTCGATGACCGGTTACCAGGAAGTGCTGACCGATCCGTCGTATCGCGGGCAGATCGTGGCGATGACCTATCCGCTGATCGGCAATTACGGCACGAACGCGCTCGACCAGGAAAGCCGCGAACCGCACGTTCGAGGCTTCGTCATCGAGGAGCTGAGTGAAATCCCGAGCAGCTGGCGTTCGGAATCTTCGCTCGAGGATTACCTCTCGCGCTGGGGAATTCCGGGCGTGCAAGGCATCGACACGCGGGCACTCACGCGGCATCTGCGGGAACGCGGCGCCATGAAAGCATGCCTGACCACGGAAGCGCTTTCGGAACAGGAAGCGGTCGGGCAGGCGAACAAAGGCGAGGGTGTCATTGGGATGGATTACGTCCGCGAAGTGACGACCGCCGCGCCCTATGAATGGGATGCCGACGACACGCTGAGCGGGATCTGGTCGGTCGCGAGCGGGACAGCCGAAGAAGTGGTCCGGCGACCTTTACCGCCAGTGCGACATCGCGTCGTCGCCTACGATTTCGGCATCAAAGAAAACATTTTGCGCCAGCTCCGCCAAAATGGTTTTGGAGTGACGGTCGTGCCGGCCGCGACCAAAGCCGAAGACGTTCTCGCGCTAAATCCGGACGGAGTTTTTCTTTCCAATGGACCCGGCGATCCGTCGGCGCTGCCCTACGCGCATGAGGTGCTTCGTGGCTTGATCGGCAAGAAACCGATCTTCGGGATTTGTCTCGGCCACCAGATTCTCGGGTTCGCGGTGGGAGGCGGAACCTTCAAATTGAAATTTGGGCATCGCGGCGGGAATCAACCGGTAAAGGATTTACGCAGCGGCCGGGTGGCGATCACCTCGCAGAACCACGGCTTCGCGGTTGACGCCGATTCGTTGCCGAAAGAGATGGAAGTGACGCACATCAATTTGAACGACGGCACCGTCGAAGGAATGCGGCACCGCGAGCTGCCGGTCTTCAGCGTGCAATACCATCCCGAGGCCGCGCCGGGTCCGCACGACGCCAGCTATTTCTTCTCGCAGTTCGCGGAGCTGATCGACAAGGGAAAGTAAACAGTGTCGTCCCGAGGCTGGCGCAGCACGCCGTGGGACCTCGCAGTCGCAGATTGAATGAGGCGAATGCGCTTTCGCGACCTACGGAGATCGTCCGGGCGACCTTGCGCCAGCTCATTCGATGACGCAGACCGCTTGCGAGGTCCCTCGGCGCGCTGCGCCAGCCTCGGGATGACACTGCGTCAGCGCGATAGCGTTAACTACTCCGAAGCGCGGCGATCTCGCGCAACATTCGGATGCTATCACGCGCGAAGCTGACCTTGCTGCCTTCGTAATGGTTCCAGCGGACCGGGACTTCGCGCAGGCGCAGGCCCGCCTGCCGCGCGAGGTAGAGCAGCTCGACGTCGAATCCGAAGCCGTCGGTTTTCGCCGCCTGGAGGATGGGACGAAAAGCGTCGAGACGAAATGCCTTGAAGCCGCATTGGGTGTCCCAGAACGGCAGGCCGGTGGCGAGGCGCACGATGAGATTGAAAACACGGCCGCCCTGTTCGCGCCGCCACGGCTGGCGTTGACCGATCAGGCTGCGATCCAACGCGCGCGAGCCGAAAGCGACGTCCAATTCGCCGGCCGCGATCGGCTCGATCAACTTCGGAGTTTCTTCGATGGGCGTCGACAGGTCGGCATCGGAGAACAAGCCGATCGGTTTCGTGGCGGCGAGCAAACCTTGGCGCACGGCCGCGCCTTTTCCGCGGTTCGGAGAGTGCTCGATTAATCGCGTCGCGACCGGAGTCGCCGCCGCGAAGACTTCCGCCACGATGGAGGAAGTCGCATCCGTGGAGCCGTCGTTCACCACGATGAGTTCGCTGGCCGGGCTGGTCGTTTCGAGGTAGCCGAGGCAATCGCGCAAAGTTCTCGCGATCCGTTCCGCTTCGTTGAACGCGGGAATGACCAGGGAAAAGGCCGGCAGCATTGTCGGGAGTTGTAGAGGCGGGTTCCGCTCCGCGCAATACGAAGAATTACCTGTAGATGCCGGTGAAACTCGCGCCGTCAATGTCCACGAACGCGCGATACATCCCGGTCGTGTTGAAGGGCAGGGCGATGTTTCCCGCGCGATCGACTGCGATCAGTCCTCCAGTCCCGCCGAGACGCCCGATTTTGTCGATCACGCTTTTCGCGGCTTCGGCAAGAGTGATCCTGCGATATTCCAACAACGCGGCCAGGTCATGAGCGGCGACGGCGCGGATGAAAAATTCCCCGTCACCGGTCGCGGAGACAGCGCAGGTGGCGTTGTTCGCGTAGGTCCCGGCGCCGATGATCGGCGTGTCGCCGATCCGGCCGGGCATCTTGTTTGTATTTCCACCGGTCGAAGTCGCGGCCGCGAGATTGCCGGCTTGATCCAGGGCAACAGCGCCGACGGTGCCATGGCGATCCTGGTCCGACAGGTTGCTGGTGTTGCGGACGCGCTCGAGTGCTTGCCAGCGTTGTTCCGTGTAAAAATATTCGTCGTCCACAATTTCGTGGCCGAGCTCCCGCGCGAAATCCTCCGCGCCCGGGCCCGCCAACAAGACGTGCGGCGATTTTTCCATGACCGCGCGGGCCAGAAGGATGGGATTCCTTACTCCCTTCACTGAGCCGACGGCGCCGGCCATCAGCGTCCGACCTTCCATGATGGCAGCGTCCATTTCGTGCGTGCCGGCACTCGTGAAAACCGCGCCGCGACCGGCGTTGAAAAGCGGATCGTCCTCGAGCAGGCGGACCGCGGCGACGACAGCGTCAAGACTCGACCCGCCATCCCGCAAGATGCCGCGTCCGGCCTCGAGAGACCGTTGCAAACCTGCGCGGAGATCGCGCTCCAGCGCGCGCGTGATCTGTTCCGGTGACACGGTCCCGGCGCCTCCGTGGAGGGCGAGCGCGAATTTTTTCCGGACAATCATTAGCTTTCTAAATCCTGCTCCTGCTCGTGATCGTGCTCATGATCTTTTCGTATACGCTTTGCGAGAGAACAGGATCAGGATCAGGATCAGGAGCAAGAGCAAGAGCAAGAGCGGAATAAAGTTCCCCTTTGGCACCTCTGGGAACTGAGGCAACTTCCTCCTGACATGGCCGAAGAAAAGCGCACGGACGGCGACGCCGGCCAGACGATTCAGACCAATCCCGTCCTTGTTGTCCAAGGGATCGGGGCCAAGGGCCGCAATCTTTTGCGGGAAGTCGGGAGCATGTTTTGGTTCATCGTCCACACCTTCACCGAGTCGATGGACAATGTCCGCCGCGGACGCGCTCCTTTTCGGGCCGCGAGTTTCTTTCGGCACACCGAGCGCGCCGGCGTGGGCTCGGTGCCCCTGGTGACGATGGTTTCCTTTTTTCTTGGTCTCACCATGGCCCTCCTGACCGGATACCAACTGGAACGGTTTAGCATGGAACGCCTCATCCCGGGACTCGTCTCCATTGCTTTCACGCGCGAACTGGGGCCACTCCTTACCGGAATCATGCTGGCCGCGCGGATTGGCGCGGCGTTTACGGCTGAACTCGGCACGATGAAAGTATCGGAGGAAGTTGAAGCAATCGAAGCCATGGGGATCAGTCCGCTCCGCTTCCTGGTCGCGCCGCGATTGCTCGCTCTTTTTGCCCTCATGCCCTGCCTCTCCGTGATTTCCTGCGTCGCGGCCATATTCGCGACCTTTCTGATCTCGAAAGCGTATTTCAATATCGCGTGGATCTACTTCAGTGATCTGGTTCTGCACAGCCTCCTGATCAAGGACATCATCACTGGGATCATCAAGAGCCTGCTCTTTGGGTTGCTCATCGGCGCGATCTCGTGTCATCGCGGGCTCAACGTCGAGGGAGGAGCAGCGGGCGTCGGCACATCCACCACTTCAAGCGTCGTCACGGCCATCACCGTGGTCATCGGGTTCGATACGCTTTTTAACATCGTTTATACGGTGTTCTCTCCAACATGACCGAAGAAGCGCCCACACCGCCGGTCGTCGAGCTGCGCGATATCTATCTGGAGTTCGAAGAAAAAAAAGTGCTCCAGGGAGTCTCCCTCGTGGTCGAGCCGCTGGATCGTCTCGTCATCATGGGCCAGAGCGGCAGCGGCAAGAGCACGATCCTGCGTTTGATTCTTGGAATCCTCCCGCCGACGAAGGGCTCCATCTCATTCAAGCAGTTCGAAATTTCCCGGTTAAAACACCGGAAGCTCCAGCAGATCCGCACCCACATCGGAATGGTCTATCAATACTCGGCCCTGCTCAGCTCACGCAGCGTCCGGGATAACGTCGCCTTACCCCTCGAGGAACTGACGAAGAAAAGCCGGAAGGAGATCGACGCGATCGTGGAAGAAAAATTGAACCTGGTCGGGATGATCGAGGCCAAGGACCAGATGCCATCGGAGCTGAGCGGCGGGATGAAGAAGCGGGTCAGCCTGGCCCGCGCCCTGGTGATGGAGCCCGAGCTCATCCTTTTTGACGAACCTTCGGCTGGCCTCGACCCGGTCATTAGTTCGGTCATCGACGAATTGATCATAAGTCTGACGGAGAATTCCAAGGTGACTTCGATTATTGTCACACATGAGATGGACAGCGCGTTCCGGGTCGCCACCAGGATGGCGATGCTTTACCAGGGGAAAATAATCGAAGCAGGCGAGCCCGAGCAGCTCAAACAATCGAAGAATCCGGTGGTGGCCCAGTTCTTAAGCGGCAGCACGGAAGGTCCGATTCTGGAAGGAAGCCAAGATGCAATTGAAACGAAATGAAATCCTGACCGGCCTCCTGGTCCTCGTGACCGTCGGGGTTCTCACCGGCATCCTGATCCTGCTGGGGGCGCCTGGCCTGTTTAAGCCACTCGTTACCTATAAAATTTACATGGATAACGCCGCCGGCATCAAACTGGGCGCGCCCGTCCTGCTGGCCGGTCGCAAGATCGGGCAGGTCGAGAAATTGTATTCGCCGGTTTCAAAAGAGGACGCCGCCCGCGCCCAAGCCGCGGCGGAAGCGCTCCGCGCCGCAGATCCAGCCGCCACGCCTACGCCCACCCCAAAACCGAACGCAACGCCGACGCCGGCCGAGATCAAACCCAAATATGAAGCGCGCATCGACGTCCGCGTGGACAAGGATGCGGGCGTTTACAAAGACGCCAAAGCGCGCCTCATCACCCTTGGTCTTCTGGGTGAGACGGCGATCGACTTTACCCAGGGCAACGAGACCGCCGGTCGCGCCAGCGATGGCCAGATGTTTGCCGGCGAACGGGTGCCGGATTTCGGCGAATCAATCTCCAAGATGCTCGATATCGTGAAGCCGGTGGCGACGGAAGCGACCGCGACCTTGAAGGAACTCCAGACCACCGCGAACAATCTCAGCCGGATCACGGATGAAAACTCGCAGTTGAACATGGCCCTCGGACAAATGCGCACTTTTGCCGAGAACCTCACGAGCATGACGGCGCGCGACAGCTCTCTCCAGATCGCGCTCGCGAACATCGAGAAGATCAGCACGGATTTGTCGAGCAACGACAACATCAAGATGACGCTCCAGAATTTTCGTGAATCGTCCGAGAAGCTGAAGGGCGTGATGGATGACGTCAGCAATCTGGGGCCCGAGCTGAAGGCCAGCGGCAGCAATATCAAGGAGCTCACTGAGACTGTGAAGAGGCAGCCATGGCGGCTCATCTGGCCGAGCACCAAGAAATACCCGGAGGACGAACAACCCTCGACCGCCGCCGAGACGACGCCGGTGAAGAAAACGAAGCCGCGGCCGCGAGCCGCCGCTACGCCGCCGCCGAGAACGCGCTAAGCGTGTCATCCCGAGGCTGGCGCAGCGCGCCGAGGGACCTCCCACAACTCGAGCAATCAGCTAGACAGTTGACGCAAGATCGACAGCAGGGATTCGCGCGGAACGAAGCGTGGCCCGTTGCCATTGTCTACGCCTGCGAGGTCCCTCGGCGCTCTGCGCCAGCCTCGGGATGACGGCCGCTACGTTTTTTTGTTCAGCCGCGCCTGCAAAAAACTCATCACCGCCGCTTCTTCCGATCGTAAATCGCCCCGCTTCCGTTCCAGTGCTTCCGCGGTCTTTTCCTTGAGCCCTTCGATCATCGCGCCGTCGAGATAATTTTCGAGGACCGCGGGATGGACATAACATTTCCGGCAAACGGCCGGGGTGTTGCCGAGAATTTTCGCCACCGCGGAGATGGCGTCCTTAATATTTTTCTTCGCCTGCGTCTTGTTTTCAAACGCCTCCTGGGCGTTCAAGGCCATCGCCGCCAGGACGGTGCCGGCCCAGGTCCGGAAATCTTTGGCCGTGAAATCCTCGCGGGTAATTTCCCGCAGGTACTCGTTCACGTCCTCCGACGTTACCTTTCGCCGCTCGCCGCTTTCATTGAGATATTGAAACACTTCCTGTCCCGGAAGGTCCTGGAGCTGGCAGATGATTTTCGCCAGGCGCCGGTCGGTCACGTCCACTTCGTGGTCCTTGCCGCTCTTCCCGCGAAAAGTGAACTTCAACTTCGTCGCGGTCACATCCACGTGGTGATTCCGCAGCGTCGTCAGGCCAAACGATTTGTTTTCCCTGGCGTATTCCTCGTTGCCAATGCGAATGAAAGTGCGCTCCAGGAGCTGGACCACGGTGGCCAGCACTTTCTCGCGCGGCAACCCGCGGCGCTTCAGGTCGCGGTTGACGCGGCGCCGGATTTTCGGGAGCGCTTTCCCAAACACCAGCATGCGCTCGTATTTATTTTCGTCGCGCACTTCGCGCCAGCGCTCGTGATAGCGATACTGTTTCCGGCCGCGCGCGTCGCGGCCCGTCGCCTGGATGTGGCCGTTCGGCGACGGGCAAATCCAGACCCTGGTGTAGGCTGGCGGAACGCCGATTCGCTTGATCCGGAGCAAACGCGTTTCGTCGCGGATTTTCTTTCCTGCCGTGTCGAAGTATTCGAAATCGTCGCCTTTGGCTTTGCGGGTGTAGCCCGGCGCATCGTCGCTGACGTAACGGAGCCCCGCTTCTTCCGCGACCTCAACGGGATCGGGCGCGATCTCGATCTCGTCGATTTTCTTTTTTTCCGCACGGAGTTTCTTCGAAGGCATCCAACCTATACGTGCGCGATACCGAAAAAGGTCGCAGCCAAAAACGCGCGTCATCCCGAGCCGCGCAGACGGCGAGGGACCTCACGATTGGTCAGACCTCACCCACAGGAGGAAAGACATGTTCGACGACGTGCGCTGCGAGCGTCGCGGAAGCGTATCGAGAGTGACGTTAGCCGCGACTGGGAGGTCCCTCGCCGTCTGCG